>CAJIZC010000010.1 GCA_905181785.1 uncultured Candidatus Poseidoniales archaeon
TTCCGTACACGGTGAGAGAACCAAGGTCTCCGTTGGCTTGCCAAGCCCAATCGTTCAATCGAATACGCCGAACATAAGGTTGATTCCCCATTATTGCTCACCTCCAAAGCGCATCTGCTGAAGATGATTTATTCGTTGAGCAAATTGGAATCCGAGGATGTAGCATCGGATTCTTTCCGCGATGCGATTGCCGAGTTCAAATCTCGGCACGTCCACCAGAAATGATTCAAAGCAGTTCTGTTGGACCGTGCGCATCAACAAAATCGATTCCGAACATCTTTGTTGATTGCTCGCCACGTCCACCATTTGAGCAAATTTCATCTAATCCATGGTGGACTTGCGCCGTGAAGAATCTGTTTTCGTTTGCTTTCTTCATGGGGTCCGCACGACGAAGGTGAATGACAAATCATTAAGTGCATCTGGCCTTAGAAAAGCAACATGGGTAAGAAGGGCGTTCTCCTCATCAATGTAGGAACCCCAACGGAACCCACCACTGAATCGGTGAGAACCTACCTTCGAGAGTTTCTCTTAGACCCCGACGTTATCGACATCCCTGCCCCACTCCGTCATCTTCTGGTACGTGGAATCATCCTTCGCGTTCGCCCACGAAAAACTGCGCCGCTGTACCAAAAGATATGGATGGATGAAGGCTCACCGCTGCGAGTTTACTCAGACCGAATCACCAAATCCTTGGACCAAAAATCAAAGGATGTTGAATTTGAATTTGCGATGCGATACGGCGAGCCGAGCATCCACAGTGGCTTGGAAAAGTTACGCAACAAAGGCGTTGAGGACCTTCTTCTCTTGCCCATGTTCCCACATTACGCCCAGGCCACAACTGAATCCTCCCTAAAGCACACTTACAAGCAACTCAAGTTGTTGAATTGGAATCCAAACATCATTGAAATGGGCCACTTTGAAACAAATGAGCATTACGTTGTGCCGCTTGCGAATTCCATTCTAAAGCATATTGATGATGACACACACTTGCTTTTCTCCTACCATGGGCTTCCAGTATCCCACGTCAAACGAATCGATGCCTCGAAGGCGCACTGTCAGAAAGAAAATCAATGTTGTTCGATCAAAACCGAAGCCAACAAAATGTGCTACGGCCATCAGTGCTTCGAAACAACACAAACTGTGGTGGGGATGTTAGGACTCAAGCCTGAACAATATTCAATCAGTTTCCAAAGCAGGCTCGGCCCCGTAAAATGGCTGGAGCCATCGACTTTGAACAAAGTTGAGGAGTTGGCGCAACGAGGGATCAAAAAACTCGCCATCGTTGCTCCCGCCTTCCTCGCAGACGGACTGGAGACCCTCGAAGAACTCGATATCGGTATCCGAGAGCACTTTGCAGAATGTGGTGGCGAAAGCCTCACTGTCATCAAGTGCCTGAACGATAACGAAGACTGGATTGAAGGGCTAGATAAAATGATTCAAAACAAGTTCAAAGCCACCATTGCTGCTTAGAACAGTTCAGAAACTCGCTCTGCTTCATCAACAACATGCGTGACTGAAACGCCGCTCACACCCCAACCTGCAAAGCTACACCCTTCTGAATCAAAGGAGAGATCACGCAAGTAACCTGGTGGATAACTCGGGATGGTCTGAACTCCGAGGTTCCTAAAAAGAACTGGTTCTTCTTTACTAAGCAACCTTTCTATAGATTTTTGAATCTCCTTTTCGTCACCTTCCCATCGAGTGTGAGGGGCCATGATTCGAAACAGTCGGTGACCATTCGGGGCTCGTTTTGAATGGTGGAGATCACTCTCGTGGAGGATGCCACTGATTGGGATTGAAGCATCTGGAATCAAGGTCCCATAGCCATAGCCCACATTGGCCACATCTGAATCACGGTAACCAACTGCAAACACGGACAACTTCGTCTGCTCTCTTCCTTTGTCGACAACTGGAGCAGTCCAAAGGATCGAGGACAAGGGCACATCAAATTGCTTTGCCGTAGATTCGGGCGACTCAACTTCTTGTCCAGTGATGATGGTCACGTTATCAAGAGACTCGAGTTGGCTTTGCAATGCGTGAACAAGCGTTTGCATACCTCCATCAAAGGAGGCCACAGCACCCCTTTCCGGAGTGAAAAGCGGGTAGGATGCCGCAATCTGCTTTTTCAACTTTGAACCCTTCAGGGGTGGAGAAGGTCCAAATCGAGTCATAGAAGGCATAAGGAAATCCGCATCGACATGTTCAGAAGTCGTATTGACAATTCCGAGTGTAAGCGCATCTGCAATCTGCTTATGTGGTAACAATTCAGCCACCGAAGCGCCGCCAGATCGGGCTTTCCGAATGGATTTGAGCAGCTTGAAGGGTCCGATTTTAAGCAAGGAGAGAGGTGACAAGCGGTGCCTTTTACCGTTGAGTAAAACCCATCGAGACTTGGCTCTTGCTTGAGAAGGGTTGAATTCGTTTGCGAGGTGAAGGTCCTTGACAAGCCTCCAAAATGCTGGATGAGCCCTTGTTGCATTCACCGCCAAGTCACACACCCATTCGCCTTCTGACCACGTAGTGATCACACCGCCAATGTGTGGTGATTTCTCGACAAGAACAACCTCAAGATTGGGACGTTTCTGAGCAATTCGATAGGCACAACTCATACCAGATAATCCGCCACCTACGATGATAATTTTATCAGAAAGCGGCAACGATTCGTGAACGAAAAGGGGACGGCGCATTTCCACGCCGTGACGAATCCAACTTGTGACGTCCGACATACGACCAACCTTCATTCGATGATCCAATCCCTCGGTTCCCTAAGGACGTCCAAGAGAAGGTCTTCTTCACTCCCCTCGGCGACCTCATGGCAGTATTCCCAACGTGAGGTGAGAGGTAAGGACATGAGAATGCTCTCAATACGGCCGTTTGTCGTAAGCCCGAACTTCGTGCCACGATCATAGACCAGGTTGAATTCTACGTATCGACCTCTTCGCAGTTGCTGCCATTGTTTTTGCTGTTCAGTAAACGGCAGGTCCTTTCTTCGTTCAAGAACCGGAAGGTATGACGGTAAGAAAGACCGCGCACAGTCCCTTACAAATTCAAAACATTCAGTTTTGCTTGCTCCGTTGAGGTCGTCAAAGAAAATGCCGCCAAGGCCTCGGCGTTCACCTCTGTGCTTGATGTGGAAGTACTCATCGCACCACTTCTTGAATGCTGAGTAATCTGCAACTGCATGCAGGTCGCACGCCTTCTTGTGGACGTCATGGAAGTGTTGAGCATCGTCTTCAAAAAGGTAACTTGGGGTTAAGTCGGCACCCCCGCCAAACCACCAGCTGCCATCCTTTTTGCCTTCACCACGTTCGAAGTAACGGTAATTGGCGTGAACCGTGGGCGCCATTGGATTGTGAGGGTGCAAGACAAGACTGATCCCCGTTGCAAAGAAATCCAAGTCTTTGCCTTGGAGTTCATGTCCACCACCCATGCTCTGTGCCGCTTGCGGGCTGAGGGTTCCGTGGACGACGCTGACGTTGACCCCTGCTTTTTCAAACACCTCACCTCCTGAAAAGACTCGACTTCGACCGCCTCCTCCTTCTTCGCGGGTCCACTCATCTTGACGGTATTCAACCCCGTCGATGCTTCGCAAGGCTTCGCAGATTTCATCTTGAATTTGATGCACCATGTCGATCATCGACTGACGCATGATTACTCACCTGTTATCTCACGAAGAACGGTTTCGACGCAATCGATTCGAGCAGATGGAGCAAATCCATGGCCCAAATTGAAAATGTGTCCTGGTTTATCTCCCGCTGCGTTCAAAACATCCCGGGTGGCGATTTTTGCCATCTCGGTTGAACCATGAAGCAGCGACGGGTCAAGATTGCCCTGGAAGGCAAATTGGTCCCCAAATTGGGCTCGATTCTTGGCCAAATCGTCCCTCCAATCAAGCGATATGGCGTTCACGCCGAGTTCACGTATGGCTGAATGCAGGTGACCTGACCCCTTGGCATAATGAATCAATGGAACATCAGATCCTACCTTTTCACGGAAGACTTGGATGGTTCGTTCTGTTGCAGGCATGGCGTACTTTCTGTAGATGTCTGGTGAAAGAAGCCCAGCCCATGTATCGAACAGTTGGACTGCGTCTGCTCCACCGTGGTTGACTTGATCTGCCAAAAGGCCGCCAACAATATCTCCCATTTTCAAGAGAAGGCGCTCTGCCTCTTCCGGATTTGAATAGATTTTAGCCCGTGCATTATGAAAGTCTTTGTCACCTGTTCCTCCAGAGAGTAAGTACATGCAAATGGTCCATGGCGAGCCGACAAAACCAAGCCTTGCCTTTGAATCTCCAACCTCTTCGCCGACTGCTTTGAGGCCGTCTGCTGCCCATGGGGCGTGTTTTCTTGCATCAAAGTCAATCCAATCATCGACATGGGAGAAATCAAAATCACTGATTCTAATTCCGCCACCGTATTCAACATCATAACCTAAACTTGGAAGGGGCGTCAAGATATCACTGAAAATGATGGCTGCGTCAATGCTCTTGTACCTCTCAAGCGGTTGGAGTGTGATTTGCGTGCACAGGTCGACGTCCATACACCGCTCCCAAAAGGAGTGTTGAGCCGCTATTTTCCTGTATTCAGGCAGATGCCTTCCAGCTTGGCGCATGAACCAAACCGGTGTTCTGTCGACTTCTTCAAGGTTCAAAGCCGAAACGATTCGTTGCTTTCCGTTCATATTACCACTCCAACTCTTGAAGCACTTCATCCAGTGCCTTCGCCATACCGTGAAGATGATGCTCTTGATGCACCGTCGCTATAAATCCAATTTCGTATGCTGAAGGAGCAAGCATGTACCCTTTCTCCAGCAGTCCTTTGTGGACATCAGAATATAATGTTCCCGCATCGCTTGGAATGAGGTCAGCCCGAGACGGGGGTTGAGCAGCACTTGGAGAAAACCAGAACAAACTGCCACGACGCATGAGGCGCATCGGATAGCCGTGCTTCTCCAAGACTGGTTCTACACATTGTTCGAGAACCTGGCCGAGCGATTCGAGGTGATCGTAGGCCGAGTCATCAAGCAGGTCCAGGGTGGCGATGCCTGCAGCCATCGCAAGTGGGTTGCCAGAAAGCGTTCCGGCTTGATAAACAGGGCCAAGAGGCGATAATTTTTCCATAATCTCGCTTCGAGCACCATAGGCGCCAACCGGGAGACCACCACCGATGATTTTCCCAAGGGCTGTGATGTCTGGAGTGACGCCTGAGATGTCCCCATAACTCCCATCCTTGAACCGGAAGCCACTGATGACTTCATCGAAAATAAGCAAAGCACCATGCTCATGGCAGAGGGTTCGAAGGTTTGCGAGGTACTCATGTCGCTGAACCAATAGACCATTGTTTGCAGGGAGAGGTTCAATGATCACAGCAGCGATTTCGTGCCCGTGTTCCTTGAACAAATAATCGACTGCCTCATCGTCATCCAAAGGTGCAATCAGCGTAGTAGCAACTGTATCTTTGGGGATTCCGGGGCTGCTGGCAATTCCAAATGTGGCGAGCCCGCTGCCCGAACTGACCATCAATGAATCCACATGGCCATGATAACACCCTTCAAATTTCACTAAAAGGTCGCGACCAGTGTAGCCTCGTGCTAAGCGTACTGCGCTCATCACTGCTTCAGTTCCAGAGGACACAAACCGGACTTTGTCCATATGTGAAAAGCGTTTTTTCACCCTTTTTGCCAATTCGATTTCGCCTGTGTGAGGGGCGCCAAAAGATGTTCCATTCTGCATCTTTTTGTAGACTGCATCGAGGATCTGGGGATGAGAATGCCCGTGGACCAGAGGGCCCCAAGATTGAACAAAGTCAACCAGTTCATTCCCATCGACATCGGTCACGATGGCTCCTGAAGCCTTATCGAAGTAGATTGGATTACCATGAACAGATTTGAACGCACGAACTGGGGAGTTGACGCCTCCGACCAAATGTTTGATCGCTTCGTTGTGAAGCGAGTTTGATTTACTTCGTTGCACCTTAACACCTCAAAGCCAATTGCGAGACATGGCGTCCCGCGCATGGTAACTTACTATGATGTCAGCCCCGGCCCTTTTGAAGGAGTGGAAAACCTCACGAACCATTTTGCCTCGTGATTCATCATCGTCAGTTGAGGCCATAATCATGGAGTATTCACCACTGACATTGTACACTGCTACAGGCCTTGAGACCACGTCAGCGACGTTGCGTACAACGTCAAGGTAGGTCATTGCTGGCTTGATCATGATGATGTCAGCACCTTCTGCTTCGTCAGATGTCGCCTCTAATATGGCTTCACCATAACCTGAACGAATGTCCATTTGATGGCTGCTGCGGTCCCCAAAGGAAGGCATGGAGTGAGCTGCGTCCCTGAACGGGCCGTAAAAAGACGAAGCATACTTGACAGAGTAGGAGAGAATGCCAGTGTCAACAAAGCCGGCGTCTTCGAAAGCGGCACGGATGGCTAAAACTCGCCCGTCCATCATGTCTGAAGCAGACACATAATCCGCACCAGCTTCGGCATGAGCAAGAGCGATTTTGCACAATTCGACGACCGAAAGGTCATTGTTTATTTCCTCATTATGAATCACGCCACAGTGGCCGTGATCGGTGGCGGTGCAAAGGCAAACATCGGTCATGACGACGATGCTGCCTCCAAATTGTGACTTAAGGTCGCGAATCGCTTGCAAGAGGGGCAATTCTTTGGAAGAGGCAATGCTGGCAATTGGGTCTTTTTCATGCGACTCAACCACCGGGAAAAGCATGTGGGAATGAATGCCCAATTTCATATCTGCAGCAATCGTTTGTAGAAGCACATCAGGGGACTGGCGATGAATGCCTGGCATGCTGGCGATTGGTTCGTCGACCCCTTCACCTGCCACAACAAAGTGCGGTTGCACCAAGGAAGATTGAATGCTTGAGTTGAAGTTTAAATCCCTTCGGGCGGGAGTCCAACGGTTGATGCGGGGCCTCAAGTTCACAATTTCACCTCGTAGTTCTTCCACCACTTCGCAACAAATTTTGCCGTTGGTCCCTTGAGCACTTCAACAGTGGAGCCAGCGAAATAATCCATGGAAGCAATTTCCTCTCGTGATGTTTTGCCCATGCACAAGATATTTTTAGGTATGGGCAGGGAATTTTTCATCCAAGCCTTGGCGGATGAGGGTGAAGACAGCAGGAGTACATCGTTTGAACCCATTTCAAGCCCAGTTACCTCTTTCGCCTTATTTTCATAGCCAACCCATGAATCTACCTCAAAACCGAGGGAAGTCAACGAAGTGATGAAGTCATTTGACCCCACGTTTGAACGAGGTACCATCAGTTTGATGTTTCGACTGACCATCTTGTCGATGTAGGCTGCTAATTCCACTGAATTTCTTGCTTTACCGCACATCGAGACCGTGACGCCTCGCTTGAAGCAGGCCCGTGCTGTGCCTTCCCCGATGGCAAGCCATTGTATCCTGTTAAGATCTTCATTCGTTTGTGAAACTTCGATGGCGCACCGAGCAGCAAAGGGTGAAGTGAGCACGAGATAGGGCCACTCAGAGCGTGGTGTTGAAGCCTCAATAAACGATTCAGGCCAGTGTTCAGGTTTTGCCACCAACTCGAGAACGGGCTTGTTGAGCACTTGGATTCCATCATTGCCCAACACTTGAGCCAAACGGTTTGAATTCAGAGTTGAAATCAATTTTGGACCTTCAGATTCAGTGGGTGAGTATTCTTCTGGCTCTTGAATTGGAGGTTGAAGGTTCATTTCGTTCACTGCGCCATTCGTGTGAACAACCTCAAATCGAAATCCATTGCAAAACAACTCACGCCAATTCTGAGGCGAAATCTTAACCGAAGCATGCCCGTTCTCAACCTTGATTCCTGCAGGATACAGGCAACCTCCTCCAATTGAAGACAAAAGTGTTCGTTCGGCGAGAACATCCTCTTCAGTTTGAGGGTGATTCAAAAGTTCCCGAAGGTGCTTGAAGGCACCAACATCGCCTGAGCGGCAATGCACTGAAACAGACCCTTGCCCGGGTGCAGTCGGCCATTCTTGGTCGCTGATACGAGCCGCTCCAAGGTCTAAAATCCAAGGCTCAAGAGCGCCGATTTCGTGCAGACGCAAGAGTCCAATTTCAGCAAGGATCACGGCGTCAACCCTTTTTTGTTGAAGTCTTTTCAACCTCGTCTCAACCTGTCCACGCACTGCGATGGGCAAGACGTCCGGTCGTTGGCTCAAAAGAAAAGATTGACGACGGCCAGATACCGTGCCCACCATTCCGGATTCTGGGATAAACTGCAACACCTGTTGCATGGACATCTCGTCTGTGGTCTCGAAGACCTCCCTCAGGGATTGAGCGCTTTCGTTCTTTTCAAAGAGAAGAAGATCTGTTGTGCAGCCGCGTTCAAGGTAAGCCAGATTGGAGACCGAACCGTCGAGATCAACTGGAACATCTTTGCTGGAATGAACCGCAATATCGATGTTGTCGTTCAGAAGTTGTGCATCAACAGCATGAATAAACTGCCCGACAGAGGAGGCTAAATCGCCACCAAGCGATTGATCTCCCTTTGATGAGATACCAATAATCTCGGTCTGAAAACCGTGTTGCTCAAGGGTGTTCTTGACTTTATTAGCCTGCCACATGGCAAGGGTGGAAGTCCTGGTCCCAATCCTAATTGGTTTCAAGAATTGGCCTCCGGCAGGGTTGAACGTTCATTGATTCGAAGCATAGACTCCGTTACATCACTGGCCACCCTGCCGAGAAGAGTTGGATTGATTGGCCGGTCTGTTGAGCGGATGACGTCCTCCAGCTCTCCACTTTCAAACGGACGGTTTTGATTGCAAATCCATGTGGCAATCTCTCGAGAAAATGGGGTCAGTTGGTTGTCTTTCTGCGCTGCATATGAAGAGGCCTTCCACTCCTCAGACATCTTTTCCAGCGTGGTGTAGATAAAGCCCCTAAACTTAGCCTGCGTTCTGTCCGTCAAGGCACTCATGAATCGGTCCTGTATGCCTGAAAGCAACATGTCACTTTGGTCAATCGTAGAGGAGTAATCCCATTCGACGCCAGCCTTGTGAGCTGCTTTGATCCAGTGTTCTGTACCAAGCAGCGTTTGATGCTCATGCACACCACTGGCATCGATTGATGGGGGCCATGAAAAGTCCATCACGGTTGACGAAACCGAGGGCAGAGGGTGTTCGCTTGTGTAGGTCGCCACCGTATTTCGAATGGTCGAAATAATCAGTGAAGGGTGGCCGGGGTTCTGGTTCCACGCTTCGAACGTGATGATGTTGACCTTTGAGGCAACTTCCGGATTTCGAGCGATGGAAACCTCAGGGTTTCGAGTGACGACTGTAATGTCTTTTTGATCGAACGAGAGCATGGTTTCAACGGCCTTAGAGCCCATGCCACCAAAACCAAGAACCACACAACTGAGTTGCTGTTGTTCGGAGATGAGCGCTTCGATTGCAGTCGTAGCAAGATTCAGCATTGATTCTGTTGTTTGGTTGAAGCCGAATTCCTTTCTTAGCATTCGATTTGCTGAGACGACGTGATCAAAGAACGACCCGTTCAAGTCACTTATGAGACCGTTTTTACGATGCAGGGACACAGACCCGCGGAATTGCGCCATGACCTGTAGCTCGCCCAAAATAAACGAATCCAAGCCACTGCACACCTTCACCAACTGCCGCCACACATCAATGCCCGAGTGGTGCGCAAAGGGTGCAGTATCGAGGCCTGTGGCCTCAAGCACGCTTCGTTCAAGGACTTCGCTGCTGACTTCAAACCCAACATAGAGCACCCGATTGCATGTCGAAAGTTCAAACACATCGGAATCCACCTTGTCGCGAATGTTTTTGATAAAAAGGACCCGCTCTTCTTTCGAAAGGCCTTCAGTGGTCATTTGCTTGACCTGTTCGACGTTTTCAGAATTTAGTTTCATCGAAATCATGCTGACGCTGTTCATGAGCCGAATTGGGTCGACATTGACACCATTTATGCTGTGAACCGCAGGGGTGGAAAGAAATTTTGTTAAATCTATTTTAGGCCGACCTAAATCTGACATATTTTCCCCTCCGGAAAGGCGTCGCATCCGACCTTTATGAACCATCAAGTACTGATGGCATGATATACGTCCTGGCAGGATGAAGTTTTGATCGCCTTTGGTGACTTGCCCCTTACCTTTTCACAGTACGTCACATCTCACATTACCATTGTGATCATGACGGTCTGGCTCAATTACCTCTTGACTGCCGCAACCTTGTTGGGATTGACGCCAGGTGAGGCACTAAGTGAAGATTTGATTTGATCATCGCTGTCTGATGAACACTCCAAAGGTGTGTTTTACAACACCTAATTTGAGGGATTAAACCAACAGTTTCTACTGTCACCAAATAGACAGTCTCAAAAGGGTGCGTTGTAGCCATTTTACCATGGAGACTCAAACGGCGGAGGCGGAAGGTTGGAAACTGGACCCGCTCAATGCCTCATTTTTGACGGGCATACCAATCCTTGCAGCCGTTGGAATGGTGTGGTACACCATGAACTATGGAGTTTCTTCCGTGGAACTTGGCATCTTTGGATTCATGTACATCGCATGTGGCCTTTCCATCACCGCAGGGTACCACCGCTTGTTTTCCCACCGCACCCACAAAGCAACGTGGCCACTTCGGTTGTTTTACGCGCTTTTTGGGGCAGGGGCGTTTCAAAATTCAGCAATAAAGTGGTGCAGCGATCATCGACGCCATCACCTGGTGACGGATTCGGACGATGACCCATACACAGTTTTGAAAGGTTTTTTCTGGGCTCATATCGGTTGGGTGATGGTCTCTCAAGAAGAAGCAGTTGTCGAAAAAGTTGACGACCTGCAAGACGATCCAATCCTTGCGTTCCAAGACCGACACATCTTCCTCCTTGGTTTCCTCGTTGGAATGATCCTGCCCGGTGTTGCCGGATGGTACTTCCTCGGTGGCGTCGCAGGATTCTTGGGTGGTTTCATTTGGGGTGGCTTGTTCCGAATTGTGATTGTTCACCACGCTACATTCTTGATCAATTCAGCAGCCCACACATGGGGCACACAGCCCTACTCAACGGCAAACACCTCCAAGGACTCGCCGTTGCTTTCCCTGTTCACCTACGGCGAAGGCTACCACAACTTCCACCACACCTTCCAAGCCGATTACCGCAACGGTCACAAGTGGCATCATTGGGATCCAACCAAGTGGTGGATTCGAGGCTTTTCCTTCATCAAGGTGACAAGTGGGCTCCATAAAATTCCTGACAAGACCATCGAAAGCAGAAGGATGAAAACCACATACGAAAAGATCGCTCGAGAGGAAAACAAAGAATTGCAGGAAAGTGCAATGAGTTTTGTTGACCGTCTGCGCAGCAGTTACTCGCAACTCGATGCACATCGAAAGGCCTTGAAGGATGCAAAGCAGAAAAAGACTGGCGTTTCAAATGAAAATCGTAAATCCATGTGCATTGATCTCAAGCATGAAATCAAGCAAACAAAGCAAGCCATTGCCCAAATACGGAATGAGTTCCAACAATGGATGAATGGTTTGCCTACAGCAGCCTGAGCGTGCATGGCCACTCATGTGGCTCATTCAACGAAGTTCTTCCATCGGCGCATGTAATCGATGAACACCGGTGAAAGGCCGGCATCTGCTAAATGTTCTGCCGAAAACGGTGGCCGTTGAGGGTCATAGGCCCCATTGGCGAGGTGGACTGGCCAATCAGGGTGTCCAATGGCTACGCGCCCAACACCAACCAAATCAGCCCCTTCATCGAGCACGAATTGTGCGTCATTTGCCGACCAAACTGCGCCTGTAGAGATTAAAGGAAAGCCGTTGGGCACAGCATCTGCAAAGCGTTTTGTCATGAGCCGCTCATCCTCATCTTCGACGTCTTGAAACACATCCCAGCAAGAAATATGCAATCCATCAATCTCAGCCCGAGCGAGGTCTTCAGCCAACCGCAGGCTTTCATCCAGATGAATGCCCATCTTTTCGATCAGTGGAGAGATTCGAACAAACAGCAAGAACTCGGGAGGGGTGCAAGCGCGAACCGCCTCAATAATAGCAAACAAGAAACCAATTCGTGCCCGATATGAACCACCCCATTCATCCTCTCTGCGGTTGGTTTGTTGTCCAAGAAATTGACAAATAAGGTAGGAGTGAGCCCCATGCAGTTCCACACCGTCAAAGCCTGCCACATGACAACGGCGTGCTGCATCTGCAAAATCTTCTACCAACTTGCTGACTTCTGGCCCTGACAAGGCACGGGTTGAACCTTCCATACCCGCCTCGGTGTTGACGCTGGCTGAAACGGGTTGTACTCCGTTAATTGCTTCCGGCGCACGCATGCCTCCGTGGAATATTTGGACGAGGCTAAGCGCTCCATGCTGGCGGATTCCGGTTGCCATTTTGGTGAGACCGGGCAATTGATGATCGCCCCATACACCCATTTCCCCTTCCCAGCCGCGCCCCTTTTCAGTGACGTTGGCCGCCGCTGTGGTGATGATTCCGAACCCACCTTGGGCCCGCAAAGTGAGCCAACGAATCTCTTCGTCAGAAAGTGTTCCATCTTCGTGGCTTTGTTTGTTGGTCATCGCTGCCAAGACAGAGCGGTTGCGAACGGTCCGGCCGGTCCGTGGCAGAACAAAGGCATCGGATGGGGCCGCCATGTTCCAATCACGCTATTCCGATTCTTGACCGTTGGCATTGTCTGACGATGCAAGGGTGGCCGAAGTTGGATTGGGTTTGTTCGAGGAAGTGAACAGATTCTCAAGCCATTTTGGTGACCACCAGTTCCATTTGCCCATGAGGCGCATAGTGGAGGGAACAACCAGGGCCCGAACGAGGGTTGCATCGATGAGGATGGCAAGAGCGAGGCCCAAACCAATCTGCTTGAGGATGACAACCGATGACAAACCGAAAGCGCTGAAGACAACGACCATGATGGCAGCAGCCCCTGTGATGAGACCTCCTGTCTTTTGCAACCCGCTTGCAACAGCTTGGGTGTTGTCGCCTGTTCGCTCCCATTCTTCATGGATCCTCGACAACATCAGCACTTCATAGTCCATGGACAACCCGAAGACAATACAGAACATGATGACGGGGTTGCCTGAATCGATGGGCTGCGGAGTGAAGTTCAACAAATCAGCACCATAACCCCATTGGAACACCCAAACAAGCATACCAAAGGAGGCTGAGATTGAAAGAATGTTCATGGCAATCGCCTTGATTGGTATGATGACTGACTTGACTTGCATGAAAATCAAGAACATCGTAGCGATAAGAATGAAAGCAAGAGCACGAGGAAGATTGTCGGCAATGGCTTGGAGGTTGTCAGCGTTGTAGGCAGCAAAACCTGCGACAACGAGTTGGTCCTCTTCGCCGGTCATCTCTTCCAAAAAGGCGTCGCGGTTCGATCGGATGTCTTCCACAACTTCACGAGAAGCAACATCGGTTTGCGCTCCGACAAGTTGCAACGAAATCAAAGTGGCATTTTCTCCAACAAGCGCCGCCCTGAGGCTTTCTCGAACTGCGGATTGCTCAACAGGCATCATCTCTTCAGGAGCCGCCCAGAAATCGAGAACTTCCTGAACGGTCATTTCTGGACTTGGCAAACCGACACCGATACCGCCAGAAACCCTTGCGTCACCGAGCCAATCCGAAATGTAGGCATGCTGCGCCCTCAAGTTTGCCTCACTCAACGGGTCTGCTCCATCTGTTTCAATGACGAGGGCGATTGAGTTGGCCGCTTGATCTGGCCACTGTTCATCGATCAGTTCCATGCCTTGACGGGTCTCGTCATCGGGCGGGAGAGCCGCCCATGAAGAGAGCGAGAACTCAGCGTATGCAAATGGAACACCTGCGCCGATTAAAAGGATCAAAACAGGAATGAGAACGGTCCACGGCCTGTCCATGACTCGCTTTGCCACCGTCGCCCACACGCCGTCGTCCTTCGCGCTCATGTCAAAGGCAAACGGCACTTTCCATTTGTTGACCCGCGGACCAAGCATGGCCATGACTCCAGGCAGAACGATTGTTGAGTACACCATCGCGATGAACACCGCAATGGTACCCCCGATGCCAAGAGATGGCAGCGAAGTGTTGGTGAAGAACAGCATACCCATCAAGCCGATGGCCACGGTGACGCCTGAGTAAAACACAGCCTTTCCAGCGGTAGCGCTGCTCATGGCCGTTGCGGTTCTCACGTCGTGGCCACGGTCAAGTTCCTCTCGGAAACGATTCACGAGGAACAGTGAGTAATCTATAGAAACGCCAATTCCGATTAAAGAAATGATGTTTGTTGCGTAGACGGTCACGTCCGTTACGTTCGACAACCAAACGGTCATACCGATCGCCGCAAGAACGGTACCTAGGCCAACGCCAACGGGCAACAAAGCAGCCATGATCGATCCAAAGACGATGCCAAGAATCAAGATTGAGAGTGGGCCAGATACAATTTCAGCCTTGACCAAATCGTTCTTGATTCGTTCATCAAACATCCAATCAATAGCAATTCCATCGGTCGCCCACCCCTCAAAATCACCAGAGATACTGATGCTTTCATGCAGGTCGCTCATGATTGCTTTAGCGCCCTTTCTGTCGGTATCGAAATGGATCGTGTTAATGGCGTAATTGCCATCTTCGTCCTCTGCGATGACATCCTTGCGGTCGACTTCTTCAACCAACCAAGAGTATGTGATGGTCACATCGTCATGCGATTCAAAATCCGCTAATGCTTCAATGACAGCAGATTGCCATGCTTCATCTGAATCGTTGTGCATGGAATGGAAGACCACGTAACGGAACATGGGTCCACTTTGCTCGGAATCGGTCTCGAAGCGTTCCGAGATGAGCCGACCAGCGTTGACAGACTCGACGTCATCTTCACCAAAGCCCTCGGCCCAGTCTGCACCCATGCCAATCAAACTGGTCATAAGAACACAAGAAATCAAACCAAAAGCCACCGTAATTTTACGGTGGTCGTGAATCAACAACCCGAGTTTGAAGAAGAGACGGTCTTTGAGCATCTCAGGGTCAGTAGCGCCTTCCATGGCCGCTCGGACAGACAATAGCATATCAATGAATGTTTGAGATTTGAAGAACAGTTCGAGGTTGTATGCCTCTGGTTTTTGGTGGAAAGCATATGCTTCAAAGTTGATGGTTACAAGAATTCAAATCCTCTTTCTTTTTCAAGGTTCAAACCGTGAGTCCTTTCTTGTAAAAATAATAAATCCGATGGGCGAGGGAGAACCAATGGGTAAAGCAAAAAGCGGGGGCAGCGAGACTCCTGCGCTGCATTTTGCGGGCATTGCTCTCTTTCTTTCCAGCAGCATGTTGTGGCTGTACCGCCATGACTTGATTCGAATCAATTACATCATCGGAACCATCTTGATGTTCAGAGCGGCCGAGTATGGAATTTCCAAATCTTCGCTCTTTGCAGAGAATGAGAGCACTCTTGAATCATCCAGCCTCCTCCGTCGAGCGAAAATATATTCTACGCTGGTTGCTTTATCGCTGATGTTTATACTGGTGTCTGCGACGCTGTTCCTGCAATTCTCACAGCAAGTTGGTGGCGACCCTGAACCTTATGATTCTGAAAACTACTATGACGGATCGTTCCACAACCGAGAAGAACTGGATGCTGGAGATGGTTTCACTCTTCAAACGGCCGTGGACTATTTGATCGATGATGGGAGCAGGGCGCCAGGTTCAGTCCTACCTTCAATTGAATTTACCCCGATGAACATCACCGGAGAGGAGTTGGGCATCACATGGTTTGGGCATTCGTCCATTCTCCTTCAAACAAAGAACATCACCCTCCTGTTTGACCCAGTGTTCGGGGAAGACAACACAGACCCACTGTTCTTTGGCCCCTCCCCGTTCGATTACGAACATGACTACCAACTCCAAGATTTACCGCACATCGACTATGTCTTCATCTCGCATGATCACTATGACCACTTGGATATGGGGACGGTCAAATTCCTCAACACTTCGGAGTACATTGTCCCCCTTGGTGTGAAAGCTCATTTGATTGAATGGGGCATACCAAAATCGAACATCCAAGAGTTTGACTGGTATCAAGAAGCCAACATTTCGGAAGAAATGAGCGTGGTCTTCACGCCTTCCCAGCACTTCAGCGGCAGAGGGCTTTCTCCTGACAACACCCTTTGGGGGTCTTGGGCGGTCTACATCAATCAACATAGGTTGTACTTTAGCGGCGATGGCGGATATTCGAGTGAGTTCTCCAAAATTGGCGAGGCGTACGGGCCTTTTGATATCGCCTTCATTGAGGCTGGACAATACGATGAGGCATGGGCCGATGTGCACATGTTCCCAAACCAAACTGTGCAAGCTGCCATCGATCTCAAAGCCGCAACTTTACTTCCGATTCACAACACCAAATTTGTTCTTGCTCTCCATGGATGGGATGAGCCGCTTGAAGAAGTGACGTTGGAAGGCCAAAGAAGAAACGTGAGTGTAACAACCCCGATGATTGGAGAAAGTTTTGTTTTGGGCCAAGCCATGCCAAACGAGCTGTGGTGGAGGAATGTTTCCGTGTATGAGCCCCCGTTCCTCAAAGAAAGTTCATTCATTGGCACTGCGATGTATACCTCGATGATTGCCGCGCTCGTGATGATCCGTTTGGATTCATCAAACGGTAAAAAACGGATCGAACTCACATACGAGGATTGAAAGCCAGCCCTACCTTGACAAGAGCATGGAACGAGCGTTGCTGGGCGGAGGTTGCTTTTGGTGCACTGAAGGTGCGTACAAGGGATTGTATGGGGTTGAATCTGCATTGCCAGCCTACGCAGGAGGGTTTGATCCAAATCCACGCTATGAGCCAGTTTGTTCTGGAACGACAGGCCACGCTGAAATTGTCGAAGTGGTTTTCGACCCTGATTTGATTCCATTCGAAACCATTCTTGAAGTGTTCTTCACCGTTCACGACCCAACCCAACTCAACCGTCAAGGCAACGACATCGGCACTCAGTACCGAAGTTGCATTATGCCAACAACCGAAGCTCAAGGTGACACAGCGCGCAAGGTGATTGAGTCAATGCAGCCCCTCTTTGACGCACAAATCGTCACGACAATCGAAGAGGCAACCCATTTCACAATCGCAGAAGAATACCACCACAATTACTACGCTCGCAACCCCGCACAAGGCTACTGCATGGCAGTCGTAGGCCCAAAGATCAACAAGGTTCGGGCCAAGCACGCTCATCTCTACACAGCGTGATGTTGAAAGGGCGGCTCTCACACCCCCGAAGCATGGTGAACAATGTTCCTCGCCCACCGACCCCACTGAACGAACCCGTCCTCGGCTACCTACCTGGCAGTCCTGAACGAGCAGCTCTTCAAATTGAACTCGATCGCCAATCCGCTGAAATCATTGAAATTCCATGCATCATCAACGGTAAGGAAGTCTTCACTGGTGATGTGGTCGAGCAAGTGATGCCTCACGATCACAGCCACGTCATTGCACGCGTTCACATGGCAACCAAGGCCAACGTCGAGGAGGCCATCCAAGCCTCACTCGATGCACACGACATGTGGTCAAGCATGCCATGGGAAGCACGCTCTGCAATTTTCCTCAAGGCAAGTGAATTGCTCCGTGGCGAATACCGAGCCAAAATCAACGCAAGCACCATGCTCAACCAGTCGAAGACATGCCATCAAGCAGAGATTGATTCGGCTTGTGAACTGATCGACTTCTGGCGCTTCAATCCAAATTATGCTCGCCAAATCTACGAAGATTTGCAACCACCAATGTCCCCGTCAAGCATGTGGAACTCAAGCGAAGTACGACCTTTGGAAGGATTCGTCTTTTCGGTCACCCCATTCAACTTCTCCAGCATCGCCGCTAACCTCCCATCGAGTGCAGCAATTATGGGCAACACAGGCGTATGGAAGCCAAGCCGCAACTCGTATGTTTCGAACTACCTCTTGATGCGCCTGATGATGGATGCTGGCCTGCCGGCTGGCGTCATCAACTTCGTACCAGGCAAGGCAAGCATGGTTGGCGACACGGTGCTTGCTCACCCAATGCTTGCTGGAATTCACTTTACCGGCTCCACCAACGTCTTCCGCAAGATGTGGCGAGATGTCGCAAACAACCTCGAGAACTACCGTTCCTACCCACGCGTGGTCGGAGAAACCGGTGGCAAAGACTTCATCGTCGCACACCCAGATTGCGACGAGCGAGCCCTCGTCGTGGCCATGCTCAGAGGTTCCTTTGAATTTCAAGGCCAGAAGTGCAGCGCTTCAAGCCGTGCTTACGTACCCGCCTCCGTTTGGGGACGCATCAAGGACGAGTATTGCGCTGAAGTCGGTAAAATCACCATCGGTGATCCACGAACATTCACCAACTTCATGTCCGCTGTCATCGACAAGAAATCCTTCGACAACATTTGCGGCTACATCGACCGGGCAAAGGCAGACCCTGGCTGTGAAGTCGTGACTGGCGGAGGCTATGATGGCTCCACTGGTTACTTTGTGGAACCAACAACCATCGTCTGCAGCGACCCGCATTATGAGTCGATGGCAGAGGAAATCTTTGGCCCAGTGCTTTCAATTCACGTGTACCCTGATGATCAATACGAATCAATCCTCAAGACCTGCGATGAAACCTCCGAATACGCATTGACTGGCTCCATCTTTGCCACCAAGCGTGAAGACGTGCTCACCGCCATGAAGACCCTGCGTTACGCGTCTGGAAACTTCTACATCAACGACAAGCCAACCGGCGCCGTTGTTGGCCAGCAACCCTTCGGCGGCGCTCGTGGCAGTGGAACCAACGATAAGGCCGGTTCGCCGCTCAATTTGCTTCGCTGGGTGTCCCCTCGTTCGATCAAGGAAACCTTTGCACCACCTCATGAATGGGGCTACGGCTTCCTAAGCGAGTGAATGCTTACTTCTTCTTCTGGACGTTGTTGACGGCCTCCGTCAACACCTTTGGAGCAAACCTTTGGCTGACCAAGGAAATCAGCCACCAGCCAACGCTGAGCACCGGCGTTACAACAAGGAAAGTCAGGCCGAGCCACATGACGATGTTTCCGTCCGTGTTGCCCCAAGCCCACATGGCCACCCAGACAAGAGCGATCAGAAAAAACAAGCGAGCGGCCTCGCTTGGCGTCGACCATCCCCTGTGATCGGTACGCGGTGCAAACAAGAATTCCATGACCGCCATGGATGTGGTTTTGTGATTTCATTGATGAAGGCATGTTTTGTCCATGGCCAACAGCCGGTGGTTTCTTGTGTGGTGGATTGGAGCCCCAACCCCGCAATGATGAATGCTTTGAGCCGACTGCTGAATTTATTTTAGTGACGACTGATGGGCGAACTGAGCGGGACCTTTCTTGGGTAAGGATTCAAAGCGAAGCCCCTCTATGGTGGATTCAATGCAGAGCGTCCCCGTCATTCCGCTCTCGCCTGCACCAGCAAACCTGATCCTTGCCCACACCTCGAGGCCATGGAAAACCGTTCGCTCGATGCTTGGTTTGGTTGGACTGCTTTTCATTCTCACCAACATTGCGCCGCTGTTTCTTGCTGGATTTTTGGACTCGGATTTTGATGGAACGCCCGGGCCTGCAAATCCATACTACGTCTTGGGTGCATCCTTGTGTTCGATTCCAATCCTTGCACTGTTGGGATTCCTGCGCCGTCCCAGATTGACTCATTTGATTCGCGCCGCCCCTCATTCGGGTGGACATATGCTGTTTCAAATGCCAGGCAGTGCCCTTTTGCAATCACCCATACCGGTGCAGTTAGTCCATCATATCGTCCATGACTCGGCGCCGTTAGAAATGCCTTCACGCAAGGCGCTTTGGGGCTTATTTTTTGGTGGGGTATTCACCTCGAGCGTATGCCTCTTCCCCCTGTTAATTCTTGGCCTTACCCCGTTAACGCTGATCGTTTTTCTTACCATTCTCGTTCCTGCATTCCTGATTGGGTTCTCAACACCGGTCTTTGCGTGGTGGGCCACATTGACGCACTATTTCGGCTTGCAAACTTCTCGGAGGTTAGCCGAGTGGATGCTGATCGCTGGCATGCTCTCAACGATTCCTGCAATCATGATCAATTCGAACATAGCCCCGCTGATGATCGATGCGCTTGGATTGAGCATGACCAGTGAGACATCGCTTGGTTATGGATTAATTCTGATGGTCAGCGCCCCTGTTGGCGAAGAATTGTGCAAGGCTGGAGCGGTGTATGCCCTCGCTCGTTTCATCGATTCGCCTCGACGAGGGTTTCAGATTGGTTTCACGGTGGGCCTTGGATTTGCTCTTCTTGAGAACATGAGTTACATTCTCATGACCTTTGGAGCGCTGGAAGCAAGTTCGATTACCTTTGGATTTACTTCGATCATTCGAGGCATTGGCAGCATTCCTGGCCACGGCATCTGGACAGGGATTTCGGGCTACGCTATTGGCTGCCACCTCACCCTTCGAAGACCTGCCGCACTGATGAGCATCGATGGGTCGAATCAAGGAACTTCGGAAGTCAAACAATGGATGCTCACCGATAAAAAAACAGGCGAAGTGTTGTCCGCATCCAGCGCACCTCACCAAGCAATAGAAATTCCACGATGGTTGTGCAGTTCACCACAACAAGGCCTCGAGTTGCCAAAAAAACCCCTCGCTGGAATCGCACTTGCCATCGCTGGTCATGCCTTTTGGAACGGAAGCTCATGGACGCTCGGGGTCCTTGGTGAAAGCATGCATTGGGCGGCATACCTTTTCTTGATGTTGGGATGGATTGTGTTCCTTATTTTTGCACTTTGGCAAATTTCACGACGTATTCTGGCCTCAGTCTTACTCGAAAGCGCGTTCTAAGCCCCCCCTAAAAAAGTCCATTTTAGGCTGTGCTTTGAGGGGAAGCACCTTTGAGGGGTATGGAGCCCCACCAAGAAGAGGGAACACCATGGATGTACTCACTGGCGGCCTAAACCAAGGCAACCTTGCCGTAACGGCAGCCATCATTCTTGGTTTGGTCATCGTCTCCTCTCGTGCCAAGATGCTCGATCGAGCAGGTGTTATTGCTGCGGCTATTTTGGGGTTGAGCGTAGGCGGCCTCGGTCATTGGACATGGTTGCTCATCCTCTTAGGCTTCCTTTTGTCTGCCCACAAAGCCACAAAGTGGCGCTTTGAGGAAAAACTCAGCCGAGGTATGTCGGAATCAGAAGACGGCCATCGCAGCTATGGAAATGTCATTGCCAACGGTGGTCTTCCTGGACTCGTAGCCATCTATGCATACCTCACAAACGACTGGGAAACAGGCCTTTGGATGTTCAGTGCGGCTGTCGCTGTTGCGGCATCGGACACGTTCGCCAGTGAAATTGGCTGCCTTGATGATAACGTCCGCATGATCACGACCTTCAAGAAATGCCAAGCCGGTCTGAACGGTGGTTTTTCTCCCAGCGGTCAGAAAGCGGCTTTGGCCGGTGCTGCATTGATTGGCATCTTGAGCTTCCCTGCATGGTATCTAACGACTGATTACACCGATCTCCAGACTGGTGTGACGCTCAGTTTGGCAGTGATTGCTGTTGGCTGGCTTGGCTGCCAAATGGACAGCCTGCTTGGTGCACTGCTTGAGAATCGAGGCTTCCTTACCAAAGGCGGCGTGAATGGAATTTCAATCACCTTCGGGTTCATGTTGATGAGTTTCTTTATCGAATACCTGCTTTGAGGGCAACGAATCGTCACTCACATCTTGCCATCGTCTTCATGAACCAATACCGATTGGTCGCGACATGCGCAAACGCTTGGCGGCCATGGCTTTGCTTGCGCTGTTGGCGTGCGTAACCCTCGGCGGCTATGCGAGTGCCGCACGGGACACCGTTTACGAACCCGGATTCATCGAATGGGAAATTGATGAAATGGAGCGGCTTTTCGTCGAAGGTTTGGACGCTGAAGAGGCGGTGCTCCAGCGAGGAAGAACCGACAACGCAGTTGGTGGCTTCTCCGTCAATGCAAACGCAGGACCCGTTCCAGTCTTCACAATCTCAAGCCCTCCCATTCTGCACCCGATCAATGCAACTGTGAACATGAGTGTGTTCTTTTCTGCTTACATCGAAACTGGCCCACTTTCTCATGAGTCCTGCACACGCCAGCCAGGCAACTTTGTAGACACCACAACAACCCTAACTTACTCTGTTGATGCAGGTGGCGTACCCGTCTATGACGCTGTTGTGACCCAAATTGTCGATACTGCAATCTCAAACGCAGCGATGAACTTCAGCGGTGAGAGCCAAGAAGCATTCATCAGCATGCAACCCGGTGATGTGTTCACCCTCTCTCTTACCGCACAAAACAACTGCCAAAACACGGTCATTCGCGTTCAATGGGGCGCTTTTGAACAAAACAGCGGCGGCATCATCATCGAAGGCAGATTGTACGAACCTGCTGCAAGCATCAACGTTGATGATGAACGCAGGGCGCACGTCGAAGTGGAACCCCTCTTCCCTTGGGGCGGTGACGATGTAAAGTCCGTCAAGTGGGAACTCTGGGGCCCCCTTCGTGATGACGAAAAGCAGGTCAAGAGTCCCGAATACATGATGGAAGATTCGACCGGTCGCATTCGAATGGATCGACCAATGGAAGGAAATCAAACGAATTGGGCATGGTCAGGTACCGAACAACTTCGCCTTGGTGACGCCAACCTCCAAGTGTGCATTCAAACCATATCTGGCGACTTGAACAGCGATTGTCACGCCTTTGGCATCATCCGCTTTGAAGTTGAACCCGCAGACAAAGGCTTTGCGAATTCAGCCGTTTTTCTTACCCTCACCACGTTTGGAGCCTTGATCGGTTACATTGCGACGTTAGTTCGAACCGACAACCTCCCCCCATTACCGATTCTTGGTGCATTGCTCTTGCTGGCCATCTTTGTCATCCCAACGGCATGGGGTCAAGCCAACCTTGGTTCTGATGCGAGCATTGGAGAGAACGCCAGAGTCTATGACGGCGAACTGTATGACGAGATGATGAACCCGGTTTACATTTCGGACTACCTCGATGGCAATAAAGCACTGATCGTGGCCGTGACTTTGCCAGGTTCTGAAAACGCCTTCCAGCAAGCCGTTGAACTCAACAAAACCCTGGACACAAAGGCAGATGAAATCGCTGTAATCCAAGTGGTTGCCGGCATGGAGGCAACTCAAGTGGACGCTCAGTCGCTCGCTGACAGGCTCAATGCCTCGTGGCCAATTTTACTCGACTCAGAAGGGTTGTTCGTAAACAGCCTTCCAACCGGTGTGGCCGATGCTGTACTGGTCGTTGACCCGAGCATGCGGGTCACGCATGCAGAAGGCCCCTATGCCCCACGTGAACACCTCGACAACGCCATAGACAGCGTTTCCCTTGGTGGTGGCCAATCGTTCACACAGTACTTCGGTTTGTTGTTTGGCCCGGGATTATTCTTGCTCTTCATGGCCCTGCCCCGCGCTGGATGGGTCGAACCTGAAACGCCTCTCCCGCCAGGAACACTCTGGGCCTCGATTGCAGTCGCTGGTGGCGTTGGCGTCCTATTGGTCAACCTCCCTGCTCTTTTGGCAACCTTAGCACCGATCAACAGCAACCTCTTGTTCTGGGTCGATATTGCAATGTTGGCTTGGATGATCCAAATGTGCGTGGTAACCGCCCGAAAAGGCGCTCCAATCGAATCCCAAATCATCGGAAAGCTTCTCCACAAATCCTGCCCTAAGGCCTTCCGTGAGTGGCGGGAGGTCGAAGACATGCAGCGCGATGTCCTGCTTGGCGTCTGGCTTGGCTGGTTTGGCTGGCTTACGTTCCCCGCCTTGTTCCCACAAGGCGTTGCAGCCTCAATGATGAGCGGGATCGTCGGCGTTGGTTTCGGAGCGTTTTACTTGGTTTGGTTGGCGCTCTTTGCTGGCGTTGTCGTGCTGTTTATTCGATTCATCGCTTCTTGGGGCGGATCTATCTCTCGGCTGTTCGGGGAATTTGGTGCCGAAGTGTTTGCTCAATTCATCGGATGGTGCCTCTTGCCAATCGCGGTTTGGGTCACCATTGACGCGGTTATGACGGCGAGTGATCTCGGTTTATTCTGACCATAGGCTTGACAACCCTAGATGCGGCTCATACCAGATATGAGCCAGTACAGCCCCAGTTGGAGCAGAACCCAGCGTGACCTGTTTTTCAAATGCCCAACAGCCTGGGCGCTGAGGTACGCAAGAATTGGAACGAGCGGTTCAGGGCCTCGCTTCGAGCAAATCACCGCTTGGAACATGATGCTTCGTGCCCTAAAAGCAACCATTATCGAACAACTTGACGCCTTGCGTTCCGGCATTGAGTGGACGGCTTCGGTAGCTGAAATCGCTTTGCGCGCCAACCTCAAGGACCTCATTCGGCAAAACAATGAGCGGATCGGACCAGCGAAGCTAGACGCATTGTTGCAATTTGCAACCCATCGGATGAAACTTCTGTGGAGAACTGATGTGTTCCTTCACCTCTCGGAACGCACTGGTGTGCATTGGTCGGTTCTCGACCGCACGGAATCTGAGCATGTCGACGGCTTCGATTTATTCGCCTCACCAGACCTTGTTGTGCGGAAGCAATCTCAATGGCATTTGATTCGGTTGGACATGCAAGCACGAAGGATGTCGGCGGAAGAACAGTTGGAAGCCCTGGTCATGGTGCTCTGGTCCTTGAAACGAAGTGGATTGCCAAGCACGGTAGAACAGTTTGAGGTTCAAACGATTGGATGGCGGAAAGGTGCCTGGGTGGTTCATCGGCTTCGAGTAAAAGAATCAGAAGTTTTGACCGCCTATGAAATGATTCGCAAGGACATAACGGCAATGAAAGCATGCGCTGAAGTCGCCCGCTATTCAATCGAAAGCATACCACTTGCAGCAAACGAGACCTCTTGCCAACAATGCTCCTTCAAGAGAAGATGCCTTGGCGATTTGAGCCTAGGGCAAAAGAAGCGGTTGCGTGTTAAGCGCCTCGACAAAAACCTTCAGTGAAGTTTGGAAACAAGGTCGGCCAGAACAAAGGCCACATCTGCTGCTTTGGTGACACCGCTGGCCAAAAGAACACCTTCTGCTCCAAGGCTGATCGCTGTCGCAACGTCTTCGCCGCTCTTGACGCCCGCTCCGCAAAGAACGCGCACATTGGGGTTGGTGGCTTTTACGACCGCAACCGTATCGCTTACAATTGAAGGGTCTGCTGTGGTGACGGAGGTATCACCACCGATGAGTTCAGGCGGTTCAACTGCGATGAACGTCGGGCCCATTGCCGCAAGGTTTCTTGCCTCATCGAGGTCAGCAGCGCACCCGCATGTTGGGAACCCTTCAGGAAGTTGAGCCAGCAACTCGGCCACATGATTCATCTCAACCTTGTGTTCTGCATGGTTGATGATGGTGCCTTGAGCGCCTCGGTGAATCGCAGTTTGTGGTTCGAGCCATCCGGTGAAGCTTCCTTGACCCACGGGATCGAGGTGCTGAGACCATACCTCAAGCGTTGGTGCTGCTGCTCGCACGGCTTGTAGGTCAAAGGCGGAAACCACAGCAACCATTCTCGCTGGCCCGTCGCTGTGCTTTTCCATGGCTTGGGCCAATGCTTCTGCCGATGAGCCACTGGCGCTCGCGTAGGTCTTGAAATTGACAACAATCAGCGGTTTGGTCATGCTTCGCCCAGCGAAGAACACCATTTGACATCTTCCGTTGGAGAAGGGCTGCGGCTACTCTTTCGGCCACTGGCCACCGTTTTGGCTGGTCCCATCTGGTATGATGCTTCCATGGTCGACAACCACGCCGTCAAGATTGACACCAGACCCAATGCTTGCACCGCGTCCAACAAGGCAATTTTTGAGATGCGTTTGAGGGCCAACATTGACCCCTTGAAGCAAGGTTGAACGCTCGATACGACTGCCTTCGAGGTGAACATCTGCCTCGATCATGCAGCCTTGGATGGTGTTCTCACCAAAATCCGTTTGCTCAGCGAACCAGGTGCCATCAACGACTTTTCCGCTGCTAAACCGTTGTTCGGAAATGCACCTTTCAACGCCATCCATCCATGCGCTTGGTGTCCCAGCGTCGATAAAGTAACCCTCGAATTCTTGACCATTGAGAAGTTTTTCTTCGGCCAACTTAGGAAATACATCTCGTTCTATAGAATGTCGCGTCTTGGGCATCCAGTCGAACACGTCGTCTTCAAAGATATATGAGCCAGCGTTGATGAGGTTGGAAAAGACCTCCTCTGGTTTTGGTTTTTCCATAAACCGGTTGATGCGGTTGTTTTCATCGACGCCGACGATGCCAAACCGGGTTGGATCTTCCACTTCCCACAGAGCAAGGCTTCCAACACCACCGTTCGTTCGGTGAAGTTCAAGCAATGGTTCGATGTTCAGTGAAGACACGATGTCGCCGTTGAAACAGGCAAAGGTCCCACTGACCACATCGCGGCAGTTGCCCAATGCACCACCGGTGCCCAGCGGTTCATCTTCTGGGACAATTCGGACATCAAAGTCAACTTCTTTTTCTCGGAAGTAGGTTTCAATCAGGTCAACCTTGTAGCCGCCTGCGACAATGATTTCGTCAATCATATCGGTGGGAACTGATTCGACAACCCGCTCCAACAAGGTCATGTCAAGCATGGGCAAAAGCGGTTTGGGGATGCTGTTGGTCCATGGACGGAGCCTCGAACCAATGCCGCCAGCCAAAACAACCACTTGCATGAAGGCCTCCAAACCAATCGAACCTATGAACAAACCTCACAAAGCAATTGCTTGAACCACCAAGCAGGACCTCAACCACCTAAGGAGGCGAGCAAAGTGTTCAAAGACGGGCGTTCTGTGGATGGTTTGGAGAGACCCATGAACATCCATGAATACCAAGGAAAAATGCTGCTACGAGCTGCCGGAGTTCCCGTGCTTGAAGGCGTTCACTGCACCACTGTGGACCAAGCTCTCAACGCCTATGACAACCTTGGAAGCAAGGTTGTTGCGGTGAAATCTCAAATCCATGCTGGTGGTCGAGGCAAAGGCACCGTCATGAACCCCTCATCCAGAGCAACCGTGATGGAAGGCGGCGTTAAAATTGCTTTTTCAAAAGAGGAAGTCAACACCTACGCAACCAACATCCTTGGCAACCTCCTTGTCACCATTCAAACCGGTGATGAAGGGAAAATTGTCAGCAACCTGTACATTGAGGCAGGGTGTGACATCGCACACGAATACTACCTCGCACTGCTTGTCGACCGCGACAACAAATCGGTCTTGATCATGGCTTCCACCGAGGGAGGCATGGACATCGAAGAAGTGGCCGAGCACACTCCTGAGTTGATTCACAAGGTCGTCGTTGATGGAAATGTGGGCTTGCTTGGGTTCCAAAAGCGAGACCTGGGCATGGCACTTGGCCTCAAGGGTGGAGCATTGAAATCCTTTGGAAAACTTCTCTCCTCCATGTACACCATGTTTTGCGCAGAGGATTGCGCCATGGTGGAAATCAACCCGCTTGTCCGCACAGGCGCTGATGAAATGGTGGCTTTGGACGCTAAAATCTCGTTTGACGAGAACGCTGAATTCCGCCACAAGAACTGGGACGACCTCCGAGACCTTTCCGAAGAAGAGGATACGGAAATCCGGGCCAAAGAAACTGGCCTGTCCTATGTCAAACTCGACGGAAACATTGGCTGCTTGGTCAACGGCGCAGGATTAGCAATGGCAACAATGGATGTCATCAAACTCTACGGCGGCGAACCTGCGAACTTCCTCGACGTAGGCGGCGGCGCTGACGAAGAGCAAGTGAAAACTGCGTTCTCAATCATCCTTGAAGACCCAAACGTCAAGGGTATTCTCGTCAATATTTTTGGCGGCATCATGCGGTGTGACATCATTGCACGTGGCGTCATTGCTGCAACTGAGGCTCTCTCTTTGCAAGTCCCACTCGTGGTCCGACTTGCGGGCACCAACGTTGATGAAGGCAAGGCAATCCTTGCTGCCTCAACGCTCAACATCCACCCTGCTGATGACTTAGCAGAAGGCGCTCAAAAGATTGTAGCGCTCATTGGAGGTGAAGAATAAATGGCTATTTGGATTGAAGAAGACGCAAAGGTGCTGGTTCAAGGCATCACTGGAAAGCAAGGTATGTTTCACGCAGACAAGATGGTCGAGTACGGCACAAACATCGTCGGCGGCTGCACACCTGGAAAAGGCGGTCAAACCGTTGATCTTCAAGGGAAGCCGTTTCCGGTATGGGACAGCATGACCGCAGCGATCACCGAAACCGACGCTGATGCTACCGTCATCTATGTGCCACCACCGTTTGCCGGTGAAGCAATCATGGAAGCTGCTGATGCGTTCGATTCCGTCAAAGGAGAAGGCGTCATCGTTTGCATCACCGAAGGCATTCCGACCCTCGACATGGTCAAGGCTGTCGCTTATGTGAACAACAGACCTGGTGTGCGTCTCATTGGACCAAATTGCCCAGGAATCATCACGCCGGGTGAAACTGGCGGTGCTAAAATCGGCATTATGCCAGGCCACATTCATGCCAAGGGGCGCATTGGAATTGTTTCTAAATCAGGAACTTTAACCTACGAGGCTGTTGCCCAAACCATGAGCATCGATGAAGGTCAATCGACATGCATCGGTATTGGTGGCGACCCCGTCAACGGGACCGGATTCATCGAATGCCTCGCTGCATTCCAAAACGATCCTCAAACTGAAGCCATCATCATGATCGGCGAAATCGGTGGGAACGCAGAACAGGAAGCTGCAGCGTGGGCTGCAACCAACGTCACCAAACCAATCGTAGGTTTCGTTGCTGGTGCTACCGCCCCTCCTGGAAAGCGAATGGGACACGCCGGCGCCATCATCTCAGGTGGCAAAGGAACCGCAGAAGAGAAATTCGAAGCGTTCCGAGAAGCAGGTATTGCCTGCGCAATGGACCCCTCTGAACTGGGCAAAGTACTCTTGGAATCACTCAAGACTGCTGGCTTGCGATGAAGCCAATAACCTGCATCAAAAAGCAAGTCCCATGGCCAAAGTGCGGACCTTCGATACCGGAGTTCTGCAAAAGCACTACGAGCAAGCACCACATCTTGATTTGAGTTGGCTCACAAAGGCTTCCCGTCACCAATATCGATGGCGATGCACGAAGAACAGGTGGCATACGGCTCAACGGCAAATTCGAAGCGGCGAAGTGTTGGCCAAAAGCACAAGGCAGAACACACCTCAAGACATGTATGTCTCGACAAGTGCGTGGCTCAATCCAGTGAACCTTCCACGGCTCAAAGACACAACCGTACCGCATCCAGTTTTGATTGATCATTTGATCGTCTTCGACATCGACATCCCGCCGTTCTGCAGAGCGAACATGGAAAAAGCGAGAAGGGCGGCTGTAAGCCTTCTTGATTGGGTTGAAGAGGAATGTCAGGTGGAGAGGATTCACATCGTTTTTTCCGGCAGCAAGGGGTTTCATTTAGTGTTCAGAGACAAGGACCGATCGTTCTTCGGCATTCCTGATCCAAGGGAGCGAGAAACAGCCGTTCGAGAAGCACGAAAGGCTTTGCTTGCACGGGTGCTCGATGCAGGTCACCCCGTCGATGCTGGCATCACTGCAGACACGAGGCGCATCATACGCCTCCCTGGCTCCTTGCACGGGTCCACTGGCTGGCAGTGCGCCATTATTTCGGAGGAACAACTCCGCTCCCCGTTCAAATCTTGGATGAAGCATCTTCCTCGCCATGCCGCAGCCGTGCCAATGCCGCGCAAAGCGAAGTTGGGGGGAATCAAACCAGGTAAAGGCAAAACCAAGCAAGAACCAACCGAACCCTCGCCTTACACCTCGATCGAATTGAGCACTCATGTGACGGGTACGAAGGACAGGAATGCGATCGTCGCCTGGTTGCCACGTTCGTGGGGTTCCATCGAGCGCACAGTGAAGAAGGTGCAAGAACTCCTTGAGCAGCACGCACTAGGTTCGGCCTTGCTTTGGACCGATGGAAAGGCGGTTTTAATGATGATACCACGCGCCTACCCACGGGTAAAGGCGGCTAAGATTTGCAGAAAAATTGGACTGCCTCGTACCGCTGAATCGATGCTTGCTAACGATCACCATTGGGTTCGAATCTCCGCCCGTCAATGGCAAAAGGAGGGCTGGGACCAAGACCTCGAACCGCTTTGCGTGCTTCGACAAACCGATCTCAGAGAAGTTACGACACCATGGTCTGCTTCTCATTTGGAGATGGCTGATCGGCTTGAACTCCCCCTTAATGTGGCTGATGAAGCGTGTTCAGGCTCAAAAGAACCTGCAATCCGCATCGTAAAGCGATCCTAACAGGTGAACATTATATGCTACCCAAACCAGGGTTATTTGTTCCTAAGAGAGCCGGAAGGCAATGACCAAAAATCGATTCGATTGATGAATTCACATCGGTTGTGGCGCATGGGAACAGCGCCACAGCCACTTTTTACTCCAATAAGCAACGCTATGGAACGCTTTAGAGGCTGAAAGATTATGTGCTCAAGCGATTGTATGCGGATAAGGATTGGTGCTTTGGCCCTCTCCATTTGAAATTCGCAAGAGCGGGAAAGAACACCAGTGAGGGATTCAAATGAATATTTATGGCGTCATCCTGTTTCTTATTTTTGCCGGAGGCTCAGGAATCTTCGCCATCTTGGCGATGACCAACGACGTCACTGCAATCACCACAGATGGAACCGTTTTGGAAGGCACCACCTGGAGCGAATACGAAGGAACCAGAGAAGAATGCGCAGAAATGGGGTACTACTATGACGAGTATGGTGATGAATACGAAGAGTGTGACCGATACGAGACAATTACCTACTACAAGTGCAGTTCTGCGGTTGATTTCAGCTACACGCTTGCAGACGATCCTGACGGGAACCTCATCGGGAAGGAAGAGACAGTAACCTGGGGCGAGAGTTCAACTCCATGCTTGAACAACATTAAATCAGCGTATGCAGTCAACAAAACTGTCACCGTGCATTACCTTTCAGACAGCCCAAATGATGGTTCGCTGACCGAACAATTCCCTCCTAGCTTGGGGTACTTTTGCTGCTCCTTGTGCTTCGGCCTGCTCGCAATTCCTGCACTCGTGGTCATGCTGACGAGGAAGGGTCCAACCGTGGGGGTCAAAACGGGTGGGATGCTTCCCGGGCTCGGCCGTCAACGGGTCCCAATCTCGGCGCCAATCGACTCGAACACGATGGGAGCCCAACCGATGTATAACGTCCCCACTTCCCAAAACTCCGGACAAAACAACCAATCCGGTGGAATGCGTGCTGGCGGAATGGGTGCTGGTGGAATGATGATGATGGCATCCGGTGCGGCAGGAGGAGCAGCATACAACCCTGCCAGGCCCCAAGCACAAGCGGTTAACGGAGGAAGTGCATCTCGAGGGCAGTTACAAACCATTTCGGAACAGTTGAGTCAAAATATCCAAAACATTGGAGAAAACTCTCACCTCGAAGCAACGTGCGGACGAACAGGGAAACCTGTTGACGGAAAGTGGGCGAAATGGACATTCGAATCGGTTGAAGAAATAGATGGATTGTATTGGGTCGTTGCGTCCTCAAAGAACACTCAAGTTTCAAACATGGACTCAAAAGCGAGGTTTGTACTCTCTGGGACCACCTATGATGACCTGATTGAATGTCATGCGTGGGAAGGGGGAACATGGACGCCTCATTTCAGTACTGGGAAACGAGATGGGATGGTTTTCGACCCGAACAACCCACCTAAATCGGCGCCTTTAGCGGCCTCGATGGCTGGAGGGATTGCAGGTTCAAATGGAAACAGGCAAACCCAGAATACCCGCAGGCAATCGTATTCTCCTTCCAAAATGCGAGGCTATGATCGAATCATCAATCAATTAAGGTTGAAGGACCAAACCCTTTCATCCCAAGGCGAAGCAATCAACAGAATCACTGCATCAAACATGATGGACGAAAAAACGGCGACACAATTTGTAACGTCCCCTTACGTCCTCAAAGCACTCGGTCTTGCAGGGGCAGCAGGAGCAGGAGCAGCCATTGGCGCTGGCGTAAAGCAAGCATCTGAGTCGACTGAATCGAGGTTGGAAACCATGAAGAAAGAAGCCGCTGCTTTCTTTGACTCTGCGAAACCAAAGGTGAACACTACGCCCTCCCGGCCAGTGGCCAAAGGCGAATCCGATCAGTGCCAGCATCCATCATGCACCACTTCAGTAAGTGCCTTTGATTTCAGGTGCTTTGATTGCCGCAGAAGGTTCTGTTCGGCCCATAAGGGCATGACCTTCCAGTGCTCTGATTGTGCAGATTGAAATCACTCATACACTGACTTTTGGTGAAGCCCGATGTGGGGCACTAAGCCCTGAAGTTGTGCGCTTTCGACCAATTGTTTGCCACTCCCGCTTCGAACATAGGTCACTTCACCTGGACTCACGTAATGATTCCAATAACGTTGGTACACCATCGCCCGTTCTTTGCTTGAAGCAAGGCAGGCGGGTACTGCGTGGTACATCATAACTGAAACACGCTGTTTTCGCAAGTAGACTGCCAACACCTCAGGCATCAACTTTGAGAGCCATGTTTCATCAAAAAACTGCGATGAACGCTCAACCACATACCTTGGCTTATCAAGAGGGCCGAGCGCCTCAGAAAGGGCTACGCTGAACATTTTTGCTTCCTCAGGCGTTGAATTCTTCAGGTGATAACGAATCCAACCACCTCCACGCTCCCCACCAGCTGGCCTGGCTACATGCGTCATCTCCCCTAATTCCCTCAGAGATTCAACGATGGCATTTGCAATGGCTTGCGTCAAGGATGAGTCGGTCCAAACCTGCTTTTCTTCACCAAATTGGAAACCGGAAGAAAATCCAGACGCAGGTTTAGCCTCGACGGCAGGTTTGGCTTCGATGCCAAAGGGTTCTCCAATCCCCCATAACTCACGTGTATGCGATCTGCTTTTAGCGCGACGTATCATTTCTTCATTGAACAAACCCATCCCTTCACTGATCCCCTCTGGGCGTACATCATTGAACGCAGCATGGACGTGGCCTACTCCTTTTTCGATGGCACCATCGTCGCACACTCCATACAGTTGCTTGTGCTTCTGCTTGAACCGCTGATAATCGTCGAAACCTTTGGTGAATTCATCTGCAACACAAATAATGTCCCAATTGTTGGCCACCTTCTCTTTCCATTCCTTATCCAAACGGATGGAGCGCCCTCTCAGTTGATTGATGCTCATGCTGGTTGTGACAGTGGTCATGTCGACGAGGACGTTGATCCGAGAAGCATCCCATCCTTCCCCTAAAAGCCCTCGAGTTCCGACCAAGCAACGGGTGAACCCCTCTTGGAAAAATTCCGTGATCATCAGTGAATAGTACCGAGGAACCCAATGGCTGCCACGGCCATGAATCTCATGATAACCATCGTGTTCTTCTGCTGAAAAAGAAATTTTCAATTCACGCTCTTTCGCCCAAGCAGTCGCACGTTCCACGAAACGAGCGCACAAATCATCGTCGACAAGGACGGTGCTCCCGGTCATCAGAATCGGATCCAAATGATCACCAGCCTGGTGCTTTACGAGGGAGCGAAACACAGCAATAGCGCCCCCAGCCTCCTTATCGAGAACGCCCTCGACGAGAGCCGTAGCGGAGGTTTTCTCGAAATCAGTCACAACAACCGCCCGAATGGAAGGGCCAAGGGTTTGCATTTCAGCGGTGATGATTTCATTCAACGCATCGACTTTTGAGGAAGCATAGGCCATGACTCGGCCAACTGGTGAAGCGCAAGGGCGTGACCCAGTTTCAGTTATTTGAACGCCCAGCATACGCAATCGGTCAATAACGGATTTGGCAAGTTGGTGGTCTTTCTTGTGCTTTGACAAACGAAGTCCATAACGAACATAGCGATCAAGAACCGAACGAAGCATGCTCATTCTCGACCAAGATTCGTCGCTTATTTGCATCGAAAGAGGTGGCACATCTGATGGCAAGTTTTGGTTGTGCGTCAGAAGGTAACGCCGAGCGTTGTCTGCATAAACTTCATTCTTGCTTTGAAATTTAGTCCATGATAGCGATTCGCCGCGATGGTTCTTACGATCCTTCAAACTGTCATACACCCATTCGTCAAGCGATGGTATTTGCTTGGTGTTTTGCTCAGCATCAGGGGTTCGCAAATCATTGAGCAAGGCTTCAAATTCATCATCAACGCTGGCGATGTACTGAAGTTCATGAGCCGCTGGCCGGACGAAATAGCACAGGTCCTGATAGGGAGCAAGGTTCTCCTGCCGAACCAGAGCCGGAACAGGAACTTCATAATCAACAGGTCCGAAAAAATCTTCATAACGTTTAGAATCAGTGGTGCTAAGTGATTCGGTATCAGGAGGCGTTGCTGTTAAGCCAAGAACAACCGGATCATCGAAAAACGCCCTTACCTCTGATAAAATCCTGCCCCAGTGATGCATGAGGTGATGGCATTCATCCAAGATGATCAAACCAATTCCCACCTCCTTTAGCCTGATTAAATTAGCCTTAGCGCTTTCATGAAGGGTCCACATGGCGTTGCCGTTTTTTGCAAAATCATCACGTACTTTCTTCCGATAGGTGCTGAGCCTTGATTTGTAATACTTCGAATTAGATCCTGCGAGACTGGACTGCCAAGCATGAGCGGATTCCCGATCATCGGCTTGCCCGTCAGCCATCAATTTCTCAGCCCACAACTCAAGGGCGACCTGATCTAAATCTTCACCGCCTTTTCTCGGCATCGTGACCGATTGGTAGGTCAGTGAAGTCAACAAACCCGGATTTTTGGGATCGGTGCTGATCAAATCTTCTTTTCCATCGAGATCGAACAGGGAGGTTCTAGCAGCCCACTGGGCCTGTATGGCCGAATTTGGGGACAGGACAAGAGCAGGTTTACGGACGAGGTCCGACCAAACATAGAGTCCAAGAATGGTTTTTCCAGAACCTGGAGGGGCAACCACATGCAGTCGCTTCTCCCCGCGGCTCAATTGAGGCTTGATGATTGAAGCGGCTTCTTCTTGTGAAGGCCGGAGGGTTCCATCGAACCGAATGCTTCCGAAATCAAGCGGTGTGGTTGACATTGCTCAACGTCCTGTGAGCTTCACCGTGGACCTCGTTTAGGTCCCGAGGGGCCGCCACCGGGGCCGCCCTTAGGGGGACCGGAGCGCTTCGGAGGGCCACCTGACTTGCTTGGGCCTGGAGGGCCACCGCTCTTCTTTGGTGGACCGCCTGATTTGCTTGGCCCGGGTGGGCCGCCGCTCTTCTTTGGAGGACCACCTGATTTGCTTGGACCTGGAGGGCCACCGCTCTTCTTTGGAGGGCCACCTGATTTGCTTGGGCCAGGTGGGCCACCGCTCTTCTTTGGAGGGCCACCTGATTTGCTTGGGCCGGGTGGGCCACCGCTCTTCTTTGGAGGGCCACCTGATTTGCTTGGGCCGGGTGGGCCGCCGCTCTTCTTTGGAGGGCCACCTGATTTGCTTGGCCCGGGTGGGCCTGAGGAGCGGCCCGGTGGACCGGATTTCTTGACTGGCGCCTCTTCTTCTTCTTCTTCGAACATGGCGCCGCAGTGTGGGCATTCATTGTCGCTTTCCTTGACCAAGCCGTCGCATATTTCACACGCAAACATTTCTTCGTCATCTTCAGCTTCTTCGCCCAAGTTTTCGACTTCGCCGTCCTTCGATCGGAAAATGGAGAGGGTTGGAATTAAATCAAAGCCTTTGAGGGCAAGTTCGGTTTGAATTGCGTGCTCAAAAGCCTGCTTCAGATCGTCAGGAGTGTCTAAAACGCGCCCGTCGTCAACATAGGTGACGTTGATTTTCAGTTCACCGTCTTCAGATTTAGCTTGCGGCGTTTCAACAGCCACGCCCCGCTTTCGTGCAACTCGGCGAACAGCAACTTCGCACATCCTGCGAAGGAGCGCTTCGTCGGGTGCGTTCCCAGCCGGTTGCCCGAGCGCTCCTGCCATGACGTCTTTCGCCGGATTTGCACCTTCAACACGCAAGTGAGAGGGTAATTCCGCCCCAAGAGAAGCCAGGACATTTGTTGCCGGCGTTTGATTCATATTCAGCCATTGACTTCGACGTTCATCTTTCATGGCCCGCTCTGCTTCCGCCAAGCGGTTGACCATTGCATCGGTCGGTGAAGCGGAGGGATTGCTGGCCACCATTGTTCCACCCGGGTTGAACGAGGTCACACTTGATGGGTCTTTTTGTGGCGTTGCGCCACTGGAAAGAGTCGGGCCACGCATTTGCTGTGGTAAATCTGAGTGAGCGCCTCCGACCACGTTGGTTGGTTGTTGATTTTGCGGAGGTGCTTGTCCCATTTGGTTCGGGGGCATGCCTTGCTGTGGAGGGAACTGATTCATCTGGTTCGGGGGCATGCCTTGCTGTGGAGGGAATTGATTCATTTGGTTCGGAGGCAAACCTTGTTGGGGAGGGAATTGACCCTGAGGAATGTTTTGTTGTTGTTGAACGCCCATAGCGATCTGTTGAAGCACTTCAGGAGGAAGCCCACCTTCTTGAGTTTGGTTCATATCGCGCTGTTGACGAACCGCCTCTCCAGAGACGACGCCGAAATTTCTTCCGCCAGCAACATCTTGTCCGCCGAGGCCAACTGTGCCTGTGTTGGCAAAACTGCCAGCGCGTGAAGTTTCCTGCCGCGCCCCGCATTCAGGACAAAATATGCTGTCATCTGGGATAAGTTCCGCACACGAACCACAATCCATACTGTACCCCCTCATTATGAGGCGGGCTTGACTTGAAATAAAGTCTTGCTTGCATATCCCGCCAAACAGAGGTTCATTCTACAGGCAATGAGTCAACCAAGGTGAATCCACAACAAGAGCAAAGTCACCTTCTGCTGATGACCCATATTTGGGCAACACTTGGCCCACAGGGTCAAGAACAGCAAGCGGTTCCGATGAAACGGAGGGGCTTCGTTGGCGGTGTTGATCAATGCTGAAATTGACGGTCTTTTGGAATCGACTTCGAGATCGTTTTACCCCACTCTGAAGTACTTGCCAAAGAAGACGAGAGGTCAAATTGGGTTGCTCTACTTGCTCGCAAGGGTAGCGGACACAATAGCCGATTCAAAGCACGGTGATACTCAGGTGTTGCTTCAACTGTTGAAATCCTACAACGATGTGGTGCAGGGCCGTTCCTCAGAACTCCCTAATTTTTCGGAGATTGCAGCCATCCAAAGCAACGAAAGCGAGGCTGAACTTCTGCGAAATGTCCCGAGCGTAGTGGACGCCATGGAATTCTATAGCAAAGAGGACAGAGAAAGAATTCTGGAATGCCTCGAGGTCATTGTGGGCGGTCAAATCCTCGACCTCCAACGGTTTGGACCGGCCAAAGAAGGTGGCAGTATTTCTTCGCTCAACAACAACGAAGAATTGGATGATTACACCTACAAAGTCGCAGGTTGTGTCGGTGTGTTTTGGACGAAAATGTCCCTCGCTCACTTGATGTCATTGCCTCCTGAAAAGGAAGTGGAATTCTTTGAGAAGGGGGTCCGGTTTGGAAAGGCACTGCAAATGATCAACATTTTGCGGGACATTCCTGAAGATTTACGGTTTGGACGTTGTTACATACCGAGCGAAGCACTGAGCCGTCATGGGCTTGAACCGGCCGACTTGATGGATGCCTCAAACATTGATCAATTCCGACCGCTGTATGACGAGTACCTCGATCTTGCAAATGACCACTTTGACGCCGCAGCTGAGTACATACGAATGCTCCCTGAAGGGCAATTTAGGCTCAAAGCATCGTGCATGCTTCCAGTGCTGATTGGACAACGTACGGTCACGCTCCTCCGTACAGGCAACATCCTCGATTCAGAGGACCGAATTAAGGTCACGCGGGATGAGATGAAATCCTATGCTCGTAAACTTCTGCGGGCCTTGTTGATACCTGGTGGTGTAAAGCGCCTGCTGGAAAAAAACCGCGATGTTCCTGAGTGAACCAGTTTCTGTTGATCGAACCCCAAACAACAACTGAATCAACGCCTTTCATCAGACTGGATTTGACTCCCGCGCTCCTGAGGGCCGCTAGTAAGAAATTACTAACAAAGAAATTAACAGAGAGAAAACGATTCATTAATTCATAAAACCAGTTGCTTTTCGCCTTTGCCAAATGGTGCAAACTTCCGTAGGTCTCAAAAGGGGGAACTGATGAGAGACAATTGGTCCTCATGCTTGAACGCCGAAAACCTCTCGACTTGTTGTTTCCCCTCAAGGGAAGCGCAACAACTCGGGCGGAAGGTGAAAATCAAGAATCCATGACGGCACTTGACCGTGTACGTGCCGGTGTGATGTTGGCCAGAGATGCCGTGAAGGCCGTTAGCGTAACCGCAATGGAAGCCCTTCGGGAAGGGGCCACGTTCATAGGAATCGTCGGAGAGAAAAATCAACTGGTTGACCCCTTTGAACACCTCGACGCCCCCATTTGGTCCGATCGCCCCCCCCAAGAGTTGATGAAACTCGCTTTCCGTTACTGTGAAGAACTGACCATGCGGGAAGCAGGGAACTTCTATCACTCCTTCAAGTACCTCCCAGACGAACAACGCAACGCAATGTGCGCCGTCTATGCGTTCTGCCGAAGAGCGGATGACATCGCCGATGGCGACTGGGCAGACAGGTTCCCCGGCAGCATGGGCGAGATGGATCCTGAAGCCGTCGCTTACAGAGAACAACTCGAAAGCCTGCAAGATCAAGGTACAATCCTCGATGAAGAGGCCTACCTTAACAAAATCACACAGTTGTTCTTCTTCAGAAAGAAACTCTCCACCTGTTACTCTGAAGTCTATTCCACTGACCCAGTGTTCCTCGCCCTGAAGGAGACCGTCGAGCGCTATTCGATTGGTCGAGAAGTCTTTGATGATTTGATTTCTGGAATGGAAGATGACCTTTACAACAACCGGTACCGCAGCTTCGATGAACTCTATGTGTACTGCTACAGGGTGGCTTCTGTCGTTGGTTTGATGTGCATTGAAATCTATGGTTACGAAGACCCTCGGGCAAAGAAATTCGCCGAATCATGGGGGATCTTCATGCAACTCACCAACGTCCTGAGGGATGTCGGCGAAGACATTCAACGCGACCGAGTCTACTTGCCCCTTGATGAACTCGAATCCAATGGGATCACTGAACCTGAACTTGGTGAACAAGTGGTCCTCAACAAACAATGGGAACCTTACTGCAGGGATTATGCCCGCAGGGCCCGCACATACCTCGAAGAAGCGCGCCAACTCTTGCCGTTGCTGCCTCGTCGCACACGGTATTCTCCGGCCGCAATGATTGCCTTTTATGACAAAATCCTTCGCCAAATTGAGAAGCAACAAGGTGACGTGTTCACCCAACGTGTCAAACTCAACAAGGTGCAGAAGATATCCCTTGCTGCAGCGGTGTACATGCGCCACCGACTCCTTCCTGCCTTCCTCGACCCGCTTTGGGGCGGCCTGGCTCGAATTGGACTGCTTCCCGCAGTTTGATTCGAAGCGTCACCGTCGATCAGACCCCAACCGATTCGGATTTTTTAATTGAAGACACGCTGGCGCCATACGTTCAGCAATTTGCCTCTACGATTCAGCAAACCCAAATCTGGGTTGCACAGCCAAGTGATGCTCAAACCGTTCGTGTGAACGCTTGGATACCAGTGATGTAGCGCCCAATGATGAGGTTGTGAATGTCGTGGGTCCCTTCGTAGGTCTTCACCGATTCCAAATTTGCCATGTGACGCATGACCGGGTATTCGTCAAGGATGCCGTTGGCGCCGTGGATGTCTCGAGCGACACGAGCAATCTCGAGAGCAATGTCGACGTTGTTCATCTTGGCAAGCGAAATTTGTTCATTAAACCAGTTGCCATCGTCCTTCTTTCGACCGAGGTGGTAGGCAAGCAGTTGCCCCTTGGTGATTTCTCTCAGCATCCATGCCAGTTTGTTTTGAACCAGTTGGTACGACGCAATCGGGTGATCGAACTGGATGCGGGATAGTGCGTAGGTTTTCGCACTGTGGAAGCACGACATAGCCGCGCCGAGTGCGCCCCAGGAGATACCGAACCGTGCGTTGTTGAGGCATGAGAATGGACCTCGCAGACCTTTGACATTTGGCAGCATTCGGTCCTTTGGAATCTTGCAGTCTTGGAACACAAGTTCGCTTGTGACTGAGGCCTTGAGGGAGTGCTTGCCCTTCATTTCAGGGGCGGAGAATCCTTCATCGTCTTTCTCAACAATGAATCCACGAATGACGCCATCCAGTTTAGCCCAAACAACAGCTACATCGGCGATTGTTCCGTTTGTAATCCACATTTTCGCACCGTTGAGGAGGTAATGGTCGCCCATGTCTTCGGCCTTGGTGATCATATCACCAGGGTTTGATCCGTAGTCTGGTTCGGTTAATCCGAAGCAACCGATCCATTCACCGGAGGTCATTTTTGGGAGGTAGTAATTTTTCTGTTCTTCGGAGCCAAAGTCCCAGATGGGGTACATGGCAAGGGAGCCTTGAACGGAAGCGAATGAACGCAATCCTGAATCGCCTCGCTCTAATTCTTGGCAGATAAGGCCGTAGGCTACATAGGAGAGGCCTGGGCAACCGTAGCCTTTGAGTGGAGCGCCAAGCACACCCATTTCACCGAGTGCAACGCGCCATTCATCAAGGAAAACCCCTCGTTCACATGCGTCTTCAATCTTGGGAAGAACTTCTTCGTCAACCCATTCACGAACCATGTCACGAATCATAATTTCTTCTTCGGTCAAGAGACTTTCAATATCGTAAAAGTCGACGCCTTCGTATGGTTCCATAGGACCCTCTCAAAACTTGGTGAACAGAGGCGCTTCAAGAACCTAACCCTCCCCGAGGGTCTTTGAAGCGAATCAAGACTTGGAACGTTTTCGCCACGCCATGTACCAGCCCTGCAACGTTTTGCTGTTCATGTAAACCAGCCCGAGGATGGTCCCCGGAACGGCTACAACGACAGCCGCCAACACGGCGACGGTCATAATGCTGTTATCGATTTCAACAGGAGGTTCAGGCATGAAGGAGACGATGTTACCAAAAGAGGTGATGATGAACCCTTCGCGCTGATCATTTTCCCAAACAAAGGCAATCGATCGGCTGGACACAGCTGGATCCCATGCCGCTGCGTCCTCTGCGACAATTTGGATGTAGGCTTCCGAAATGAGCGGCTGTTGACGGACGGTTGCGAATGGAGCCATGTGAATCAATGTGCTTCCATCATGCCCTCTTGAAACGGTTGTAAAGTCACCAGAGAGCGTCCCGAATTGCATCAAGTTCTCCGTCGTGGATTGACTTGGGTCAACGATGTCAAGTCGTATGGCTTGAGTTTTGAGGCCGCTTGCAAAACCAACGCATTCGTTGAGGGTGGGGTCGGCGCAATCAACACCGACCCATGTTTGGGCGCTGGTCCCTGAGAGGTAGGTGACTTCATGAGTTTGAGAGATGACTGCAAGGCCATGGCTGAGGGTTGCAGCGATGCAGATGTTTTCTTGTCGATGGCAAGCAATATCGGTTATTTCAGAAGTTCTTGTCCCTTCAAGTTGGATGAAACCGGTTCCTTCTGAAAATTGCCAGATGCTACCATCAACCGCTCCAAAGTAAGCATAATCCCCTGCTGGCCGCCATTCGACCGAAGTGAGATCAAGCCCGAAGATAGCGCCGGTTCCATTTACGGGCCCGATGCTGTAATCTTCTGAATCATAGCGCATGGCCATTCCAAAATCACCCGCCATCAAAGCAGTGTTGCCACGTGGATGCCAAGCGAGGTCTTGGAAGGCTTGAGTGCGGCCAGAATTCAATTCCACATCCCCGCTGCGGTCACCTGCATCATCGGCAGAAAGCAGGCGAGCATAGCCGTCTTCACCCGCAATGAGAACCCAGAGGCCGTCGGGAGAAAGCGCTCCGGCATGGAGACCGAGATCGTTGTCTTCCAGTGTGTCTTCAAGTTTGAGTTGGATCAAGGATTCTGATTCCGCAGGAACGCTTGGGAGAAGCATCAACATCAAAACAGCCAGAACAAGCATTGACCTTCGCATAGCCAAGCCACCCCCCAACAGAACAAAACCCCTCCGACTGTCAAAATCAACGCTTCAACCTTCAACTGGCTCACCTCTGCACGGTGAGCCTTATGTTCAAGAGCGGTTTGGACGGAGCATGGAGCGATTCGCAGTTAAGCGCGGTTTAGAAAAGAAAATGGGCGGCAACGCAGGACTATCGAAGTTAGCAGCGCAGTATTTCGATGACTTGCAAGTCGATGCTGAAGGTCTGTTCACCGGTAAATACGGCATTCTAACCCGCATCAGCGGGGAGTTCGGCAGCGATGGAAAACTCGCTCTGGATGTTGAGCAACTCAAAGGGGCAGACCTCACAACGTTCCTTGCCAGCGATGGTGGAAGAGAAGAAGCCATGGAATCTCGCAAAAGATACTCTGCCTTCTTGGATGAAGCCACAGGCTACACTCCAAAACAACGCGGGGACAAAGCCAAAGAGGAAGCAAAGAAATTCTCAAAGGCCCGCTCGGCCATCAAAATGGCTCATAAGTCCATGGAGATGAGCAAAAGCATCACCCAAGAAACAACCGACCAGGCTCACGCAATGATCGCTGAACTTCAATCGATGATCGATGCAGGTACGCCTCCTTCCGAAGGCAAGGTCAAGAAACTCAACGACTTACTTTGATTGACGAGGAGGTGAAAGGCATGGACAGCAAGGCCATCCTCGAACCATACCTTGAGCAGTGTCCGAGAATTTCTGAACTTGATGACGCATCACAACAACGCTTGGCGTTGATGGTTGGCAGCGTCGATGAAACCGTCGGCATATCCCACCTCGTGGATTGCCTCGCCGATGGAACAAGCCTCGGTGGCGACGGTACAATCCGTTGCTACGTCGGGTTCGAACCTTCAGGGAAGGCCCACATTGGATGGAAGGTCCTCTCGCTGCAATTGCGAAGAATGCTTGAAGCGGATGCAAACGTCTTGATTTTCTTGGCCGATTGGCACGCTTGGGTCAACGACAAGTTCAACGGTGTTATGGCGGACATTCAGACCACAGCCACATACATGGAAGAAACATTCCGAGCCTTGCTTGGCCACCCTGAAGAAGGCGATGGACCTGGCCAACTCAGATTCCTATGGGCTTCTGAATTGATGGACAATGGCGATTACTGGGCTCGAGTGCTTCGGTGTTCCAAGGGTGCAACCCTCGCAATGGTTCGTAAAACATTCACCATCATGGGTCGCGATGAAGCGTCCTCTGACCATGACCTCTCCAAATTCTACTACCCTGCCATGCAAGCAAGCGATATTTTTGAACTCAAAATCGATGTTGCGCTGGGTGGAATGGATCAGAGAAAGGCCCACATGTTTATGCGCGACGTTGCAACAAAGTGGGGATGGGAAAAGGCAACTTGCCTCCACACACCAATCATCTCATCGCTCAAGGCAACTGGAACTCGAATGGAAAGTTTCGATCATAAAATGAGCAAATCGGACCCATCTGGTGCAATCTTACTCCACGATGCAGAAAATATCCTTCGCAATAAAATGAAAAAGCACGCCTATCTGGATCCCGCAGATCAACATTCACCGGTTTACGAACTGGCTGAACACGTTGTGCTCCCCGAATGGGGTGAAATAGTCGTAACACCAAACCCAAAGTTCGGAGAACCATCCACATGGACTGATCTAGTTGCATTCAAAGCCGCAGTGAGCGACGGCACCCTGCATCCATTGGATGCGAAACTTGGCGTTGCTGCCGGCATAAGCCGCGGCTTAGAAGGCGTTGCTGCCCATTTTGAAGCAAGACCAGAAACCCTTGACGCTGTGACTCGCTTGGCCAAGTGATTCAATCTTCGTGAAGCGAGAAACCCTCTTCGATGCTGTGGACATCAAGGCGAAGAATTCGTCGAGTGTCACGGATGTAATCACGGGACGGCAAATGGTCAATGCCAACGGTAGCGTTGACGGTCAGGCATTGACCTGGTTGGAATTGGTTGACGTATTCCTCAGAAAGAATGGCCATGATGGTCGGCACATCTTCGGGCAGGTCATCGCTTTGAAGGCTCGTTGGATCAAAGAGTTCCATGTATTGGACATCTTCGTAGTAGTTTCGCTCAAGGTCCATGCTGAAGTTTCGAGGGTCTGGCAAGTCTTCACGCTTTCCGCCTGCGTCGAGGATCGCGATGGCGTTCTTTAGGCACATTGGGCATGTCTCCAATTTCTTGCGAGCTCGCGCCAGCTGTTCATGCTCAACCCACTCATGCTTGCATTCGCGGCAGGCGTATGCGGCGCGCTTCAACCAACCCATGGCCCGACTTGTGCTGTGGACAACCGCATCAAAGCGCAAAAACCGAGTTCTGTCCCTCATTCGCAAATCGGCGATGTGATATCGGTTTAGTTCAGAAAACCCAAGCACCCTAATGACGGGGCGTGGACTCAAGTTATGGAGTGAAAATTGCTCTTCAAGAACGATGGTTCCCGAAGCGAGGCATGTCGACATGTCACTCATGAAAGCAAGGCCAAGACCCTCGTGCTTTTCCAATTGCTCCCATTGAATTTCAAAACCCCAGACGCTGTCGTCAATCGAAGCCAATGCGGCAAAGTCGGCTTTACAGTTTGCTTCAAAAAAGGTCCGCCAAGCGGCAAGCAGTCGTTGTTCTTCTGGGGTGGGCTCGGTGGGGACTCTTGGCGACATGGAAGTTCGGGTCCCATCCGACGGCTTTCAATTGTTTCGATTGAAAGTCGAATTTCCAAGCAAGATTGAGCATTGCAAGTTGGGCTAAGGTTCATCAATCCCTTTCATGTCGAGTCAACTGTCCCCTCACAGAGGAGGAGCGTGTACCCCATGGCAAACATCGTCGTTCTCGTTAAGCAAGTCCCAGATACCAACGCTAAAATTGTCGTTTCAGGCGACCGAGTGGACCTTTCAGCGGTTAAGAAAGTGATGAGCCCTTACGACGAATTTGCAGTTGAAACAGCACTTCAACACCGCGAAGCAACCGGAGGCGAAGTTACCGCACTCACGCTTGGGGGAGCTGGAGCAGACAAGGTCCTCAAGGACGCAAAGGCCATTGGTGTCGATCACATCGTTCGAATCGATAGTGAGGCTGAACTTGACTCGAATGCGCTTCAAACAGCAATCACCTCGGTATTGAGCGAACTCGGTGCTGAAGTGATTTATTGTGGCAAGTCCGCAGCAGACAGCGGCGCTGGTTCAACTGGCCCGGGGATTGCAGAGCGTTTGGGCTGGGCTTCAGTCTCGAACGTCACGTCCGTGGCCTTCGATGGTGGCATCACCGTCGTAGCACCAAGTGAGGGTGGAAACGCCCGTATTTCCGTTTCCATGCCTGCCGTCATTTCTTGTGACAAAGGCAACATCAAGGTACGAAAGCCAAACGTCAAAGGCATCATGCAAGCCAAGAAAGCCAAGGTTGATGTCAAATCCATTTCAGTTCAAGCCTCCAGCGTGGCCGTTGTTTCTCACAGCATGCCACCTGCGAAGCCTGCAGGTAAATCCTACGAAGGTGGCGCTGCCGCTGCTGAAGTTGCCCGTCTTCTTCGGGATGAAGCCAACGTAATCTGAGGTGAACAACATGACTGAAACTATTGTAATTGCTGAAATCGCAAAAGGAACCATCCACTCAACAACTTCTGAACTCGTCACCGCTGCACTGGCGCTTGGTGGCTCACCAATCATCATCGTCCCCTGCACCGACGCGAGCGTCGCTGATGCCGCTGCTACCATTTCGGGCGCAAGCAAGGTGATCGCTGCTAAATCTGAAGCATTTGCACATTACGACGCTGCCGGTTGGGCTTCAGCAATTGATGCAATCGCACCTGTTGGAACAATCATTACTGCAGCCACCCCTCAATCCAAGGACCTCGCCGCTCGACTTGCCGCACGCAGATCGTTGTCCGTCGTCCAAGACGTCGTTGCTATCGATGGAAATCAATTGACTTCGCCTGTTTACTCTGGAAAAGCCATGCAAACCGTAGCTCTTTCAGGACCAGCTGTGGTGAGCGTTCGAGCAAATGTGTTCGATGCTGCCGCAGAAGGTGGCTCAAACGAAGTTTCTGTGGTTGACACCACTGGAAACATGGCTACGGCTGTTCAAGAGTTCATGGCACGGGCATCGAAGCGCCTTGATGTTGCAGAGGCTAACGTCATCATTTCAGGAGGCCGAGGCATGGGCTCGCCAGACAACTTCGTTCATCTTGAAGCCATTGCAGACACCATTGGCGCCGCTGTCGGAGCCTCTCGGGCTGCCGTTGACACATGGGAAGCAATACCTCACTCAATGCAAGTGGGCCAGACTGGAAAGACCGTTAACCCTAACCTCTACATTGCCGTTGGTATCTCGGGAGCCATTCAACACCTTGCAGGTATGCGCTCTTCGAAGTACATCGTCGCCATCAACAAAGATGCTGACGCACCAATCTTCCAACACGCTGATTACGGCATTGTTGCAACTTGGGAAGAAGCACTTCCAGTGCTCCAATCTACGCTTTCAGGCATGATGGCTTGATCAAGCGTACTTTCCTCGCCCATAGAGACCGCCGGGACCAGCTCCTTCACCAACAAAGGGGTTTGTTGCTCGCTCATGACCAATCGTGGTGAGCGGTCCATGACCAGGGTAAACGATTGTGTCCCCCTCAAGTGGCCATAACTGGTTGTGAATCGAGGCGGCTAACACATCAAAATCGCCGCCGGTGTCTGGAAGATCCGTGCGACCAACAGAACCTGCAAACAAAGTATCACCCACAAACAGATGATCCGCTCCATCGGCCACCACCAATTTGAGGCAGCAACCCCCGAGGGTATGACCGGGTGTGTGAAGAATGGACAACGACAAGGCTCCAAAATCCATTGTCTGGCCCGAAATGAGCGGCTCGTCTGCGATGGCCGGTGTCGGTGCATCAAAGCCCCAGCGCCGCGCTGAAGACTGAGCCAGAGACTGGAGGTAAGTGTCATCGGGGTGCAGGTACCATTTCACTGGATAATGCTGTAAAAGATCAGGAATATGACCGCTGTGATCGAAGTGAGCGTGTGTGTTGACAAGAGCAACGACTTTTCTTGGTCCAAGACCCTCGTCATCCGCTGTGGCTTGATCGTGCGGTCCATTCGACCAATCGGGCCCACGCCCTTCGAAATGGTCAATCCACGAGATAAGACGCTGAGGTTCGCTCCCTCCATCGATGATGATGGTGTCGCCAGTGGATCTGTCTGTTACCACTGAGCAGCGCATCTGAAGAGCGCCCACAAAGAAGCATTCAACCCACGGGTCGAGGACGGCCATGCTTTGGCCACAACGCACTCCTTGATGAGCCTAAGCCCGCTTGAGGCTCAATTGTATGGAGTCACTGGACCATTGCCCGTCGCTGTCGCAAATCCTCAGTTCAAACCGATGGACCCCCGCCGACAGTCGAACCTTTACCTGTGGTTGTGTGGCTATTTCCTTCCCAGTGGAATCAACCCAAGACCACATCACAATACGATTCTGTGTGTCTTCTGAATGCAGACCGTCAAGGACAACCACTGCAGTGCCGTCCTGATCGCAGGTGATTTCACGGTCATCACCCGCTCGAGGAACAGGAGGAATCGGTGCCAAAACCTCTTCATTCAACGCATCGAACAGGTCTTCATCAGGCATCATGGCCATGTTTGACATCTCATCGTCAAGCGCTTCAAGCAAAAGTTCTGTATCCATGTTCAACGTTCCGACGGTGGAATTCTCTTCGGCTGAACCTTCAACAACTCCATCCAATGCTTCTTGGAGCAAATCCAGCCCGTGTTCAACTGGCTTGTTCAACAGGTCCCGCTCCTCCTCAGTGAGAAGGTTTTGAACTGAATCATCGACTCTATAGATTTCTTCAGCCGTAAGTTGCTCCTCGTCGGCTCCCTTCTGGAACCAAGCGTTCAGTTCCGAAGCTTCAGTTTCAATCAGCGAACCGTTCAATGAGAAGGAACCGATTGGTTCTGCGTCGGTCCAATCGTTTTGATCTTCACCCGCAAAGTAACAAACGCTGCCATCGGTGGACGACACCAGCAAGGTCGGCATGCCCTGATGTTCCATTTTCCAAGACGCCCCACTGGCCGTCAAGCCGAAGAGGTAGAACCATGAGGAAATCACAACTTCTTCGTTTCGCACCATCATGGATTGTACAGCGTAATTTGTCCGTAAGATTTCGGTGTGCTCGCCTGCCGAATAAGAGGTTACAAGCCCGTCTTCAAAACCACAGATGAGGCCGTCTGAACTTGCTGCAATGTGCGTTAGCCTTGTTTTCAAGTCGCTTCTGTGCAGCAGACCTTGGCCCTTGAGGCACCATGTTTCCATCTCCAACGCCTCCTCATCGCCATCAACGAGGGCATAACCTTCCCGTCCGAGGACCAAATGACCTGCGCCATCGAAACCAAGCGCCGTGATGGCTTCCCCGACATCGCCTCGGGCTTTGCGGGTCCAAGCCACCGTGGAGCCTGAGAGGGCTTGAACGGTGCCATCCTCATGCGCAAGAACAAGATGTTCACCGACAAATACAGCCTTCAAAATATGTTCAAACGTTGAAGACAAATTGGTGATGCCTCCATCATAGCCAATCCTTTGCAAGCGACCAAGTGCATCGATCACGGCCATATCGTGAGGCCCTTGATGGAGGGAGTAGCCACCACCAAGAATTTCCGCGTGCCATGCGACACTGCCGTCGAGATCCAAACAGGAAAGGCCTTCGACATCATCGAGGGCAAAGAAACGCTTGCCTCGATTGCAGAGACCTACAATTGAGCCTGAGGCTTGCCAAGGAGTTTGTTGTTCAACCGGTTTGGCCCCTTCTACATTGACGAGCGTAAGCTGACCCCCTTGTTCAGCCCACGCTAAACTTGAACCATCGCCTGATAAGCACAACTGCGTTACCTTTCGCTCTGGTTGAAACGCAATTTGCGTCAAACGGGTGTTGAGCATGGTAGGTTCACAGGCTAATGCCAATTAACCCCATCCCTTTTTTGTGCGGTGAATCCATTCCTCCAAAATTCACACCTTGGTGAACAGGATGATTCAGTGGTTCTAAGATGACGCAAGGCCTTAGGAACCGTCGTTGTGCATGTCAATCACTTCATCGTCTTCTGATGATTCGTGTTTTGCAGCGTCATTTCGGGAGGCGAAAAGCCGTTCAAGGTAGGCGTCATCAATGTCACCTGTGACGTATTCGCCGCTGAAGCAACTGGTGTCAAATCGCTTTGGTGGGGCATCTCCAATTTTAGTTGCTTCCACAAGGTCGTCGAGGGTTTGATAGAACAGTCGATCGCTTCCAATGATGTCGTTGATTTCATCGATTGTTTTTCCATTCGCAATGAATTCAGTAACCGCTGGCATATCGATTCCGTAGACGTTGGGATGGCGCACTGGCGGGGCTGCTGATGCGAAATACACCTTTGCAGCACCGACATCACGAGCCATTTCGATGATTTGGGCGCTCGTGGTCCCACGGACGATTGAATCGTCGACAAGGAGGATGTTTTTTCCAGAGAACTCGTGTTCAATCGCATTCAATTTACGACGCACTGACTTTTCCCTCTGGGCTTGGCCTGGCATGATGAACGTTCGGCCAACGTAGCGGTTCTTGACAAAGCCCTCCCGGTAATTGACTTGCAGCGTTTCTGCCATTTGAAGGGCCGCAATCCGGCCAGAATCAGGGACCGGAATGACCGCATCGATATCGTGATCGGGCCACAATTCCAAGATCCGTTCGGCGAGGCGCTTGCCTTGACTGAGCCGAGCGTTGTAGACCGAAATCCCATCGATTACAGAGTCGGGACGAGCAAAATAAACGTACTCAAAGACACAAGGTGCAGCTTCGACTGGTTCTGCGCACTGTCGAGTGAAGAGGTGACCTGAGTCTGAAATAAACACCGCTTCGCCAGGTGCAACATCTCTAACCACGTCGAATCCTAACGCAGTAATAGCGACCGACTCACTTGCGACCATCCATTCTGTTTCATCTCCAACTTCGCGCTTTCCGAACACCATCGGCCGAATGCCATGAGGATCTCTGAAGGCCAACAAGCCGTACCCAGAGAGCATGGAAACGCAAGCATAAGAGCCGATGACGGCTTCATGTACGCCTTTTACTGCTCCGAAAACGGTTTCAATATCCAGGTGGGGTTGTCCATCGATGGACATGTTTGTTGAACGTTGGTCAAGTTCGACAGCCAACATGTTGAGCAGAAGTTCTGAATCGCTGCTCGTGTTCATGTGCCGGTGGTGGCGATCGGTGAGGAGGGTTTTGAGTTCCGCTGCATTGGTCAGATTGCCGTTGTGAGCGAGGCTCAAACCGTAGGGCGAATTGACGTAGAAAGGCTGTGCCTCTGCGCGAGAAGAGGAACCTGCCGTTGGATAGCGAACGTGGCCGATGCCGATGTGGCCTTGCAGCCGGCGCATGTGCCGTGTATAGAAGATGTCAGAAACAAGGCCGTTTGATTTCCGAAGGCGGAATTGACCGTCAACTTCAGTCATGATCCCTGCAGCGTCTTGGCCTCGATGTTGAAGCACAGTAAGGCCGTCATAGATCAACTGGTTCACATGAACGTCTTTCCGTCCAACAATTCCAATGATGCCGCACATGCTGTTGCCTCAACCCGACTAAATCAAGGCGCTTTGTAGCCATTCCGCTTCTCGACGAGTGTAAAATCACTCAAGCCTTAGGGCGATGGGACTTCTTGGCCCAGCTGTGTTTGCGCATTGTTGATGTTTCACCGTAGCCACAGGATGCACAAACGGACTTTTGCTTGTGGTATGCACTGCGTCCGCAGCGTCGGCAACGAATGTGGGTGGTCTTCTGACGCTTACCCATGGATGGAGTACCCTTTGACATAAAAACACCTGCTGAACTCGCCCACTCACCTCCTCCTTATGAAATCAACGGAGGTGGTTTTCGCTTTGCCGAGCAAGAATTACTCTTCTTCAAAGACTGTTCTGCGTGCTTTCTGAGCAGTGATGGTGGAGAATGTGGTGCCAAGCGCCAACCCGAGGGCCAACAAAATGGCACCAGTAGAGACAAGCAGATGAACAATGTTGTAGAAGATTTGAGCCTGCACTGAGCCGTTGTTCTCCATCAACAAATCCCCTTGGTTGAGCAAGACGATTGTGGTGAACAGACCGATTGATGCTGCAGCCAGCATGCCAAAGAGGGGGGCCAGTGGGCGTTTGCGGGAATCTGCGTAGAAAAACAAGTTCCCAAGGAGAAGAAGCGAACCTAAAGTGTAGGAAGTGAGCAGTGCATTTGCAAATCGCGGCAGGCTGTCGATTCCGGCACCAACCGATCCTCCAAGGGTAAAGTCGAGAGCCCAAACTGAGACAAGTGGTAACAAGAAGGCGATGAGCATGGCTCGCCAAGTAAAGACAAGCCGAGTCTCATTCATCTGTGTCCCCTCCGAGGTTCGCCGCCACAATGGCGGTGACATGACTCATTTCCTTTGCCGTGGGTGGGTCGACCGACCCAGGTTCTGGCAAGGAACGTTCGTGAAGGAAGATGACAACTCCAAAAACCAAGATGGCAATGGCCAGCCCAAAAGCGGTGCCGAGTAAATCAGCACCGGCAAGCCAAAGGTGGTATCGGAATTCTGTTGCGGTAATGGCGTGGCCGTCGACAAGCATTCCAAGGACAATAATGGAAAAGACGAACCCAGCTGCAAACCACAAGAGGTTTGACTCTTTTGTTCGATCATCACCAATCATCCTCAAGCACAGAGCAGCTCCCGAACACAAGCACGACAGGAGAAGCAAAAAGGTCGGCCAGAACACAAGCCAATAACGGTTTACTTCGCCGTTCAAACTCGGCGTGAGGTTCCACCAATGCATACCGATGAACCATACAAAGCCAATGATGAATGACATTACGCCCAACCGTCGGTCACTCTTTGGCAACCGCCCGACTGGGACATTGCCTGAAAAAGAAACGAGATACAACCCAACAAGAAGCAGAGCGGAAGGGCCGACGATGAAACCAAGCAAATGCCCTGCCTCGCTTGATGGCGATGTTGGAACCGTCCACGGACTGGCTACAATTGCTGCAAACCCTGCCATTGCAAGGAAACGAGCGAATGTGCGTTGAAAGGGCACTTTTGTTGAGAGGGAAATCCAAATGCCAATCGGAATCAATGCAGCAGGGAGCCAAAACCACAGGGCAGCCTGGGCCATCGCATCCATGAGAGTGGCTCTCCCATTGTTCTTATCAAAGGAACCCCAAATTTCACACGCAGTGGCTTGGTTCTATGGCAATGTGTGTTGCGGCATTCCTAAATACCCGACTCTTGTGGGCCGAATGCTAAGGTGCTCTTATGGTTAAAATGCCTCGTCAAGTAAAGCGTTACAGCCCGTCGGCTGGCAAGCACACCATGCACACAGTAGAGCGCGTAAAGAAAAAGCGCGCTTCCGAACTTCGCTGGGGTCAGCGACGTTTCCGCCGGGTTATGGCTGGTTACCGTGGTTTCCCTCGTCCAAAGCCTGACGGCCGTGAAAAGCCAACCAAGCGAGTTAACATCCTTTTCCGCTGCACCGAAACCGGTAAAGCGCATTATGCGCCATGCCAGCGAGCAAAGAAGTTCGAATTGATCGACAAGTGAGATGAACAATATGGCAAAAAACTTCCTTAAAGTCGCCTGCAGAGATTGCGGCAATGAAACCACAATTTTTTCCCGTGCTACCACCGTTGTTTCCTGCAGCATTTGTGGCGCAACACTGACCAATCCATCTGGCGGAAAAGCAAACCTCATTGGTTGCACCGTTGTTGAAGCACTCGAGTGAAGGAGGCTGAGCCTCCATGCCCTCCGAGAAATCAGTCACCACCCCCTCAGAAGGCGAACTTGTCGTCGTATCGGTGACAACCGTTAAGCAAAATGGAGCCTATGTCTCCCTTGATGAGTTTCCAGGTGTTGAAGGGTTCATTTTCATTGGTGAAATTGCGAGCGGCTGGGTCAAGAACATCCGAGCCTTTGTTCGAGAAGGTCAACGCTTGATCTGCAAGGTCATGCGAACCCGGAAAGATGGAACATCGCTGGAACTTTCACTCAAATCCGTTTCCGAGGAACGTCGCAGGGATCGACTTCAAGAATGGAAGAATGAACAAAGGGCTCACCAACTGCTCAAGGTTCTCGGTGAGAAGGTCGGATGGAACGCAGAGGAAATCGCTTCGTCCGGGGATGAACTTAGCGATGCCTTTGGAGGCTTGTACACCGCCTTTGAAGAAGCCGCAATGAGTGAAGGTTCCTTGCAAGATGCAGGTTTCGAAGGCGACTGGTTGCAACCGTTCATCGAAATCGCAGTCGAAAACATCATCCCACCCTATGTGGAGATCCGTGGAACTCTCACACTAAGCATCAACGCAACCAACGGCGTCCAAGTCATCCGAGACGCCCTGCTTGCGGCTGAATCCTACTCATCTCCGGAAGAAGAAATCGAGATCACCTGCCATTACAATGGGGCCCCTGAATATCGAATTGAATTGAAGGCACCTGATTTCAAGACGGCTGAATCCCTTTGGGAACAAGTCACATCGGCTTCACTGGAACATGTTGTTGCCGCTGGTGGCGAAGCAGAAGCCTATCGAGAGTGACCACCAAACAATAGAAGAGGCGATGACATGGCACGACAAATTCTGCAACAATGCCTCACCTGCAAAGCATGGAGTTTGTCCACAACTTGCACCTCATGCGGTGAAACCGCCCAAGCTGCAGCGCCTTTGAAATGGTCACCTGAAGACAACCGAGCAACGATTCGCCGGAAAATGTACGCAGTGGAAAGCAAAGAATGGGCAGCAAACCTCCCGACTCTTCCTTCTCTCCAAGACATGACTGACGCTCACGTGGCCTCAGAAGAAGAGTAATTTCGCGTCACCACCGAACCCTCTAAAATGGCCTCTAATGGCTTCCGGGAATGTCAAACATTATAGCGCGGCGCGATTCGTTTGATGGTTTATGGGATTGCACATTGAATGGAGAAAGCAGCCCAACATCCTCGGCGATCACCGAATGATGTTGTTCGCCCTTCCGGGTGTTGGTAATGTGGGGAAGGCGGCACTGGAGGGATTGACTCAAGTCAATCAATGCACCGAATTGGTCCGCATTCACCATACAGCCTTGCCACCACTGGCAATGTTGGATGAAGATGGACTCTTAACCCCACCCCACTTCTCTCTTTCCGCTATAGAATCATCTACTGGAGTGAGGATACTCACCCTCACTGGCACTTCACAGCCGCTTGACCCTGAACACCAAGGCAGCCTGGCTCAAGCCCTTATGGCTTGGTTAAGTGAGCAAGGAGTCAATGAATTGTATGTTCTTGCGGGTTTAATGGATCAACCGACCAGAAAAGAGTGCTTCATTGTGCCCTCAAGCACAGAACACAGAATGAACCTCGAGCAAGCAAGCGTCGATGTACGCCGAGATGAACCCCGCTCTGGAGCGATCGGTCTCACTGCATTGATGGCATCAATTGGACCCCTTCACGGCATCCACTCAGCGTGTGCTATTGCAACGACTGTTGGTTCGAGTGGGGATGTTTTTGCTTCACAGCGCCTGCTTGAGGCGCTTGATGGATGGTTCGATTTGGGCATCGCTCTTCCCGCAGACGCTCAAGCGATGCTGGCAGAAAAGTTGGCATCGATGGCGCCTGAAAACAGGGATGATTATGTCTCGGAATTAACCGAAACACCTGACGCCTTCTACATGTGAGGGATATGCCCTCATCTCTGGTTCATTTGGCGGACTAAATCTGGGATCAAAAATAAATCGATAAGCCAACCTAATCCGAATAAGCCAAAGGTGAGAAGGTAGAGTATTCCGAGCCCTATTTGGTTCAGATAAAAGCGATGCGCTCCAAAAAAACCAAGGAAAAACCAAAGGATATACGCTACGAAGACGTTTTTTGGCCCCCCATGTGACAACGGTCGCCCGCTTTTGAGTTGTTGAAAGTTCCTGTAAGGAGGTTGGTTCACAACCTGAACTTGGGGTTGGTACATCGGTTGTTGCGTCACAATAACTTGCTGTGGTTGTGCTTGCGGTGCTGCATGATAGTGGTTGTGAACGACTGAACCCGTGTGAATATTACCAGAAACAACGCTGTCTTGGATGTTTGGAGGTGTACCCGCCGCTGGTTGCATGTGGTCCACTCACTTGAGCGCAGGAGTTTCCTCTAAAAAGTCCCTCGGCCAACAAAAAGGCGCCGAGAGAGAGATTTGAACTCCCGTGTCCAAGGGACAGTGGATTTCGAATCCACCGCAATACCGGGCTATGCGATCTCGGCCGCATTCTCGGGTTCAGCGCCACCGTCATAAGCATGGTGCTATGACCGGTAGCCATGCAGGTTCGCTTCCACGGCCGAGACCACAACCTCTCAATTGAATGCGAATCTGGCACCACTGTTCGCACCGCTCTGGCCAAGGCCAGCATCTTAGCGTCAACCGTGATTGTCAGCCATGATGGCGTCGTTCTGCCTCATGCAACGGTTCTCAATAAGGACATTGAGTTGCTTGTAACAACGGTTTCGTCGGGCGGTTAATCCACTCGTTCAACCCGCTCTGTAATCTGAATCTTGGAGTTTCGGTTGATTTGCCCTTTCACGTCAATGGCCCAAGCATCAAGACTGATGTTTGCCGCAACCATTGTGTCACCAACTTCGGCAAGATCGTATTGAGGCCCCCAATCAGCTGCCCAACCTTCGACCTTCATTGAACCGGTGGCATCCATCAACATCATGCCTTTGCGGTGCCAAGACTTGCCGTTGCGCCCCACGCCTTTCTTTTCGAATCGGTAGACAAGTTGACCTGTCACGTTCCAACGAGCTCGGAAATCGAGCAACGTCGCCTCTACATGTTCATCCTTTCCAGCATGAACGACAATGGCATGTGGGTCCACTTTGAGTTGCAATTCACCCTTGTAGTTCGCAGAAGGAACAACGCCGTCAAGCTTTACACGGTCCCCTTTCAACAGACCTTGCGGCCAAGCAGGCTCTCCGTCTTGGTGGGTGTCCACAAGAAGTTGAACTTGTGCAAAAAGGCCGTCTTGAACCACTTTGATTCTTGGGCGCTGCCCATCGCCGCCACCGGTCACGCTGAACACTTCAGCGATGAGTGTCATCCGGGGTTCGAGTTCCTCAATGGCGGTTAGGTCATACGAAGCGGTGGAACCGGGTAGACGCACTGAGCCACCTTTCAATTGTGAGTCTAAACCATCTCCGCCAGGGCAAACTGCTTTCCAATCGCAGGTTGTACAACGGAGGGTTTCTGGGGCTTTGGCGGGCACGCCACCTGGAGAAAAACCACGCATTGGAGAAGGGTTCGGTGGACAATCTTCCATGGTTGGCGTTTCACCTTTGAGTTGATGCCAAAGCGAATTCAATTCCGCTTCCATAGCCTTCATTTCATCAAGAGTTGGGACATCAATCTGCTTGATTGCATCGGCTCCCAAGTACCAAATTTCGAGTTTATCAACCGTCTCTTTACGGTCATGAGTGACCCACCAGAGCATTGCATACATCCTCAATTGTTCGACGTAATTGCCGGAGCGGTCGCCCGCCCCAACGCTGGCTTTCAAATCCACGATGTTGATGCTGTCATCCCACCTATAGACGAGGTCGTATTCCCCTTGGAACCAATGTTCAGGGTGAATGGCGTTCATTGAGAACTTCCCTGCATTTGGGTCAACAAACCACGGGCGAGATATCTCCCAAGCCTCGATCCACGAAGCCGGGCCGTCTTGAGCAAGTGGGTGGCGCAAAGCCAGGTTGTAACTGCGCCCGTCGGGAGCCGGCCATTTGGGTCGTATTCCTTTGCGCCATGCCTCAAGATTTGGACCTCCGTTTGCATCGAAGCATCGTTGCACTTCCGCAAGGTGCATCTCAAGGCCTTTCAAGCACATGTCCAAGCAACGCTGTGGGTTAACGCTGGACCATTGTCCAGATCTCCGTTCATCTTTTTCCCACTCGAGTTTCATGGCCTCCAGCGCAACCGGGAGGTGAATCGAAAGGCGTTCCTGTGCCCATTGACGCAAGCCCTCAAGCTCGGTTGGCCACATCTCGTGTGGAAGGGTCAAAAGTCGATCGGCTGGCCAAGCAGCGTTAGCGTCTCGACTCGGCACTCCGTTTGGATCGAGGGGGACATGCGACAGCGTTTCTGGGGAGGCGTTTGCCATAAGCAACGCTGGAGATTCTTGCAACATGCGGCAGAACGCTTCTTCAACAGCACGGCCGACGAACAAGACCGGGATTTGTGGCATCTTGAACCGTCGCACTTTTTCGTAATACCACAACCTCGGGCATGTCGTGTAGGCGTTTACTTGGCTAGCGCTCAAGCGCTTGAAAGGCCCAATGGCATCAACTTCGGGAAGGGCAAGACGCACAGGCATAACTCAAGGTCTTACACCGACGCTTCTTAAAGTCTAAGATGAGGTGATGTCGCTCTTTACTGTGATTCTTGTTTTTCTGGTGTCCATACGCAACTGGGGCAAACCAGCGCGCCAGCCAAGTTCTGCAGCCATCAGCGACAGATGATCGCCGGGGCGAATCGATTCCAACTGTCCGGTGATGCTTGAACCAAAGGCTGCAATTTCAACGACATGTTCACCGTCCCAAAGGTGCATTGCGAACATGGTCCATGGTTTCTCATCAAGACGAACCCCTGAGCGCTTGCGCAAGCTCAAAACGATGCCTTCGACGTTTGCACGGGTGCGCAGCAGTCCAAGGCGAGTGAGTTGTTGTTTTAGGCCGTTTTCTTCCTTCTCAAAGCGATTTTCTGCTTCCGAAAGGGACAAAATTTCACTTTTTTCATCCAAATAAAGCCGAGGGCTTCCCCGCCATACACCGGGAAGGGCGTTGAGGATGACAAGTTCGCCCTTGGGCCCTTGATGCAGGTGCGCAAACGAACCTGGTTCGCTCTCTTCAACCGTCAACTGTACGCCACCTGCTACGAGCATTGCGCCCAATACGGGTTCTCCGAAATGGTTCGGAAGTGGCCCCCAAGCGCCAGTGAAGGTGCCATGAACGTTGACTCGGTTTGGGATGCTTGCCAGGGTTTGGTTTGGTGAAGCAATCGATAACGAGCGAACTGAGGTGATCGTGTCGAGCAGAGCGTCGTTGATGAAACCGCCTTCCTCATCCTTGGCAAGGCTGCACCAGTGGCATCCAGCAGCCCCACCATCGCAAGCTTCGCCTGGTCGTGCTGGAAGGGCAACAGGACCTGAACCCATGCTTTGCATGGCCCGATTAACAGCGAAGAATTCCTCGGTCATCGTTGTAATTTCTTCGTTGGTGGGCGCTGGGAATTCAATCCGGTCAGGGCCGCTTAGGTACCAGCCCTCTAACCCATTCACAAGCAAACCATCGTGTGTTTGATGCCACAACCAAGCGTAGAACCTCAGCTGGTGTTGGAGGGATGCGGCAAACCGAGAGGTCGGGTCGCCAGACTTGATGTCAATAAGACGGATGCTGCCATCCCAACGAAGAACGAGATCTAATTCTCCTGCCGCCCACCCTTCGGGGTGGTAAAGGCGCTGAGGTTGATGGACGCGAGGATCCTTGACCCACGGACGGGCAATTTCCCACGCTTCATGCCAGGAAACTGGTGCCCCTTGGGCGTTCCAAATCATGGGTTCATCTATGGCCCAAGTGCGCATGCCAAAACTTCGGACCTTCTCTGGAACCGGGAACCTTGGTTCATCGCCCCAAGCAGGTGAAGGGATCTCAAACGGGCAATCGCCTGCTCGGTAACGTTCGAGATAGGGCCCCCCATTTTCGTTTTGGCATCGGTTCACTTCCTCCATGAAAAGCGTCAACCCAGAACGAAGTTTTTCACCCAAGCGGTCCACATCAACATCGTCCCAAGTTGTGCCTTCTGCGTGCCAGAGGGAGTTGTTCCACGCCTCCAATCCCTCATCGTAGGCTCGTTGAGCTGCAGCGGGTATTTTTTCGACAATCCATTGGCTAAGGTCTAGAAGTGAGTTTGTACTTGCATCGGGCCTGTGCATCAATAAACCGCACAATTCATCTTCAATGACAATCCCTAAAATTTGAGAAGGAGTTGTTGGCCCCGAAAGACCGAGTTTCGAGCCGAGGAACCACTGCCGTTGACATCGCAAGTAAGTGGTGAGTCCACTGGCCGAAATCCTTGACCTTGACCGGCCCAAGGGCCCGCCGAGTGGTGGAATTCCGACTGGCATGACATGTCCTCCAAAGTTCAATGGTTGAAGGAGTAAAAGTCTCCAGAGGTGCGTTGTTCTCGATCCTTCCGGCTGGCGGCTTTATTGATCCTTGGTCGCTTTGAATCGTGATCCCGTCGGAAGGTCACATTGACCCCTTTGAGGAAGCGGTTCATACCTTCTTGAAGTTTGAAAGGACCTTCTGCTTTCCCATGGCTACCACCTTCGCCTTCAAAGACGAGCAATGAGTCACTGACAATGTCGATAAAGTACACGTCGTGATCAATCACAAACGCTGATTTCTCATTGGCTTCCATGGTTCTTCGAATGGCTTTAGCGGCCTCCATACGAGCGTTGGCGTCGAGATGTGCAGATGGTTCATCAAGCAAGTACAGGTCGGCTTCTCGGCCTAAACAGATAGCGATTGAGACTGCCTGTCGTTCTCCACCTGAGAGTTTTTTAACGCGCTTAGGAAGCAATTCATCGACCCCTAAAGCTCGGATGACGTTGACGTTGAATTCACCCGCTCGCCAGCGTGGTCCGATCTCACTGTCAAGCCAGAGTTGTACGCTGCCGTCGATGTCCACGTCAACGTGCTGTGGTTTGTATGAAATTGAAGCGCTTGAGGTGACCCAACCTTCATCGTAATCGTGTTCACCAGCGAGGACCTTAATCATCGTTGATTTTCCAGTTCCGTTGGGTCCTACAACCCCGACAACTTCTGAACGGTGAACTGCCCCTTCACCAGTGCTGAGGGTGAAATCACCAAGTTTTTTGCCAAGCCCGCCCCAAGAAACCACTTTGGATCCAAGTTCTGCCACACGATCGCTGTGGTTGAGGAATTTGATTGGTTTGTCGCGGATTCGGACGTTTTGCTCTGGCAAGAATCCATCGAGGTATGTGTTGATGGCTTGGCGCGTCGTGCGGGCTGGTGTAAAGATTCCAAAGGCGCCTTTCTTGCCATAGACAATGTGAACGAGGTCACACAACACGTCGAGGACAGCAAGGTCGTGCTCAATGACGATGACTCGCTTGGTTTCTGACAATTCCTGGATAATCCCGACAATGCGCATTCGTTCATGAATGTCCAAGTAAGAAGATGGTTCATCGAAGAAGTACACATCCACATCCCTGAGAAGGGTGGCGCAGATAGCCATGCGCTGAAGTTCTCCGCCAGAGAGTTGCTGAATCGTGCGTTCGAGCAGGTGATCAATGCCGAGTTTCTCAGTCATCTCTTGGAACATGTTTCGCTCGTCGACCTTGGTCAACAAATCTCGAACCGTTCCTTGAACCCGCTTCGGCAGGCGGTCGACGTTTTGTGGCTTGAGAGCGACGCGGATTTTTTCAGCTTTAACGGCAACAAAGAAATCCCTCAACTCTCCGCGAGGCAGGGATTCAATCACACCGTCCCAGTCGGCATCTTTGTCCATCCAATCACCAAGGTTTGGCACAATTCTGCCAGATAAGGCGTTGATTGCTGTCGACTTACCCATGCCGTTTGGACCAAGAATACCCACAACACTCTCTTTCGAAGGGGTTGGAAGCCGAAAGAGACGGAAGCCATTCATCGAATAGCGGTGAATCATATCCGTTTCGAGTTCGCTTGGCAATTGTTCGATGATCAATGCATCGTGGGGGCATTTGTTGACGCAGATACCGCAACCAATGCACAAACTCTCAGAGATGTGCGGCTTGCCTGTTTTGTCATCAAGAATGATGCATTCTTGTCCGTTTCGAACCGGTGGGCAGAAGGCATGGCATTCATCGTTGCACTTCTTTGGTTGACAATTGTCTTCCTTTAGAACGGCTACTCTCATTGGCTCACCTCCTTCTCCGTTGATTCGTTGTTATTGGCTTGGACTTATGGAACTCGCGCCCAAACAACACGATGAACAGAAGTTCTCGTAGAGATCGGGCATGGCCCAATGCGTTTTCAAATGAGACCCTTGAGGTGCTCGTGACCTTTGATGAGGCGAACGGTGCATGGCGTAGGGAACTTCATGCTGGCCTTGCGCAATGCATCTCGTGCAGTGAGGTAGAATTCTGGGTGAACTTGCAACGAGATAACACGTTGGCCACGCTTCACACGGGCTGCTGTTCCGACGTTCTTTCCAAATGCACAGCGCATTCCTTGCGAAACACGGTCAGCACCTGCACCTGTAGCTTGCTTGTTTTCACGAAGCACATGGTGTGGGAAAGTGTGAACCCGGAGGGCGTATCCTTGGGAGCCGGCTTTCTTACGGATCGTGGAATTGGAAATAACACGGGCCGCTTCAAGCGCTGTGTGACGGATTTGGACGTTGTTATCAGAGCGCAGTTCAAGGATGACTGGGAACTTCCCTGTCTCCGCAGCAACACGGTTTCCGACGTGGTACTGGTGGATTCTGTTGTTCGGGACACCGCCGATGAACTTACGGCGCGTATATGCAGGTCCCTTCAATCGGCGATACATAGATGCTGGTTTGCGTGCCATAATGAACTCTCCAAGCAACCCTGCGAACGATGGTTCCTTTATCATCTCTCCGCCTCGGCTCGTGCGGACGATAAGCCCCAATGATGCAATTGGTGGGCGTTGATTCGCAGCAACAAAAGCATTCATGTGCTCCATTCGTTTGTTTCAATTCATGGCGACGGGCTGGCGTGGGTACCTAGAGGAGGAATCCGAATACCAGTGGATAGCCATGGCTGGATTTTTGGTCTTCATCCTCCTTGGAGCGGCTGCAATTCAAGGCACCAGCAATCTACCTGGCGTCTCGGTCGGAGCAAGCGATGCATCCCATGCGGATGTTCGAGTGCTGGACATCGATTACAGTTCAGACGAGGCTTTCATCGCTAAAGTTGTCACCGATACAGGCATCGATCTTTACATGCACCACAGCGATGCCTCTGTGACCAAAATCATGGACTCTTCGCAGGGCGTTGATGCTGGCGAAATTGAATTTTTTACGCCGTTGGCCAACGGCAACATGGTGATTTCACCCTCAGCCAACACGCTGATGGTGATCCACTCGCCAGCGAATGTTCCGACAGGAGAGGCACTGATTTCAACCCTTGAAATGGACAACAGCACCGGCGATTTTGAGGTTCTAGATTTGGCAGAAAAAGCCTTGGATTCTGAGACCTCATGGCTAATGGTAACCAATGAAGGCTCAAGCACGGGGTTGCGAGGGTTTGGCAGCATTGGCCAGGGCTCTGTGACAGCCGATACAATCAGTTCATCGATGGCATCAAGCGTTCTCTCGATGCCAACTGCAGACACAGCTGACGTGGTTTGGCAACACGTTGCTTCGGTTTCTGGAAACCTCTGGGGTGCAAGCGGCTACATCGCCTTCGCCTCAAATGTGTCAGGCGCTAGCGCAGCATCCCCGGCCATAGTCCCCGTAGTTGCGGTCGTCGAATGGGACAATTCCCTCGCCGCACCGACAATCAAAGCCATACGCACAGGTGACGAAGGCACCATTCACACCCTGCTTGAACTCGGTGATTCCACAGTGTTTGCAGCGGGAACGCAAGAAAGCACCATCATCGACTCGAGCGGTGAAATGATTCACATCGATCAAGGCAGCGTTGCTGCAGTCGTGGACGATTCAGACCGCGTTTGGCTCTTTGGCGATGTGGGCAGCAAGACGATTGTTCGTTATGACCAAGGGGCTATGGAATTGCTTCCGCTCGGGCGCCCCCTCGCCTTCGCCGTCGAAGCGAGCGGCTTTGGAACGAAACAAATATTCCTCCATGGGGTCGATGAGTTGGGGCTGGTAAAAACACTGACCGTGGATACTTCTGCGGCCGGCTCTATAGAGAGCGGCCGGGGGTTCCTCAACTTCATGTTCCTCAGTGTGTTCACGATTGTGATGCTCGTGATGGCATGGTCCACAAGCGAACGTTTTCTGAACGCTCGGCGCTCTTGAATAGTTAGCCTCGCACCCATATTTTTGGGCGTTTTGCAAAGGTAAGGTCGAGAACCTTCATTTGCTCTCGGCAACGACAAGAAACTCCAGCGGTAGGAAGGAGGTGAGCAGATATGACAAAGCGTGGCATGATGGACCAGTTTATGGACATTAAATCTGAGCATCCAGACTCTGTTTTGTTTTTCCGAATGGGTGATTTCTACGAACTGTTTCATGATGATGCTGTGATCGGCTCAGAAGTGCTTGGACTTGCACTGACCTCCCGTGATAAAAAAGCAGACAAGCCGATTCAGATGGCAGGCTTTCCTTGGCATGCCCTTGAAGACAACATTCGAGGCATGCTGAAGGCAGGTCACAAGGTCACTGTAGCCGAGCAGGAACAGGAACTGCGCGAGGGGGCAAAATTGCTCGAGCGAGTGGTGACCCGAGTCTACACCCCTGGAAGTTTGTATGAAGAATCGCTCTTGGGTCAAGAGGATCGCTCCCTTCTGGCCAGCATCTGCTTAGCAAAAGAGTCAATCGGCATCGGAATCATCGACGCTTCAACAGGGCAGGCTTGGGCTTCGAGCCTGCAGGGCGAGGATCGGTTCTCCCGTGCACTCGATGAAGTGCTGCGTTGGCGACCGACAGAAATCGTCGTGGCCCCCAAAGACGCCGAAGACGCGACCCTCAGGGCGTTGTTCACCCATTTGGATGGTGTGACAATAAGCCAACACAAAGCCAGTGAATCAAAACGAAGGCAGCGGTTAACGAAGGTTTTGAACGTCGCAGATTTGGGGCATCTCGACCTTGACGACTCCCCGCTAGCGCTTGCCGCTGCGGGCCTCGCCGCTGATTACCTCGCATCCGTCCACCTCACCGATGAAGTCCCGTTGAGGGATTTGGAAGTGATGGAAGAACATGCCCATTTGGTTCTTGACCAAACAACACTGAGAAACCTCGAATTAACTTCGACGCTTGCTGGAGAATACGAAGGCAGTCTCCTTTCGACGCTGAATGCCTGCAGAAGTGCAATGGGTCGGAGGTTGCTTAAAACCTGGATTTTGAGACCTTTGGCAGACTTAGAGGCGATTGCAGCACGCCATGACGCAGTCGGATCACTGTCCCGTTCAGCACGTCGGCTTGACGGGCTTAGAGAGGCACTGAAAGGCCTAAGGGACATGGAACGCCTGGCAACTCAATTGGCTTACAACCGATCAAATGGACGAGATTTACTGGCGGTTGCTGATGCTCTTGAGCGGATGCCTGCCATCATCAACCTCTGCGAGGAAACCAACAATCCCCTTCTTGTCCACCTTGTCACCGGCCTTGATGATTTGCAAAGCACGGCCGAAACCATTCGCAGAACGCTTGTGGATGAGCCGCCGCTCAGCGTTCGAGATGGTGGTTTACTCCGCACGGGCTTTGATACAAAGGTGGATGAGCTGCGAGAAACTGCAGCAACTGGAACCACGTGGTTCACTGATCTCGAAGCGAGGTTAAAGGCGGAATTGCAAATTCCATCCCTAAAGGTCCGGATGAACCGTCAAATCGGGTGGTTCATCGAAGTGACAAAAATTAACGAATCAAAAACGCCAGAGTCTTGGAAGCGCAAGCAACAGATGACAAATGGTTCCCGATACGTGACCGATGAACTGCTCGAACGGGACGATGCACTGTTGAGCGCTAACACCAAGGTCAAGGAACTTGAATATCGAGCGTTCATCAGCCTTCGTGAGGACTGCAAAAATCACGCTCAAACCTTGGCCCAAATTGCCGGTAAGGTGGCAGCCATCGACGTCCTGCAATGCTTTGGCACCATCGCCCGAAGCAGGTCTTGGACAAGGCCAGAAATGGCCGAAAACGACGCTATGCGGGCTGAAGGCGCACGTCACCCAGTGCTGGAACAACAATCCGGATTTGTTCCGAATGATTTGGATCTGAGCAAAAACCGTAACTTTTTGTTGATTACAGGACCAAACATGGGCGGGAAATCAACATACTTGCGAACGACTGCTTTGATGACAATTCTAGCTCAGAGCGGTTCTTTTGTCCCAGCGACAAAGGCCAGAATCGGTCTCGTCGACCGTATTTTCACACGCGTAGGAGCGAGCGATGATTTGCGCCGAGGCCGCTCGACATTCATGATGGAAATGATTGAAGTTGCTCATATTCTCCGTCGTGCTACCTCTTCCTCGCTTGTTCTCCTCGATGAAATTGGGCGTGGGACATCCACCTTCGATGGCTTGTCTATTGCTTGGTCAGTGACAGAAGACATCTGCAAGCGAATCAAGGCAAGAACCCTCTTTGCCACGCACTATCATCAATTGATAGGACTTGAAGGCGAAGTCGAAGGTTTGGTGAATGTTCATGTTCAAGTCGCTCAGGCAAACGGAGAATTAAGGTTCATGCACACTGTTGCAGACGGGCCTTGCGATGACTCATACGGGGTGCAGGTGGCTGCTCTTGCGGGGTTGCCACGTCCTGTTGTCGAGCGTGCGACTGACCTGCTTGCGTTCTTGGAACGCCAGGCCCAAGGAGCAAAAGCCGGTGAATCTGGCACGCCTACGGCTCGAGATCAAGGCCAATCCAGCCTCATGGGCTACTTTGCAGCAGCCGCAATGGGCCAGCAGGCCGTGGAGCCTGCCATCGCCCAACCACCTCAAGCGCATTTGGACTTAATCGCCAAATTAGAAACGCTTGATGTTGATGAGTTAAGTCCCCGCCAAGCGCACGATGAACTGTATCAACTCAAACAATTCCTTGGAGATGGTGCTGATGAGTGAACCGAACAGAATCATCCAACTTGACGATGCAACCATTGGCCACATCGCTGCAGGTGAAGTCGTCGAACGTCCTGCACAGGTGGTAAAAGAACTGCTTGAAAACAGCCTTGATGCTGGTGCAAAGCGAATCGTCATTACCGTTGAAAGCGGCGGTTTTGATTTGATTCGAGTTGAAGACGATGGCAGCGGTATCGCGGCGAAGGATTTACCCTTGGCCCTGGACCGCCACGCCACCTCCAAATTGAAAACCAAAGAGGACCTCAATTCGATTCACACCTTAGGGTTCAGAGGGGAAGCCCTTGCAAGCATAGGCATGGTTTCTGGCCTAAGCATCGCAAGTCGGCCGACCGGTGAAGAAGGAAAACAAATACGCATGATTGACGGTACCAAAGAGGGTGCTGAACCCTTTGGCATGCCAAATGGTACACGCATTGATGTGGAACATCTGTTTGAAAACACCCCGGCAAGGCTCGCGTTCCAACGTCGCCCTGCAACTGAGAACGCAAGGATTGTCGACGTGGTCGTCGCTCACGCAATGGCCCACATGGATGTTGGATTCCGACTTCTCATCGACGAGCGAGCCGTGTTGGATGTGCCGGCCTCAGAACAAATGGCCGACCGCTTGTACGATCTGCTCGGAGGGCAAGCGCAATCAATGCTCTCAATCGAAGCCCCTCCTGCCGACGCCCAAGCACCTGGTGAGGAGGCATGGCAAGGATGGATCAGCACCCCTGACATCACTCGCGGCAAAGGCGATGACATCCACATCCTCATCAACGACCGCCCCGTTGCTTCCGGACCGTTCTTGCAGGCGATTCGAAGAGGGTACAAAACGCGACTCATGCAGGGCCGCCATCCGCTTGCAGTGCTTTCTTTGACGCTGCCCGCAAGCGAAGTGGATGTGAACGTCCATCCAACGAAAAGGGAAGTGCGTTTGCGGCATTCATGGCGCGTGTTAGAGCGGCTTGAGCGTGCGATAGCCCACACACTTGAATCGGTACCAACCGAACCAGATGCAGCAGGTGGAATTCCCGGCCTCCAAGGGTTGAGCCAACAACAAGTACCCAGCATTCAAGAGCATTTCAAACCCAAAACAGCCACACTCACACCGGCTGAACCAATTGATCCAATTGCTGCTGCGGCTGGCACAACTCCGATTGTCCTACCACGGGACCAGAAGCCCGTGGCCAGCCCTCCTGCATGGGCTGTTGCAGCTGGAGCGCAATTGAACCTTCATGGCGGTGAGGCTGAAGAAGCGCCCAAACCAACCAAAATGCGGCCACAATCAAGCGCACCCGCAGCGCAAAACACACTCCCTGGTCTTGATGAAAACCCAACGGCACCGGCCCTCTCACCTGCTGAACGAAGCCTTCACAGGCACGCCGGACAAGGCCTACGAAGTTCACCGAGTGACGAATCCCCTCTGGGTGAAGTGATCAACGATTTACCCAAGATGGAACCTTTGGCTCAATTTGCGGACTCATACATCTTGGTCCAAGCCGAAGATGAATTGCTGTTAATCGATCAACACGCACTTCACGAACGCGTTCGGTATGAGCGATTGCGCAACGATGAATCGATTTGGTCGAGCCAAACGAGGCTGGAGCCACTTCAACTGGACTTTGATGCTCGCCAAACCGTTCGTCTTAAAGCCGCTCAAGACACCTTCAGAACAGTGGGCTTTGAGTTGTTTGAGAATGAAAACGGTTGGTCCGTGACCGCAGCACCTCAATTGCTTGATGGCGACGAGGTGGTTCCATTCATGCTCGATTTGCTCCAAGACACATCAGAGGATGGAGCACCATTGACCACCGTTGATCAACGCAAGGATCACCTTGCGTTCCTCAATGCCTGCAGAGGGGCTGTTAAGGCGAATGAGAAATTAACGCTCCCTGAAATGCGAAGGCTCCTCGATGATATGCGTCGCATTCCTAATCCATGGGCTTGCGTTCACGGTCGACCAACGGCTCTTCGCCTGCCTCTTGATGCATTGGACCACCACTTCGGTCGTCATGGTTAATCGCCTAGAGGGGGCAAGGTAACGGCCTCAATGCCGAAACCTGCTTGCCTCAATCTGTCAAGAAACGCCTCGTCCGCAACGGTATGAAGGTCCTGCCCGATGATTTCCCCTCCACACTTTGTAGCAAGCAAAACCGCTGTCATGAACAGACGGTGATCCCCAAAGGTGTCTACGGGAAGCAACGGGGTTGTAGGGACTTGGTTTCCTTCGACAGAAAGCCCGTCGGTGGCAACAGTGGCGTTCAGTCCAAATTGCTTCAACAGGTCAACCGTACGAGTCAACCTGTTGCTTTCTTTGTAAGCTGCATGGGCCGCACCAGACAGACGGCCACCAGCATTGAGTGCAAGAACTGCGGCAAGTGGAGGAAGCAAATCATTCGCATTTCGTAAGTCGATGTCGACGGATTCGGTGGCGTCGATGGTGTTTAGCACTGAGTCATGCCATTGAACTCCAAACTCAACTGAAGAGGTTTCCAACAGTTCATGCCCAATTGCCTCGCTGTGCTCTGGCCAGCCCTCAACCCTCACGCTTCGCGCTGAAACGGTGCAAGCGAGCAAGGCGAAAGCCGCCATTGAGGCGTCACCTGGCACTTGGTATGAACCAGCAAACGTAAGAGAAGAAGGTGTGAGAATCATTTCATCATCCACGTGATGCACTTCGCCTCCAAAGGCCTCCAGCATGGACATGCTGAGTGCGGAATGCCTTGAAGACACAGCGTCACCTTCCAGCGTCAGCGTTGTCGCACAAGGAAGGCTTGGTGATGCGAGGATCCATGCAGATACTGGTTGGCTTGACCGGCTGACATCTAAAACGATACCTTGCTCCAAGTTGGCTTTTGACATTGGACCTTCAAGAAGAGCTGGAAGTCGCTCTTCACCCATACCGATGGAGATTGTGACTCCCGCCTGTTCAAGCGACGACCACAATGCCTTGGAAGATCGCCGCCGGAGTGACCCATCGCCATCCAACATAACTGGGCCTCCAATCATTCCAGCATGAGGGGCTAGAAGCCTCAAGGTGGTACCTGAATTGTTAGCGTTTAAAACGCTGGCTGGACGGTTAAACCCTGCCACACCCACGCCATGAACGCGCCACACAACAGCATCAGGATGGTGTTCAAAGTTGACGGGGTTCACTTGATGTAAAACCTCTCCACCAGCCGAAATGTCTTCGATTGTAACGCCCAATTGTTGAAGGCAACGCCGCATCGAACGAGCGTCCTCGCCTGCGTGTTGAACGTTGCACAGTTGCACAGGCTCGTTCGCCTGAGCAGCTAAAAGAAGCGCCCGAATCAGGTGACTCTTCGAGGGTGGCAATGCCCACTGAATGGCTTTGTTAGAGGTGCTTGGAATGATGCGCAAGGCATGAAGATTATTCCTCCTGTGCCCCTTTCCACTTGCAGACCAGCGCTTTGCCCAACGCTTGCCCATGCTGCTTCCAGCCATGCTTTAGCCATCAACCCTTGCAAGACAGCATAAAGACCGAGAGCGCTCAGCCCAGTACATGTCCATTGCAGATTCGCTCGGTCGCCCCTTGAGGGACCTGCGCATCTCCGTGACAGACCGTTGCAATTTCCGCTGCAGGTATTGCATGCCAAGGGAACACTTTGGTACCGATCATGAATTTCTAGCCCGAGAAGACATTTTGAGTTACGAAGAAATCACAACCATTACCGCTGCCATGATTCCTCTCGGCCTTTCGAAGATTAGAATCACTGGAGGAGAACCCTTGATTCGTAAGGATATCGCACGCCTCATCGAGATGCTACGAGCCCTCGATGCTGGAATGGATTTGGCGCTCACAACGAATGGAGTGTTGCTCAAGCGGCATGCTAAGACCTTGAAGCATGCGGGTCTGAATCGGGTCACAGTAAGTTTGGATGCACTTGACGCTGCTTTGTTCCAGACAATGGGTGATACCGAACACACAGCTGATGACGTTCTTGCAGGCATTGATGAAGCGCTCAAGGTTGGCCTGAAGGTCAAGGTCAACACGGTGGTTCAGCGCAATTTGAACGAGAGCCAAATTACACCCATTGCTCAAGCCTGCTTCGAGCGGAAAATCACACCTCGGTTCATCGAATTCATGGATGTTGGTAGCACGAATCAATGGAATTATGATTCAGTGGTATCGGGTGCTGAGATTCGAGAGATTCTATCCAACACTTTGGGCCCCCTGCATTCAGTTTCAACGGGCCACCCTTCTGATGTTGCCAAACTTTGGGAGACGGAGCATGGAGAAGAAATTGGTCTGATTCAATCGGTGACTTCACCGTTTTGTGGCGATTGTTCACGGGCAAGAATTTCTGCGAACGGCTCAATCTACACCTGCCTATTCGCAACAGAGGGCCAAGACCTCCGTTCTTTGTTGAGGTTTGGGGCAGGAAAACAGGATTTGGATCAAGCCATTCGATCCATTTGGACCTCTCGAAAAGATCGTTATTCTGAAACTCGGACCGAACTGAGTCAACCAAAATCGAAGGTCGAAATGTCATTCATCGGTGGTTAGTTACGCTTCCAATGGAGGCAACATCACGTCGACGAGTACACTCTGCGAGTTGGTGTCGATGAGTTTGAAGCGCCAGGTCCCCGAATCAGAGCCAATCGTTGTGGAATCAATGACGAAGTAATCACCTTGACTCACCGAATACCCTGCGTCTCGGTCGTGGAAGGAAACATTCGCCCCAATCAATCCATAGACATCAGCATCGGCGACTTTCCCACCTAATGGATTGCCATCGTCGAAGGAATCGGGTGCTAAGTTCCACTGGAGTTTAGCAGGATCGATGGTTTGGTCAAGGCTGGTCAATCGGACCACATGGAAGCCGTTGGAAAGACCACGCACGCTGACGGTGGCTTGAGGTGCACTTTTTTCGGTTGTTGAGAGGGCCCCTTGCATCAAGACAAAGACCATGCTTGAGAGCATCACGGTGATGGCCAGCAACAAAACGGTTGCAATAACGGGGCTAACTGCCTCGTCATTTTTCGCCCGCCGCATGCTTCGCATGAACTGTGTGTGGTAACGATGGGACTTGAACCAACCGCTCAAAACCGGCCGAGTGAATGGCTTTTGATTTCGCCTTAGAACAGCCAGACGGGTTTATCGCATTCCATCGCTCTTTTGATGCCGCCAATCGGACCTAACACCCTGAGGATTCCTTCCGTGATCAAATCGCCTTTGAAGAAGGCGTAGCCGAAGTTTTTGGTCCGAAGTGAATTCTTCAACGCCCTACCCATTGAGGCTCGCAATCGATCTTCATAGGCCGTTAAAGGGGTGCCTTTGCTTAAGTTATCGAGGATTGCTTCGGCTGCAAAGCAACCAGAAATGATGGCTTGTGAAATACCGCCCCCATTGCTTGGCATGACCAAACCAGCCGCATCACCTATGGCCAGTGTTGTGCCATCGACCATTGTTTTGACTGGCCCACCCATTGGAATCCAGCCGCCGCCCCACGAAAGAACCTCAAAGCCGAGTTCATCGCAAAACGCCTGAAGGTGTTCCTTGAGATTGCCTTTGAGGTACCCAGCACGCACGCCCAATCCTACGTTAGCGGTATCTGGGCCTTTGGGGATGATCCATGCATAGCCAGACGGAGCGACTGAACCGAGAAACACATCGAAGGTCTCAGGTACATTACCTTGCACTTGCGCGTACATTGTCGGAACTTGGTCCTTTGGTCTATAGTCCTCATCTTCGCCATGTCGCAAACGACCAACATGGGCGAGGGAACCGCTTGCATCGATTAGGTAATCGAATGTGTAACGGCCTTTGGTGGTGACCAAAACATCACGCTTGAGTTTTGATTGGTGTTGAATGCGAGTCAATGCCTCATCCATTTGCACCTCTGCCCCAGCATGCAGTGCTTTGTCACACAGGTATCCATCAAAGTGCAAACGATGCCCCGCAAATGCGTCAAGTTCGAAATGGAATGCTTTTCCAGACGGTAGGAACACTCGCATGTTGTCGAGGTTGTGCAACTTTACACGATCGGGAAACTGGAAGTAATCATAAAGCCAGTCGTGTGAATCAAGATTGGAAAAAGTGCCTACAACTTCGCCCCAATTTGGAATGCATTCACCGCATTGAGCCGGATTCCCGATGATGGAACGTCGCTCGATCATCAACACATCCACGCCCTCTTCGGCCAGGCGTTGAGCGCAAGCAGCACCCGCAGGACCCGCTCCGATGACAATGACTTGTCGGTGTTTTACTTCTTTACGCGCCATTTGTGTTCCCTCATAGGTGGCGATCCATGACGTAGGTGGTCACGTGAAGCATCAATCTCTTGGCGTGGCTGTCCGGAAAGGCATTGAGTTCAAGCACCGCTCGTTCGAGGTGGGTGCGTACAAGTAATTCTGCGTATGTGAGGCTTTCTGACCGGTTCAGTAGAGACATCAGTTCGTCAAAATCGCCGTCATCAAAGTGTTCGATGATGTCTGCAAGTCTTGCTCGTTCCTTGCCATGCGAAAGGGTGAGAGCGTGAATCAAGGGCAAGGTCATTTTCCCTTCAAGAACATCGGCACCGCGAGGTTTACCCATGCGTTCATCACCTCGCAAATCAAGCAGATCGTCAACAAGTTGGAACGCAACACCAAGTTCCATACCAAACCGACCAAGTCCTGATGCCTGTGCTTCTGTAAGTCCAGCCACAAGCCCTGCAGCTTGGCAACCCGATGCAAATGGTCCTGCGGTTTTACCCCGAACAATGGCCAGGTAGTCTTCTGGTGAAGTTGCAAGATTCAGAACATGATCGAGTTGATGGAATTCTGCAACTGCGATATCGGCACAGCACTTCGCCATCAACCGGACGATGTTTTCCTCGTACCGACCACCAAGTCCGAACCCTTGAACGAACAACCAATCCCCCGCAATGACGGCTTTGGCGAGGCCTGCTTGTGTGTGGATCGTTTGGACACCCCGGCGCAATGCGGCTTCATCGTTGATGTCATCGTGGACAAGCGTGGCTGTGTGAATCAGTTCAAAGGCAAGCGCAAGAGGCATAACTTCCTCTGCATCTTCACCTCCTGCAATTTCATGAGCCAAAAGAATGAGCAAGGGTCGCAGCCGTTTGCCGCCTGCGAGCAGCATTGAGGCACAGAGGTGGGCGACCTGACCTGCACCGTTGGCGAGTTCTTCCTCCACAAGGGCCTCGAGTGCTGCGTCTACGTGAAGACGCATGACCTCGAGTTGGTCGCTTGCTTCCAATTCAACACTCGCCACGGTTCTGCCTACAACGGTGCCCTTCTTAACCGGATGTCTACGCCCTTGTAATGTGAGGAGCAATCCTCGCCGAGGTGAGATGATGACAGAAAAGGTACGCCTTGAGGTCCTCACCACCCCCTCAAACGGGGACGGAGTGCGCCGTCAAATCGAAAAAACGATTGAAACCAATCGCACCCACTTTGACTTCATCATGAAGCAAGTTCCTCACATGGAAGGCGCAATTCAAAACCTCCAAGGTGGCCATGGCGACTTGTTGGCAATGAGCGCTCATCAATGGAAGGATTTGTCGCATGAGGGATTGAGCGTTGTCGGAGTTCTGCCCCGCAGAGAACCAACATGGGTGTTGGTTTCCGAAGACAAGCCAGAATACCTCAGGTCGAAAGCCATCGTGGTGTGCGATAGCGTCCTCCTTCGCCGACAAATGCGGCGTTTGCGAGCGGACCTTACCCTCATGGACAGCCACGCGTTTGCCGAATCCATCGCCAAGGGTGAAGCCTACGCTGCGCTAGCCCCTGAAGATCGATCTCACTGGCTCGAAGAGTTGCGCCAAGACGAAGTTTTGGACGGGTATATCGTTGCTCGAGGCGTGCATGCAGAACTGAAGTTCAAGGCTAGACGCCATACGCTTGGATTGCAACGTGAAAACCCAGAGCGCACTCACTTCATCCCTCCACCCTTGCACGGATTCACCTTGCTCGTCGCCAGAAATGGATTTCCGAGTGCGAGCGTTCAGGTGATGTGCGACAACGGAGCGTACATTGCTCATCGAATGGAAGTTGCCTTTTTGGCATCTATTCCCGAGGCTTTGCATCCCATTACGGGTATTTTTGTGGAACAGCGGAAGATTGCCGCAATTTTGAGGGAAGCAAATCGATCGAACGATGAGCAAACATTGGAAGGAGTTCTCGATATCGACAAGCGAATTCGAACGCCTGGTCCACGCCTTGAGATGCGGATGGAGACGTTGAATCATCACGGCACAGTCACCGCAGGTGCAGAGCGTGTATGCCCTGTTGAAGAAAGCCACATGGGCATGGTAAATGTCCTTCGAGAATTTCAAAACTTACTCGACATGATGCTGTCAGAACATGATGAAATCCCACGTCAACACATCGGTCTGCCCGATGAGTTCAGTATGGCCCGCCCACCATTGCTCGATTTGGCCGAGGATCACTCTGATTCTTCCGAAGAAGAGTGAGCATCGCCCAGCAAAACGCTGTAGCCTTGACGCTCGATGTACTTCTCCAACTCGACCATTTCCGCTGGTTGATTGTCCTGGCACAGTTCCATGATTGAATCGTCAATCTCTCTGCCATGACGTTCCCAAGTTCCTGCAGACCGCTGCAGATCCGAAGCAAAGCGTTCGACAACCTCAACAGCAGACAGCGTTGGATTGAGGACAGAACTCAAGGAAGCAACAACTTCCTTGTTTGTCTCTCTCAGTTTCTTTAAGTTCATCGAGAGGTCGATGAGTGTGTTTTTCAATTCCTCCACATCGTTCGTTTTCGAAAATTTCCGCTGGGCCCGATCGAGGTCCTTTCGCATCAGGCCAACACCTGCGACGATGGCTAGTTTGGCCTTGGCCGATTCAAGAATGACCACTTCAGCCTCACGCAAGCGTGAAGAGAGGGCGTCTTCAAACCCGGATTTCTGCTTTCGCAGATCGGATTGAATCATTTCTTTTAGGGAATCAACCATGTCGTGTGCGTCCTTCAGACCCATCTTAGTGGCCTTGACGGTCTTGCCCATGAATTACCAGAATTGCCGACAGGTCTTGAAGCCATTCCCATTCATGCACCATAACAGGTTCTTTGGGGTTTGAACAGCATTCATCAGGCTTCGAAACGCTCGTTTGAACTCAACATCACGGCGAAGGCACATATACTCGTTTGAGTCGAAACGCAAAGGAAGGTGCTGTGATGGTGGACAAGGGGGAACTTTTATCCGAACTCTATCAAGCTCGCTTTGACGGTTTGAAGGAGATTGCAATCGCATACAACCTCCCAAAATCAGGGTCGGTAGAAACGTTGAGAGCAAGGCTCATCCAACACCTCATTTTAGAGGAATGGGACCTTTCTCCCGATGGCATTCGGAACTTGATGAACAATGAATTAGGAGAACTGCTGGGTGTTTTTGGAATCAAAAAGTCCGGTTCCCTTCGTGCTCGCAGGCAGAGGCTCTACCTCCACCTCAACCATGATGCGAAGCGTCTGCTCCCTGAATCGCTTGACGCAATGACCAGAGACGAACTCCACGCTCTGTGTAAAATTCTAGAATTGCCTCTCTCGGGAGCAAAACAGGCGCTCCTGGTCCGAGTGGCTGGAGTGCTTGCCTCACAAGATGGGGGATGGGGCAAGGTCAAGAAGAGCCTGCGAAGACCACGGGCCAAATCAACGACACTCCCGAGTCCTGTTCGCTCAGTACCTACGCCATCGGTTGAGAGCGTGTTACCTGCTCCACTTGAGCATGAGGCAGTGATCGAAGCCGTCGAATCCTTTGTTTCTGAGCACCCCGAAGGATGGACGTTTGAGGAAGAAACTGAACTACGAACCGAACTTGCCCAAGAAGGGATTCCAGTCTCCAAAGCCCCGATCGCTTCGGCGTTGGACGAAGCACTGCGCAATGGCGGTGCCGAACAGAGGTCGAAGGAAGAAACACCTTCGATGATTCAAGTCGCTGTCATTGAGGAACCGGGAGAGCATTCCCTCGAAGTTGAGGCTGCTTTGTTGGAAGTGAAGGCAAGGCTTGCTGAAGTTGAAGCCGCCGGGCGAGATTTCCTTGCCGTGAGCACCACCAGTGAGAGCGCCGACATGGATGCGTTCATTGCCAGTTTGGAAGGGCACGGCTTCGCAACTGAAATCAAAGCAGTACAAGATTCAATCCGGACCACATTGATGGATCTGGAGTTCCGCTCTCAAGCGGAGAAAAATGCCATGCACACCATGCCAAATTCGTGGAGGGAGCGAGAAGCCTTGCGCCTGTTTGAAAACACCCGTGAGGGATTGAGAGGCCAACTTGATGATACGCTCGCAGCACACCAAGGGGATTTGGTGAAGGCAAGAATGGCGTTTGAAGAAGTCGGGCAATCCATGAACTTAGACTTGAGTATCCCAAGCGTCTCTGGTCGGTTGCATGCTTTGTTTGACTTGCATGTGGACATCAACCAAGCTCAAGCCCTACAAGATCCGGCAATCGCACGACGCAACCGAATCTTACGCATACTCCAGCATGGTGCTGTTCATCTCAGCCAAACTGAGCGCAGCACCATCGACCGGCTTGAACGGAATATTTCAGCCTTTGAAGAGCTCGTAGAAACCATCCTCGAAAGCAGTGAGGGCACCTTTACAGAACCGCAACAAGTGCTTGTCATCCGCTTCCTCGAATCTCGTGGTTACGAAGTCAATACCGTGGACCTGCGCCCAAGGGTGCTAGCATGTGCAGGAATCATCGGGGCTGAACTCGGCTTCATCTCACCATCGGAGATACCTCGAATCGCACCAGGGATCATGATTTCAGACACACAAGTCGATGCCATTGTATCCGAACTCAAAGCGCTTGCTGCAGCGTTCAAGCCGGTTGATGAAGCAACTGTGGAAGAACCGGAAATGGTCGTTGCAGCATCAGTAGCAGACGCCTCAGACCGGTTGAAATCAGCACGGAGTAAAATCGACCACATCGATGACCTCCTCGCAAGGCTGCGAGGGTAATCAACGGCTTGCGTAAAAACTCTGAATGAGTTTTGTAACCGTTTGAATATCGCTTATCTCACGGGAAATCATATCGCGAAGAATTGCTTCTCGCTGAGAAACGTGCTTCTCAAAAACATCAGGAGATATGCCTGCTGCTTTGCAGATTGTTTCACGAAGTTTCGATGGAATTCCAGTTTCTTCAATTTGATCGGTGGCAGCGTTGTACTTCCAAATAATGTTCAAGCGAGGTTTGTCGCCTTCCATGCCTGCGACCTCAGCGACTTCGGTGATCTTACGTGCGGTTTTCCCATTGACGTGCAACCGAGCTTGAATGATGATGAGGTCGAGCCCACTGAGCATGATTGGAGGTACGCTCATTGGAGGGTTAATCATACGGGTTACCGTTTCTTGTGCCGTGTTTGCGTGCAGAGAGCCAAATGAACCGTCGTGGCCGGTGTTCATTGCTGTGAGCAATGTTGCTGCTTCTGGTCCACGTACTTCTCCAACAATGATACGATCTGGACGCATACGCAAGCTTGATTTCAAACAGTCGTTCATGTCAATCTCGGATGTTCCATCGGGGCGTTCTCTTCGTGTTTCCATGCGCAGCCAGTGGTCGTGATAAACTTGCAATTCAGCGGTGTCCTCTACCGTCAAAAGACGTCGGTCCCATGGAATGTACATGCCCAAGCAGTTGAGGGTCGTGGTCTTACCTGAGCCCGTACCACCCGCAATCACGAAGTTGGCTGGGCGGCTGTCAAGCCCCTCAATCCAAACCCACATCATCGCAGCGAGTCGGGTGTTGACAGTCCCGAACTTAATCAAATCAATCATGGTCAGTGGATCTTCCTTGAACTTACGAATGGTAAGCGTTGGCCCATCAGGGGACACTGGAGGGATTGTACCGTTCACACGTGAACCATCATGAAGGCGGCCATCGAATATTGGCACCATGCCAGGACCATCGCCAAGTGGAACGTTGGTGTAGGAAGCGATGTTCTTGGCAATCTGTAGGCCGGATTCATTGTCGATGATGAGGTTTGTACGGCACATCCCATATTTTCGGTGAGCAACCTTAACTTCTTGTTGCCCTCCATTGTACATCACTTCTTCCAAATTGTCGTCGGTGAGGAGCAATTGTAGATCGCCATGAGGGTTCGGCTCTGCCGACCCGTCGACATGGTAAATTGGTGAAGGGTGGTTGCCTTCGGTGTAAATCGTCACTAAGCCATATTGTTCCAGAATTGTTTGAGCCATTGTTCAACCTCCAATCATCACCACTGCGCCGAGGTAAAGTCCCATAGAGAGGGCAACCCACATCGGCATCCACCATAGCGCATCCTTGAACCGACCCAACATTCGCCCGGATACACCGAGTGCGACTGCCGAGGCTGCGCCAAAGAAGAGTGAAAAGGTTTGATTGAAACTGTCGATTTGAAACCCGCTGCTAGCAGGAGCAAAGAGACCAACGATGAATGCGATGAGCACAGGCAAGCCAATTGAAACAAACATGACAATCAGCAGACCGCGGCCAAGAAGTTCTTGTTCACGGGTGTTCATGAGGTCGTTCAGTCGTTCATAATCCATAGAGAGGTCGGCAAGGATTTGCTGCAAGGGCGCATCTTGCTCGATGGCCGTTTCAATGAGGACCATTACCCGTTGAACCTGTGAAGATCGAGTTTTAGCAGCAAAGGCGGAAAGCGCCGCTTCGAAGGAAGAAGAATGGCTTTCTTCTAAAGTTTGTAGAAGAAGAGTTCCAAGGATCCCTTGGATGTTCTTCGATTGCTCCATCATTGCTTCTTGAATACCACGGCCAGCACCAACTGTGTCCGACAAGCCTTCGAGCAGACCCGGGAGTGCGTTCTCTATAGAACGGCGCCTTTTGCGCTCAAGCATTGGAGGGATGCCTCCCGCTGCGCAGGCTAAACCAATCACGGAAAGGTAAAGCAACAACGGGTTATCGTTGAATGTTTCAAGCAATCCGAACAGCATAACATCACAATCCAGGATCTTTTGTGTGGGCCTTTAACCCAATCATCATCATGCCGATGAGGGTTAGGACAAGTCCCCCTTTTACAACCGAGTTGATCATGCCTTGGTCGATGGCCCCGACGATTGCTTCTGCACCGTCGCCTAGGAGTTGTGGAACGAGCCCAACGATGGCAAGAATGATTGGTCCGATCATGCCGATTGAAAGAAGGGTTTCAGGCACAGCGCCAAGTTCTTCGATGTATTTCTTGACGGCCTCAGTCCGCTCATTCTCCATTCGGACGCCTTGCTTTCGCAGCGTTTCAACAATGTCTGTGTTTTGAGTGACGTTGGAGTACATCGTGTTTAGCAAACGGCGGTATCCTTCAGATTCCGCTTTTTTGAGCATGGTTTTGAGTTCGGGAGCAAGACCACGGGATGTGCCCTTTCTCAACCGCTTCATCATCGATGAGAAGTCTTCGGAAATTACGCCATAACCTCCACTTCCAACGGTATGGATGGCAGCCTCAAGACCAACACCAGATGACATGAGAACGTCGAGTGTGCGAATGACGTAGAGAATTTCTCTCTGCTCGTCTAACTTCCGCATTTATTTCACCTCAAACAGTGTCTTCAATTAATTCGAACATGAAGGCCTCAGTGGTGCCTTCGTATTCCATTGCAGAGAACAAAACTTTGACGTCTCGTTCTTCAAACGGATCGTGAATGTAAGGCTGTCCGCTTCGGAACATGCTTAGGATTCGCTTGTAATCTTCAAGGCTAATTTCACCCTTAACGGTGTAAACGGTCGACTCGGAGCCTTCATCGTGAAGATTATCGCCTTCTTCACCGCGAATGATGGTTCGTGTAAGGCGTCGTGTCAATCGAACGTGAAGGTCACAATTTGGAATCCGTACCCAATCTGCGCTCGATGTGCCCGTTGCGGGTCGAATAAAGAAATCTGTTCCAGCCATGCACTTGACCCCTATTCTCCCCACGCATTGAGAAGGTATTCAATGTTGGGGGAGATTCAACTCAAGCAACGATGCGAAACCAGCCAAAGCGGGGTTCGTGAAGGGTGCCTTCATTTGACAGTTCATCCAATTTAGATTCCGCTATTTGTCGGTCGATTCCACGCGCACCTGCGTTAGTAAGTACGGTTTCGAAGTCAACCCCATCGCCTTGATCGAGTTGACCGATGATGGCAAGAAGAGTTTCTTTCACATCGTCATCAGAACCTTCGGAATCTGAGCCTTCAACATCCAATTGAGCTTGCGGCGGGGGTGCAGGTTGGCTTGCAGCCTCCATTCTTCCTTCCGCAATATCAAGTGCTTGCATCACGTTGAGAGTGTAACTTTCAGTATCAATTTCACCGTAATGGTTCCTCGAGAGGAGAAGACCATCAACCATTTGATCGGGGACGCCGGCTGCCTTGAGCCCATCTTGCGTGGGTTCAGCCGCCAACGAATCACTGTGTATCTTCATTCGTCGCAAGGTCCCTTCACAAGCACGGGTGAGCCAAAGTGCGTATGTTTTAGCATCAATCTCGCATGCTTCTTCAGGCCTCAAAGATGTGTAGACAGCCCCTTCATCAGTTTGGTACCACCGAGACTTCGCCGTCATCAACAACAGCACTGGTTCACCGACCTCAGTTTTTTCAACCAAAGAAAGGGTGAGCTCTCGCATTGATTCTGATGCATAATCGCCAACAGAGAAGTAATGCAATCCTGATGGATCGCGCATCTGGCCTTGGTACAACGTAGAACCGTTGGAAGTTTCTCGAACTTCAAGCCGTTCGAGCAAACCTGCAACAATGACACGGTTCACCTTAGCACCGAGTTTTGTAATGACAAAGGACGGATCGTATTCGCCCGAACCCTTCTCATTCAGCGTTGCTTCGCTGAACTCAGATGCAAGCATGTGCCATGCGGGTTGTCGCCGTGCTCGTCCACCGGATTGCATCAAGCCACCCCCCAATGAGCGCGTAATTCAGTCGCCAGCATGCCAGCGTCTTCTTCGACGACGGTTGCTCCATCAGCGAGCATCATAGCGCCCTGTTCATCAACAATGGTTCTTCCAGTTGCCTGCACAGTTCGGCCTAAGAAAAGGCCTCTTAAGGATTGAACAAAGGCCATTTGCCCGTCCTTGTCCACGGCGGTCTTCATCTGTTCTTCATCCATGCCAAGCAAACCAAGAGTGGCCTCTTTATTTGTCAAAAGCGACATGCTTGATTGCCCATCGTCAAGGACCATCCGCAAGCGAACATCGCTGTTGCCATCGTTTGGTCCATGTTCTGCACAAGCGCCCTCTCGCAACACCCTTCGGCATTCAGTGCACCGTTGAATGAAACCAGAATCTTCTCGAACACTGACCAAAATGGCCGATGTCGAGACACCGACCCGGCTTGCCCCTGTGGCCAATTCGTGGAGGCCAACTTCTGCGGTGTGATTGCTAAGATCAAGCGAATCATCCCAAGGCGTTGCGTCGAGCATCTCGACCTGGTCCATGGTGTCCACCGTCACATCAGGAATGCCTTGCCAAGCGCGAACTCGAACCCCTTTCAGACGAACAGTCATCGGCAATTTGTCATCGGTGATTGGTAATTCGCTCCATGCACTCATTCGGCATCGGCCGCTGGGGTCTGCAATTTGACCGGACCACAAGAAACGTTCTTCGCCGTCTCGCGTGAATGAACGCTTGGTCCATTCCGTGATTTGGACAACAGCATCGACATCTCGAGCGCCATCGCGGAATTGCGAGATGGTCAAGACGGTTTGTTGCGACAAGGATTCTGCGTTAGCGAAGTTTTTGTCGTGGAAGATTTCAACCTTGGTGGTTCGCCCGAAGTTCAATTCTGGTGTGTCCCTGAAGGTTCGAACTTGAGCGCCATCAATCTTGAGGAGGCTACCAACTTCATGTTCAAACGGCTCCCATGAAAGGAAGCCAATCGTACCGCTTTCGTCTGCAATGCGTCCACGAATGATATCGATTGAACCTGAGCCGTCCTTCTTGTGGATTTGATCTGGACGAGAGGCTAGAACTCGCCCAACGACACAAACATAGCCATCTGCTGGAAGGCCATTGATTTCTTGGGGCTCACCGGGAGCTACAACAGGGCGTGTGCCTTCTCGTACCACGGCAATTCGTGTTGATTGATTGATGTTGAGGGACATACGCCCCTGGTATTCGTTCACAGATGCGCCTTCGATTCGGACGATTGAACCCGGAGCGAGGTTTGCACTTGGGCCCCAGTCTTTGTATTCCCATCGAGTTTTCTCACCCTTTTCTTCCCAAGGGTTATCCTCGAGGAGTCCAAATGCAATTTGCTTTTGTTCACCACGGATGGTTTGTTCTCGCATGTTGTGCGAGATGATTTCAACCTCAATCTCGATGTCCTTGTCGTTGCCGTTGAGTTCACTCAACTTGCTGACTTTCTTGGTGTTTCGGGGCGTAGCTGTTGCGCCTTGAGATGGACTGCGGTTCGATGGAACCGATTGTTCACCTTTGAATCGTCGGAGGATGGAACGCATTGCATCTTGGGGCGGAATGTAGAATTCCGTCTCGTACTTGGCAAAAGCCTCTGCGACCTCTTTCGGGTCCGCTTCTGGGCATTCAGCAAGAATGGCATTCACGTGCGTTTCATATTTTTCAGACATTGACGAGCCCCCCGTAAGGCGTTTTCGTTCGAAGCCTGTACGGAGAACAGGCGTTGGGCTTTCGTGCGGATTGGTTGAGTCTATACACTCCCTTGACCTCCATGGTAACAGATAGAACTGACGACGGGACTTAAAGAATACCATCGGATTTTTTCCAAGCCTCTCAAAGACCGAGCAAAAACAAACCTGTTTAGGCCGGGTTGATTCGTAGCCCTTGCATTAAAAGAACATCAGGCAAATGCATGCTCCCGGATGAATAGGAGCCTTGAATTCGGACATCGTCCCCAAGGTGGACATCCTTGGAGAGGGCTTGTGCTAAGTTTCCGGACAATCCTGCTTGTTTGACCGGGCCTAAGATCGAGCCACCTTCGACGCGTAGGATGGTGCTGGTGGTCACCGAAAAATCACCGCTTGTGGGGTTTGCAGTGTGAGCGCCCATCACGCTGTGAACAATGTAACCATCATCCATGCGTTCCAACAGGGCGTCTTGGGTGTGGCCACCGTTTCGGGACGTCATTGCGAAGTCCCTGCATCCTGTTCCGGGTGGAGCTTGATGACCACCACGGACTGCAGAACCGGTGCTGTGTGCTTCCTCAATGCGGCCCTCAGCAACTTGTTGAGCGGCGTCTCGAGTCGACCACATCGAGCCTACCAATCGCCCCTGATCGACGATGGTTTGCCGGCTCGTAGGTACGCCTTCACCGTCTCGGGAACTGGCTGATTTTCCGCCGTCCATTCGGCCATCATCGATGAGTGAGAGGTCATCTGCGAGCACTTGGGTGCCTTGCTTGCCTGACCAAAAGGATTCATTGCGGACCAAGCGGTCCCCCCTCACGGCGGTGGGCACCACCATGGAAAACAAAGGAGAAAAGCCCTCGCTTGTCATGAGAACTGGTGCGTCTTGCGGTTCACTGTTGACTTCAATCGGCCCACGAGTCACCTGAGCCCAATGCACCGCATTCGCAATGCAGGAAGGGACATCTGGGAGCAGTTGACGGCCAGAATCGCCTTCGTACGAACTGGTTAATTCATCGTTGGCGTCGATTGAAACTTGGACCCCTAGACCATGAGAAGTGGTGATTCCAGAAGAATCGATGCCTTCGCTTGAGAGGAGTGCGGACGCCGTAGCCCCAACGCCAAGTCCTCCACCGGTGACGACGGCTCGCTCGTCCAATGAAGCCACTTCGCTCAAAACCGCATCGGCTTGCTCCAAGAGGTCTTCAGGACCGAGGTCAAGAATTCGCTGATCGCACAAGCCAGAAACAGGTTTGGCCTCTTGTGCGCTTGGCAAAACAAAACCTTCCACTGAAGGGGAGGCTCGGGCCACATCCAAGGCTTGTTTGAGAGCGTTTGGAGCAGCATCAACATCGACAAGGTACGCATATCCAAAGCGACCTTCTTCGACAACACGGATACCATATCCTCCTTCACCGCCACCTGCTGCGAGTGAAATTTTACCCGCTTCGATGTCAAGTTGATGACCGTATGATTGGTAAGCAACGACTTCCCACTGGGCCACGCCTTCTTGAGTGCAGAAGGAGCCAATGGTCCTGCATCCGTCATTGATTCGATCGATTGCGTCGTCTGGAAGCATGATCATCCCACCAAAGCCTGAGAGATTCTCATAATTGGTCCACCGTCACCAACAGGCACAGTTTGACCCTTACCACAGAAACCTGGGGCAGCGAGGCGGGCATCTCGAGTTAATCCGTCAACATCGTTCAAGATTTGAAGCGTAAGTCCACTCACACTAACGTCTTTGAGTGGCTTGGTAAGTTCACCGTTTTCAATCAACCATGCTTCCTGAGCGGCGAATTGGAATGAACCTCGACCGGTGTCGACTTGACCGCCTCTTGAGCCACAAGCATACACTCCGTATTCGATGTCTTCCATCAGCTCATCCAAATCGTTGTGTGTACCGCCTTGAATCATCGTATTGGACATTCGAACAAGGGGGTGGTGCAGACCATCTTGAGCGCGAGCACCAGCGTTTGGTGCAATGCCAAAGTGATGTGCGGTTTCTCGATGATTGAGGTATTCGGTGAGGACGCCGTTCTTGATCAGGCATTTTTCGCGTGTGTCAAGTCCTTCGTCATCAATCGGGTGAGCCCCATAGCCGCCTCGAATGGTGGGGTCGTCAACAACGGTTACGATGCTGTTGCCTATGGTTTGACCAAGCTTACCATCCAAGCAAGAATCGCCTGCTGCGACCAAATCTGCTTCACAAGGATGTCCAAGGGCTTCATGGATGTAGACGCCTGTAAGATCCCGGTCTGCAACGAGCGGTAACTTCCCAGAAGGAGCTCGTTCTGCTTTGAGAAGTCGAAGGGTCGCAACCTGAGCGTTTCGGCCGAGTTCCCCAAGGTCGCAATCTTCGATAACTTCGAGACCACCCTCACCTCCGTGCCTGGTTCTATAGGAAACGACGTCCCCGCCATCGCGCCCTGTAACCGTAGCGTTGATCAACGATCGTTGGAAGGACCAAACTCGATTCATTCCTTCCGAAGTCATGAGTTCCGTGTGGAGGTGTTCGTCGTGCCAACCGCAAGTCACAGAGACGATGCGCTCGTCTTCAGCAGCGCTGTCATGAAGGGTCATGAGGTGGTGAAGTTTGGTGTCAAGGTCTGTATTCCGAACGTCTTTTTTCGGCTTCCAGTGGACTTCATTTTCCAAGATTGGAACTTCGGCAAGCGCCACAGGCCGATCTTTTGATGCCCGTCGTGCTGCCACTGCTTTGGCGAGCCGCACTGTTGATTCGACCTGCCCTGGCAGGGATTGGAGGTCTGTCGTCGAATGGACCCCCCATGCGCCATCTGCAAGAATGCGCATCGTTACGCCGATCTCTTGGCCTGGAATCGCACGTTCCAATTTCCCGTCTCGAATCGCAACGCTTGAGTCTGTAATCGCCATCAATCGAACTTCTGCATAAGAAGCACCGAGGTCCTGTGCATGACCTAAGGCGGCCTGGATTTTCGACTGTTGAAGGTATCTTCCGGTTCCCGCAGGGTGGCCGTCGGTAGGGCTAGCGCTCATCACCATGGACAACGGTGGACGCAACAGTGCTTGAAGTCTGGCCCATCTTGCTCTCAAGAATTGAATTCTGCGGAGACAACGTGGCCAACCAGAACATCACAGTTCAGTGAAGAAGGGGCCTCGATGGAAAGCCCGAGCCGCTCTGCACCTGCAATGTTGCATTCAAGAGGATTCTCGATGAGCAACACCTCCATGCTCGCCGCCAATGAGTCGGCCTGCTTGGTGAGGGTAAGCATCTCTTCCTCAGAGGGGTTTGGAAGGGAAGACTCCAACCCTTGCCAAGCGGGTAAAACAAGAAAGCAGCCATTGGAATCGCCATTGCGCACTCCGGCTCGCTTGAACGCCTCGGACACATGATGCGTGCCAGAAAGGTACCTCAAGAATTCAGCGTCAAAGGAACGGGCAAGCGAATTGTTTCGGCGTTGACGGCGAGCAGCGCTGTTCCAAGCTGTCCATAGTTGTGCATGGCATTGGGCGACACCTTGGCCGACCAGAACCCATCGATCGTTTGGCCGATGTTCAAGAAATAATTTCGTCATCTCCGACCCTTTCTGCGGTTCAGCAGATTGCCAAACAAAATGGGGGAAGGGCATTTCATCCATGCTCCTGTGAGAAGCACTTGAAGTATCAATCATCCGATTGAGTTTCGCCTGAAAGTGGGACATCGTCTTGATGAACGGTTGGCCGAGAAACAGTTTGGTTCGCGCGCTCTTCCTTCTCGATGACTTTCTTGACCTCAGCCATGAGTTTCTCCAACAACACAGGGCCCCAGCCACGCAATGCTAGCAAATCATTCCGGTTCTTCCTGGACATGGTCAAGACATCGCGTGGCGTGCGTAGCCCGAATTTCGAAAGTTCTCTTGCTCTTGATCGGCCAACATGCTTGATGTTCACAAGGTTAAGCAGATCGGGTTTACACCCGTGACGGATGCGTTGACGAAGAACATCAATAATCATGGAGAGTTGGTCGATTTCGGGAAGATGTTCCTCGGAAAAAACATCGTCAGTGAGCAACACTTGACGGGCTGCTGAAAGCAACCATCCCATGAGGTCAACCCTGTGATTGACGTCCCCTGGGCTGACATCAAGATCGGTCTCGATGTCTCTAAGTGTCTCTTCCTCAATCCATTTTTCCAGCATCCAAGCTGATTTCACATAACCCAAAAGGCGCTCTTCAAGGGTGATGTCTGTGAGGAGTTCTTCTTGAACGGTATTGGTTTTCAACCACAGAAGTGAGTTCGCTTCCATGTCGCTGTTTTTAGCCCAAAGCGAACTGAAGTCAGGTGTCGTTGTGGCCAGTTGAAGAAGACTGAATTCAGTCACAGGAGCGTTTTGACGAACGAGGCGCCGGACAGCGCGACGCAAACCCGTCCGCAACTGAGATGCTGAAAGTGGGTCGAGGTACATTTGCGTGACCCGTTCCCCCATCATCGTGGCCTCGTACATCATTGCATCATGATCCACACCAGCTTCCCCGCCCCAGCCGCCAACTTGGGCCAAGTCCGTGGCTTGTGTGAACCCGAGGGAGGCTTTGGTGAAGGCTGAATCACCTCTCACTGGCGAGCCATTCGGTTCTTGGGATGGGGATTGGAGCCCGACGCCTCCGGTGTTTTGAGCAATCGTGGCCCAAATGGGCATTTCATCGTCCCAATCCTCTTCTTCATCGCCATCGGTTTTTTGATCCGCACGACGTGCTGCATAATCTTCGTCTAAGCCCACCCTGCGGATGAACCGTTCTGCAACCAACCAGTCCAACATTCGATCCAGTTGTTCCTTGAGGTAGGTGCGCGAAACAGAAGCACCAAGGAAAGTGGCTTGGAAGAAATCACCGAGTTCACCCCGATGTCGAAAGCCGCCTGTTGCTATCGCTGCCAACAAGTGGGTGCGCAACGCAGGCTCGCTGGAGAGTTTCGATGTGATGGATTCGACAGGGCCGAAAAAGTACCGTCGGCTTACATCATCCGCTACAGCCCAACCATCGGTCCCCTTGCACAGGACCCATGCCTCTCCGAAGGCATCGTATTTTGGCCGCCCTGCTCGCCCGAGCATTTGGCGCACTTCCATAACAGGCAAAGGCCGGCTCATACCATCGTCCCAGCGCTTTAAGTCCCGCACGAGCACCCGTCTTGCGGGTAAATTTACGCCAGCAGCAAGGGTTGGTGTGGCCGTCAAACCAACAAGCAATCCTTCCTTGAACGCACCTTCAATGGCTTTTCGTTGACCGTGGGTGAGCCCTGCATGGTGGAACGCCACACCGCCTCGTATGGCGGTAGCCAGCCGTTCTGCCATCGCAGTTTGTTGACGCCCTTCAAGCGAATTGGCAAAGGTTTCGAGTTTCTTTAGGCGATCTGGATCTTCTTTAGCAAGCCTTTTCGCAACCCGTTTTGAAAGTTTTAATGCCTCAGATTGTGCGCTTCTGCGCGTTCCCACGAACACCAAAACCTGACCGTCTTGGTCCAAGGTGTCATTGACAACGACCCACGTAGGATGAGATTTGGGGCCTTCAATATCGCGTGGAGGTTGCAACGACTCTCCGTCAGAACTCATGGCAGAGGACTGCACGAGCCGAGGTTCAAGATGGAGGTCATGAAAAGTGCTGTATTCCAAGGCAACGGGTCGCCAATCGGATAAAATCAAAGTTGCGTCCAGCCAGGTCGCTAAATCTTGACAGTTTCCGACCGTCGCCGATAGGGCGATTATTTGCGCTTTCGGGCGCAAATGCCGAAGGCGGGTCAGATTAATTTCGAGGGTCGGGCCTCGAGTTGCATCGTTCATCAAGTGAAACTCATCCGCTATGACGATCGATACATTGGCCATCATCTCAGACCGGTTCCGCATCAAGGAATCTAATTTTTCTGAGGTGCAAACAAGAACGTCACATTCCTCTATTTTTTTGGCCTCTGCTGAAGCATCGCCGATTCCTAATCCAACCGTCAACCCGGCTGCCGAACACAGTTCAGAGAGGTCGTCAAATTTCTCACTGGCAAGCGCCTTGAGGGGGACAATATAAACCGCTTTCGAACCAACATCATCAAGTAAAAGGCGCTTCATAATCCCAAGGTAAGCAACAAGCGACTTACCACTTGCAGTTGGAATTGCGAGCAATGTATTGGTGCCGCTCAAAACACTCGGCATGGCTTCGTATTGGGGCGGGTGAAGCGTTTGGATGCCCCATGAATGCTCAAGGAAATCCCTGACCTTTGAAGGCAAATCCAACGCTGAAACCGCTCGCTCTGCCCCCTCCATGAACCCGTACCTGCGCCAACAGTCCAAAAGGACAACGCCTCAACCCCTTCAATCCGACATCCCTAATACCTGCCCCTCTCTGTCCGAATCATGAGCGACGATGTTGAAACCATGGTTGAAGAACGCCTCTCCGTGTTCGATGACGAACCAGATTTGAATGACTGGGTCGAAGTGATGTGCGGTGCTGCAATGGCAGTCCTCGGTATATTCCATCTTATTCAACCAGGCGAACTCGTCAACCCAGACGTCATGCGCTGGTTTGCTGCAGCGGTCGTTGCAGCAGGTGCAATTTGGGCTGGGCACGGCCTCAAAGACATGGCTGTCAAGGAAATTCGCCGATCGATAGCAATCCTCGAAATGGCCGAAGTGGACGAGGGACTGGACCACGGACTCATTCGTGACGTGCTCCTTAACCCAAAAGCCTACAGCGATTTCCTGATGGAATCCTATGCGGCTGCATGGGAAGATGGCGTCATTACAGAAGAAGAGCTTGAAGAACTTCGGTCCTTCCAGGAAATGCTTGGAATCACAGACGAAGACGCTGCCAAGATGAACCTCGACGCAGCAATGGAATCCGCTTCTAAGGACGGAGAAATCACCTCCAAAGAAGAAGAAACGCTCAAAATGGTCGCTAAGGCCGCCAACAAAGACGGCGACAGCGTGGTCAAGGACGCTAAGAAGAAGGCAAAGAAAGGAAAGTGATTAGACCCACTTACCCGAAGATTCAAACATTTGCTGGGCCAACTTTTTGGCCATTTTCCGCCGACGCTGCTCAACTGTGGCTGATGTGATGAGCAGCAAGATACCCAACAATGCAACAGGGGTTGCCCCCTCAATCAATCCAGAAGCGTTGCTGAGTTCAAGCCCTTTTGGAACATCAGAAGCATCAAAACCCTCTGAAGCGGTGAATCGAACATCAAGCAAATCGAGGTCACAATCACAAAGGGAGACAGAAATACGTTCTGGAAACAATGAGGCTTGAAGCAACACCCAATCGTACGTCGATATCGAAGAGGGCCGGGTACCCCACGCAGGGACACTCACTGAACCAGTGGCAGGTGCTTCAACCATCTCTACGTCCAAGTGAAATACGGATGACGCTGGTTGTTCATCAACGATCAACAGGCCCTCGAGCATCAACAAATCAAGCAGCAATGAGCGACCAGCGAGTAAAATGAAACGAACCGTTTGTTCCTCCAAGAGCCCTTCTTCAGTGGTTTGGACTCCACCTCTTGCCACTTGGCCGAAAATGGCCTCATCGAGGCGCAAAGATTCCAGTTCAGGCACGACAAGTTGCCAACGTCCATCGTCCAGCGGTCTCGCTTCTTCGGCGACGATGCGCAATTGCAGCCGCTCACCTGCGAGCATGCCCCATGTGGCGCCTGTTTGACTGATGAGCACTTGATCTGGTACGCCTGGGTAAGACACATCCCACAATTGTTGAAGCCTCATCTCAACAAGTTCTTCGAGGGTGTACTCGTTTTCCAACTGCACTTCATCCGCACTGGCCCAAAGGGGATGAAACACACCTCCAATGAGCAACATAACCACCCCTGGAGCGAATACGCCAAACCTCAACGAACTGGAAGTTGAGTGGCGAAAAGCATTGATTCCAAACAACACAAGGAGAGAAAAGGACAGAATCAAGAACCCATAGGTGGCCTCATGCAAGCCCACTGCCCCTTCTTCGTCGCCCAATAAAGCAGCTCCCGCTGGATAATATGACACGCCAGTAAAGCCACTTGGGTCAAGCGGGCCAAGCCCTTCGAACGCTAACTGCCCTGTCCATGAATAAGGTTGGAATTTCTCTGCCGTCCCGGTAAAGCATAGGGTGTATTCTCCCAATGGTAACGCTCGCCATCTGTAGGTGATGCGCGTGGATGTTTCATCCTCGGTGACAACAACCTCCGGAGAGGGCGCTTGGCGACTGCTGGGCAAGAATAGTTCCGGAAGTTCGTGGCTTTGTTCGACTTCAATAGGTACGGCTTCCCATCGAACAAGAACACCAAGAACCTCGTGCTGCTCAACTTCAAACGCCCAGCAATCTTTGTCGTTTTCCACAAGAGCGCCCTCGTGGGTTGTTTCAAACTCTGTGGATTTGGGTTCAAGACTGCTCGATGGTTCATCAGAATTTCGAGCATCAATATCTTCCGACCACTCGACATCAATTTCAATAAAGGAATTTCCTCGCATGTGAAGTTCCCATGCACCTGGCCTGTCGATCACGAATGTCAAACGCAGTCGCACCGGATCATCGGGCCACAGCAAACGGTTTCCGTTCAAATTGAGAGGTTCGTCGACGAGAACAATTGGCTCGTTCAGGCTTTGGTCAGGGATTGGTTGGGCTTCAAATTCCCAATCCGTGACGCTTTGGCCAAGGATGAGCGATACATCGAGGGCGGGCCGGGCTGCTCCAGTCGCATCACCTGTGAACCGAAGGTCAATTTCCATGCGCGCCAGCAGGGTTGGAAGCAAGGCCAATTGCGATTGCACGGGGCTCATATCAAATTCAATTGATACTGTCTTGGGCTGGGCAGGTGAAGCAAACACTTGCTCGCTGATGAGTTCTTCACCAATCGGTGTGGGGGAAAGAAGGCAATCGTCATCCTCCACGCATGAAAGATAGAACGAACCGTCTTCGATGGTGAGTGAGCCTGAACTCAAACCAATTGGCATGGCCATTAAGCCAAGCATGAGGAAGATGAAGAACGAGGCAGGGTACCTTGATCCCCGCACTGCTTCGCCGCCCATGAAAACGCTAAGCCATTCTTGCCTTGAACTCAATGGCGGTTTCGTTCAACCCGTCGGGGTGTTGGGTTGGTCGGTTAAGACGGTTGAGCATTGCCGGCACCGGTACCGCCCTTTCGACGGTTTTTGCCTTGGGTATGACCGTTCGCAAGTCGAACAAAACCACAACCAAAGCGCACGTTGCCGGCGCAAAGTTTCAGTGAAATCTTGAGCGTGTTTTGAAGCAGCGCGTCCGGGCCACGCCGCTTCAAGGGCCCTAAAGGTCGCATCATGGCCTCGAAAACCAAGAGCGTGGATGTATTCATGGTGAAGGACAAACGCACCGTAGGCCCTCCATTCTGGCTTCAATAATTGGGGATGAAGGTCGATCACTTCCACATCAGAAATCTGCATCGAGTTGAGGTCTGTCCCTCGCTTCCAGCGCGTGACGCCGTGCCGTTGAGTTGCATTTTTTCGAAGCACCCCCAGTGGAATTGAATCCAGTTCGGTGATCGGTGCATCCAACCACACCGGCATGTCCCGCATCACCTCAATGACGGTGTCTCGAAGTTGATGCAGCGCCGCTTTGGCTTCCGCACTCGGGCGCACCATGAGCCATTCAGCTCCATCGATGATAGGCAGGATGGCCTTCTTTTACCGCAACAAAAAGCCCCTTGCCCGTAGCGCACACTTTGCCGTCGGCTTCGAGAAGCAGTTCGACGTGCACCCTATCGTCTTCAATCGAGGTGATTTGGCTTGTCACATGAAGCAGGGTATTGTCGGGTGTCGGGCGCCTTAATTGAACCGAATAAGAAGCTGTAACCGTGCACGGTGGTTCTTTTTCTTCATTTTGATCCATCAAAGCAACTGCTGCAGTCCAATTACCGTGGCAATCCAAAAGCGTACCAATAATGCCACCGTTGATCATGCCAGGGAAAGCTTGGTGATGCGATTCTGGTGTGTATTCCATCCGCAAGCCATTCTCGATTCGATGGCTCTCGATTTGAAGGCCTTTCTCATTCGCTGGTCCACAGCCAAAGCAAATCGAGGTGGGTGCGTATTGCCGTTGAACTCCAATGCCGCTCATGAATTCCCCAGTGGTGTCCAGCACTTGTGTTCTTTGCTGTTTTGAGGTGAAAACAACGCAGTGTTCATGTGGGGGGTGGTACTGACAAGGCCATGGGAAGCAAAAAAGGGCCCCGTAAGGCGAAAGTTCGCGTTGCGCATGAGCTCCCTAAACGGCGTCGAATTGCGATTCAAGAAGCAATGAACGCCCACAAATCTGAGGACCGCCCCGAATGGGATCGGAGTGCAGATTGGGGTGACACTCGCTTCTATAGAAAGAAAATCAAGCCTGGAACCATGCGAACTGTATCCCTACCGTTGCTCGAAACCAACCTAGGCGACCCGTGGCCAATTCCAGTCACCGTGATTCACGGCACCCGTCCGGGCCCAACGATTACAGTCCTTGGCGGCGTTCATGGTGATGAGTTGACAGGGCCTGCTGCATGCACACACCTTCTCTCAAATGCCTTTACGGACCTTGGCCGGCTTCTCGACCCCACGCACATGGCTGGAACGTTGAGAATTGTTCCAATCATTAACCTACCAGGTTACAGGTCAAAATCAAGATACTTCCCTGATGGAAGGGACTTGAATCGGCAATTTCCAGGGGATTTCAAAGGCTCAACCACGCGGAGGGTCGCAGCCCAACTTTGGAAGTACCTCCTGAATGATGTTGATGCTATCGTCGACCTCCACAGCGCTGGAAGAGGCCGATCCAACATGCCTCAAATCCGAGCGGATTTGGCCCACCCAGGATCCAACATTCTAGCGAAAACCTTCGGCATCGAAATTATTCTGGATTCGAAACCACCTTCTGGTTCACTCCGTAAAGCAGCTGTGAAGAGCGACATACCTTCGATTACGTACGAAGGAGGTGGCGCTAACTTACTCGACCATGAGTCAGTCAACGTCGCTATCCAAGGCGTCATCAACGTGCTCAAGTCGCTAAGAATGATTCCAGGCAACCCAAATCGTCCGAGGTTCAGAATGCTCGCAAGTGGCTCTCATTGGTTGCGCTCCGGCGAGGGTGGCCTGCTCGATATGTTCGTCAGTTCTGGCTCAGTCATGCGTGAAGGCGAGGTGATTGCAACCGTATCCGATCCCGCAAACCCCGGCCTCACCGTGGACATTGTCGCTCCAGAAGATGGGCTTGTCATCGGTGCTGCAACCAACCCCTTCACAGCAGCAGGTATGCCAGTGGGTCACTTTTTGCCGATTTCCAAGCATATTGGCCTGCTTCAAGACCAAATCGACACCAATGGAAGGTTTCTTGTCTGCGGTTCTCAAAACGACGAGGTATGGCGTGAAGAAACTGAAATTGATGAAGTTGCGCTTGATGGAGAATGGAGCGGTGGCGGTGTTGATTCGGAATGGGTTGGCTCAAAGCCGACCTTGCATCAAGCCTCAGAAGATGCTTTTGCTGAGCCGGAAGAAGAAAACGAATCGTGATCAGGCTTTGAAGTCGGACACGGCTGCCTGAACTTCTTCATCGGTCATGTTCCTTCGTTGGCTCTTTGCCACTTCAAACAGATGAGCGACAAGATCCTCTTCCGCTTCATAGCCGTTTTGTTCAAGCCACCAAATGATGTTCGATCGACCGGCCATATGGCCAATACGAATCACTTGCTTCAATCCAAAATCCCCAGCAGGAACGCCTGAATAGACCCGGTCTGCTAGCCAATCATCACCTTTTTTCATGGCTTTGATTACGGCGGATGCGTGAACACCAGTGCCCGTTTCGAAGGCGTCTTCACCGAATACGGGATAATTCCGTGGAAGCGGGACTTCGATGTATTCGTGGGCCTTCTTGACATAGGCATCCAGTTTGGTGAGGTCGTTATCGATCACGCCCATCAACTTTAGATTGACAAGCGTTTGATCCAAAGGAGCGTTGCCCGCTCGTTCACCAACACCCAAGGCGGTACCGTGGATGACATCTGCCCCTGCCTCAACTGCAGCAATATTGTTGGCAACACCGAGACCACGGTCTTGGTGGCCGTGCCAGTTCACTTCAATTTCATGGCGCTTGTAACCACCGTCTTTGATGACTTCTTCATCGATGAAGTTGAGTAATTTCTTGACGCCGTTTGGGGTGACATGCCCGCATGTATCGCAGACGCACAGGCGTCGTGCCCCGAGTTCCATGGCCCGGAGGTAAATTTGCTTGACATCTTCAGGTTTGGAACGCGTGGTGTCTTCGGTGACAAACATGACAGGAACATCGTTGTCGACGGCGTACGAGACGGCTTTTTCCATGGTTGCCAACAACTTATCCATTGTCCAACCTTCAGTGTATTGTCGAATTGGGCTTGTGCCCAAAAAGGCACTTGCTTGGATGGGGACACCGTATTTTTGTTGGAGATCAACAAGCGGTTCAATGTCGCCCATAAGGGTTCGAACTGCAGCACCGGGGCTGATTTTGAAGTCATTGTCGATGATGTGTGCAACCATTGCCTCGATGTGTTCAAGATGGTATGGTCCGGCACCAGGCAGTCCAAGATCGACTTTTTGCATGCCGAGGTCTTCCATGAAGGTCAGCAGTTCGAGTTTTTGCTCGATGGTCGGGTTACGTGCACTGGGGCTTTGTAGACCATCGCGAAGTGTTTCGTCATCGAACCATACACCATGCGGGTGGTTTGCAGGGTTTCGTGCAATGTCGTATTCGACAGTATTCCAATCATAAATCAATGAACGCTCATCCATGTAAAATCACCTTGCTGGCCCAAAGACAGGCCCGTGCGTTCCACCACAAACCGGAGTCATGTTTGAAGGCGTCGCTGTGAGAGCGTCACTCTTCTTCACTGGATTCAATGGTTTCAACCGCTTTCGCAGCCTCAAATTCTTCACGTGTGACAACACCGTCGTTGTCGGTGTCCATCGCATCGAATTCGTCCTCGACCAAGATCGAAGGCAAGCGGGCTGAGAAGATGATTTCGTCGGTGAAACCTCCCTTGTCCTTGTTCCGAAGTTCCATGACACGGGTCCCCTTGGTTGCTTTTCCGGATGTAGCCTTGGTTTGGTTTGCACGAACACGTATCATCATGCCTTTGGAAGTAAGCAAGAACAACTGATCAAGGTCATCAGGGATGGTGTGAACACGAACGATTTCATCGCCGTGGTCCGCATCCAGTTTCATGGTCAACACGCCACCAGCACCTCTGCTCGTTTTTCTGTAACCGTCCCGATATTGTTTGTTCTTCTGAGTCTTCTCATCAAAGGTAGTGTTGCCGTTTTCATCGACCAACTCGTGCATTTCTCCATCCCCTAGACGGCTGCGTTTCGCCATACCATACTTCGACAAGGTAAGGACTGATGTTTCTTCATTTGAAGTGGCAATCATACCGACGACTTCGTCCCCGGGCTTGAGAGCCATACCTCGAACACCTGCGGTAACCCTGCCTTGAACCTTGACAGTAATGCTCACTGTGCCGTCTGTAGCGGTCTTGGTGTGACTTGGTTGGAAGCGGCATGCACGCCCCATCTTGGAGACAAGAACCACGTGATCCTCATCGGTAGCTTCGCGAACAGCCACGAGCGTATCCGTTGCGGACTTGAACTTCAATGCGTACTTTCCGTTCTTGTTGATGCGTGTGTAATCTTCCAGTTTCGATCGCTTCACAATTCCTTCATGGGTTGCGAAAATCAGGAAGTGCCCTTCCGGCTCTTCTTGCAGTTCCTTTGAGATCGGCAAAATGGTGACCACTCGTTCATCTTCTCGAATGTGTTCGATGACGTTGCGAATGTGTGTTCCACGGCTCAAACGGCTACCCATAGGGGTTTCCCATGCCTTGAGACCGTAGACTCGACCCTGGTCTGTGAAGATCAAGAGGCGATCTTTGCTGAAGCACGTAAGAATTGATTTCGGGAAGTCTTCGTCTTTTGTGGTAACGCCCTTCAGGCCCTTTCCTCCACGGTTTTGAACCCTGAAGGATTCAACAGGCATGTGGCGGATGTATCCATCATCTGACAATGAGATGACGATTGCACGTTCTTCGATGAGGTCCTCTCTGTCCATTGAAAGCGGCATTGGGTCAATGTAAGAGCGGCGTTCATCGCCGTGGCGTTCGACCATCACGTCAAGTTCTTCGAGGAGAATGCTTAACCTGCGGGACCGAGAACCGATGATGTCTTGAAGATCTGAAATCTTGAGTTGCAGTTCTGAGTATTCATTCTGCACCTTCTCAACGTCGAGTCGGCTCAATTGGTAGAGCCTTCGCTCAGCGATGGCTTTCGCTTGTGCTTCTGTGAAGGAGAAGACCGCAATGCCCGGCATGGTTTGGGTCCCATGAAGGACAGATTCAAACTGTTCACGGCTTGAACTGGCTTTACCAGCAGCGATGACATCGTCGATTCGATCTTGTGCCTTGACAAGGCCTTCAAGGATGTGGGCTCGAGCTTGAGCTTTCTCCAAGTCAAACTGAGCGCGGCGTTCAATGATGCTTTCACGGTGCTTGACGTAGGTGTCGAGCATCACAGGCAAGGTCAGCAAAACGGGGCGCCCATCAAGGATGCCCATCACGTTGGCAGAGTAGGACTCTTGGAGGCGGCTTGACTTGAACAACTGGTTCAATACAGCGTGTGGATCTGCGTTGTTCTTCACTTCGATTACGACTCGGATACCTTCTTTGGAAGATTCATCGCGAATGTCACGAATACCAACAACTGTGCCCTTGTTGACCAAATCAGCAATGTGCACAAGCATGTCAGCCTTCTTGACTTGATAGGGGATTTCAGTGATGATGATTTTCTTTCCATCGCTGTCGTCAAACACCTCGCAACGGGAGCGGACGTGGAATTTCCCTTTTCCATGGGTGTACATGTCGATGATCCCGTCGATACCGTGAATGGTTGCTCCGGTTGGGAAGTCTGGCCCCTTGATGTGTTCCATGTATTCCGCAATTGAAATGTTGGGCATCGATGAGCCTTCGCCTTCCTCCAAAATACGATTGACGTGCAGATGGATTGCTCCTGCAACCTCGGTGAGGTTGTGAGGAGGGATGCGTGTTGCCATGCCGACCGCAATACCGTCGCTGCCGTTGAGCAAGAGGTTGGGGAGGCGTGCGGGCAGAACCGTTGGCTCTTGCTCTGAATCGTCGAAGTTCGGCTGGAAGTCCACGGTTTTCTTTTCGATGTCTTCGAGCATGTGCTTAGCGATGCGGTCCAATCGAGATTCGGTGTATCGCATTGCTGCAGGCGGGTCACCGTCGATCGAGCCGAAGTTTCCTTGGCCGTCAATCAGAGGGTAACGAAGCGAGAATTCTTGCGCCATTCGCACCATTGTATCGTAAATGGATTGATCACCGTGAGGGTGGTACTTCCCCATCACTTCGCCGACTGAACGAGCGGATTTACTGTACTTCTTTTCCGAAGTGTGGCCGCCTTCAAACATACCATAGAGAACTCGGCGATGAACGGGCTTGAGACCATCTCGTGCATCAGGTAGGGCGCGTCCAATGATTACGGACATGGCGTAATTGATGTATGAAGTCTTCATTTCATGGTTGAGTGAATGGTTGAGCAGGTTGCCTGCTGGAGCCATTGCTTCTTCTTCTTGGGTTTCTTCAGTGTCATCAGATGTCAAGGTTGGTCACCTCCTTTGCGTGGCGTTCAATAAACGCCCTTCGGTCAGGAACATCCTCACCCATTAGAATTTCAAACATGCGATCTGTTTCTTCAGCTTCCTTGACGGTAACCTTGAGCATGGTGCGTGTTTCGGGGTCCATCGTGGTAGCCCACAGTTGTTCGGGGTTCATTTCACCAAGACCCTTGTACCGCTGCACGCCGATTTTGGTGTTGGGGTTGTCGCCGCGCAACTCTTCGACAATCGCGTCGCGCTCTTCATCCGAAAACGCATACTTGTTGACGCGTCCCTTGCTCAGTTGGTAGAGCGGGGGTTGTGCGATGTACACGTGGCCTTCCATGATGGCGCGGCGCATGAAGCGCCAGAGGAAGGTCAGCATGAGCGTGCGAATGTGAGCGCCGTCAATATCTGCGTCAGTCATGAGAATAATCTTGGAATAACGCAACTTTTCTGGGTCGAACGACCCTTCGTCATCGGGATTGTTGCCCACGCCAGCGCCAAAAGCACGGATCATGGTCTGGATTTCGTTGTTTTGGAACACCTTTGCGATGTTGTGCTTTTGGCGTTCCACGTTGAGAATCTTACCGCGCAGTGGCAAGATGGCTTGGATGCGGCGGTCGCGACCAGTCTTGGCCGAACCACCTGCAGAATCACCTTCCACGAGGTAAACTTCACACTCGCTAGGATCGCGTGATTGGCAATCTGCAAGTTTACCAGGTAGGCCCCCTCCTTCGAGAACGCCCTTTCTGCGGGTCAAATCCCTTGCTTTACGAGCAGCCTCGCGAGCTTTGGAGGCGAGCAGTGCCTTGTCGACAATTTGCTTTGCCACGCTTGGGTTCTCTTCGAAAAACTCTCCTAGTTTTTCATAGACAATCGTTTGGACGATCCCCGTCACTTCACTGCTGACCAACTTGTCCTTCGTTTGAGATGAAAAGGACGGATCTGGGTGCTTCACGCTGACCACTGCGGCTAGACCTTCCCTCACATCGTCGCCGGTGAGTGCATCGCCCTTGAGCAGGTTCCGTTTCTTGGCATAGGTGTTGATGCTGCTGGTTAGAGCTGTTCGAAGCCCTGCCATGTGAGTCCCGCCGTCTTTGTTTCGAATGATGTTCGTGTAGCAACGGATTGATTCACTGAACGCATCGGACCATTGAAGGGCCAATTCCACTTCGACTGGGCCTTTTTCGATCACTTTTTCACCGATGATGGTGATGACGTGCTCGTGCATGACTTCTCGGCGTTCGTTCAACTGGTTCACGTATTCGCTGAGTCCGCCTTCGTAGTGATGTTCGACCTCATGTGGCTCTTCGCCACGTTCATCGGAAATGACAATCTTGAGCCCAGCGTTCAAGAACGCTGTTTCACTGATGCGAGTGTTGACTTGATCGAATTCAAATTCTGTGACTTCAGTAAAAATGGTGAGGTCAGGTTTGAAAGCAATCGTCGTGCCCGTGTCATCGCAGGTACCGATTTCAGCAAGAGGCGCTACTGGCACTCCCGCCTCATACCGTTGGAAGTGGATGATGCCGTCGCGATGGATGGTAACGTCCATCCATTCCGAAACAGCATTGACTGCAGACACACCGACGCCGTGTAGGCCGCCAGATACTTTGTATGAACTGTTGTCGAATTTACCGCCTGCGTGGAGTTTTGTCATGATCACTTCTGCTGCTGAAATGCCAAATTCCTTGTGAATCCCGACGGGGATGCCACGGCCAAAGTCCCTCACAGAGATTGAATGGTCTTGGTTGAGCACGATGTCGATCTGGGGCGTATGGCCCGCTAAATGTTCGTCGACGGAGTTGTCCACGACTTCCCAAATGCAGTGGTGAAGCGCCGTTCCGTCGTGGGGGTCGCCCAAGTACATTCCAGGTCGCTTGCGGACCGCCTCTAAACCTTCCAAAACTTGGATGCTCGAGGCATCATAATCGTCGCTCATTTTTAATTCCTCAAATGCGAGAGTTGGCGTGAGGTTTTTTGACATCTAAACGTGGCGCATTTGACGCCGTAAATTACGGCATTATTTGCGGCGCAGTCCTCGATTCTTAAGCCCTCACTTCTCCCTACATTAATACCCTGTGACGAGGGGGTATAAAGGTAGTGCAATAATCGCCTCATTTGGCTCTTTTACAACCTCCAAAAAAGGGTTTCAAACAGCCCATTCAACCTCGTAGATTTTGGATAAAAATCCGATGCAAAAACCTCGAGAAAAAAACCCAACTTGGCGAGGTGGCCTAAGCGATGACATGCGAGAGCGTTAAGAAGCGGGCCTAAGTCGCAAAGTTATGGCTGACCCCTTGGTTTGTGTGTCCCTCGAAGGAACAACTGTGAAAGAAATGCTCGATGAAGCAGCCCGCGCAGGGATTGCCGGCGCCGATTTGATCGAAGTTCGCTTCGACCGACTTTACCTCAGTCGACCCGAACCAACCGTCACCGAAAACGACGAAGGCGAAGTCACCAAGACCATGCCACCTGCCAACGAATGGCCAGTCCGAGACTTTTCTGATATCGATGTCGGCGCCTCCATCACGGCCCTCAAAGAAGGCATCGCATTGCCTGTCATTTTTGCAGCACGCCCAGTGCGCGAGGGTGGGCACTTTTCCGGTGATGAAGACCAGCGAATCGATGTGCTTGAACAAGGCATAGCCTCTGGAGCAACATGGGTGGACCTTGAAATTTCGATTGAGGATAAAATCCGCTCAAAACTCATGAAGGCTGCAAAGAGCGGTTCATGCAAGGTCGTCGCATCCATCCACGACACGGACAGCACCCCCAGCGCTGAAGAGATTCAAAACCTGATCAAGGAGAACGCTGAGAACGGCGACTTAGTCAAGTTCTGCGGCACGGTCAACGACCACCAGGACGCTTTGCAGATTGTAGAAGCAACACACGCCATGAGCACTGAAAAAATTGATTTCGCTGCAATGGCCCTTGGGAATGGAGGCGATTGGGGACGATTGCATGCACCTGTTCTCAATCAATCCATGGTGTACGCCACCATGCGCAATGAATTCCGACTTTCAGACAAAGGCCTCGTCAACGTTCGAGACCTCAAAGAAGCGTGGAACCTTTTGGAATACTGAGGCACTCAAACCTCAAACGGGTCATCGTAAGATTTCTCGAACTCAGCAGGTGCGGGCGGCGCCACGATCATTGTTGAATCAACAGGCAGGGGATCTGTAGCCTCGGGCTGAGCTGGTGGTGCAGGTGCCCATGACGATGAACCATGCGCAGGCACAGGCGTAGAAGGGGGTGGAAGCGTTGCTTGGTGGTGCTGGAAGGGTGGAACATCTGCGGGGCGCTCCAAGGAAGGAACAAGCCCACTTGCCGGCATTTCTGAACCCATACCCGCTTTCATGTACCTCGCATTCAGAATAAATGGGGCAGCAAGACCGCCCAACAGCATGGCCATGAACACGAGCGCTACGGTGTAAGAGGGCAGGATCAACGAACGTGGGGTCGTCACCAGCGTCACATCGGCCGCAACGGTGACACCCGGTGCATCCGCATCCGCATCATGGACGTTGTTCCATGTGTCAACGACCAAGTAGAAATCCTGCCAATCCGTTCCGCCCCACAAGGATGTGTAGACTTCGGGACGATCGAGGTTGAGGGCTAAATTGACCGATGTTATGCTTTCGTATTCATGCGCATCTCGGTACGATTTCCATCCCAAAGGATTCCAACTCCGCCATTCTGGTGCAATGTTGCTGAGGGTTTCTTCCAATTCGCCATCACCATAGCAGTACCACGAGGATGTGTGTGCGCACTCGTAAGACGTAACATATGCGTCGTATTCTGTGCTGGTGAAGAGGTAAACATCACCGACAACTGGGTCGCCGTTGGTGTCTTGAAGGGTGACGCAGATTGTGGTACGGTGATTTGCTGAAAGGTTCAATCGAAGCGCTCCCACGCTGTCGTTGCCAACCAGCATGGTTGTGTAATGGCTTGTGTCCAAGGGCTCAAGCACAGGTAAATTCCATGAGTTTTGTTGGTACATCCATGGTTCCTCTGGACCTTCACCGGAATCGACCGGTTTTTCTTGCACCTCATTGTCTTCATAGTACACATCATCGTCATAATACGGGTAATAGCCCGTGGAGTAATGCGGTACTTCCGACATACGTTGCATCGTTGTGTTCCATTCAATGGCTTGAGTATCGCCTTGACATGGATCTGCAGCTTGTGCATTCAGCACAAGAGGCGTAGAAAAAGCCGCCGAAAGCAATGGGGCAAGCAGGATAAGGGTCAGCGAAAAGACACCAAACCAACGTACACCCATGGTCTCACCATGTGTTGCTGAGCATGGAGGTAGAAGGTAGTAGCGGTCAGCCACGTCGGCGCAACGGGCGAACATACCCACTGTCGTCGCTTCGTCGTTCATCCTTCGAAAGGATCCCCGGCGCAGGCGGTGGTGCATGGTGATCCATGCCGAGCAGGCCACCTTGGCTTTCGACCATTTCGACATCCGTGTAAGACTCCGCAGCCTGTTTGGCTTCGTCTTCAAGTTCTGATGGTTCTCGCATGACCAACCATCCAAGGATCAAAGCCACAGCAATCAACGCCACAAAGGTCGCCAGATTTGAGCCTGCCTCGCCCGCCCAACTCTTCCAATCTTCCACGCTGAAGTCTGAGAGCGAAGGGGCAGCGGTCGGCGGGGAATTGACTTCGATGTCTTGAATCATTACGGCGCAAAGGCCCAATCCGTCGCACACTTCCAATTTCAGCGTGTAGACACCGGGTTGCTCGTAAGTGGCCGAAACTCGAGTCGCTGAACCAGAGAGAGGTTCAACCCAATCGTCCGTGGGGTCGCCGTTTTCGTCTTGGTCCACCTCGACATCCAAATCCCATCGAACAACAAGATCTGGATTCAGGGATTCATCCCGATCAGAAATTGAGCCGTCGTTGACGTTTGTGTCGCGATAAAGGGCAACCCCCAAATCCACTTCAAGGTCTGAAATATTAGCCCCAAAGGCGTTAGAATCACCTGAAAACAAATCGTCTGGAATGAACAAGTTGTGTATAATTGGAGGGTGGTCAACAATGACCGTAAATGAGGCACGGCTTACATCACCTGTACCGAATGCGTCGCGAACAGTCAGCGAAACTGTGTACTCACCAGGCAATGTGTAAGCGTGCCACGGGGATGCTGCGTTCTCGATTGGTGTTCCGTCTCCGAAGTCCCATGAATACTGCACAAGCCCGTTCCACTCAGGGGATGCGGCTTCAAACGGAATGTACTTTCCTTCAAACATTCTGTCACCATCTCGGGTGCCATCAGAATCAAAATAGAGCAGAATATGAGGTGCTGCATAGGTGTCTCCGTTTTCGTTGAAGGTGCGCGACCACATGTCCGGCATTGTGCCTTCTTCGAAGGTCGTAGTATCCGTTACGAGTTCGCCATCCATCCAAGCGTCGAGGATTCGCACCGAGATAATCGGCAGCGGGTTGGCCATCTCAATGGTCATGATCCGAGGGCTGCTGGCTTCGCCTGCCTCATCGAAGACGATGAGGGTGACGCTATGGGTGCCTGGTTCGGTGAACGAGTGAGTGACTTGCGGGCGGTCGCCAAAGGTCCCGTCCGAAAAGGACCAATTAAACGTCAAATCGGAGGAATCACCAACGGTGCCGTCTGGATCGAATGAGTCCCTTCCATCGAAGGTGTATGGCGTGTCGACTTGGCCGTCTTCGACTCTGAAATCGATGGTCGAAGAGCCTGTGGTTGCCGTCGTGCGCACGATGAAATCACCAACTGGTAGTTGGTTGTGAACCATCACGCTCAAGGTTGTAGTCACTTCACTGCCATCGTCATCGATGACTGACAAATCAACTGACTTGAGCCCCGGTGTATCCCATGCAGGCATTGGGTTGGCGCTGTTGGAAGAGGTTTGAGTAAAGTCGTCGTTTCGGTCGCTTAAGCCCCCGTCAAGATTGACGCCGTCTGGGAAACTCCACGAATAGGCCACAAGCGTCCCATCGTCATCAGCAAAGACGTCTGGCATGACGAGCGCAGTGTAGGTGTATGTCGAGAGGTTGTCCGAGAAAATTTGGAATGGTATTCGATTGTTGACGATGACGGTAATCTCCTTGATGCCGGTGTTGACGCCATCCGATACGGTCAGCGTGAGGTTGTAGCTCGCCGTAGTGCCCGAAATATCGCCCCATTCGTGAGCGAATTCGTATTCACCAAAACCGGAGTCGAGGTTTCCATCGCCCCAATCCCATGAGAATTCCAATTGATCGGAAGGAACATTGTCAATCGTTCGAGCCGCTGAAAACAGGATGAGTTGGTTGGTCAAGATATTGATCTCGTTCTCAATCACGACGTTGTTGACTGTGATGATTGGAATCGGAGGGGAAGTGTCACTTACGTTGATTTGCATCACTGAAGTTTCCGACCATGTGTTGCCCTGATCCATCACTCGGAGCGTCACATTGTAGACTCCAGTTGACTCATAGGCCCGAAGTGGAGATTTGAGCCCGGAGGTGGAGTTGTCGCCGAAGTTCCACGCATAAGCAACTGGAGCGTCGAGGTAAGGCAGAGAGTTGTTATCGAGGGAAAGGCCCCATGCGTCGAACCCATCGCCGGTGAATTGCACGTTCTCCCATGTTTGAGATGCGTTTGGATCAAGGGTACCATTTGCTGTTGGCTTCATGTTTGTCAGCACTTGAGGCGAAGTCGTGAGGGTGTCGACGGCTGTACCAATCATGTCCACCATGTCAAACCGGAATGTGTACTGACCGTTGAGAGGAGCCGTGAACCAAACGGATTCTTCTGTCGCAGTGCCGCCGCCAGCAGAAACTCGCTTCGTGAGTTGATCGACCGTGGTGCCTGATGCGTCCAAAACGGTCATGGTGACGTCAAGGTCTTCGAAGAAAGCGTTTGAAAACACTTCGAAATCGACTTGAGCCGTATCAGGGGACCCATCGCCATCGCGATCGCTGAGCGTTGCGGTGTTGAGCGTGAGGCTTGCAGGCGATGTGATTCGTGCCGCTTCGATGTCAACGGTGCCTTGAGGGTAGGAAGAGCCACATGAAGTGTAGTCACAGTCTGCTACGGTGCTTGCATACCATGTGATGGCCCAAACTTCGTTGGTTAAGTTTCCAAAACCAGGGATCAGTGCAGTAGCAACGTTGTTTTGGAAATCAAGGTCGGTTACGGACCAAAGTCCGTCCGCGGTGGCTTGACTGACCACGACCCCGTCAAACTGACTCACATCAGCAGTAAGGCGCATGGTTAGCGGTGCAGGTGAGGCCGATCCGGGGGTGAATTTGAACGCACGAATGCCCCAGCCTTCGACGGAATGACCGGTTGAGGACCAGGGGCCGCTCCAATCACTGTTGGTGTCAGCGGGTTGAACACGACAGAAGGAACCAGCCGAACATGTAGGTGTGAGATCAAGGTTTGAGAAGCCATAGATGCCTTGGGTTGAGTCCAAGACGGCTGCGATTGAAAAATTAGCGAAGACCTCACCCATGGTCCGGCCGAGCATACCGCTTTGACCGCTCACTGGCGAGAGGGCCAAGTTTTCAACACCAAGTCCACCAGTCGCTGAATCTTGAACCAGTTGGCGCACAGCAGGGCCGCCGCCGAGGTGATCGGCGAGGTACATTGTAAACATGAAACCTGCACCGTAGTCGGCAAACCGTTGGTTCCACCATCGAACGGAGAGTTCAGAGGAAGCAGTCCATTGATTCAAGTGAGAAACGAGCGTAGAATCGGCACCAAAGCAGAGGTAGATTGCCACATCGGCGTTGCCTTCATCGACCCATAGATTTTCGTATGGATCTTGGGCATTGTGGAGTAAATGTTCCATTTCGTGCGCAAGAATGGATTTGCCCCAAGAGAGGGTCACGTCAGCGAAATCAACGTACACGGCTTCCCTTGCGTTGGCCAAGGATGGTGCGAAGTAGCCACCGATGTTGTAGGCGCCGTCAATATCGTAAATGACGATTTGAACTTGGCAGTTGTTGTCAACATCTGGGGGCGCAAGGCCTCTCCCATCAGCGTAATCCTTGCCATAGTAGGTGGTCATGGTTGGGTAAATGGTGCTGTCCCAAGAGGACGCAAGGTTGTTGAGTGCCGTTGAGGAGAGGGTCCGTCCAGTTTGCACTAAGAAGGCAACAGTGTTGGTGGTCTTTGCCACATAAACGCCGATGGAACCACCTGATGTGGGCACTGTTAACTGATCGTTGACAACGTGAGGGTTGCACGCTCGACCAGCAGCACGGGCAGAGGTTTGGGGTTCAATCACCATGTCTTCAACCCCGGGCCGGCCCTCATCGACCCACGCCTTCTTGAGGAAAGAAAACGCAGAAACGACTGGGATTTCTTCTTCCATCATGAGGTAGGCCCGACCTTCAGCCGGATCGAATTCGGAAAGATCTCCAATGATTATCCCTTCGGCATCATAGGGCAAAGGCTCGACGGATTCGTTGGACTCAGCGGCTGCTGGTGCCAAAACTGGGACGAAAGCAGCCATGAACAAAATGGCAACAAGGAAGAAGGCGGAGTTGGAGCGCGGTTCCGACATTGATGACACCTCAGGTATTCGCATTACTGCTTAACAACTACACGACTTGAAATGAGGTATTTAAGACTGGGTCTATGAGGCTTCACATATGCTCACGCAGGCCAAGGCGGTACATCCTTCGAAAAAACAGGCTTCAATGGCCTTTTTATGCATGATTTTACTTTTGATTTCTGTGCCAAACAGTGCCCAGGGTCAATCCGTGAGCGAACCTTACCAGTCGGTCGAGCCGTGCGGGTTTGTAGAAGAGCTCGAATTCAACGGAACGCTCGCTAATGCCTCAATCACCGAACAGGTGAACCTCGGGCCGAGAACCACCGGCTCCAACGCTTCGGCAGACTTGCGAAGCATGATCCACGAGCAACTCACTGAATGGCAAGTTTCCAATCACACCTACACCGAGGACAACCTCACGTTCACCAACGTGGTGGCGAAGTATTCTGCCGTCGAGCAGACACTGACGACGCCTCGTGTTGTTCTGGTGGCTCACTACGACACCAGGGATGTTGCGGAACGCGATCCTGATGTGAATCGAACCGGTGAGCCAATACCCGGCGCTAACGATGGAGCAAGCGGCGTGGCCGTGCTTCTCGAACTTGGTCGGCTGATTCCTTCAATGGGCCTCTCGTATGAGGTTGAACTGCTCTTTACTGATGCTGAAGATCAAAACCATTCCTCAAAACTCTATGGTGCAGAAGCGTGGGTTGAGCGGCAAACGGCCGACGATAAGAACCGAACTTCTGCTTACATTGTGGTGGACATGGTTGGTGATGCCTTCTTGCAACTGACCCACGTCTACCCCGGGGATGCGAAACTCTGGTCGACCATCTCACCGCTTGCTTCTGCGATTGGTCTCGTTGAGACAAAAGCTGATTGCAACGGCATGTTTGGTCGTGATGTGGTCAACTTGAGCATCAGCACCGGCGTCATCGACGACCATGTACCTGCCCTCAACAATGGCATTCGCGCCATTGACTTGATCGATATTCGCTTTGGACCTGATGCTGAACCATTTGGAGGCTATTGGCACACACACGAAGATACACCCGACAAAGTAAGCGCTCAATCCTTGGAGGATGTTGGGCGTTTGGTTGAGCTCGGACTTCGCAGTGATGCATGGTCAACCACAATCACCCTAGCCAACACCACAACAGTTGAAGAAGAGCCAGTTCTTCCGGCCACTGACGTGGAATCAGAAACGCTCGAAACGTATGTATGGATGGGGGCTGCTGCCCTGTTGAGTTTACTCGCAGCCTTGGTTTTCGTTTTAATTCTAAGCAGAGCGGTCGACCTCAAGCCGTAAGATGAGGGCGCGGACAAGAAGGGAAAGGCGTATTATCCGCGCACACACCCGTTTCAAACAAGCGGGGTGATGATGGTGACAAATGATGCCGATATCGATTCCCGCCGGAAAGCCCTCAAAGCCCGCGTTCAGGCTCAAATTGAGGCCTCAAGAGAAGCCAAAATCGAACGGCAAGCCGTGGCGGCAGAGGAACTCGTTGTCGATGAGTCTGACCTTAACGCTGCGATTCAAGAAGCAAACGATGACTTCAACGAACACATGGCTTCCATGGAGCGGTCCAATGCCTCTCAACTGCGAACCCTTGCCGCTTCGCTCATCCTTGTCGGCAGCATCCTCGGGATGGCATCGGGTGGCCTTATCCTTCAGGGCAATCCTGACGACTTAATCACCAGCTTCAGCGTCATTGGAAACGATGAAAACGTCGATGTGTCAGGTGTGGCTTTGGAACCTGAAGGCACCGCTGTACAGAACATCGAAGTTGAATTGATCAGCAGAGATACGCAGGAAGTTATTGGCATAACAACAACCGACGAGAATGGATATTTTTGGTTCAAATCAATCGACATCACCGAACTTCAGCTGACCTTTACGCTCGAAGGCTACACCACTGTCGAGCGAATCTTCATTCCAGATGGGGCGCAGATTCGAACCGTGACCATGCAACCAGGAAACGGCACCGTCGTAGAAAACGAAATCGTCCTCAAGGATGGATGGAATGCGGAAGATGCCGTGGCGTTGTCCACAGCTGTCGGTGTTTTGACGGTACTCACAGGCCTGATTGGTGTGCAAGCCGCTGTTGAAGCGCGTAGGGCCAAGCACTACAGGCGCGCCCAATACCTTGCTGGATTTGCCTTATTCAGCCGCGGCCTCATCATTTTTGGGCCCGCTTTAATCCTCTCTGGAATGGTAATGTTGATGATTTCAAGAGAACAATTTGCCGACGTGGGCGGTGAGTGAATGTACCTCATCAGCGTCGAGGGTGGCGATGGTTCCGGAAAGGGTGAAGCAGCCAGGATTCTGCTGGAATTAGCTGCTGAATTCCCATTTCCTCAAGTCCATGCCACACACGAACCAAGACGACACAGTGAACTTGGCAAGTTAGCACTTACTTCGGTAAAACTCGGTGATAAAACCCCTTTGGAGGAAGCCGGTCTTTTTGCCGCAGATCGTCTTGATCACTCCCACACTTGGATTCGACCGTTGCTGGCAAAGGGCCACATCGTCATATCAGATCGAAACATTCACTCATCGTTGATCTACCAAGGCGTCGTTGGGAATTTGGGTGTTGGTCAGGTGACAAAAATGAACGCTGCAGCAATGATTCCAGACTTGGTGCTGTGGATTGACTGTGACCCTGACAAAGCCATCAAGCGAATACGAACGGGGACGTTAAGAATGACCAGCGAGAAGCAAGAATACTTCGAAACGCCAGAAATTCAACGGACAATCCGTCAAGGGTTTAACGACCTTCTTTCTGGGAAAATCCATGTTCCCGCTCCATTCGACCGCTGCTGCGTGGTGGGTCCAATCCTCAATGAGGGCGGCCTTGATGATTTGAAGAATAAATTGAGAGGCGTGTTGCGTGCTTTCTTCAATCGAAAACCTGCGCCACTTAACGTTGACCCTGATGAGGTTGATCGCTACCTCCTGAGCACGCTGGTCAAGGACGTACAGAAGCAGACGCGACTGCCTGGTGCCCCGCAAGAGCGAACGGCCATTCACATCGGATGGCTCTCGGGGCGCTCGCCAGCTCAATGGATGCAGGAGGCTGAAGACAAATGGCCTCTTGAAAGCGCACGATCCTACGATGTTCCCGCGACCCCCCATGCCCAATCATGCTGGTCAGTGCTCGGCACGCTGTCGCTGATTGTCGGTTCAAGTGAGGTCCCAAGGCTCCATCGTGCGTTTGGCCCACATAGAATGGTGACGCAACGCCACACTCAACGGCTGGTCAAATGGCTTGAAGAAGAACGTTGGATTCACAAGCAGCAATCGCATGTTCCTTTCGCTGAAGCACAGGTGTTCAAACTTCGAGACGAGCGCTTGGGCTATGGTCGTCTAGCGCTTGCAATGTGGCCGCTTCGGCCTCAGTTAGCGTCATGGCGTAGAGCAAATCCTAGCGAGGACTGGAGCGAGGCCCTACCCGCAATTGCCTTGCCAGCCGAAGGAAAGGCCCCGCCACCTGCCGTTCGAAAAGGGCTCGAAGACATCATCAAGCGCCTCGAAATGCTCAGCAGTGGCCATGAAAACTGCCCTGTACCAACATCTGTGGAAGAATTGCTTGCATGGTGGCAAGTGCCGCCTCCATGATCATTCTTCTTCGGTTTTCGTTTGGAGTTCGAATTTTGCGTTCCCGGGCAGCAGCACCGCTCCTGCGGTCGAGAACTTTTCGGCACGAGCTGCGATTGAGGCGCCGATCAGAATCGCCAAACCAAGCCCGAATGGGGCACCGGTTAACGGTCGCGTGAGGTTGTTTGACTCGTACCCAGTCAGCAGTTGCGTGAAGCCGTCGAGGATCAAGGGAACACAAAGCAAAACGCCGCATGCGAGCCATGCAAGGGTGCGCCAATTACGCTGGTAGACACTCACCATCCAATCATCTGGCAGCAAAGACAGGCATGTGTCCCGAACCGTCCATCGATTGAACGCATTGCGTGAAAATAAAACACCACCCATCATGATCCCAAAGAAAATCCCTACATCACGCGTGCATACCGGCATCTGATTGCCGTTAATCTCCCATGAACGCTCATGGTTTTGATGGCAGTTGACGTCAGCAAATGCATAGATGAATCCAGTGTAAGGGTCCAATTCCGTCCAAGTGAACTGTTCGTGTTGGTGGATGGTTCCATCAGCGTGTTGATGAGTCAAACCTTGCGGCGAGTTCCCATAGGACATCGAACCTTCCTTTGAACCAAAGTCGAGGGTGTTGGCGCGTCCGTTAAGTTCGCCCACCGAGCCTTCTTCCAGCAACAAGGGTGCGAGAAAAAAGGAGAAGAAAAAGAAACCAGAAACGCCTGCAATCCACAGACCTATTTTCCGTTCTCGGAGACGATGCTCAAGACCGTTTTTCTCCATGTGGGTTCCAAGGGTCGCAAACCCATATAGTTTGGTGCGAAGCAAAGCGAGCCTTGATGAGCGAAACCCCGGCATGAGAGGGTATGGACCTTGAACAGGGCGAGCCGGTGGGACTCTCCACTGGCCTTCAGGCAGGGGCGTTTTTAGGCCTCTACCTCGGGTTCAGCCTCTCGGTAATTTCAGTCCTCACTGACCCGACTCAACTTGCCCGCCTCGGCGGCCTTATGTGCACGCCTCCACTGATTGGAGCCATTGCGCTTGGGCCATTCTTAGCCCGACGACGAAAACCTGTTGACCTCGGGAAACGCCCCCTTGCCCATGCACGAGAAACACTCACTCCGTTCAACGAGGGTCAAGGCAGATGGCGTGTGTTGAGCCACGTCAAGAGCGATGGAATGTCCATTCGAGTTGACATGCACGACCTGACCAACATGATCGGCGTTGTGGAGGCAGCCTTGCCTCTTTCCGACATGTGCTCCGTGAAATTCGTCGTGGGCCGAGGCGTTGCCAGCTCCCGTCAACCTGAACTGAGGCAACAGGTGCTTGATATCGTTGAACAGCGGGTTCAACTCACTCGAAGGAAAAGAACCGCCAAATCCATCGAAATTTCACCAATTCCGACGGTTAAGTACGTTGACCAGCAGCGGAAAATCAACAAAGCCCTCCTCATATTGCTCCCCATATTCTCATTTTTTGCTTGGCTCGAGATGAGGCACTGAGTTGCATTCATAGGAGTGCTTAAGACCTTCCAACCGTTAAGCCACACCATGCGGGAGGTCTCTTTTTTCTGGAAACGGGCTCATGCCGGACACCTTGTTGCGGGCCCGTTATCTGATGTATTCCAGAGCCTTCACTTCATTTCATATTCCCGAAGAGTCCCCAATGACATCCGATGCATCTTCAAGGCCCATTTCCAACCAGGCAAGGGGCCAAAGGACATCGAAAGTTTAGATTTCTTGAGCCTCCTCGAAGTGTTAATGGAACCCGAGGGCGATCTCGACGGAACCATTCTCCTGGTTCGGATCACGCACCCTGCTGCTAACCTCAGCGCACGTTTGAACGGAACCTCAGCAGTGCCCGGCGCTTGCTTTTTAGACGGCGAGGGGCTCACATACACCCTCCAAGGACCACCCATCAAATTACGTTTGTTAAGTGGATTCCTTCGCATGTTCGCTAAGCCAGATCGGACAAGCGCCCGAACGGTTAAATTTGTAGCCACTGAAGACAATGGGCCGCTTTCTCTGAAGCAACTTCAACTCGCGAAATTCGCATATGACCGAGGCTATTTCGATACGCCAAAGCGCATTCGTATTGCGGAATTGGCTCAAGAATTAAGCCTTGCTCGAGCCACAATCTCCGAACATATGGCGCGGATTGAGTCGGCCATTATGGATGACATGTTCTCATCCTTTTCTGATGTCTATGTAGCACCGGAAACCCTCCGGGAACTTCTTCAATTGGTCACCGATGATGAGGAAGAAACTGAAGATCCCGATACTGACGGTTTCAGAACATTGATGTCCCAAATTCGAGGGTCTATTGAAGATGAAATGGCGACCTTGTTGATGCACGAAGCAGAGGAAAACATCGACATTGAGGCGCTCATCCAAGAATCGATGAAACAACATGAAGGGAACATCAGTTTCATTGACGACAAATTAGCCAACAGAAACCGGGAATTAAACCGCCCTTGAGCCCGCTTCCGAGCCGATGCTTTACATGGGCCGGCGTTCGTCCGAGAACTATGACCGACATCGCAGGCCTCCTTCGCCGCCTCGAGAAAGGTGGCATTCCCATTTCCCAAGCGATTAAGGAAGCGATGATGAGCGTCGACATCGAGGACTTTACAGATTATGACACAGAAGTGTTCTACGTCGACCGCCCCGTGCCTTTCATGGAGACGGAACAAGGGGCCATCAAAACAATCTCTGCACCTCATATGGTTGCCACACTTTTGCATCACATGGAACTCAAAGCAGGTGAAGAAGTGGTAATCCTCGGTGCCAAGGGAGGCTACATTGCAGCTCTCGTCGCCCGTATTCTCGGCAGTGAAGGCGCTGTTCGGGTGCTTGACCCCTCGATGGACGCTGTGCTCCATGTTCGAAGTCGTTTGACGCACTGGCCGACTGTAGAGGCAAGAGAACTCGAATCAGTGGATGTCGCACCCGTTGCTTTCCCCGGTGAAATACATCGCGTGCTCATCACTGGCCAACTGACCGCTCCGCCGACTTGGATGACAGAACGCCTTGTCGAAGGGGGTTTCATCTTAGCCCCAATCGGAACAAAGGCCAGTCAGCAACTGGTCAAGATTGAACGGCAGGGCGAGGAACTCATGCCAACTGAATTGGGGCCTGTCGCCTTTGGTCCAGTTGATGTACGAAATGCAGAGCCAGGCCCGATGAACGCCGATGAACTTGCAGATTTACTTGAACTCGCCATACAAACGTGCGAAGACCTCGAACTGATCGAAGACGAGGAAAGGTACGCTTTGGAGGACTTGGTGGTGAACCTTCGGAACTTACCTGATGATTTGCCACCGCCCGGAGAGGGCGGTTTGCCAATGGAACAACATCCAATGATTCAACTAATGTGGCAAGCAGCACCTTCTTTTTTCAGACTTTGGCCCATGCTTCAAACCATGATTCACCCGAACCTCGCCCAGCCAGGAGCGCCGGATTGGGACGACGAGGAAGACGACAGCAGCGACTTCCAACCGTGACCTCACAGCCTTAACCACAGGGCTATGAAGCCGGGCTGTTTAGCAACATCATGGCAGGGGGCTTGGATGGTGAAATCTCCAAACTTCGTCACCGCGACGTCCGAGAGCGCCGACGCGCTGTACGGGTGCTGTTCGATACCGACCTGCCAAGAGCCCTCGAGGGTTTTGTCCCACTGCTGAACGACCGAGATCCTTGGTTTCGCTCGAAGGCTCTTGATGCGCATCGAAGGTGGGCTGTTGCCATGGGGCCAGAATCTCTAAAAACGCTCGCAAAGCACCCCTCTATAGAGGCGAGGCGTTGCGCTGCAAACCTTCTCTCGGATTTCGACAAGGACGTATCAAGCATTGCGTTATTGCTTGTCGAAGATGAAGACTTGACTTGCCGGAGAAAAAGCGCTGGTGCTTTGCTTGAATCACAGAAGGCCTCAACCTACGTCGAGCGATTCTTGACCTCAGACGATCCATACCTCCGCCGATTGGCAGTGTTGAGCAAAGGAGCGAGCGATCTCCAGCGGCGTCAAGGCGTCGATGATGGAGTTCAATCGGTCGCTGAAGCCGCTTTGCAAGCCATGACCAACAATCAAGAAGCATTGGATGAAGATGCGATTTTGACGTTGCTTGAGCGAGGCGTTGATGGGCGTGTGTTAATTGAATCCGCCATCAAATCACAGGGCAAGGCCTTGGTAAAACTGGCCCAAAAGGCTCAGGGTCCAACCTTGAAGCGCCTTGTGAGCGCATTGAAGGGTGAATGCACCTCATGCGAAGACCCACAAATCGTAGCATTGCTTGATGCTGAACAATACGTTCTGCTCGGCCGGTGGCTCCAAGGCAAAAAAGGGTCTGAGTTCGATGACCTGCGCTGGCGACTCCTGCGCGAAGAAAGCATCGATGCCATCGAGCGTAGCCGGTGGATAGAGCGCCTGTTAGGACGATGTGGAGAAGAAGAACTGATCCTTGAAGCGCGTCGGTTCTCAAGCGAAGACCATGCTCAATTGCTTCTTGATGCGGCAGAGAACCTTTCAACCGCCTTCGATAAACTCGATTCATGAGCCAACCTATGTCCGGAATCACGTTCCAAATTGACGCCACCGAGGGAACGTCGCGACGGCTTCGAGTCGGCCTTGAAATTTCAGGCCCATTCACAAGCTCCACCCTCACCCTGCATTTCCCAAGATGGGTGCCCGGATCGTACTTTTTGAGAGAACCAATACAGCACATGACCGAATTCAGTGCAGAAGGCGATAATGGCGCCCACCTCAAATCGGTGCGTCACAACGTCGATGCGATGAAAATCAAACTCCCTCATGGCACTGAAAAGGTGACTGTTCGCTATCGGTTGCTGGCCGATGACCTCTCTGTACGAGCCAATCATCTGGATGAGAGCCACCTCCACATGATGCCTCCATTCACCTGGTTTTTACCGACGGATGGCATTGATTCCACGAGGCTAAACATGCAGCACAGCATCGAAGTGCACGCCCCAAAAGCATGGAGCCCAGCAGCGCAGTATGCCTTACAGGCAAGTAAAAACCAAAATGGGAAACTCTCTGGAAATACTGGAACAACCCATGCGTTCACGGCCCCAAACCGCGATGAGTTGCTGGATGGAATCATCGAAATCAACGCCCATCCAATTCAGTCATGGGACGTCGATGGCAGAACCCATCACCTGAAGCTGTGGGACAGCGGGGGCCATCCCGTCGATGAAGGCATGCTGGCCCGATTCAAAGAAGACATGGACCGTGTTGTCAAGGAGCACCATGCCTTGTTTGGCGTGCCTTCTTGGGACAATTACATCACCGTCATCCAATTGACTGAAAAAGCAAGAGGCGGGCTTGAACATTTGAATTCTCAGACATCAATGCTGCCGAGGCAGTGCTTGATGCCGGGTCACGAAGATGCTTACCGTGATCTTGTCAGCCTGTTCAGCCACGAGTACCTTCACCAGTGGAATGTCAAGCGGTTGCGGCCAAGGAACTTCCTTGATTACGACCTTCAAAAAGAGGGCCACTCCGACTTATTGTGGTGGTTCGAAGGTGGCACGTCTTGGCTGGGTGACATGCTCTGTGTTCGATCAGGTGCCTGGTCCGAAGAAGATTGGAGGAAAGATTTGATGCGGAAAATGAAGCGCCACACCACTCGAAACGGAATGGCGTTTGAATCGTTAACCGAATCGAGCCATGACGCTTGGATTCACCTCTACAGAGGGCACGCCTTTTCTCGTGAAACGCAAATTTCGTATTACCTCGAAGGCGAATTGACCATCATGGAACTCGATATGGAACTGAGGAAGCGCTCAAAGGGGCTTCATGGCGTTTGTGACTTGACGGCTTTGCTCTGCCAAAAGCACGCGCTTGAATGCAACCCTACCGAACGATTGGGCGTGACGCACAAAGACATCCGTAAAGCACTGACCTCGATGAAAGGCGGCGGGCGGCTTGGCACCATGCTCGATGAAATCGTCAATCGAAAAGCAGCACCAGATATGGAACGAGTGATGGCTTATTTCGGACTCACGCTCGAGCCAGAGCATCAGGAAAAACCCGAACAAGTCAAATCGGCTTGGATGGGCCTCAACCTCGCTGCAAAAGCAGGCCGAATCACCATCAGCACCCACATGGCTGGAAGCCCAATGCGCCACATCTTGACGCCGGGTGATGAAATCATTGCCGTAAACGGAATGCGGTGTGCAACAACAAACGCATTGGAGACCGCACTGAAAGGTCGCGTTGACCAAGATGTCAAAATTACCTATGCCCACGAAGGCATGCTGAGAGAATGCACTGTAAGGCTGCCTGAGGCACCAAAGCATAACGTTAAGTTGGCAGGAAAAGGAAATAAAAACTGGCGCTCCTACATTGCAACACGTCAATCCGAGTGAGATTTTATGAATTGTTCCAAGATCAGAAAGCAGCAGAAAACGGAGTTGGAATGAGATGAAGTGGAAGGCGGATCAAATGACTGAACAAACCGGAAAGGTGGCTGTTGTCACGGGTTCCAACACTGGAACTGGATATCATATCGCTCACGGTTTAGCCTCAAAAGGGGCGACGGTCATCATGGCATGTCGGAATTTGGAGAAAGCTGAGGCTGCTCGTCAACGCATCATGCAAGAGGTGCCGCAAGGTGATGTCCATGTGGAACACCTTGATTTAGCGGATTTGAAATCAGTGACTGCATTCAGTGAAGCCATGAAAAGAAAACACGCCCAGATCGATTTGCTGATCAACAACGCAGGCGTTATGATTCCGCCTAAGTCGATCACAAAAGATGGGTTTGAACTGCAGTTTGGCACCAATCACTTGGGCCATTTTGCCCTCACAGGCCATCTTATGCCCTTGTTAGAACAAGCAGGAAAGGCGCGTGTAATCACCATGTCAAGCATCGCACATCACGGTGGTTCCATCGATTTTAACGACCTTCAAGGTGAGCGGAAAAAATACAAAAAGTGGGCGATGTATTCTCAAAGCAAGTTAGCAAACTTACTGTTTGCCCTCGAACTGGATCGGCGGTTGAAGGCGGCGGGGTCATCCATTACCTCCCTCGGCAGCCATCCTGGTTGGTCCGCAACAGAACTGCAACGGCATTCCTCTTTGTTCCGTTTTTTGAACTATATTTTCGCAATGGCTCCTGTCAAAGGAGCCGCCCCTACCCTGTACGCTGCAACGGTTGCCGACGCATCAGATTACCCGTATTGGGGGGTCACAAAGCGAGGGGAGTCGGTTGGTTGGCCTGGCAAGGCAAAAATTAGTTCTCGAGCAAGCGACAAAGCATCAGCCCAACGGTTGTGGAAGATCAGTTGTGAATTAACTGGCCTCACCTACCTCGACTAGAGGCAAGCCAAAACAACCCGTAGGTCGCTGAACGTTACTTGCTGGAGCGCAGCATCATTGTGACCGCTTTACCAGGTTGCTCAAACACTCCAACGGTGTCAAAACCGTGGCGATCATGAAATCGCATGGAACCAGGATTTGCTGGCCGGAGGCTGACTTCGGCAGCGACGGGGCACTCAAGCGAGGACGCGTGCTTCACAACCTGCTGGTACAGCAATGATCCAACCCCGTTGCTGCGGGATTCGCTGGCCACTGCGATTCGGTCGACGTAAAGGAAATCGGAATATCGCTCGTTAAACCATGCGTAATTGAGGCTTAAATAGCGGGTTTGAGGCAGCAAGCACAGAACGAAACCGATTAATTGCCCGTCGAGATAAGCGCCCAAATCCAATTCACTGAGGCTCAAGAGATCAGCCATTTCGGCTTGAGTGACTTTCCCCGTTCCGGGAAGCCCCTGTTCATTGATCTCGACCATTCGGCTGAGGTCATCCTTGCCGAGCGCTCGAATCTGAGGCATCATGCTTCCTCCAATGGAGGAACCGGATCGGGGTCAAGCGAGGCAATCAAGCCGAGAGCAGCAGTGGTCAACACGAGGCTTGCGATAAGCGACAAAGCAATCATCGCTGCGGAGAACAGACCGAAGTTGCTGAACAATCCCATCGGAGAGAGAGCAATCATCGAGAACCCTGCGATGTCCGATGCGGCGCTGCCAACCAAAGCCAAGCCACACGCTCCACCAACGCCAATGAGGGCCTCTTGGTGCGTTTCACCCATTTCTCTGCCCTCCCGATACCGTTCGGTGACGTGGATGCAGTAATCGATGCCGACACCCAGTGAAATTGTGGCGATTGTGACCGTGACGATGTTAAGCGAAGATCCAGCTACATACATCAGGCCGTACAGCCAAACCACAACCAGCAAGATTGGTACCAAGGTGACGCTGGCTTGCTTGAAGGATCGGAATCCAACAGAAAGGGTACCAAACACAAACAAAGAGCCGAGGATCAAAGAGGATTGCATCTCTTCCTGCATGGTTGTTGAGGCAACAAAGCGAGTCACGGGCCGGCCGGTAGGCATAACCCAAGTGAGAGGCTTATCTTCGCTTTCAGCACCGGCTTCCAACTGATCGCCTGTGGAGAGGTTCGTGAAAGAGGAAAGGTCGCGCCAGATTTCTTCCATGCCACCTGCCATACCTGGGAAGTCTTCTGGAGAGGTCATACCGAAGCGAATCAGCATGTGTTCATAACGCGCATCTTCGCCGTTGACGTCCAACCAAGGCTGTGTTGGGTCCAACTCGACTTCAGGGATGATGTAGAGGCCAACGATGCTCGGGGGGATGTCAGGAATTGGGCCAATACCTGGCACACCGTTCAAGGAAAGGAATCCGTAGAAGAAGGCAAGGCATTCCCTGTTTGAAAGGTCCATCAGCAGACCACCGCTGTCTTCCGTACAATTCATGCCGTGGCCGGTTTCATTGACCAACCAACCCGCCTCCACAAAGGGGTCTGGGTTGAGCAGGAGGGATCCTTGTGCGGCGAAGACCATTTCATCGAGGGCAAGAATATCGATTGTTCCGTCAGGCTGGCGCGTGATTTTGTCAGGTACACCATCGGCTAAAACGTCCATGTCTTGCCTAAACACATCAATGGCTGCAAAAACTTCAGGGTCGAGCACGTCGCCGACGATCAGGAGGTTTGCAGGTTCACCTTCATCGGCAAAGCGCTTGGAGATTTCATCGACACCAATGGCGAAATCTGAAGATTCATCAAGGAAATCTTCGACGGCAAAGTCACCTTCCAATTGAGCCATACCGTACGCCGCTGGAATGGTGATCAAAACCGCTACTGCCGTGATAACAAGAGCGTTGCGCCATGTACCTGATGCGCTTGAAATCCGCTTGAGGAAGTCTTCTGGGACAAGGTGCGTTGCGTCTTTTTTAGGCTCTGTTGAGCGGCCGCGGGATGCGAGCCATTCGTCGACAGATAGCCGAATCAATGGCACCCATAGACCCGTCAAAATAAACGCCGAAAGAATACCAAGAGCAGCCTCGATTCCAAACGATCGCAGAGCTGCAATATCGCTGAACAGGTTGGCGGCAAAGGCAGCCATTGTGGTCACTGAAGTAAGCATGATGGCTCGTCCCACTCGAGAGAGCGTGACTTCAGCCGAGGCTTTGGGCGTTGCCTTTGCTGCTCGCTCCTCTTTGTAGCGATGCAGCGCATGCAGGGAATCATCAATCCCTAACGCTAAGACAAGAATGGGCAGCAAGTTTGAAAATTGCGATCTGGCGATCAAACTGAAACCAAACATCGAGGTGATGTTGGAAAAGTGACCAATCATGCCTTGCATCCAAAGCAAGGCTGTTCCCAAAGCAAACATGACAATGATGACATCTGAAACGCGTCGAAGGCTGACGTACAACAGCACGACAATGGCCAAGCCCATCAGGAAGATCAAACCTGCACTGGCTTGGAGTTCACGGTTCACTTCAACATTGACCCCTTGTCCAACAAGCAAGGTGATGGTGGCTCGGTCGTGGGTTCGCAATTGACCCTCGAGGTCCATGTAGGACCATTCAGTGGAACAACCACCGGATTCTTTGAGCAACTCAAGGCATGATTCCTGGGTGTATTGAGGCGGGTGAAGAACGAGGGAATTGTCGGCGATTCGATAACCACCGATGCGTGTGCCTTCATCAGAAAACACAATGCTCTTTTCAGGGTGGGCGTCCTTCCAAATGACTTCCCAGCCCATTGACTCAAGTTCACCACGGTCAAATTGAACGAGCAACCAGGTCGATGAAGCAGACCAACGTCCTTTCCCAACAAAGCCGCCCTCCCATGTCCCATCCGTGTTGAGCGAACCGCCAACGGGGCCGTCTTGCAAGGCGTCCATGTCAGCGACGAATCCACGGTCAAGTGAGAGCCAGCGCAGAAAATTGTTATCGGAGGCCTCTGCCATCCTGGCCGCAGCCAAATCGATGTGGGCTTGAGTCACATTAGCGTCATCGAAGGCGAGGCAATCAAGCACGCCACAATCGTACCAATTCGTTGGTGGATCTGTAATGATGCCCGTTGCGGTCAGGCCTGGTTGAGTCAACACCGAGGTGTTGTTCATGAAGTCACGGAAGTGATCGGAAAGAGAGATGGCCCCTGGGGCTTGTCCGCCCGTCACGTCGTTAACAAGCGGCTTCATTGCAGGAGCCAAAGGGTGATCTTGAATGAGATCGATTTTGCCGTCAATTTCCTGCAAAAGGGAGAGGTTCAAAATGCCACCAGTCGGGGCGTAAACACCCTTCCAAGGCTCGCCAGTGGCCGCCATTTCACTTGCGCCAGGCAAGTTTGCGTAGTCCGGCGCACCATCGCTCATTAGGGGAACGGGTTGCCATTCATCGAGCGGTGGTACAAAACTTGGATCTCGGGCCGATACAAGGAACCCAAGGATAATTTCAGAATTGGCAAATTCCTCATCAATGATGGCTTGTGCAGTGAGTTCTGGTGACTCCATTTCATAGGATTCCATGTCAATGGGCTGGAGTGCGGTCATCGCACCAGGAATCATCAACAGCGAGAGCAAGAAAATGGCGATGTGGACCTTTTTCCGGTGCGGAATGAGCCATTTGGCAAATGATGCAAATGTCCTTCCCATGTTGTAGGGTCTGGCTTTCGCCTTTTGAAGTGATGTTTTGCCCGAAGAAAATGGAGCGTTGAATCGCTGGCTTCAAACACCGCCTTGCGGTGCATTAGGCATGGCCATTCTGTTGATTTTCAACCACCAACCCTACGACGGCACCGATGTGACTTGGAACGCTCTTCGTCTGGCTCGGCGCTTGCATGACGACGGAGCGGAAGTCCGTATCTTTTTGATGAACGACAGCGTGGATTTGGCGCGGGATGGAATCGCCCCCCCTGAAGGCATTGAAGACATGGTGGCGATGCTCAAAGGCCTCATTGAAAACGGAGTCCCGGTGAAGGTATGTGGGACATGCCAGAACCGATGTGGCGTTCTCAAAGGCCAGCCGTATTATGAAGGCGCACAGTTCTCAACAATGGGTGAATGCTCAGAGTGGGTTCAAAGCAGCGAGAAGGTTCTCACCTTCTGATCAGCAACCAAGTTCTGCAGCAAGCGCTTCGGCGAGGTAATGGTACTCATCGACGTGGTTGTAGAGTTGTGCTGAGATGCGGAAGTATCGCCCTTTGGGTGATTCCCACGACCAAACGGGAACTTGGATGTTGTACTTCTCCTGAAGCACTTGGTGAAGCGGGTCTGGTTCATGCAATGGAATGCCAGCACCGCCCCCTGCGGGCAACCTCAGCGTAGCGATGCAAGTAATCATCGATTCGGGGCACGGCGCTTCAATGCCAAGCCGATCGCACAAAATCTTGCGGCCCTTCACCACCAAATCGTGGTTGTGTTGCATAATAGCACTCCACCCTCCTTCGACCAAGGTGGGCAAGTATTCGATGGCCGCCGGAATTGAACAAAAAGCAGAAATGTCCCGTGTACCGGTCCAATCGAATTCATGGCGGAAACGAGTGGTGTCGCCTAATGGGAATGTCATCCCATGGCTGATGGTCAGTGGATGAATCTTCAACTGGTGATCCTTACGAACATGCAAGAAAGCAGAGCCTTTCGGAGCGCACAGCCACTTGTGGCAGTTGCTTGTGGTGTAGGAGGCTCCAAGGTTGTCCAAATAAAGCGGGACCATGCCAATGCCGTGAGCTGCATCAAGAAGCACTGAAACACCTCGCCCCTCGAGCAGAGGAACGAGTTCTTCAAACGGCATTCGAAGCCCTGTAGGGCTTGTCACAGTGTCGATCATCGCCAGAACCGTGCGCTCACTTACCCCTGCAATGATGGTATCAATGACCACCTGAGGTCCGTCAATGGGAAACGGAATGTTGACCGTCACCACTTTTGCACCCCACCGCGAAGCGACGTAATCGATGGCGTTTCTGCATGCTTGATAGGCATGATCGGGTACAAGAATCTCATCCCCTTCATTGAATTCCAGTGAACGCAAGACGGTATTGACGCCCGTTGTAGCGTTCTCGACAAGCGCCAAATCTTCCGCATCGCAGTGGAGCATCGATGCAAGTGACTTACGAGCGTCTTGCATGAAACCCATGGCTAAATCTTCGTAGAACCGCACCGGTTCCGCCTCGAGTAGATCTTGCCAGTTGCGTTGTTCTTCACGAACCGCTGTTGGTGTGGCGCCAAACGAGCCGTGATTCAGAAAAACACAGTTTGAATCAAGCATCCAGTGCTTGGCCAGTGGACTTCGCTGAGGGAGTGCCATGACCGTCCGTTGAAGTGGCATCCTTTATTCTTGAGCATCCACTCAATCGAGGTGGAAGTACCTACCGCGAAGTGCAACATATGAACCGCCCTAACCCATAACAAAGTTCCACAATTCAGTGGAAATGAAGGAGCCTCGAAACACCCTCGCGTGGGATGTCTGTCTTGACGGTAGGCAGTGTACTGGGGGACTGAACACCCATTGTACTCTTCCACAATGTCTTGAGGGGTTTGCAAGAACCCTTGCGATTTTACGGGAATGATATGTCGCTAGTCTTGATTTTGTTCATTAAGAACAGAGTCTGCGATGACTCGAATGTCGGTGTTCCATTGGGTAAATTCTTGCACCTCCAACGGCTCGACACCATGTACTGCATGAAGCCAAATCAAAGTTCCGGTATCGATCATCATTAGTCCTGCGTGTCCTTTTTCATCAGTAAATATAGAGGTTGCTTTTGGACCTGTGACTTGGTCGAGGTCATCATCAAGTTG
>CAJIZC010000011.1 GCA_905181785.1 uncultured Candidatus Poseidoniales archaeon
GGCTCAAACCTTGGTTACAGTATGGTGGCGCCAGGGAGCTCACGCCAATCGATGACTGTCGACAACGTTGGAGACGTAGGCTATGGAAATGACATTGTTGTTGATGACAACAACATGGTTCACATTGCATATTACGACTCAACCAATAAGAATTTGAAGTATGCCAACCGCTCCACCGGGATGCACTTGAACCATGAAATCACGGTCCAGTTCGGCTCTTATGGTTCTGTGACAGGAACGGTCGTGAACGACACCACCATTCGAGTCACAACGCCAAGTGCGGGCTCAGTGGCGGAACAAGTTGATTTGAAGCTCTTCGGTGATCAAGCCTCGGCGCTTGATTTGGGCCTTGTGTTCCAGTATGTATCCCCTGATGATGTCGACATGGACGGCGTGCTTAACGATCAGGACGATTGTCTAAACCAGGCCGGAACTTCGACGGTCGACCTCACCGGCTGCCCTGATGCGGACGGCGATGGCTACAGCGACACAGGCGATGCATTCCCGAACAATGCTGGAGAATGGATGGACAGCGACGGCGACGGCGTTGGTGATAACAGCGATGTTTTTCCAACGGATGCCACTGAATCGATGGATTCTGACGGCGACGGTGTGGGCGATAACAGCGATGCCTTCCCGCATGATGCCAATGAAACGTCAGACTCAGACAGCGATGGTGTTGGGGACAACACAGACGTGTTCCCGCTTGATTACTTCGAACACCAAGACAGCGATGGCGACGGTGTGGGCGACAATGGCGACGCGTTCCCATTCGATGCCAACGAAACGATGGATTCCGATGGTGATGGTGTTGGTGACAACGCCGATGCGTTCCCGAACGATGCCTCGGAGACGACGGACACGGACGGTGACGGAATTGGTGACAATGCCGATCAATACCCCCTCATCGACAACTTCCTCGACACCGATGGCGACACGGTCGTCGACTTACTCGATGTGTTCCCGACAGATCAAACTCAATGGATGGATGCTGATGGCGACGGCTACGGCGACAACACCACAGGAAACAATCCGGATGCCTTCCCAACACTTTCCTCTCAATGGTCGGATGTCGATGGCGATGGGTACGGCGATAATTGGGGCAATGCTTCATGGAACACAACGGCCGGATTCACCGGGGTTGGCCAGTACGTTGAGGGCGCACTTATGTCGGATTTCTGTCCTCAAATAGCAGGCACATCAACTGCCAGCGGGTTCTTTGGATGCGCTGATGATGACGGGGATGGTATCCCTAACATGTTTGAGATTGTTGAAGTTATTGAAGTGGATACCGATGGAGACGGCGTCCAAGACGTGAACGATCGTTGCCCAGGTACAGACCCAGGTGCAACGGTCGACAGCGATGGTTGCGAACTGACCGTCAAGTCAGATGAACCCCTCCAAACTTCAAACGACGCTTTCTTTTCTGGTGAGGTTGCTCAAAGCGTTGGTATTGGTGCCATTTTAGTCGCCATCTTTTCACTCCTACAAACAAATCTTGTCGCAGCAATGCTCCCAGATGCGTTCCGCTGGGTTCAGGTCTTTAGGCAATCAAACAAACTCACCAAAGAGGAAAAGAACGAACTCACCTACCTTCAATCCCTCGTTCGAGGTTATGCGGACGATGTTGAAACCCTACGAGAGGAGCTGCAGCAGATGAAATCAGACCTCACTTCGAGATTTATGAACAATGAAATCAAGAAAGACACTCGAGAAAAGATCCTTCTGGTGATTGATGAACTCATTGCAGCCCCCGCTGAACAGATCCAAATCATTGCACTTGACCATGGTTATTTTGGACTTGAAGGGACCATTGATTCGAGTGAACGATCTGCTTTGCTCGAGGAAGAAATGGCCATGCGAGACTCCGATATGAGCCCCGATTCCAACCCCTCCATTGATCTTCAAGGGAGCGTTGCAGAAGATGGATATGAGTACATAGAATTCCCGGCAAACAGCGGAGTTTGGTTCATCCGAGATTCAACCACTCGTCAATGGATGGTATGGGAACAATGATTCAATTTCGATTTAGAGTCCCACTTCGACACCATTGAATGGTTCTGAGCGCTGGTTGTGTCCATGGCACAGATGCGAACAATCCTCGCACTCGCGCTTGTGGTCTTGCTCACGTTGTCTTTGGGCGTGCGCAGAAGAATTCCACGGAACTTGGATGGAATAAACAGGCATTTGAGGTTTGAACCCCATTGGTTTGTGCCTCAATACGTCTTTGCTAACAGCACACGGCGCTTGGTTGGTGCACCGCTCATGTGGCATGGTTGATCCTCTTCGTAACCATCGGTCGAATCGCCTAAGAATGCGAATCCAGTCACCCTTTCAATCGCTTCAGCGTGAGCATCGGTTCCATCAAATGGCATTTGGTAAATGTGTCCGTCTTTGACTTCACCATCTAACACGTATTCGCCATCGACGAGGTTGATTGCAGGGAGGGGTTGGACAACATCTTCCATGTGGGCATGGGAACGTTTTCTCAATTCAGTTGCAATTTCCTCCAGAACGGTGAGGCATGCTTCTTCGATGCCGTCGAGAGGGAGTGGTTCTTTTCCACCCGTGCGTCGGGCAGCGAAGGCCGTGCCTTGTTCGATGTCCCGTGGGCCAATGTCCAGTCGGAGCGGCACGCCCTTAATTTCCCAGTCGTAGTACTTCTGACCCGCTCGTATGTCCCTCGCGTCGACCTTAACCCTCAAGCCGTGTCGACGAAGTTTGGTTGCCACTTCTTCGGCGGCAGCCACCGTATCAACGTCTGAATTCTTCTTAATCATCGGGCAAACCACAACCTGGAACGGTGCAACTGCTGGCGGCATGATCAGTCCGTTTTCATCGCCGTGCATACCAACGACCGCTCCAAGCAACCGCTCAGACATTCCGTAGGTCGTTTGGTGGCAATGCTGTTGTTGCGCTTCGAGGTTTTCGTATGTGAGGTCAAACGCTTTGGCCCATTGGTCTTGGTAGTGGTGGCAGGATGCCACTTGGAGGGTGCGACCGTTTGGCATCACTGCATCGATGCCAATGGTGTACCAAGCGCCCGGAAACGTATCCCAAAGGGGTCGCTTCGCTTTAATGACCGGCAGACACAAGTCGTGCATGATGTTGTCAACGATTTCTAAATCCTGCTTGATTTGACGTGTTGCATCAGCTTCGTCGGCATGGGCGGTGTGGGCTTCAAAGAAATGAATTTCGCGAACCCTGATGAACGATCTGGTTTGCTTGGTTTCATACCGAAACGTGTTGACCATTTGGTAGACCTTCAATGGCAAGTCTTTGTGTGAACGCACCCAAAGAGGGAACATGGTGTACATGGCGGTCTCAGAAGTTGGGCGCAAGAACATTGGAATGTCCAGTTCATTATCGCCTGCATGCTTGACCCAGTAGACTTCCTTCTTGAATCCGCCTTCCTCTTCTTCATCTCGTAGGTCGTCTGGGTCGACGCCTTCTTCTCTGGCTCGTTTGAGTCGTGCGACAAGAGCGTTTTCTTTGTCGAGCAGGTTTTCTGGGATGAGCAACGGGAAATTGACCTCTTCGTGGTCGGTGCGTTCCATTTCATGGTGTGTGAGGGCATCGATGAGCTTCATCGTTTTCCAGCCATATGGCCGCCAAACATCCATGCCCTTAATCGGATAACGCTTGTCAACAAGTTCTGCGGCTTCAACCATGAATGGATACCACTCGTTGAAGTTCTCCTCTTTCGAAGGGATGCCTCGCTTGGCCTTACCTGGTCCTTGGCTCATGGTTGGCCTCGGCCATCACTGGCTCATCAAGATGACGCTTCTTCTCGGCCGCTTGATGTTGGTTGGCGCGCTTGAACATACGCGACAACAGCCGCTAGACACCATGCCGCTTCTAATATCAAGAACGCCCACTCGTCGATCAAATACGCACGCACACCAAGGAAACCAGATCCAACGGCCATCAGGGCAAGGTACAGCGTTTGCTTGCTGTGGAGAACGTTTCTAGTTTCCAACACAAAGGCCGCCAAAATAAACAACATACCGATGTAGGAAAGAACTTCGGTCCAAGCATCGATGGACATGTGCATCACTTGCGGCGGAGGACCACGAACAATGCAACACTTAGAACAACGACGGCCACGACGTCAGGGATGCCATACACCCCATCCTGCAAAGGCAACGACCAGCCAGCTCCGGTGCCCAAATTGTGAAGGTCCATCAAATTCATTCGGGTGTATCCATCAGACGGGCAGAGGTCGCCTTCGAGGCACCCTGATCCGAAGACGGATTGAAGCAAGCCAAACAGGTTTGTGATGACAAACAAAAGGCCTGCACCGATAACATAGGTCAATGGATTGGTTTTCGATTTGCCTTGAACAATTGGCTGAAGTGGGGGGAGTGTTCCAACTGGCATGCTACCATTCGGTGCCGCAGGTGCGATGTCGCCAATCACTTCAATCAACATATTAGTGGGCGTTCCGACCTCCGTTACAGCACCAGGTGTTGGTTCGGTCATGTCCCGCGCCTTCATTGGGCGTGAGGGGGCAATTTTGATGCCATAAAGTCGGTCAGCGAGGCTGATCAGAGCAGGATCCTCTGCAATGTCTTCAGGTGAAAGGTCCCCATCCAACAATTGCTTTAGCCGGTCGCGTGAAGAATCCATTCTATGCCCCCTGTAACTCAAGCGTAGAGGACTTCATTGAAGAATCCTCCTTCTGTGTCAACAAGCACCAAACAAGCGGTTCAGGCGTTTCCTGCCTTCTCAACTTCGGCCCAGTCCCGCATGAATCCTTCCAATCCCTTATCGGTCAGTGGATGAGTCATCAATTGACGGAAGGTCTTTGCAGGCATTGTGGCTGTGTGAGCGCCCATTTGTATGCATTGAAGCACATGAGTTGGGTGTCGAATCGATGCAGCGAGTACTTTTGTGTCAATGCTCGGATAATTGTGCCATGTTTCCATGATTTCGGCAATTAGATTCATGCCGTCGTGGCCGGTATCATCGATTCGTCCAATGAACGGGGAAACGTAGGTTGCACCAGCTTTGGCTGCCATCAATGCTTGTGAGGCAGAAAAAATGAGCGTGACGTTGGTATCAATGCCCGCTTCCGTGAGGATTTTTGTTGCAGCCAGCCCCTCAGGGGTGCATGGGATTTTGATGATGACGTTTTCCGGAAGTTCAGCCTTCAGTGCCAAACCCTGTTCCACCATTCCTTTTGTGTCCATGGCGGTAACCTCTGCAGAGATTGGTCCATCGCAAATGGATGCGATTTCCCGAACCACTTGCTTGAAATCTCTACCGCTTTTTTTGATCAACGAAGGGTTGGTGGTGACACCGTCGAGGATGCCCCAAGCTGCAATTTCTCGAATTTCATCTACGTCGGCGGTATCAAGGAAGAACTCCATGTTTGCTGGTTGTCCCAGTCACCCCATCAAGTATCCGCTGTGGAATCGATGCCTTTTCACTCGTATGTTGTGTACTTTGCAGAGGAGCCACGCACCAATTCAGCCGGGTACTTCTCTGCGTTAATTTCGAATTTATTGTTCATGATTTCAACAGGGTCAAACCCCATTACGCTGCACAATCGGAGGCAATACATCATCACATCCGCTGTTTCGTGTGCAATTTGCTCGGTCAGTTGCGGGTCAGCCTTGGCATCGGTCGTCGTGGGGTTGGACCATTGTACCGTTTCGCTCAATTCAGCAGCTTCTATGCTGATCGACGCAACCAAGTTCTTGATGCTGTGGAATTGATTCCAGTCGCGCTGTTCCACGAAAGCATCGAGTTTCGATGTGATTTTGGCAAGGGAATCATCGGCGTCCATGTGCCTTGTTAGGCTCAACCGCTAATTGTTCTTGGCCTGCTCACTTGCGCCCTATGGCTCGGCGAGCCGCCGCTGCGATGTGGGGTGCGGAGAGGCTCATGATCTCCAACATCTCATCGGCCTGACCGGATTCACCGAACCGATCAGGGACGCCGACCATTTCCAGCGGTGCAAACACGTTGGCAACGATGTGTTCAGCTACTGCGCTTCCAAGACCACCGATGACGTTGTGGTCCTCTGCGGTAACCAAAGCACCGCAGCGAGCGACAAGCGCATCAACCAATCCACCATCGAGGGGCTTCAAAGTGTGCATGTCGACCACGGATGCATTGATGCCTTCTGCAGCCAACATTTCCGCTGCTTTGAGCGATTCTGAGACCAAGACACCACAAGCAATGATTGCAACATCGTTTCCGGTTTGCAATTCGATCCCTTTGCCTATTTGAATCAAGCCTGGCGCAGCGTCATCGTACAAAACCGGGGTTTTGTTTCGTGCCGTGCGCATGTAGGAAGGTGAAGTTGTGTCTGCAAGTTGCATGGTCAAAGCACGGGTACTGACATCATCACATGGATGCATAACAACAACGTTTGGAAGGGTACGGAACACAGCCAAATCTTCAATCGATTGAGCCGATGAACCATCGGTACCTGTGTGGGTTCCGCCGTGGCTGCCACAAAGGTGAACCGCCAAGTTTGGACGAGCGATTCCATTGCGCATTTGCTCAAAAGCTCGTTCGGTGAATATAGCGAATGTGCTGGCGAATGGAATGTAGCCTGAGGCTGCCATACCCGCTCCAACCAGGAGCATGTTCTGCTCACCGATACCACATGAAACGGTTCGCTCTGGATGTGCTTTTCTAAAGTGGAGGGATTTGGTTGATTTGCCCAAATCCGCTTCAAGAACAACCACTTTTTCATTGTCCGCAAGGTCGAGCAAGGCTTGACCGTAGCCGTCACGGGTGGCCGCCATTCGCGTCATGCTTCCACCTCGCCCAGTTCGATCATTGCTTGTTTGAATTGGTCGTCGTTTGGTGCTGCGCCGTGGAATGCGGGGTTGTTTTCCATGTAGGAGATACCGCCACCTTTGATGGTGTGAGCGATTAAGATCGACGGGCCATTCGAATTTTCTTCTGCTTCCAAGAAATCGAGACCTTCCATGATTTCAGCCATGTTGTGACCGTCGATTTCCTTGACGTTCCATCCAAAGGCACGCCATTTTGCTGGGATGTCAAACATACGCATTTGCTCTTCACAAAAATCATCGTTCTGAATTCGGTTTCGGTCAAGGATCACCTTGAGGTTGCCCAATTCGTGATGGGCGGCAGCCATTGCTGCTTCCCAAACGCTTCCCTCTTGCATCTCACCGTCGCCAATCATGACGAAGGCACGTCGTTCGCTTTTGTCGAGCCGCGCTGCTAGTGCACAGCCCATACCGAAAGAGAGCCCCATGCCGAGTGAGCCTGCGGAAAAATCCACACCAGGGCACCATTTCATATCGACGTGGCCTTGACAAACACCACCTAATACACGGTATGACTTGAGGTCTTCATGGCTGATGAATCCCATTTCTGCAAGGATCGCATACATGCCCGGAGAAGCGTGACCTTTGGATAAGATGAATCGGTCTCGGTCGGCCCACTTAGGTTCGTCTGGACGAACCTTCATCCGGGTGGAATAAAGCGCTGCGAGAAGGTCAATTTCTGAAAGCGAACCACCTGGGTGGCCTGCCTGAGCGCGGTACACCATTTTTACAATTTCAACTCGACACTTGCGTGCGATTTCTTCAATTTCCTCGATGCTTGTGGACATGTGTTCCCCTGCCGTTTCTACGGCCCTCACGGACGCCCTTTGATGGTTGTGCATGCGAAGGACTGAGGATTCCACTCATTCTTTAGCGGGAGGAAGCAACGCTGTAATGAATTTATGATACACATCGTGGAGCACTGTAAACGCGTCACTCAGCAAGTTTCCACCCTTTGGCAGGGCTCGGGTCGCCAGCCAAATAAAGACGGCTACAAACCATCCAAAGAAGGCCAATGATAACAAATTATTGAGCGTCACAACACCGAAGATTTCCGGTAAGCGAATGTCCACCACAATGAGGACCGCGATGAAGACCCCGAGGATCGATTCACCAGCAATAAATCCGGCCCCAATGAGCACCCCTCTATTTTCTACTTCTTTTGCAGCCTTCTCCGCTTGTGGCGAAGGGCTTCCGGAAAGTGACCCATCAATTCGTAGATGAGCGGTTCGCAGTGCGAAGTACGAAATGATTCCACCCAGCATGATTGGGACGGAAAGCCCCAACGGGAGGTATATTCCAATGGCGACTGACATCACAGGCATTCGCAAGTAAATCAGGACAATCGCAATTAAGGCTCCCAAGGTTACCATTTGTAAGTTCAAATCGCCTCCAAAGGCTCCTTGGACGATAGCGCCGATGAGTTCAGCTTGGGGGGCAAATAAAGCGTTGCTGCAATCGTACTGGTCGGCAGCAGCAAGGCCTAAATTTGTGTTCGCACAGGCTGTTCTGGAAATTTGGAAAGCGTTGTGCAAGAGGGCAAGGGTCGGCCCTATGACGATGGCCCCCGTGATGACGCCGATGATTTCTGCGATTTGTTGTCGCCAAGGTGTTGCCCCAACCATGTGACCTGTCTTGAGATCCTGCATCACGTCTCCTGCGATGGCTGCAGAGGAAGCAACAATGGCAGCAATCAGCATTGTGGCAAGCATCAATTCTTCAGTTCCAAGGCCAAGCATAATGTCCCCCACAACCCAAACAAGAGCCACGGTGAACAACAGGGTCGCAATGGTCATTCCTGACACGGGCGAGTTGGACGATCCAACAACGCCAGCAATGTAGCCGGCGACTGCCGCAAAGAAAAAGGCCACAACGGCCAAAAAGAGTGCGCCAGCAAGCGCCAAAACCAGCGATCCAGTCGATTTCCAGTAGTACAACATAGTGAGCACAACCAGGACACCACAGAACATGATGACCTTGTCGAGGGGCAAATCAATTTCTGTTCGCAAGGGTTCTTCATCGCCATCCTCGCTCTTCTTCAAAGCCTTTGATAGACCAGTTGTGATTGTCTTTCGCATCGACCAAAGGGTGTACACTCCACCAACGACCATGGCTCCAACCCCGACGTACCGGATTTGTTCAGCCCAAATCCCATAGAACCCTTCAACCAAGGTTTCGGAATTCGGCCAGCCGTGAATGAGACCATACATAGGTACGAGCAAACCAAAGCCGATTACGCCACCGAGGAAAATGAATGAAGCGATTCGTACGCCAACAATGTACCCTACTGAAAGCAATGCTATCGACAAATCCATGCCTGCGTACAACCGAGTACCAAGGAAACCTACGGCTGATTCAACGGTATGGTGAGTGACTTCGAACCCCTTGACCATGAGGCCATAAATCGCCCCAATTCCCAGAGCGTACAGAATAGCAAGCGCCCCTTCGCCACCTTCTTCGCCAGCAACCAAGACCTCTCTGCACGCAACCCCTTCAGGGTAGGGGAGTGCTTCTTCAACAATAAACAGCCGTCGCAAGGCGATGGTGAACATGGTGCCGAGAAGGCCACCCAATGTAGCGATGATCAGTGTGTCCATCCATTGAATATCATCCCATAATCCTATGACGAGCAATGCTGGAACGGTGAAGATGATGCCTGCGGCAAGCGATTCACCCGCACTGGCCATTGTTTGGACTGCGTTGTTTTCTAGAATACTGACGTCGGAAAATAGGGATCGGAGAATAATCATTGACATAACTGCAGCAGGAATGCTGGCCGAAACGGTCATGCCTGCGTAGAGCCCGAGGTAGGCGTTCGCAGCGGTCATTAGAATCCCTAGAAGGACACCAACCACAATCACCCGCAAGGTCAATTCAGGTGGCGATTCGGAGGCCGGAATGTAGGGGTGATGTTCCGCGCTCATTGACTGCTCCAATGGGAACATGTTGTTCAAGACATCGATGAAGGCAAGTTGGAATGCCCACCATTATTATCATAAGTTAACCATAGAACGGAAGGAGGGGGAGTCCCCCCCATTGGGTGAGTAATCATGGAACGACAGCATTGGCACGACATTTCTCCAGAAGATACATTCGTAAAACTGGATACTAATACGGAAGGACTCAGCCAATCAGAGGTTGAACTACGAAGGGAAACCTATGGCGAGAACAAGCTCCAAGAGCCTGAGAAGACCCCTGCTTGGCTTCGTTTCCTCGGGCAATACAACGACCCCCTCAACTACCTCTTGATCGGTGCGGCACTTGTTGCGCTCTCCATCCACCCCGATCAGCCAGGGGATGCCATTTTCATCTTCTCCGTGTTGACGGCAAACGCCATTTTTGGTTTCTGGCAGGAAGGTCAGGCTGAACAGGCGATGGACTCCCTGAAGCAAATGGCAGTTTCAAGTTGCATCGTCGTCCGCGATGGCGTCGAACAGGAAGTACCCACACCGTTGCTCGTTCCGGGCGATATAGTGCGACTGGAAGAAGGACTCAATGTTCCTGCAGACGTTCGGATTGTAGAATCGTATCAATGTAAGGTGGATGAATCATCATTGACTGGGGAATCGGACAGGATCAAAAAGACAACTCCAGCATTGCCCTCTGAAGCGTTGCTTGCAGACCGCAACAACATGGCCTACATGGGGACAAGCATTGCCACAGGGCGAGCCGTAGGTATTGTCGTTAACACCGGAATGGAAACTCAACTTGGACGAATCGCAAGCGATATTGTCGGCTCGGTTTCCCCGAAAACCCCTCTTGAAAACAAATTGGAATCCTTGGGGAAGTTCCTCGGAGTCGTTGCGCTTGTCGTCGCTGTGTTGATGGTCGCCATCAAAATGATCATTGCTTACGGCGATGAAACTGCGAATTTGAAGGAAGTTGCCGTTGAGCAGTTCATCGTCGCTATTGCGATTTTCGTTGCGATTGTCCCAGAAGGCTTGCCGATCATTCTCGTGATTACGTTAGCGCTCGGTATGCGTAACATGGCACGTCACAAAGCCATTATTCGCAGAATGAAAGCGGTGGAAACCCTCGGTTCGACGACGGTCATTTGTTCTGATAAAACGGGCACTTTGACTAAAAACCAGATGACAGCGCGACAACTCACAACCACTGAAGGCACGTTCACGATTTCGGGTGAAGGATTCAAACCCCAAGGGGACCTATCGTACAATGGAAGTGTTGTGTCTGAATCAGAACTCTCGGGATATCAAAGCGATCTTGCGTTCAGGCTTTCCGCAGCCTGCCTCAGCCTTTGTCACAATTCACAAATATCCAAAGTCGATGGACAATGGCAGGCCCTCGGGGACCCAACCGACTCCGCATGCGCAGTTCTTGGTTGGAAAATCAACGGCAATGTACGAAAGTTTGCTCAGCGTCATTCTCGTCTGCATGAATTCTTCTTTGACACAACCCGCAAGCGGATGTCGGTCATTCACGATTATGAAGGTGAACGGTGGGTCTTTTCCAAGGGCGGCGCAGGTGGCTATGTCCCCCTTGTCGATTGGAAAATTGAAGATGGTCAAATTGTTCCAATCGAACAAAATGATTTTGATTTGGCATCTGTAGCCAACAAAGAAATGGCCGGGCAAGCCATGCGTGTGATTGCTTTATGCGCTCGCCGGCTGGAGGATGGAGAAGACATAGAAGACGTCACCACTGTTGAATCCAGTTTCATTTTCCTTGGCCTCGTAGGCATCATGGACCCCCCGCGTGCGGAAGTCAAGAACGCCATTGAAGTCTGTCAACGCGCTGGTATTCGAGTCAAAATGATCACTGGAGATCAACAGTACACCGCTGAGGCCATTGGTCGGGAACTCAACATCACCGAGGGCGGTATACCTCCGGTCAACGGGCATGCGCTGTCTGCATTTGATGATGAACAACTCAATGAGGCATCAAATCAGGCATCCATCTTTTCGCGAGTCACACCTGAACAGAAAATGAGGATTGTTTCTTCGTTGCAAAGTCAAGGTGAAATTGTTGCTATGACGGGCGATGGTGTCAACGATGCACCTGCTTTGTCAAGGGCTAACATTGGGATTGCGATGGGCATTGCAGGGACCGACGTGGCAAAGGATGCCGCAGATATGGTGCTCCAGGACGACAACTTCGCCAACATTGTTCACGCTGTTGAAGAGGGTCGAAAGATTTACCAAAACATACGAAATTTCGTGCGTTACCAAGTTTCGACGAACGTTGCAGCGGTAGCCTTGATCATTATTTCGACCTTCTTGTTTGGGTGGAATCTTCCGCTCACAGCAACACAAATTTTGGTGATTAACATTCTGATGGATGGCCCTCCTGCCGTTGCTTTAGGTGTTGAAAAGAACCACGGTGATGTAATGAATCAACCACCGAGGCCTGTTGATGAAGGCATGCCGAATTTCCGGGACATCACTCTAATTTTCTACCTCGGCGCCGTCATGGTGACGGGTACGCTGATCGTGTTTTTCCTCGCTGGTGGTGGCGTCGACACGTGCGAGCTCCATCCATTGCAAAATGCGAACGAGGCAGAGTTTGATGTGGCCTTGTGCACCGCAGGATTGCTCGCTAACGAAGGCGAGATCACCTCTGAGCAATCGGCTGCAATCGCTGCATCTGAGGAATACCATGCTAATTTATTCGATCATGCCCAAACCATGACCTTCTCGGTGTTCATCGTTTACCAATTGTTCAACGTCATGAACTGCAGAAGCAACAGGGAAAGCGCTTTCAAACTTGGAATCTTTTCGAACCAATGGATTAACTATGCCTTTTTGTTCTCTTTGGGGCTGTTGCTCTTCTTTGTCCAATTCGCGGAGCATACCATACCACTGACCTCGCTTCTTGTTGGAGACCTGATGTCAACCACGGTGTTGAGTGCAACTGATTGGGCAATTATCTTCTCTGTATCAGGGTCGGTATTTGTTATTGACGAATTCCGTAAATTTATCGTGAATTCCAAGTTTTTCACACCTGGACAATGAGATGCTTATTGTCACGGTCGCAACCACATCTTCAAGAAGAATAATCGAGAGGAACAGGTATGTCAGCGTGGACTTCCTCAAGGGTTGCCGCTGGGTCCAATCCCGATTGGCAACAACGCCTCACTGATTCGCTCGAGGCTTCAACCGGCTGGAGCAACGCTCTTCAGCCCCTTGTCCACCACATGATGGAGGGTTTGCCGTTGACCCTTGATGAAGGCATGGTGCTCTATACTCATCCCAATTTGAATGAAGTTGGTCGCCTCGCCCACATGGTTCGCGCAGCGCGGTTCGACGACAAGGCCTTCTTCAACAGCAACGTCCATGTCAATCAAACCAATGTCTGCGTTTTGGCGTGCAAGTTTTGCGCCTTCCGTCGCAGCAAAAAAGCCTCTGACGCCTACGCTCTTGACATTGATGCTTACTTGGAAGATTTGAGTCAATACGCCGATCATGTCGACGAAGTGCACTCCGTTGGCGGCCTCCACCCCGATTGGGGCGTCGAGCATTATGAAGACCTCTTTCGAGCCACGCGGAAAGCCTTTCCACACATTACCATCAAAGCCCTCACGGCTGTTGAAATCAAACACCTCTCCCAACTCTCCAATTTGACCTACACCAAGACCCTCACCAGATTAAAAGAAGCTGGTTTAGGTTCTTTGCCAGGTGGTGGAGCCGAAATCTTAGATGATGATGTACGGGCCATCATTTGCAACGGCAAAGAAAGTTCACAAGAATACCTCGACATCCACCGTGCAGCCCACGGTGTTGGTTTATCGACCAACTGCACAATGCTGTTCGGCACCATTGAAACTTTGGAACAACGCCTCCAACACATGATTTCTTTGCGTGACCTTGGCAGCGAAACCAGGGGATTCCAATGCTTTGTCCCCTATCCTTTCCTGCCCGATGACACACGACTTCCCGAAGCACAATTGGCCACTGGAAGTGAAATCCTGAGGACCATTGCCGTTTCCCGACTTATGTTGCATTCAATACCACACATCAAGGCATATAGGATGAACATTGGAGATGAATTGGCTGAGCTGGCGCTGCAATTCGGAGCAGATGACATCGATGGCACAGTCCAAAAAGAATCCATCATGCACCTTGCGGGATCGACAACACCCCTCGACCATGACCGTTACCAACTTTCACGTCTCATCAAAGACGCGGGCTGTATCCCCATTCAAAGGAACACAACCTACGAACGGTTTGAAACATATGTTGCCCCCGAACCAAAGCGAATAAAGCGGTTGAAGGTTGTCCAAGAATAGGTGTTCCTATGGTCGACGAGCAGTGGAAAAAAATCATTGGACGGGTCGCCTTTCTCAATTGCGATCCTTTGTTTCACGGTCTTAGTAAGGAGTGGAATGTTCTCCCAGCACCCCCCTCTTGGCTCACAGGCCACCTGTTGCGACGGGATTGCGTGTTAGCCCCGATCCCCGCAGCAGATTACGCCCGCAATGCTGATGAATTGGTGCTGGTACCAGAAATTGGCATTTGCAGTAAGGGTGAAGTTGGAAGTGTTCTGGTTTTTGGCTCCATGCCGATCAAACAAATGAAGAGTATAGCCTTACCAACCGATTCTCAAACTTCAGTTGCCTTGCTGAAATACATACTCAATCAAGAGGGATTGGAACCAGAAACCATCCTCATGGGACCTGATCTTGATTCAATGCTCGAGGCATGTGACGGGGCCTTACTCATCGGAGATCGCGCTCTTGAGGGTGCGAAAGCATCCCCTGAAAATGTGCAAATGGACCTCGGCCAAGCATGGCTTCACCGAACATCAAAACCCATGGTGTTTGGCGTCTTTGCAGCACGAAGAGACACACCGATTGAGGATGTAAGGGCCGCACAAGAAGCGTTGCTTGAACGCCTAATGCAATTCGAAACCCAACCTTCACAACGTCAAGCGGTGATCGAATGGTCCATGTCAAGATCAGACCTCGATTACGAGCGACTGAACAGGTACTTTGGAGAAGTGTTCAACCGTCTTGATGGAGAACATAAGGAAGGACTGGAGCAATTCCTCGTCGATGCCTGTGGACTAACAGATGGCTCAACTTTCGCCTGGTGAGTCTTCATCGGGAATGTCGGAATGGGTCACAACACGACGAGTTTTGCGCTTCGGTGCTTCTTTGGTTACGACCTTCTTTTTGGAAACCGTTCGTTTCTTTGCTGGTGATTTTTGATCCAGTTGATCCAATCGCTGCCGCTTAACTGAAGTTATCGGGCCTTCCCTCTTTGCAGCAACACTTCTTTTTCTTCGCTGATTTTCAGTTGAATGGCCGTCTTCTGTCGGTGTTGCGTCGCCTCCTTGGCGGCGCGAGGGGGGCGAATTCCCGGTTGGAACCGTATTCTCGTTCGTTGAATGTTCCAATTCCAATTCTTCTGCTTCACCTTCAGGTTCAGCCACTTCCTTTTCAGCGACCTGTTCCTTCTTTGTATGAACTTCATCCTCATCCTCATCGAAGATGTTGAGGTCCAGGCCAAGTGTGTTCTTTGCGCGCAGCACGCCGAGAATCCCAACGCCAAGCAAGGCAAATATGGGCAACCACAATATTGGGTAGTTGGCGAACAGGTCGACTCCTTTTTCGGACAAGGTGAGGGGTGTCGTTTTCTTTTCTTGAAGGGTTAGTTCAAGGGGAGACTCTGTCGTCCACCAAGGGGACCATTGAACCGAATGAGCACCCTTGGATGAGAGGTCGACGTGGATTGGATGCATTTCCGCAAGATGAGCGAGCGATGCATCAGATGCACCGGGTTGGTCATCGAAGGTGACCACCAAGGGATAGGCGGGGGGTGAAGACAAATTGAACGTTATAACGAATTCGAAACCGATGAGGGTTTTGTAATCATTCTGCGCAGTGAGCGTCATTCCTTCACTCACCCTGCATTCAACTGACCCCCCAACCAATTGCCCCTCGGATAGAATGAGTGTCCCTCTCCATTGTTCTATCATTCGCTCTTGCTTGAGGTTGACACAAACCGATTCAGCGAATAAAGCCGTTTCAGATTTGCTTAATTGGGTGTCCTGGATCACTGAGGTTCTCGACATGTTTCGAATCATTGAAGACAACACGATATCGAGTTTAATTCGATCCACAATTACAATGTGGGATTCATTCATGTTGACGGTGAGGGTTCGGATATGCTCGGGGTCCGGTGAACGACTGCATTCTACATCGTCAAGCGTGCAATATGTGTCCCATTCATCAGAAATCGCATCGCCGTCATCATCCGAATCGAGCGTGTCTGGCACACCGTCTCCGTCCAAATCTGCGCCTGCCTCACCGTAACCATCCTGCAATTGATGTTGACCATAGACCGCCAAGTGAAGGGTGTTGGTGGCCACATACAACCGCTCGACCATACCAAATTGGTTTTCGACGAACGCCATGTCTAAGACCTGATGCGCCATATTTGTCGTGGCCAACACGTCAAAGGTTGACGCGTCAATTGTAACAACCCTCGGGGCACTCCCGGGTACGATTAGATGCAGGTGACTTCCATCGTTGGACCAAGACATTTTTCCGCCGGCTTCAAATTTAGCGTCTTGTAATGCTCCACCTGCAAAGGACATTGTGTTCACATTGCCAGCGATTGTCATTGAGGCAATTCTCGTTTCACTCGAATCAAATTCACATGAGATGACTTCATGATTTAGTTCCCACTTCTTTGCGGTAGCAGTCCCATCAACGTTCCACATCACCATGCGTCCCGAGCCATCGCCCGTCAGAAGGTGGGCACCGTTTTGAGAGAAGGATATGCATGTGACATCGGTGTTGTGTTCATTTGAGAGACTTCGTTCGACTTCCATGTCTGACACGCGGATTAAATCAACCCCATTGTTGCTGTTGGGCACAGCGAGAAGACCACCATCAGGGGACCATTCGATGTTGGTTGGTCGCGGATTGGCTGCCTGTTGCTTTGCGGTCATCGTCATGGAATCCATGTCAAACAATTGAATTGAATCAGTTTCGGTTTCTGAGCCCGTGACAGCGATGGCTAACATTGCTCCATCTGGTGAAAATTCGAGCGTTTGCACTGGTCGATTTAGTTCAACCGTAGTCAGCACTGTGAGGTTATCGAGCCACATCACCGTCATGTGATCGTCATACCCGCTGGCGAGGTAGATGGCCTCACCGTCAATGGCAACAGCGCTTGAACCGTCTGCTTCGGATACGGTCGTGGCGCCCTTGAAAGAAATATCAGATGAGGCTGCAGAAGCTAGAGTTGTGGTGATAAGCAGTGCTGTTAAGCACATAACTGCAAAACCCTTCACTTTCATGCAATCGCCCCCACAGGTGGCTATGTGACCTCCACCTCTACAAACAATCCGGTGCTGCAGAAGTACAGTGTTCTTCGGACAAGTGAACAAAATACATCGGTTGGTTCATCAAGGTCGCTCATGTCGAAAGGCCATGGTGGCACATTTACCTCTCGATGAAAACGGCAACAAAATTGTTCGAATTGGACACTCTCCTGATCCCGATGATGCCTTTATGTTTCACGCCATGACGACAGGAGCCTTCCCCACCCCTGGTTACAACTTCGTACATGAATTGCAAGACATTGAGACGCTTAACCACAGAGCAATGAATTGCGATTTGGAAGTTTCCGCTGTTTCAATCCATGCCTTTCCAGAAATTTCTGCCGATTATGCACTCATGAACTGTGGAGCCTCGATGGGTGAAGGATACGGGCCGATGGTGATTTCAATGCAAGGTGCAACCGAAAAAGAAGTTCGAAGTAACGTCATCGCTGTCCCCGGATTGAAAACCAGCGCTTACATGGGTCTGCGCTTGGCTTGGGGCGATTGCGAAGTTGCGGTCGTGCCCTTTGATGAAATCATACCAAGGGTGCTCGACGGAACCTACCTCAGCGGATTAATCATTCACGAAGGTCAGTTGACCTATGTCGACCACGATCTCCATGTTCACATTGACCTAGGCGTCTGGTGGAATGAACGAACCGACGGCTGGCCAATGCCACTTGGCGGAAACGTCGTTCGTCGAGACCTTGGTCAACAAGCCATGGAAGACATCACCATGTACACCAAGATGAGCATTGAGTACGCTCTCAAATCCCCAGCAGATGCGTTGGAGTTCGCCAAAAAATGGGGCCGAGGCATCGATGACGAAACCAACAAAGAATTTGTCGGAATGTACGTGAACGACCGCACCATCGATTACAAACCAGAAGGCCGTGCTTCAGTTCGCCGTTTTATCACCGAAGGTCAAGAACTCGGCCTGATTCAATCAGAATTCGATGCAGCAGCCATGGCGTTTATCGGTTCAGATGAATGATAGGATTGAATGTAAAGGATACGTATCATTGCCGAATGGGTGCAATTGATAGCAACGCCAAATCTTCTCAGAGGAATAAATCAAGGCTCAAGTTCAAAGACTCGACCCGACTCAACACAAACAAGGGGAACTCACATGCCACACGATCACATCACCCTCGCTCAAGCACCAAACGGAGAAATCGGTCCCCGTTGCGAAGAATGCGGCACCCGCCTCACGTTTGGCAGCGCCATGGTAGTTGGCAAATTCTACATGTGTTGGGATCATTACGTAGAGGCCACCGGCGCAGGCACTGCGACTTCCATCGGGGAAGCAGAAGACCGTTTCTGGATGGCCAGCGAGTGAGCATCCACGGTCTTCAAGAACCCTCGACTCCTCATCAGCGTTGAGGCGATTTCATTGGCAACAGGCTGGGCTCGTTTTGCACATCGTTTTGGTGCGTATTATCGCAGTTCCGAATTTTGGACACCACCAAGAATGAAGACTCGCGAATGGATGTTCATCCCATTCGGAGGAGCCCCCCCTATTCGTCACAAGGGATTCAGCGATATGCAGGGTGTTCGTCAGTTCCTATCCGACCGCGCCATGCATTCATGCTTCTATTCTACAGCGTATTGGGAACGGCCGTTTGAAATGAAAATGGCGGATAAAAATTGGCTTGGTGCCGATTTAATTTTCGATTTAGATGGCGACCATTTGCCGGGTGTAACAGACAAGGATTTTCCAGGGATGCTCGAAGTGATCCACGAACAAGCGTGGTCATTATGGAATGATTTTCTTGAGCCTGAATTTGGATTTGAAGAAAAATACCTCCAAGTGACCTTTTCTGGACACAGAGGATTTCACTTGCACTACAGGGACCCCGCATTGTTCCACCTTGACTCCGAAGCTCGTCGTGAGATGGTGTCTTACATACGAGGTGAAGGGGTGGATGTCAAGGGTGGCCTTGCTCGCTATCACGACCTTTCCAGTGAAGGATGGACCCGTCGAATTCGCGACGGCATGAGCGGCATGGTGACAAAACTCCAAGGCATCGCTACAAAAAATGACGGCTATAGGAAGGAACTCAAATCACTGCACGAGGGCTTAAAATCGCAATCTCAAAGAGAAGGCCGCAAAAGCACAAAAGGACAAGGCTCAATTGAACAACTTGCCTCAATTGTCAATCACCCCGATCGAGCCAAAAGGCTGAAAGATGGCAATTTCGGGGTTTTAGAAAAGCATCAATCCTTATTCCTGGACCTCCTAAAAACGGATACATCAGTGGTTTTAGGTTCTGCTGGCGAAACGGATGAAGTCGTAACCATTGACGTTCGAAGGCAAATTAGATGGCCCACTTCTTTGCACGGCAAATCTGGAATGCGCGTGTGTGAATTCCCGCTCTCAAGATTGGATCCTGATGGTTCCAACCCGTATTCACCCCTCCATGAAGCTCTAGCATTGAGCACCCAAGACATGCTTGAAGTGGAAATGACTGTGGATGATTCAATCGCTCAATTCGGCGATCAGGTTTTTGATCGTTCAGCGGGCGACCGTTTTCAAATTCATGAAGCAGGTGCCACATTCCTCGTGCTCAAAGGTTGGGCAAAAGTCATTGGTTAGGCTGAGTATGAACCGGTTCGAACTCACGCCTTCAAGACCTGTTCTTGAGGTAAGGTTCAAGACCGCGTTACCATCCAGCGGTTTAGAGGTGAACCGCATGGGTCTAAGAAAAGGCAAGAAAAACAAGGCTCCAATTGCGCCAGTACCAGGGCTTCCACTGCCGCCGTTGCCCGGTATGCCCCCAATGCCAGCGCCACCCGGAGCAGTCCCAGCACCGCTCCCAGCAGCACTGCCACCTGCGCCGGCGCCTTCCCCCGCTCTTCCTTTGCCCAGCGCACCCGCTCCAGCACCCGCTGCACCAAGTCAAGACCAAACTGTATGGGACACAGCAGCACCTGCCAAGCCTCAAGCAGACGACGCATACGGTGACCTATGGGCTAAACGCTCTGAGAAGCCGCTCCCGCAGATTTACGGCCACATCGACCGGATCTCATCGGCAGATGCTGGTTCTCTCCTCGACCGCTATGCCGACAGATTTGGCCATGCCCTTGACCGGGACATCATCGTTCTACGCAAGAAGGAACATGAAGACAAAGTATCAGAGGTCCGCGATGCACCCGTCGTCGAACTTCTCGAAACTGATTCGGATGCCGAAGACCTTTCATCCCAACTTTCCATTATTGAAGACGAACTTCGATCTTTAAAGCCCGAATACCAAGCCGCAAAGCAATCCGGTGACGCCCAGGTTTTGGCTGAATTGCGCCCCGTGCTTGAAGCCCTCATGGCAGAAAGAAAAACGCTGCAAGCCATGATCAGCGGAGAAGCTGGTGAACCTTCAACCGCAGAACCAGTCGGTGCGGAAGAACAAGAAGAAGATGACATGTTTGCAACCTTTGTTTCCATCGTCGACGAACTTCTAGGCTCAAATCTCTCAGCAGAAATTGTTGAAGCATTCGTTGCAAGCGAAGATTTCCCCGTATACGAAGCAGTGGGTAGCGACCCTCACAACGCCGATGAAGGCATGCGAGCCGCTTTCTTCGGCATCGTTGACAGCCAACTTGGCAACATGGATCAAGAAGACATTGACGCCTTTGTCTCTTCCGAAAATTTTGAGATTTACAGCGCCGTCGGCGCACAATACCAGTGAGTGTGAGCAGAATGGGATTACTAGACAAAGCAAGCGACGCAGGCACCAAACCAACAGCCAAAAAGGCCACACCCAAGGCAGTATCAATCGCTAAAGCAAAACCTGCTAAAGCAGTAAGAGCCGCAAAACCAGTCAAGGCTGCAAAGGCAGCAAAGGAACCCAAAGCAGCACGTGTACGCAAACCCATCATGAACAATTCCGGGCTCCCAGAGGGCTACGAAATCGCCACTAAGAATTCTCGATTGCTCGCATGGTTGATGAACTTCATTTGGAACTTCGGCGTCCTCTTTGGCGCCCTTTTCCTCTCCGTCATGGGATCCACTCCTACTATTCTGGCAGTGGGGGCACTCCTCATGCTGATCGTGAACCTCATCGTCATCCCAGTCATGACTGGACGAACATTAGGCAACTTCATTTCACGAACCCGGTACATTACATCAGCCGATGGGAAACCAAATTTCATTCACGGTTTGCTCGTCAATTCCGTTGGGCTCATGTCCCTCGTAGGTATCTCCCTTGTCATCTTCAACATGGGCCGAATTTTTGACGACGCAGGCAAGGTCCAACCCGTCAACGTCGCAATCCTCGTACTCGGAATCATCTTCGTTGCTGTGCGCATCATCGATGGACGGTTCAAGAAGAACAGCGACCAAAATCAAGGCCTCTATGACATGCTTTTTGGGGCTTTCTTGGTCAAGTACGTCCCACAAGAAGGAGAGGAACTCACAGGCCTCGCCGCCCGCCTCGAAGGCATGGCAAACTTTGGTGATTCGTTCACCGCCAAGCGAGAAGATTCCCGCCTCAAGAAGATCGAAAAGGCAGCAATCAAGGCCGAGGAAGATGCATCTGAAACCTCTGATAAGTCAGAGGATAAGAACCCAGAAGCCTCCAAACCAAAGGCCAAGAAAGCAAAGGCCAAGAAAGTCGAGTGAGCCTCCTGCTGGATTTGCATGGTTGACGAACGCTTCATCCGACCTTGTGCTTGGCTCGCTGCCACCATAGCACTCATTGCAGCGTGTATATTTTACACGTTGCCGGCCTCTATTACTGTTGCATTGGTTTTTTTTAGTGCGTACAACGCCCTTATCGAAATCTATGTTGGAATGAGCTTTCTAACCCCTGGAAAGAAGAAACCGCCCTTTGAGGCTGAAGGCTGGTCTCACCACGATTTGGTTTATGGGACGAATTCACTCCATGCGGTAGCGTTCAAACAAGAGGAATCAGCACCCCTTCTCATCGTTATCCACGGATGGCGGAGTTCATCTCGTTCAGTCGGTGACCGAGGGGCTTGGTTTGCAAATCGGGGATGGCATGTTCTTCTCATTGAATTGCCGAGTCACGGAGCATCAACGGAAATTGAATTCTGGACCGCATACAAATCAATGCAGGCCATCAAAGCCGTTTGCAGCAACTTGGACTCTGTATTTTCCAAAGAGGATGTCACCAAAGTCAGTTACTATGGCCACAGCATTGGCTGCTTCATTGGACTTCGTCTTGTTGCTGACCAAGAATTTGTTGCCCTTGAGCACCCAATGACGACCCTCATCTTGGAATCACCTATGACCATGTACAGCCCTATCTTGGACGAGATCGCACTCAAATTAAAAATCCCAGCGATCCTCCTCGGCGTGTATCGAAAAAGACTGATTCGAAGGTTCAACGCATCCATTGGGGAGAAGGGATTATTTTCGTCAATCGATGAATTTGATTTGCCGCAATGGGGCTTACCCACCCTCCCAACCCTCTGCATTCAAGCCGACCCAGACAACCGATTAGGAATGGGACATTTTGACCTCCTCAACACGGCCTATGTTGACTCTGGTCAAGGAGACCTTCTTACGAGTCATCGACTGCCTGGATTAACCCATGCTGGGGCAAAAATAAATGAAGAGCGCAATCAATTGATTGCTGCTTGGCTCGATGCTCAATCGTAATCATTCTTGCTCGCTTGCATCCGCTTGCTCGCGAGCGAGTTCTCTCATGTCATCAACTTCATCCAGTTCATCCACGATTTCTTCACCTAACAGCGTCTCCAAGACGTCTTCCATAGTGACAAGACCTGCCGTCCCACCGAATTCATCTCGTACGACGGCGAATTGCTGACGCTTGCCCAAAAACATCTCAAGCGCGGTATCAACTGAAGTCTCGGTGTCCAAAAACATCACGTCCTTCCTCAATTCTTCCATCGTAGTGTCCCATTCATCTCGGCTTGCAGCCATAAGCAACTGAGAGCGTATGACGATGCCGGAGATGTCATCAATCGTTTCTTCGAAGACCGGGATCCTCGAAACCCGAATGATGTTGTGTTCATCAAGAACTTCCTTGATGGTGTCCTTAAGGTTAAACGCGGTCATCACGACACGTGGTGTCATAATTTCAACCACCTTCATTTCGCCGAGTTTCAAAAGATTGTGAATAACGGTTTCTTCATCTTTTTCGATGATGCCTTCTTCTTCGCCCAGGTCTGCAAGAGCTGCCACATCATCGCGAGTGAACAGTGCATCGTCCCCTTTTGGAAGGATTGACTTCAACATTTGAATGGGCCCAATAAAGACGGCCAACCCGACCGTAATCCAATGAAGAACATGCCCGGTTGGCTTAGCTAATTGCTTCCAGTATGCAGTGCCCAGAGTTTTTGGAATGATCTCAGACAGGAATAAAACAAGCAAAGTCAGGATCACAGATGCATAGGTCAGGTATTCGTGACCGAACACCTTGTCCACTTCTGCACCAACGCCTGCAGCACCCATTGTGTGTGCAATGGTGTTGAGGGTAAGAATGGCGGTCAGTGGTTTGACAGCATCGTCTGATTTTAGATTGGCCCAGATTTTTCCTTTCCGCGTTCCGTCCCGCTCCCACATAGCGATTTGTGTATGGGGTATCGATAGAACAACTGCCTCCAAAATGGAGCATAAAAATGAAACGCCAAGCGCCAATGTACCGTATAAAATGAGGATTGTGTAGTCCATGCTGTTTCAGAGGCTCCTAGGGTACCGCTAATTTGGCGTGGGACTCTTAGTTATTGAAAATGTTGGAGACCACTTCCTCTCTAACTCGCACGGATTGGGGGCATCGATAGGAAAACATGTCCTCTTTGAGCCTGATTTTATGATGATTTTAAAGACAGGCCGCACACCGAACAAAACAGATGACCTCCGAACATGTTCTCATTTGTGTTGCTTGGCCGTACGCAAACGGTCCACTTCACTTAGGCCACGTTGCGGGTTGTTACCTCCCCCCTGATATCCAAGCTCGATTTGAGCGAGCGCTTGGAAACCGCGTCTTGATGGTTTCCGGATCCGATGAGCATGGAACACCGATCACGGTTTCCGCAGAACAGAACGGAGTCAGCCCTCAGGATATTGTGGACACATACCACGCAATGAACAGCAAGGCTTTACTGAATTTGGGTTGTTCTTGGGAACCTCAAGTCGACCCACGGGGCGTGGAATACGGTGGGGCGCTGTTCAACAGAACAAGCGATCCACGGCATAAAAAAATGGTTCAAGATAATTTCACCTCACTCCTCAATGCAGGTTTATTTGAAGAAAAAACAATGAAGCAGTATTACGAAACAAACGATGATGGAACAGGGCGTTTCCTTCCCGATCGCTACGTAGAAGGCGTATGCCCATCCTGTCAAGAAGATGGGGCGCGCGGCGACCAATGCGATGCATGTGGTGCAACCTACGAAGCGGAGGAGTTGCTCCAACCCCGGTCTAAAATGAACCCAACCGCATCGATTGAAGTGAGGGATACAGAACACCTTTTTTACCGCCTTGATGCCTTTCAGTCAGCCCTCGAGCACCATGCATCAGGCCAACAAAAAGTCTGGAAATCAAACGTCAGAGCCATGACAAAACAATGGCTCGACATGGGCCTACGCCCTCGTGCAGTAACCCGCGACCTTTCTTGGGGAATCCCTCTGCCTCTCGAGGGCGAGGAATGGAATGGAAAATGCGTCTATGTTTGGTTTGAAGCCGTTCAAGGCTATTCCACCTGCGCACGCATCTGGGCAGATACAATCGCGCATGAAGCAGGCCATCCCAAGGGAACGGATGCATGGATGGATTGGTGGAACATAGCAGAGAACGGAGATGTCCCGCGCCACCTCTATTTCTTGGGCAAGGACAACATACCCTTCCACACCGTAATTTGGCCGGCCTTGATTTTAGGGCTGAACCATGCCAAGAAAGGGTTGACGATCGATGATGAAGTCGCCCTCCCAGCACCTGGAGAAATGGCGTTGGAAACCAACGTTCCCGCTATGGAATACTTGATGCTCGCTGGCGGTCAATTTTCCAAATCTCGCAAGCATGCCGTTTGGCTTCCATCATTCCTAGAAAGGTTCGACCCCGATACATTGCGGTATTACTTGAGCATTAACATGCCCGAGAACCACGACACAGACTTCAATTGGCCTGACTTTGTGGAGAAAATAAACACCGAACTCATCGCAGCGTACGGCAATTTCGTCCACCGAGTGTTGACCCTCGGCCACCGATTACCATCGGGTGAAAAAGGACCACTCGAATCCGTTGAAGAGCCGGAACTCACCATGGCTCACCGCGCGAAACTCGAAGAATTGCATGCCTCCATCACAGAATCGCTGCAAAGGCACCGCTACAAAGAAGCCTTGAGAACGGTGATGAATGCATCTCAATACGGGAACCAGATGCTTCAAGCCGCAACACCATGGAAGTACCTCAAAGACGAGACCCCTTCACCCGAACGCAAACAATCACTTTCCGATTTGGCCTTTGGCTGGAGAATTGCGAGGTTCTTAGCCATCACCACTCAACCGTTCATGCCGTTCAGCGCTGCACGCCTCTGGGCCAGCTTAGGCTTGAGTGGGGCAGTAAGTGAAACTCAGTGGGAAGAAGCGGTCAACTGGGACGCTCCGATGGAATGGAATCCGGAGGACCCTCAACCCTTGTTTAAGCGTCTTGAACTTGAGGAAATTTTAGCCTCAGAACAATCCCTAATCGATCCAGATGAAGCATCGGCGGCAGACCCAGGTCATAGCGTCAAAGGAAGCAAAAAAAGAAACAAACCGTCCAAGGAGGAAAAGAAAGTGACAGAAGCACCAGAAGGAACAACATACCTTAATTTTGATACATTCATGGAAGTCGATTTACGAGTCGGTAAAATCATAACCGTTGATGATCATCCGAATGCAGACCGATTGTATGTCGTAACAATTGACGACGGCACTGAAGAGCCCCGCACCATTTGCGCTGGCTTGAAGGCGTATTATTCTCCAGAAGAGATGGTTGGGAAAACGGTGGTCTTTGTGGCAAATTTGAAACCGCGACCGCTTCGTGGTGTTGTCTCACAGGGCATGATGCTCGCTGCAGATGATGGCAATGACAACGTCAAATTAATCACCATTGATGGTGAAATCTCTCCTGGTTCACAGGTACGTTGATCACGAATTAATTCGATCGTGGACGGCGTGCATCACCAATCGAGAACGAGCGGAACATTCCTCTCTCATTCCAGCTGATGCCTCAATAAGCTCGGAAGACATGGTTTCAGGCAATGATGAAACGTTGATGTCGACGTTAAACAGCGCCCCTTTAACCGCTGCACTGGCGAGCAAAGATGCTACGCCTACATCGGATGCGGCGTTACCATTTCCATCCCGCGCAAGGTCTTCTAAAACATCCAACAATTTCATGCCCAACTGAGCGGTTTCCAAGGGAACCTCTGCCGCCCTTAGGGTGCCTGCTCGTATTGCAGTGCGCCGGGTCGATTTTTCATCTTCCGTTTCCTTTGGCATTCTAAAGGCCGCCACGACCAGATCAAACGCATCGCTGTCTTCCTGAGCCAGTGGACCCGAGCGAGAAATCACTTCTGCAGCCACTCGACTGGCGACATCTGCTGCTGCCCAACCTGCGGACCATTTTTCCTTGCCAGAAGTGAGGTTGCAAACCATGGCGGTGAGGGCAGCGGCCTGACCAAGAGCGACCGCTGCGGCAGTGCCTCCACCGGGCGTGGCGTTGTCAGATGCAAGAGCATCTTGGAAATCATTCAAACTCATCTCCATCCAATTCATTGGCCTAAAGCCTCCTTGAGTGCGTATTCAATGATTCTCTTTTCTGGAATGAACTTCTCGATTTGATGAAGACCAAGCCCCTCAATCGCTGCTTCGACAAGCGCTCGTTCCTCGGTGACCCCCACATCTGCATACCAGCGTCCCGTTTCCAACATTGCAGAAAGGGGGACGAGTCCTACAAGTTCACTTCCTGGAACTTCGACCCCATGATCGTGAGCGATGCTCTTGCATGCCTCAAAGGCGACGTGCATAGGGCACAGGGTTACGTCCCTCAAATTCATTGATACTTGGCTCATTTGATGGGTTTCTAACGGCACACCCATCCCTTGAACCAGAGTCAACATGCCTGGGACCCTCATTTTACGCCCATCTTCTTTTTTGATGAGCCGACCTGTTGAACGGATAAGCGAACCCACCTTACGCGCCACATCGGCGCTGGGATCGTTCAGGTTGACGTTGTAAGCAACAAGTATGCCACGAGCACCAAAGGTAATGGCTCCGGACTTGGCAACAACATCGTTCCATTGGCGTGGCCCATAGTCGGGGTATCGCGTGTCGTCTTCGTGAATTGAAGATCCTTTAGAGAGCCGTTCTTCGAGCCCTTCATACTGCCCTTTTCGGATGGTCGAAAGCAGCGCTTTTGCAGATGTGGTTGCTGCTTGGCCATAGAGGTAGGTCGGGACGTTGCATGCCTCTGCCACACGTTCAGCCAATGAAGCAGCTAGGTGTGAGCAATCTTCCATTGTGACTCCATTAAGTGGAATGAACGGGCAAACATCCACTGCACCAAGCCTCGGGTGTTCACCTGCATGACCTCGCATGTCGATTTCTGCAATCGCCGTACGCACCAACAGGAAGGCAGCCTCCGATACTGCAGATGGAGCACCTGCGAGCGTGATCACCGTACGGTTGTAGTCAGCATCGGGTTCAACACCAAGCACGGCGCAGCCTTCAATGTGCGATGCAGCGTCGATTATGCGCTGTATTTTTTCTGTATCTCGTCCCTCGGAGATGTTGGGGACGCACTCCACTAAGCCTTCCATATACCTCGTTCGCCTCACTCGGACTTTGAATGTTGACCGAGGTTTTAGATGAAATCAACTGTAAAGTGCTTCAGGAGAGGATGTTCGCCCGCCCGCCGATTTCTTTTCGTTGAGTTTCGTCACTGCCAGCATGAGATCATCATTGGTGACCGAACTTCGCCCGTCTCGAATAGCGATCATTCCTGCTTCAACACAGGTTGCCTTCAATTCAGCCCCGCTGTATCCTTCTGTTTTGTCGACGATACGCTGAATGTTGATTCGTTTGGTCGACATGCTGGATGTGTGGAGTTTCAAAATAGCCTTTCGTCCTTTTTCATCGGGGCGCGGGATGGTGACAATTCGGTCAAAACGGCCTGGTCGCAGAAGCGCATCATCAAGGATGTCTGGTCGGTTGGTTGCAGCTATGATTTTTACATCTTCAAGTGCATCAAACCCGTCCAATTCGGCAAGGAGTTGCATCAAAGTACGCTGAACTTCACGGTCACCGCTTGTCGATCCGTCGAGGCGCTTTGCTCCAATGGCATCGATTTCATCGAGGAAAATGATGGCAGGCGATTTATCTTTAGCAAGCGAAAACAATTCGCGTACCATTCGCCCTCCTTCACCGATGTATTTCTGTGCAAGTTCACTGCCGACCATTCGAATGAATGTGGCATCGGTGTGATTGGCGACTGCTTTTGCCAGCAGGGTCTTGCCACAGCCGGGCGGTCCAACGAGCAGAATGCCTTTTGGTGGCGTTATACCGACCTTCTTGAAGAGTTCAGGAGAAGTGAGCGGCAGTTCAATTGCTTCACGCACTGTTTGTATTTGTTCATCAAGACCGGCGACTTCGTCGTATGTGATATCCGGTTTGGTTACCATTTCGGCACCGCTGACCATTGGGTCCCACGCATCATGAAGCACCTCAATTACAGCGAGCGTGTCTTGATTGAGTGCAACGCGAGTCCCTGGTTTGAGAGTTTTCGGTTCGAGCCTTTGATTGAGTGAAACTTGGAACACGGTTCCGTTGGATGAACGGACGATGGCAGTTCGATCGTCGAGGATGTCTTGCAGGTGCCCGATAATGAGAGGGGGAGATTTCAACAAGCGAACTTCATCATCGAGGCGCTGAGCCCTCTTTTTCAGGCTGCGAATATCAGATTCCATTTGGGAACGTTCGTTGATCAAACTCTGTGCTTGATCTTGCAATTCGGAGAAAGCATGCTCCAACGTTTTGATTTCATCCTCGGACGCAACAGAACGTGCTGGAGGCTTTTGTTCAACATCTGTACCCATGGTGCTCAACCAGTCCAAACGGCCAGTTTATTTCAACAAGACGGAACCATACCTTCCGAAACGGCAAAGACGAAGCCTTCAAAGGATGTCGGCATAACCCGGATATTGGAGTTTTGATTCGAATGGCGGACTGCGAATTATGTGGCGCGATGAAGGTTGGCGTACGAAGCGTCAAAACCGGGAAGACAGAAGTAACGGCATGCGCCCGTTGCATCGACAAAATGAACCTTGGACCAAAAGAAACTGCCCCTGGTTTAGCCAAGGCTCAATCGATGCATGCAAAGCCTTCTCATGCCTCTTCATACGCGGCAAGAGGCAAGAAGGGCAAGGATATCATGCTCAAAACAGAAAAGGAATTGGCTTCGGATTTTGGTAAAAGAATTTCTGCAGCCCGCAAATCCAAGGGCTGGAATCACGCTACACTTGGAAAAAGAATGGCTGAAACCGTCAACATCATCAAATCAGCAGAGGCTGGCAAACGCCCTACAGATGGGGTCCTGCGTAAATTCGAACGGGTGCTTGGCATTTCGCTGTGGGTGGTTTCAACGGAAGAGACCACCACACATGTGGATCGCAGTTCAAACCGTGGCATGACGCTGGGTGATTATTTCGATGACCAACCCTGAGGTTTCCCCTGACGTCAAGGTTCATGCTCTTTGGCTTGCTCAAGACGATCCTAAGAAGAATACGGCCGTCCTAGCGAATAAGCGTGGAGATTTAAAACTCCATAAGAAGATCAACACCTTGCCGCGCAGAGGAATTATTTTGGAACCACTTTGTGGGAAAGTGTTTGGCCCAGAAGACCACTCGCTGATTCTTGAGCAAGGTGGGGCTGTTGTCGGACTTGATTGCAGCTGGGCGCACATTGAATCAAGCGTCCAACAAGTGATGAAACGCACCCGCTTACAACCACGCATGCTCCCCCTGTTGTTAGCAGCTAATCCCGTGAATTGGGGGAAGCCGGGCCGACTCACCACGGCTGAAGCGTTGGCTACGGTCCTCTACCTCGTCGGTCGAACCGACCAGGCAGCACGGGTTCTTGGCGCATTCCGCTGGGGTCCTCGGTTTTTTGAATTGAATCAAGAACCACTTGATGCCTATGCTGGAGCCACATCGAGCGCTGAACTCGTTGCCCTTCAATTTGAATTCTTTGACCTTAGCCATCTGGAAGAGGGGGAAGAAGATTGACTGATCTTTCTTTGGCTTTTGGAATTCAGCGGTTAACGACAACAGATGCTTCGATCCAAACTGATGATTTAGCACATGAGGCCCTCATCCGACTCCAAGATGCAAATGGAACCTTTGTATCGCTTCTTGGAACCCCTGAAAACCTTCGGTCTTTGTTTATTGGCCATTGCGCGACAGAGGGCTATGGGGAAATGAACCAAGCCAAATTAACAACCACCACTTCGAAGGAGCATGGCTATGTTGTCCTAAGCTCTGACACGCTGCCCAACCCACCATCGACGGTGAACGCCGAGCGCTATGTTTCAACATCATGTGGAGCTTGCGACTCACCTGGGCTTGAGGATTTAAACAACGGACTGCCGACGTACCTTGGCGAACACCGAGCCGTGGATTTGATCATTTTAGATGCCGGCTTTAGCGCAATGAAAAAAATGCAAGTCGGGTTCCAAACCACAGGTGGTATGCATGGAGCAGGTTTGTTGATGCCCAATACAGGTCTGACGTATGTGGCTGAAGACATTGGACGGCACAACGCTGTGGACAAGGTGGTTGGTATGGCTCTGGTCAACCGAACCATCGAAGCCAAAACCATATTGCTCTTGTCGGGGCGCTGTGGCTGGGATATCGTAGCCAAATCCGCCCGCGCTGGCATTGGTACAATTGCGTGTGTGGGTGCTTGTTCTTCATTGGCTGCCGAAACGGCAAGGGCTTTGGGAATCAGAATTTTTAGTTTCGTGAAACCGAGCTCTTGTGTGGCAATTGGGGCTATTGGTGCTTCTCCGAACGGCAAGCCTTGAGAACTGCAGCCGGCCCGTTTGGCTTGGGGCTTGTCTATGAAGGAACACCTTTCACCGGAAACGCCCAAGGATAATCTCAAACTAAGGCTAGGGAAACCAAAGAAATCAGCAGCGGGAATTCCAGCTGCATTGTCTTCAATGAGCCATGGAATCAAAAAAATGGGCCTCCTAAAAACGGTTCGAACCCTGACCATGGTGAACCAACAGGCAGGCTTTGACTGCCCAGGATGCGCTTGGCCTGACCCATCGCACAGAACGTCGTTTGAATTTTGCGAGAATGGGGCCAAAGCCGTGGCAGACGAAGCCATGAAAGCAAAGGTTAACCCTCAATTTTTCCAAAAATACAGCGTGAAGGAACTCACTGGGAAAAGCGATCACTGGCTGAATAAACAAGGCCGAATTGCCCATCCAATGATTTTGAAAACCGGTGCGACGCATTACACCACAATTTCTTGGAAGGATGCGTTCAACCACATTGGCTCAACCATCTCCAACCTTGACCGTCCCGAACAAGCGGTGTTTTACACATCGGGACGCACATCAAACGAAGCCGCCTTCCTCTACCAAGCCTATGTTCGAGCCCTTGGCACCAACAACATGCCTGATTGTTCTAACATGTGTCACGAATCGAGCGGAAAGGGCTTGGGTGAAACCATTGGCATTGGCAAAGGAACGGTGACATTGGAAGATTTCAATGAAGCAGAAGTCATCTTGGTTATTGGTCAAAACCCTGGTACAAATCACCCACGGATGCTTACGGCCCTGCGCGATGCAAAGCATAACGGTGCCCAAATCATACACATCAATCCTCTACCCGAAGCGGGACTTGAACGATTCAAGCACCCTCAAGATTACATGAAGTTAGACTTCAAAACTACGAAATTATCAGATCACCATCTGCAAGTGAAAATTGGAGGGGACGCAGCTCTGATGAAGGGATTCATCAAAACTCACATCCAGAAGGGTCAAACAGATGCAAGTTTCATCAAAAATTCCACACGAGGCTATGAGGCGATGTGCCAACAAGCAATCGCAACTTCATGGAAGGAGATTGTTCGAGACACAGGCTTGGACCGAGAGGTGATTGAATCGGTTGGTGCCTTGCTCGCATCTTCAAACGCAACAATCGCGTGTTGGGCAATGGGCCTCACGCAACAACCAAACGGCGTCGCAGTGATTCAGGAAGTCGTCAACCTCTTGCTCATGGGCGGCCATGTAGGTAAACCAGGTGCCGGTTTCTGCCCAGTAAGAGGGCATTCAAACGTTCAAGGTGACCGGACGGTCGGTATATGGGAAGCACCATCCGATGCCTTCCTTGACCGAATGGAAAAGGGCCTTGGATTCCCGATGCCACGAAAGCACGGTTACGATGTTGTCAACGCAATTCGTGCCATGAATCAAGGGAAAGTGAGCGTGTTCTTCTGCATGGGAGGGAACTTCCTATCCGCCACACCCGATACACACCAAACTGCGAAAGGTCTTAGGAAAATCGACTTAACGGTACAAGTTTCTACAAAATTGAACCGTTCCCACCTTATTACTGGAAAAACAGCCATCATCCTTCCTTGCCTTGGTCGCACTGAAATTGATCAACAAGCCGATGGTGAACAATTTGTCACCGTTGAAAATTCCATGGGCATCGTCCACAAATCGACGGGCGGTTTGAAACCCGCATCCCCTGATCTGATGAGCGAACCCGCCATTGTCGCCCATTTAGCAACCGCATCACTGAAAGATGCAAAACTCGATTGGATGAACCTCGTGAATCATTACGATGGGATTCGTGACCTCATGGCTGAAAGCCTTGCAGGGTTTGAACGGTATAACGAACGCGTTCGAGAACCGAACGGTTTCGCACTCCCGAACCCGCCACGCGATACTCGATCATTCGCCACCGATGATGGTTTTGCACACTTTACTGCTCACGCCCTTCCTGACGTGTCTGTACCCGATGATTGCTACGTCATGATGACCATGCGTTCTCACGATCAGTACAACACAACCATCTATGATGTGCACGATCGATACCGTGGCATTCACGGCAACCGCAGAGTCGTCCTCATGAACGCAACAGACATGGCCAAAAGGGGATGGAAAAACCGACAAGAAGTTCAACTTACAAGCCACTTTGATGGCGTTGAACGAAAATCCGCTCATTGGCAGTTGGTTGCTTATGATATTCCGAGCGGAAACATAGCCACCTACTTCCCAGAATCAAACACGCTCGTGCCACTCGATTCCACTGCGGCCGGTTCCAATACGCCAACTTCAAAATGGATCATTGTCTCAATTGATGACAACCTCACAACCAACAGGGTGCATGAGGAAGAATGAAGCAAATCGGTTACCTCGAATTGATTCGAACCAACCACGCATTCAGGCGTCTTTGGTCGGCATCTGTCATCTCGATGTTGGGTGAATGGTTCAACACCATTGCTCTGTTCTTGATCATCTTCGAATACACAGATTCGGAATTTCTTCTCGGATTGTTGTTTACCATGCGCATGCTTTGTTTTGCTGCATTTCAGCCGTTCGGAGGTCTGCTTGCCGATCGTTTCAATCGCAAGATTATCATGGTGTGGACAAACCTCATTCAAGTCGCATTAGCACTCTGCTTTTTGTTGATTGATGGCCCAGAGGACATCGTTTGGATTTACATTCTTACCGGTTTGATGATGATCCTCCACGGCATGTACGTGACCGCAGAACGTGCCGCTCTACCAAACATCGTTCCGCCTGAACATCTGGCGACTGCCAACGCACTTGATGCAGCAAGCTGGTCCACCGCATTGTGCATTGGCGCCATGATGGGTGGTATCGTAGTGGAGTTTTACGGTACGAACGCTGCATTCATCATCGATGCTGTGACTTTTGCCTTCAGTGCCTTTTTACTGCGCAAATTGACCATTCCACAAAAGATAGATGAAAGCATGAAAGGTCCTCTTTTTTCCACTGCAATATCCAACATCAGAAACGGTTGGGCGCGTATTGCTGGAGAAAAGCGCCTCCAACGGATCGTCTTTGCTAAGTCTTCATGGAACATCGCAGGGGGGGGATTGGCTGGTGTATTCTTGGTGGTTGCAGGATCGGATGTCGACGGATTTGGAATGGCCCTAGGGTTTGGAATCTTCTTCTTCGCAAGAGGTGTAGGGACCGGGCTTGGGCCAATTGCAGCAAGAAAATTCCTCACCAATGAAGAACGGTGGCCCACACTAGTGGGGATATTGGTCATGGTTTCAGGGGCGTTTTACTTCCTTGTAGGCCTTACACTCGATTATTCATTATACCTCACCATGGCGTTGGTAATGCTGGCACATTCAGCATCAGGTGCCAATTGGGTCCTTTCAACCATTCTGACACAACAATGGGTCGAGGATGAGGTGAGAGGACGAGTGTTCTCCATGGATATGTTGCTCATGTCGATTGCCTTTTCCATCTCCAGCGCCGCTGCTGGCTACCTTCTCGAACAGGAGTTCTTTACACTGCGGAATGGTTTCTTGATTTTTTCAGTGATTATGATGGTCTCTGGAGCATTTTTCTCTATGTGGCGCGCTGAACCCAACCGAGCATGAGGACAAGACACCCCTCAATACGAACGCTCAAGGATGGGTTCTGTTTGGTTGCGGCATGGGCGATGGATTCCGCGGTTTGAGGGCCCATATTGCAGAGGGCATTCCCCAGGAATTGCCAGTTCATCCCGGTTTAGATCCAAACGTCGATCATGCACCTCACCGTCGTCAAATTCTAACAAGAAAGGAAAAGAAACTGGCCCTTCGCAACGCACTAAGATACTTTGATGACGCACACCATGAAATCTTAGCTCCAGAATTTGCGGAAGAACTCAACACGTTTGGCCGGATTGTCATGTGGCGGTTCCGGCCCACAGAATACGAAATGAAGGCGCATCCAATCGACGCATATCCTGCCCGCTCAATGCACGCCGCATCGATTATGTTGATGATTCAAAACAACCTGGATCCAGCCGTTGCTCAGTTCCCACACGAATTAATCACCTATGGTGGCAACGGAAGCGTGTTTCAAAATTGGGCACAATACAGGTTGTGCATGCAATACCTTTCGCAAATGGATGACGAGCAAACGTTGGTGATGTATTCGGGCCACCCCATGGGTTTGTTCCCATCGAATGCGCACGCTCCACGGGTTGTTGTCACAAACGGCATGATGATTCCAAGCGAATCAACGCCTGACAACTACGAACGCCTCAACGCAATGGGTGTCACGCAATACGGGCAAATGACCGCAGGCTCTTACATGTACATTGGCCCTCAAGGTATTGTTCACGGGACAACCATCACACTCTTGAACGCCGCAAGGGCCCATTTAGGCCTCGCTGGGGACGCGGGCCTCGGTGGGGTGACATTCGTAACCTCTGGTCTTGGAGGCATGTCTGGTGCCCAAGCAAAAGCCGCAGTCATTGCCGGCGCATCATGCATTGTGGCAGAATCAAACGCCCATGCCGCTTACAAGCGCCATGAACAAGGTTGGTTAACAGAGGTAACAGATGAGATCGATGTGGCCATCGACAGGATGGTCGAGGCAGCTGACAATAAAGAAGCAAAATCAATCGGTTTTATTGGCAACATCGTGGAATTGTGGGAGCGTTTAGTCGAGCGCAACATCAACGTGGACCTCGGTTCCGACCAAACCAGCCTTCACAACCCCTTCCAAGGTGGTTATTTCCCGGTCGGGATTCCATACGACGAGGCGGCTGCCATGCTGTCTGATAACCCAGCGGTCTTTGCGGAAGAAGTTCGTAAGACATTGATTCGGCATGCTGAAGCAGTCAACGCCATGTCGAACAATGGAATGTACTTCTGGGATTATGGCAATGCGTTCCTCCTCGAAGCAAGCCGGGCTGGCGCAGATGTGTTGAATGACGACGGATCATTCCGGTACCCAAGTTATGTTGAAGACATCATGGGACCAATGTGCTTCGACTATGGATTCGGACCTTATCGCTGGGTCTGCTGCTCAGGCGATCCTAAAGATTTAGAGATCACCGATAGGATTGCAAAGGAAGTGTTAGAGGAGATGTTGGACACAGCACCCACCGAAATAACACAACAAATGAAGGACAACATTCGATGGATTACAGAGGCTGGCCAAAACAACATGGTTGTAGGATCCCAAGCGAGAATTCTCTATGCAGATGATGAAGGACGCCGCCGCATAGCCTCAGCCATGAACAGCGCCATAGCCAGCGGTGAGTTGTCAGGACCAATTGTTCTTGGACGCGACCACCATGATGTATCAGGCACCGACAGCCCATACAGAGAAACCGCAAACATTCGAGATGGTTCCATGTGGACAGCCGATATGGCGGTTCAGAACTTCGTCGGTGATGCGTTTCGAGGAGCAACATGGGTTAGCCTTCACAACGGAGGCGGCGTTGGATGGGGGCAGGTCATCAACGGTGGTTTTGGAATGCTTTTGGACGGGACTCCAGCATGTGAAGAAAAACTCCAGTCGATGTTGCACTGGGATGTCAACAACGGTGTTGCCCGCCGAGCATGGGCGCGCAATGATGGCGCTGATTTTGCAATCAAAAGAGCCATGCAGGCGAACGATCGGTTGCATGTTACACTCCCTCATCATGCAAGCGATGATTTGATTGATCAAACATTCAAAGGAGCGGGTAAACAATGAGACAGACAGTTCAACTCGATGGAGCAACACTCACACCCGCAGAAGTAGAACGGGTCGCCACCAACCATGCCGATGTGAGCATTTCTGATGCTGCGTGGCAGAGGGTCAATATTGCACGAGATGTGGTTGATGGCATTCTTGCGCGAGGTGAAACCGTGTACGGAATTAACACGGGATTTGGCGCTCTTGTCCATCAACGCATCTCCCCTGACGATTTGGCTACGCTACAGACAAATCTGATTCGCTCACACGCAACTGGCTTAGGAGAACCAATGACTCGAGCCTCGGTCCGAGCAATGATGGTCGTCCGAATCAACTCCCTCGTGAAGGGTCATTCCGGTGTTCACCCTGAAGTTCTAGAGCAACTTGTTTCATTCTTAAATCACGACATCATCCCCTACGTGCCCCGAATTGGCAGTTTAGGTGCAAGCGGTGATCTCGCACCCCTATCCCACATGGCTCTTGCTTTGCTTGGGGAAGGTGAAGTTTTATCAGAACAAGGTCAGGCAGTACCAACAAAGGTAGTTTTGACAGAAAAAGGCATGATTGGCATAAAATTACGTGCTAAGGACGGACTCTCCCTGATCAATGGGACGAGTCAAATGTTGGCCTTCATGACGCTCGCAGAACGTCGGCTGAGCGCCCTCATGCCATTGGCAGATCTCATATTGTGCACATCGATGGAAGCAAGAAAAGCAAGCGTCAAACCATCAGACGAACGGGTCCATCAAGCTCGGCCTCATCCAGGCCAACGCCTTGTTGCGGAACGGATCAGGGCCATCATGGCGGATTCTCCCATTCTCGCATCCCATGCGGATTGCGACCAGGTTCAAGATGCATACTCTTTTCGTTGTGCACCTCAAGTTCACGGAGCGGTCTTGCAACGCTATCACGCCCTTGTAGAAACACTAGAAATTGAACTCAACAGCGCTACAGACAACCCTCTGATTTTCCCTGATCCACAGAATCCAGGGCCACATGAAGTGATTTCCCAAGGGAATTTCCATGGCGAAGTGATCGCCCTTGCTGCTGACTCCATGAGCGCAGCATTGTTTGAATTAGGCTCCATTTCAGAACGAAGAATTGACCAAATGTTGGACCCGGCGCGCAGTGGATTACCGGCATTCTTAGCTCAAAATTCAGGACTTGAATCAGGTTTGATGATCGTTCAATATGTTGCCGGGGCTTCACTCGCCGAACTGCACGGCCATGTTATGCCGCGAGCCGCCTTTTCGACCAGTACTTCAGCGGGTCAAGAAGACCACGTGAGCATGGGGGCAACCGCTGCATGGAACCTTCTCGAAGCAACCCAGCGCCTCGCGGAAGTGTTGGCTTGTGAATTATTTGTTGCTTGTGAAGCACTTGAATTCGAAGCCACTGAACCGGCTCCATTTGTCGCAGCTCTCAAGCAGCGCGTACGGACGATTGCTCAACCACTAACTGGTGATCGAAGCACAAGCAAGGAATTAATTTTAATCGCCGAGGAACTCAACGATGGGGCATGGTTGGCCAGAATTGAAGCGGAACTTGGTCGAATACCACGTTAAAGTGCATCGATGAGGGTCTTGATCTGATCAAAACCGGTGAGTTGACGAAGTCGGAATTTAGCAGTTGTGAGTTCACTTGCGCTCAACGCCTCGCTGCAAGCATCAATTTGACGCTCTAGTTCAACAGCTGTTCGCACCTTCAACTCGATGGATGCATACAATTCAAATCCTTCATCATCGCCTAGATAAAGTGCAGGTTCTACTTCAGAAACATCCAATCCCATCCGCCTCCACTGCAAAATTCGTTTGCGGAGGATTTGCTTTGTGAACCCGTTTTTCGGGAGCCGATTCAACATGACAAGAGCGGGCAATCCTTCTTCCGTAACTGGAAGCGTTTCAACCAAATCGGCTTCAAGTACTTCAGATTCGAGTTCCATCATTGGCTCGAGATGTTCATGAGTGTAGGACATCAATGGAGCCTCCCTCCTGAAACGAGCAAGCCAAATCGAATTGAATGCAAGAGGGTCAATAGCGAGAATGAGGGTCCATTGAGTGCGGTGCAAATCATCGCGAAGTGTTCGAATGTAATTGAGCACTGTTGTTTCACCGTGGAGGGTCACCAGCCATTCAAGACCCTCAACCACGATAAGACCATGGTGGTTTGAGATTCTTGTGTGGATGAGCGCGTGGAGTTCATCAAGATCCGGTGCTACATGAGCTTGCCCAACTCGATGGGTCATCCAATATGTTTCTACTTTAGAGATGTCAATTTGATTCAAGAGCCTGCGGTGTGGTAACCTCGACACGAATACGATGTGCTCATTGCTGGTTTGGCCTAGGTGGTCAACCCACTCGAAAAGGGATTTTCCAGCATCCATTTCACAGCTGAAAAGCTGACCTTTGGTGACCGAATCACTCCCGTTGAACGCCTCTGCCAACTGCTCCATTGGTACGGGTAACCGTTGAAAGACTATGAATCATTATATCCGTTGTTGTCATCGGTTAGATAGGTGTGCCTATGACTGAAGACAAGACTGATGAAGTTGCCACAGGCGAATGTGGTGCTTGTCGAGCCGTTATTCCAATCGATTCTGAAGCATGCCCCGAGTGTAATATCTCTTTTTCCGGCGTTTCTGATGAGGCACTGGGCGAATGTGGCGCTTGCCATGGCCTCGTCCCGTTAGATTCCACCAAGTGCACCCACTGTGGGACTGTATTCATTGCAGATGATGTCGTCGATGTGTTGAGGAATTGGCTTGCCACAACTGGAATTACAATTCCGATGCTGTTCAAGAAGTTCGACACCGATGGAGACGGGCAAATTGATTCCAGCGAACTGAAAACTGGCTTGCTGAGTTTAAACCTCGCCGATCTCCCGCCGTCGCAAGTCGAGCGGCTGATTGAGACCATCGATTCGGACGGAGATGGACGCCTGGATCTTGGGGAATTACACGCAACCATTACTGGCGAAGAACTCCCTCCAAGCGAACTGGAAACGTTGTCATCTGACGCCGAAGAAGAAGAATCCGTAGAAGAAACGGATGATGAACCTACAGAAACTCAAGAGGAAGCTGACACAGAACACGAAGAAGATGACACCGAAGAGGTCGATGATGAACCCTCCGAAATAGAGTCTACTGAAGTAGAATCGGAAGAGGCTGATGAAGAAAGCACCGAACCCATCGAAGAGGATTCTTCCGAACAATCCGATGAAGATGAATCAGAAGATGATGATGAAGAGGGGACAGAGGACGATCACGAACATAGCGATGAAATCGAAGATGTGTCTGAAAGCATACCCTTGATCCGTAGAATTGCAGATGCTATGGACGATGAAGGCACTTCCCCAAATTATTTCTTTTCCAAACTCGACCGCGATGCAGACGGTGGCGCAGACGTTACCGAACTGACAAATGCATTGACAACATTGCTGGACGATGAAGTAACTTATGAGGAGATTGAAGACTTCCTCATCGATGTTGACGGAGATGGAAATCGAAGAATTGACATGTTTGAATTTATTATCGCTCTAGAAGCACTTGATGATGCTGACGAACTGATGGAAGAAGAATCGGGGCAAAAAACGGAAAAACCATTCCCAACAAACCTGCAAAAAAGCATGATGGGCAAGCAGTGGAACGATATTGTTTGGCCCCTAATGCACTTGGCGTTTGGCCTTTTCATCGCCCTTTTGGTGCTCAATGCATTTGGCGGAATCGGACCACTCTCTGTTGACGGGACCGGAGGGACAGTGGAACTCGAAATCAAGGGCAACCTCATCCATCAAGATGATTTGGTGAACGGTGATATTTACGCCTGTGACCCCGAATATCAAGTCGGTGATTGTAAAAACTCACTCACCCCGTTCGCAGGTGATGCCTCGTCCATGCCCGCAGGATTCTATTGGGATGGCATCCTATTCATGATTCTTGGCGCAGGAGCACTCGTTGGTAGCCTGTATGCGCACTTGGTTCTCATGGCTACGTGGAGAGCGCGTTCCCGTGCTATGAAGGAAGTTTTAGACGATCAATCCGACGCTTCAGAAGAGGTCTCCTCGGACGATGACGCTGCAGAAGAGGTCTCATCGGACGATGACGCTGCAGATAAGGACGAAGAATCGGAAGAAGATGATTCCCTTGAAGAAGAAATGGATGAGGTTTTGGAAGATACCTTTGAGGAACATGAACTTGGGGAAGATGACGATTCAGAGGAAAAATCTGAAGACGAACCGGACGAAGAAATCGACATCGGATCCCACATTGGTTTAGCCCTTGAGGATGAAGAAGTCTATGGTAAAATCATAGAATTTGACGATGATGAAGGCACCGTGACCATCAAAGAAGATGGTTCTGGTGAAGAAATCACGGGTTATCAAGAAGATATTTTCTTGGAGTGATTGAATGAGTTCAGACCCGCTGACTGCATATGCGGGTCTTGCAGCGTGCCCAAGTTGCGGCTGCTTAGAACGAAAAGGTACCGTGAGGTGCGCTGAATGCGGGACGTTCCATGCTGGAATCCATATGGATGAACGGAAAGATCCGAACCCTACAGTTGCGCCAGTCGAACGCGCACCAATTGACCCAACGGCTTATTCGCTCTCAGGTGACCAAGCTGTACCAGAAGAATCATTCGAAGAAACAGAAGAGATTGTGCATTGGGACGGAGGTTCTTCCGATTTCACAATGGAAGACGTTGACGAACCTCCACTCGCTCGCGTGGACCCGGATGAACTTGAATTCCCCGAACCTGAAGACCTTAGTTCCGTTGAATAATACTCTTTGCCACCGGAGTATAACTCTACTGCAAATGCCTATCAGAATGCTTTAATCCAAAATTCATATGGTGTTGTAGTAGTAACTGGTGGGCTCGGAGAGAATTGAACTCTCGATCTTCGCCATGTCAAGGCGACGTCATAACCCCTAGACCACGAGCCCCTAGGTAATTTGTCCTGTGAACAGGTGTATTAAATCGCATCGGTTGAAACGCATCGGTTCAACTTACGATTTTGGAAATCTTTCCAGTGCAGCCTGGTTGGGAGCAATAGCCGGCCATGCGCGTTCTGCCATTTTTCATCTTGATCAATTGACCATCTTTGATGGATCCATACGTTTTGCATTTCAAACAAAAACCTTCGACAGCTGCCATGTGACTCACGCTCTGGTGGGAGGTACAATTGATAGATGCTTCGATTTTAAATGAAGGAATATTAGAATTGCCAAAAAATAGAGGTTTTCGACCTCTGAACCCCTCCTCGAAGGGCAATATTGGTGATTCATTGATTGAATCAATCCCTGAACCCCGCTTGAACGGGTTACTGCGGGCCTGTGCAAGAATCTGTGACGAAGGTTCCTCACCCCAATTCATGGCCAATGTCGTATAACATACATTATGCGACGCGCAGGGGGTGTTGAAAACAGTGTATTTCCAAACGTCACTCTAATTTCAGATGACGTGGATCAATTTCGAACATGCCAATCAATGGTGGGCCAGCAACAACGGATTCCAAGCCACCATCTTTTGCATCCAACACCTTCAGAACCTCATCAGAAATTTTCTTCCATGCTTGCCGATCGTTGAAGACAGTTTGAACCAGAACCATATCGGTGCCATCCGTCGAATTTGCGACCCAAGCTGCAAGGCACCCATCTTGGCGCCGTTTGAATGCTTGTCGCGTTTCTAACATTCGAAGAAAACGAGCACCCTTTCCTTTTGCTGCCCCACAGACGACGGTCTCAATGAACACCTTTTTGATTTTATGACTCATGAAAATGCAACTCCAAATCCTTTATCTTTTGTTTCATAGGCAATTAATGCATAATCAGTGATGGTTGAGTTTTCCATTTAGCATGGTGGCTCTAAACGGTGTGGTACCGGGTGAGTTGCACCAGCTTTGCCACTGGTTGCCATTGAGGACATTGAGGTTGGCGGCGGCGCCCACTTGAATTCGCCCGTGAACTAACCCGTCAGGGTGAGGTGAAGTTTCGGAAGGGTTGCGGCTTGATGCTACAAGGGCTGCAAGTGGATCCACCTTGTTCCGGTGGACCAACAAGGAACCAATGAATGGCAAACTGAGTATGTTGCAATTTGGATTAAAATCTGTGGCAACCGACCAGCAGAAGTTGTCCTCGATGGCTTGATTGAATGAGGGCCAAGGTTCACCCATGGTGTAAGGCGTGCCTGGAAGGAATCCAGTGTTCACACCAGCGGCTTGCATTTTCATACGCGTTTCCACCGACGTGTGGTGAGCGTGATCGGCCGTCACCACTCCTAACTCGGCTGCAAGTTCCCCTCCACCGCCGTCAACAAATTCGTCAATGTGCATTCGTTGGCGCAAGCCACCAGACTTTGCTGAACGCAAAATGTCTTCACTTTCTTCGACAGTAAACCACCCAGGTTCACAGAACACATCCGCTGCAGTGGCTAGCCCTTGGTCCAAGACTGCGGGCAATTGTTGACTTAGAACCTCTTCCACATATTCTGGACGTGTAAGGTTCATCGGCGTGTCATGGGCCCCTAACCAAGTGAGTTCCATCGATGGCAGATGATTGATTGATTGGAGGTGATCGGCTACATCGAGCAACAGCAACTCACGTTCTGTCGTGAGTCCATAGCCGCTCTTGGTTTCCATGTGTGTTGTTCCGTTAAGCAGGGCAGCCCTCATGCGCTGATAACCGAGTTCGACCAAAGCATCCCTCGAGGCGGATGCTGTCTGACGGACGGTGTGTTGTATCCCTCCACCGTTTGCGGCAATGGCTTGGTACGACATGCCATTTTGCTTCATTGAAATTTCATTTGAACGATCGCCCGCCCATAACAGGTGATTGTGGCCATCCACAAGCCCGGGAACGACCGCATCCCCGCCAAGTGAAACAACAGTGACGTGTTCAGTTGAAGCCTCAACCCCTCCATATTCTTCCATGAGCTCCGATGATTCCTCAATAGATTCTATTACGCCATCGATAACAACAATACCTTTTCCAGCAGGCATTGTCAATAACTCATAGTTGGTCATTTCAGACCCACAGAGTGGTCCATCACCAGAGAGGTGGGCCAACGGGCCAAGGTCAAGCAAGACGGTCCGCATTGTTGAGGGCTGGGGCTGAGGGTTGAAGAACAATGGCTCTTAGTCCCAACCATGACGGGGGCATGGACACTGGGCATTGAATCCACAGCACACACCTTGTCCTTTGGTTTGGTGGATTCGAAGGGCACTCCCACGCCGGCAAGTTCCTCAACGGTCCGCCCCGATGAAGGAGGGATTCATCCGCGTCAAGCCGCCGACCACCACAAAGATGCAGCAGCGCTGTTGTTCGACCAACTTCTCAAACAGAACCAGCTCATCCATTCAGACATAGGTGCAGTCGCGTATTCTCAAGGTCCGGGACTCGGCCCTTGCCTCCGAGTAGGGGCAGCGATTGCAAGGGGGCTTTCCAGTCGATTGGAAGTCCCGCTGATCGGCGTCAACCATTGCGTCGCACATATTGAAATTGGACGTCAGCAATGCGGTTGTCAGGATCCAATATTGCTGTATGTGTCCGGTGGAAATACACAGGTCATAGCGCACCTCGATGGTCGTTACCGGGTCCTTGGTGAAACCCTCGACATCGGCATTGGCAACATGTTGGACAAGTTTGCACGTGGTCAAGGCATACCTTTTCCCGGCGGACCCGTAATCGAAAAACTTGCATCGCAGTGGCTCGCTGAAAACACCGGTGCCAGCCTCGATGGCCTCGAGTTGCCCTTTGCCGTCCGAGGAATGGACTTGGCGTTCTCAGGCGTGATGACAGCAGCGCAGCGCCTTCTGGACAATGGAGCTGAATTGGGTGCTGTGTGCTGGTCGCTGCAGGAACATGCCTTTGCTGCGTGTGTGGAAATCGCAGAGCGAGCGCTCGCCCACACCGGTAAAAACGAACTTTTGCTTGGTGGCGGCGTTGCATGCAACAATCGATTGCGAGAAATGTGCACGCTTATGTCCGAAGAACGAGGGGCAACATCTCACGCCCCGCCGCGCATGTTTTGCATCGATAACGGGTCAATGATTGCACTTTTGGGCCATATTGAATTGAATCATGGGCGAACGACAACCTATGAGCAAAGCGCTGTTGATCAGTACCTTCGAACGGACCAAACACCCGTGACATGGGCGGTTTAACGGTCCTAACCAACACTCATGGTTTTTATACGGTCACAAGTGGGACAAAGCGGGGGCCACCAACATTAGCGAGCGCAGCGGAAGGAAAAAGCGGGACGAACCTTTCAATCCGTTCGCACCGAATGCCTCCGCTCAACGCAATAAGCGGCAAACCGATCGCAAGGTCAGCGAACGACGTGCAGCGCCTGCGCGACCCGCAGCCCCCCAAGCCGAAACCACAGATGGATTGTCGGAATTGGCCAAAAAACAGAAACAAGCTATGGAGAGAATGAAGCGTCAATCAGGCGGTTCATCCAAAGCACCACAATCATCACCAGTTCCCGGGAAGAACTCCCCCACAATGACAAACTCCGTGGCACAACAAGCCCCTGCTCAACCACAGGTGTCCCACGAAGATCGCATGGCTGAACTTCGCAGAAAATCAGAAATATCCCGCCAAAATGCCAAGGCAAAAGTCAAGGCAAACTCTGAACCTGTTGTCGAACCAGTAGAAGCAGAACCTGTAACGGTTACCGAACCTGTGTTGGTCAGCGTCGAATCAACCACAGCAACTGCAGTGGTAACACCTCTGGCTTCTAAAGTTGATGAATCCGCAGCTAAAAACGTCTTCAAAAACGTCGACGTAACAGTCGTAAAAACATCCAGTGATCGTCGACGAAAACGCCGACGTCACGACAAAAAAGGTGGCGGCCGACAAAAGCAAGAGAAAAAACTGAACCGTCAAAAGTACTTGGAGTACAAGTATGCTGCAAAAGATATCTTGGACAACCCCAACATCCCTGAAGAGCACCGTTCTAATATCCTAGGGCAAGTTTGGGCGAAGGGCGAGCGAATGGGTGTGGCCGATTCAATGGAATTCATCGACCAGAAGGTCCTTGAAGAAATTCTTCCCGAAGACGTGGCTCAACGAATTCGTGATCTGGTCAACAAAATGACAACAAGAAGGTGAAGATATGGCAGAATTAACAGTCAATGAAAACATGATAGCAAGCGTACATTATACCGGAACTCTCCCCGAGAACGGTGAAGTCTTTGACAGCAGCGAAGGACGAGACCCCTTGTCATTCCTCGTTGGACATAAGCAAATGATCCCTGGTTTTGAAGAAGAAATCATGGGAGCAAAAGTTGGAGAGCGAAGGGAATTCACCCTGACCTCAGACCGCGCTTATGGAGACCGAGACAACGAGGCAGTGATGGAGATTCCACGGGAACAATTCAAGCAACTCGAAGAAGAAGCAACCCTCGAAGTTGGCATGCAGCTCGTCGCTCAAATGCCACACGGGCCATCCCCGTTCACAATTACCAGCCTTACTGATGAGACGGTTACGGCAGATTTCAACCATGCTTTGGCTGGACAGTCGCTGACATTCTCTGTTGAGGTTGTGGAACTCCGTGAAGCATCAGAAGAGGAATTGTCTCATGGCCATGCACATGGTCCAGACGGTCACCACGACCATTGAACCAAGCGAGTCTTGATGAAGCCCGCCCTCTTGGGCAAGGCATGGTCACTGAACGCAAGGAGCAGTGGAACACCCTAAGCGGGCTCAATTTACCGCTTCAAAGCACATCCGAAACGGTTCGTCAAGCAAGTTCAGAACAAACCGAATTAGGATCAGCAGGAAGCCCGCCGTACACGCGTGGCATCCACTCCACAATGTATCGGTCTCGTTTGTGGACCATGCGACAATATGCGGGATTCTCGAGTGCATCGGCCACAAACGAACGGTTCAAACTCTTGCTTGAACGTGGGCAAAAAGGACTCTCTGTGGCGTTTGACTTACCGACACAACTTGGCTTAGATGCTGATGACGAAATGTCATATGGGGAAGTTGGGAAAGTTGGTGTTTCGATTTCACAACTTGACGACATGAGGGAATTGCTCCAAGGCATTCCGCTGGACAAAGTGAGTACTTCGATGACAATCAACGCTCCAGCAATGGTTCTGCTTGCGATGTACATCGCGGTGGCGGAGGAACAAGGGGTTGCTTCAAGTGAAGTTCTTGGAACCATTCAAAATGATATTCTCAAGGAATACATCGCACGAGGCACATACGTATTCCCTCCGAAACAAAGCATGCGTTTGATCACGGATATCTTCGAATACTGCGCGGCAGAAGTTCCACGTTGGAATACAATCTCAATTTCCGGATACCATATTCGTGAAGCCGGATCCACAGCCGTCCAGGAAGTAGCCTTTACCTTGGCCAATGCCTTGGAATATGTGGATGCCGCTATTGAGTCAGGTCTGGACATCGATACTTTTGGGCCAAGACTTTCGTTCTTTTTCAATTGCCATAATGACTTTTTTGAAGAAGCATCCAAGTTTAGAGCAGCCCGTACGCTGTGGTATGAATTGATCAGCGAACGGTACCAGCCGAAAAATCCTAAATCCGCTATGTTGAGGTTCCACACACAGGTCGCGGGGGTGAGCCTCACGGCCCAACAGCCCCTCAACAACGTGGCAAGGGTAACGATTCAAGCCTTGGCGGCAGTCTGTGGTGGAACCCAAAGCCTCCACACGAATTCATACGACGAGGCGCTCGGATTGCCTACGGAAAAATCCGCAACTGTGGCCTTGCGAACCCAACAAATTATCGCTGAAGAAAGTGGGGCTGCTGATGTTGTGGACCCACTCGGTGGCTCGTACCACGTCGAGCAATTGACAAAGCGCATTCATGATGAAGCATTGGCCCAAATAAAGACCATTGAGTCCCTTGGAGGTGCCATGAAAGCAATTGAGCAAGGTTGGCAGCAACGTGAAATCCACAACGCAGCCTATGCGCACCTCAATGATGTCGAAGCTGGCTCTCGCCTCATTGTAGGCGTCAATCATGGTGTCATGGAAGAAACATCAACGCCAGAAGTGTTGAAACTCGATCCCACGGTTGGCGAAGCCCAGTGTAAAAAACTGAATGCGTTGCGAAGCAATCGAGACGAACAAGATTGTGAAGGCCACCTGGGCAAGATTCGCGCTGCTGCCGCAGGTGAGAAAAACCTCTTCCCGCTCGTCATTGAAGCCGTGAAGGCAGGGTGCACGCTTGGAGAAATTATGCAAGCAATGAAAGATGTGTTTGGCACGTGGATGGCACCGAGTGGATTCTGAGGTGACGCTATGAAATTTGGACCGATTTATATTGATCATATTGGAATAGCCACAGCGGAATTGGATGGTGCATCTGATTTTTGGAATCTGCTTGGTCTTGCCCAAGCAGCTGAGGACGAAACGGTCGAAGATCAAGGGGTCACCACCCGTTTTTTTTCAACCTCGCATGAACCTACGAAATCCAGTGCCCATCCACCAATGGTTGAACTGCTAGAACCAACATCAGAGGACACCCCAATTGGGCGATTCCTCGCAAAGAGGGGGCCCGGTGTGCAGCAAATTTGCTTCCGAGTTGGTGATTTACTTGGACTCATTCAGCACCTAAAGGAAAACGGTATCGTCATGATCGATGAGAAACCGAGAATGGGTGCCGGTGGAAAACGAATTGCCTTTGTACATCCAAAATCGACGGGTGGCGTTCTGGTCGAATTGACAGAATCGCCCCGTTGAAGGATATTCCATCACCTCAAAGGGTAACCATCATAATCGTGCGCATCAAAGATGCCATCATGCGCACATGTGTTGACACATTCATCGCCTTAGCCCACGTTGATGGGCCTCGGGTACGCAAGGAGGCTCAGTACATCGCTGACCGCCTTGATGTTCTTCGCCAATCAGGTGCTATTTCGAACGATGCATACCTGGACGCAGGTGCGATACAAGGGGCGTTCAACATGATCGGAAACCTCGTAGAAATGGGCGTCCCCCAACAAGAAATATTTGAACAACTGAAGCAGCAACTGATTCGAGCGTGCCATCTTGAGGAGAAACATCCTGGCCTCGATTCAGCAGTTGAATCTGGTAGAGCATCGTGAGGTGAAAAACATGCAACCGCTGTTAACGCTGACCAGTGTGTCGAAATCCTTCGGTGATTTGCAAGCTCTTGACAGGGTTGACCTCGATATCAACGCGGGTGAAGTTGTAGGCCTTGTAGGCAGCAATGGTGCTGGAAAAACAACCCTTCTCCGGCTTATGGCGGGTGTGTATACGCCAACTTCTGGAACAGTGTTGCTCGCAGACGGCAATCCAGTTACAAAAATGCGACAAGCCCTCGGCGTGGTGCCAGAGTCCACTGGCCTTTACTCTAGACTCACTGCATGGGAAAATATACGTTACCACTCAAGAATGCACGGCATTTCTGACAAGGATGCTTGGGCCCGTACAGCCAAGTTCGCACAACACCTCGACATGGTGGACAGTCTGGGCCGTCACACCAAGGGATTTAGCCGTGGTATGCGCCAGAAGACTGCTTTACTGAGAGCCTTGGCCCACGGTCCGTCCATTCTTCTCCTTGACGAACCCACTGCAGGGTTAGACATCACGAGCGCAAGAACCGTGAGAAGGTTGGTCCACCAGTTGAAAAACGAGGGCGGAACGGTGATTTATTCCACACACCAACTTGCAGAAGCCGAACAAGTTTGCGACCGCATCGTCATCGTCCACAACGGTGAAGTTCGTGCTGATGGATCCCCCGAAGAACTTCTCAAGTCAACCAATTCAACTTCCTTAGAGGATGCATACGTCGCCCTCACTAAAGACACCGCGAGGCAACGGCAAGAAGATGACGAGAAGGAAGGACGATTCACAGGCATGTGGCGATCTTTTTTCACACCAAAACCACCAGCAACACCCGCTTTGGAGGTGAATGAAGATGAGTGAATTGACAACCTATCGCATCAAGGCAATTGCGAAGAAGGAGCTGGTGGAATTTGTTCGCGATTGGCGGACCATCATGGCCATCATCGTCATTCCTTTGCTGATGTTCCCATTGCTGTTCATTCTCTTTCCTGTGCTTTTGGAATCTGAAGCTGCGGAATTAGACGCTCTTGAGTTAACGGTCATTGTCCAAACCGATTTGATGGAACCAAGCCTTGAACAAGCGATCCACAATGTAAGCATACAGATTGTCTACGAAGAATTACCAAACCTGACCGTGCTCTCAGAACCAGGTGAAGATTTAGACCGCGTTCGAAACTTGTCTGTTGACGCAGTGCTAAGGTTTGAACAAGATAATTCAACATGGAACTATGCCATTTTGCATCTTTCGACGTCAGAGCGTTCCAACGAAGCTTGGAACAGGTTGCTCGATGCCCTAAGCACTTGGGAATCCGAAGAAGTCGAACGAAGGATTGTCGATTCAGGCCTTGATGTCAACACAACCCTTGATCCATTGCGTTGGGATGGTGACGTAAGCCAAAGCGATGTGGCAACCAGTGGAGAACAAGCAGGCATGCTTTTGTCCCTGTTCATTCCGTTGGTTCTTGCCATTTGGACCTATTCCAGTGCACTGCAACCATCCATTGACATGACCGCTGGTGAGCGGGAGAGAGGTACGCTGGAAGCCCTCCTGTGCCTGCCTTGCACAAGGATGGAATTGCTGCTCGGGAAATGGGTCGCGGTCGCCACAATTACCGGTGTAGGCGTGGTCTTGCAAATCTGTGGGCTCTTGTTTGCCATTGGCTATCTTGCGTCGTCCAGCGTGATTGGCTTGCCCGAACTCTCTGTTTTGACCGTTGCATTAATTGTGGCAGCGATTTTGTTGTTTGCAATCATGGTGGTAGCCATAGAACTGGCCTTAGCCATGCGCTCTCACAGCGTCAAAGAGGCAGGATCAATATTGGCACCAATGCTGTTGCTGATTGTCTTCCCAGCGTTGTTCACACAGGTCATTAACCTCGACGGCATTGAATCGTTTTGGTTCGCTATACCAGTCGTTAACATCCTGTTGGCACTTCGCGAACTGCTGATGAACAGAGTCATCGCAGAACACATCCTCATTTGGGCAGGCACAAGCATCGTCTATGCAGCATTAGCAGCCTACTATGCAAGCAGGCAGTTCAACCGAGAAGACATTGTGACAAGTCTTTCTTAATCAAGCAGAGAACGCTACAAAGGAATCCCTTACCACATCGATGATGAGGTCGATTTCTTCTGAAGTGATGGAAAAGTGCGGGGTGAACCTTAGCGCATTGCTTCCACCATGAATGACGCCTAATCCGTGACGACGGCACCATGGTTCAACGGCGTCAAATCCAACGACTGGAAATTGTTCCGGCACGAGTTCAGCACTGAGGAGAAGCCCTGTTCCTTGCACTTTCGTAATGATGCCTGGCATTTCTTCGCCCAGTGCAATGAGTTTCTCGACAAATTCGTCACCACGATCTTTGATGTTGGCTCGCAGTTCGGGAGTCATGCTATCAAGCACAGCGCAAGCCGTTTCGAGCGCTCTTGGATTTGTTGTCATCGTGTTGCCATAGATTCCGACCACGTAGTTGTCAGCAGCCCGTTCATTCATTCCAAGAACGGAGAGTGGATACTGTCCTGCGTTCAGTGCCTTGGACCATGTTTCGAGGTCAGGGACCTCTGCATCTTGGAACCCGTCATAATCAATAATGGACAAGCATCCTTGGCCACGGATCCCTGCTTGGATGGAATCGACCAACAGCATTGAACCGTGTTCAAGGGTGAGACGACGAGCAGCATCGTAAAATTCACGGTCAACGCATGCTCCGGGATTGCCTTCGCCCTGAACCGGCTCAATGGCCATCAATTCAATGAACCAATTTTCATCATCTGCGCGCTGAAACATTGCCTCGAGAGATGCAATATCATTTGCGGGAACAAGAAGCAAATTATCTCGGTCCCTGAAAGTTGCTAGGTTTTTGTCGTATGAACCCTTACACGAATGGGATATTTGGGCAGGTCGGTCTGTGCGACCGTGGAAGGCTTTTTCGATGGCAAGAAGTTTGATTTCTTTTCCTTCGTGCTTCCCACCAGGCCCTGTGTGGGTGCGTGCATTGACATCTGCAATTCGAAGGCTGACCGTTACGGATTCTGAACCGCTGTTCATGCAAATAAATTTGGTAAAGGGGCAAAAACCACGCGTGTGGCCAAGTTCTCGCTCGAGACGTTCAGCAAGGCGCTTTTGACTGAAGGAAGGCGTCATAACATTGGCCATGACCCAATTTCCAGACATGGCTTCGATGACGGCTTCAGGGCCATGCCCTGCGCCAAGCATGCCGTAGCCGCCGTTGTCGTGCAGTACAGCACCGTAAGCGGTGACAATCCACGGTCCTCGTCCTGCAAGGGCAATGTATGGATTCACAGTAGCAGGCGCGTAGAAATTTACGTAATCATGTTGGAGAACCTTGACAAGTTCTGCCTCTGTGTGTTGAAGGGTTTCGAGGCCAAACTCAGATACAACCTCGTCAAACCGTGTTGTCGCTTCGGCGATGGCTTGAGTGAGCTTTGGATCAAGTTCACAAAAGCGTGCAATGACCTCATCAGACAGCCCTTTTGTGTCCATTTCCCCCGTATTCAAACGGAGGTTTTGCAGGTGCTCAAGTGCTTCATGAGGTTGCAACTTTGCTGTCATCAAGGTGATGTCCCATACGGGATGACTTGAACATTCGCTTGTCCGGAGATGGGAAGGGGCTATCTTCAAATCAAGAATGACTCTTCCATTCAAGCAGGAATAATACTCAGGTAATACTAGGGTAATACTTAAACAGTGGTCATTCAACCCCAGAACATGCCCAAAATATCTCTGGACATGCCAGCCGAGTTGGTTGAAGATTTGCGAAAGCATGTTGGCGATGATCACAAGTTCGTGAGCCTAGCTGATGCCGTTCGCACAGCTTGCCGGAAACTCCTCGACCAGTTGGATGAGATTGATGCACGACACGGGCGTCAGGTGGAATGAAACATGGTAACACGAACAGAAGCAGAACAAGCCGTATTGACCCTCTTGGGTTACTTGGAAGACGATCCACAACGCGAAGGGTTGGCTAAGACCCCCCAGCGTGTAATCGATTCATGGGACGAATTGTTTGCAGGATACAATCTAAAGGCTGCTGATCTTCTTGATTCAACATTTAACGGCGAGGGTTATGACGGAATTGTGCTGTTGCGCGACATAGAATTCCATTCAACCTGCGAGCATCATCTTCAACCGTTTAATGGGCGCGCCCATATTGCATACATTCCGGTCGAACGGATTGTTGGCATCAGCAAATTAGCCCGCATCATTGATTTGCACGCTCGCCGCCTTCAAAACCAGGAACGAATCACAAAAGGCATTGCTGATGATCTGGAGAAGCATTTGGCCCCGCTTGGTGCCGCCGTCATCATCGAAGCATCTCATGGCTGCATGCGCTGCCGCGGTGTGAAAAAGCAAAATTCAGTGATGACAACCTCCGCCATGCGAGGCGTGTTCTTCGAACGACCAGAAGCACGTCAAGAGCTCATGCAATTGATTCAAGCCCGCCCCTTGTGAAGTGAGTCAATGAGCGATGAAGAGTCCTGCCACATCGCTGGGGATGCGCCAGTGGACAATCCAACAGACCTGGCAATGGTCTATCCGATTGTCGAGATTTTTCATTCGGTACAAGGAGAAGGGTTTCACGCCGGTATACCGCACGTATTCGTTCGATTGGGAACATGCAATTTGCGTTGCGAGTGGTGCGATACGGACTTTATGACCTTCAAAAACATGAATGCAATTGACATTCTTGCCGAAATTATGGCGTTTGATTGCAAGCGAATCATCTTCACCGGAGGGGAGCCGATGCTTCACGATCTGTGGCCCCTTCACCGGCTGTTGAAAGCACGCGGTTACGTTTTATCAGTGGAAACGAACGGAACCATTGAAATCCCTGAGGGATTGATTGATTGGATTTGCGTTTCCCCAAAAGACCAGATGTACCCAGATGTCAAAATACGCCAGCGAACGGGGGACGAACTCAAATGCGTCTATGTCGGCCAAGACCTAGAAATATACAGCGGTCTGCAACAAGGGTTCAAACATCATTTCCTTCAACCGTGCTACATGGACACCGAGAGTGTGGAATGGAACGGTAAGAACTTCGCCGAAACCGAAGCGGTCGTCAAAACGAACGCTCCGTGGCGTTTAAGTCTACAAACACACAAATGGATGGGTGTGGATTAATGTCAAAGCGCTCTGTCATGGCCCTTTCTGGAGGCATGGATTCTACGGCGTTGCTGGTTCGCCTTTTGGCTGATGGCTCAAAGGTCAGTTGTATCTCATACAGATACGGTCAAAAGCACAGCGTCGAGCTCCAAAGGGCTCAACAAAACATCGAATATCTACGTTCTAAAGGAGCCAGCGTAGATCATACTGTAGTGGATTTAACCGGTGCAATGAGCCTGTTTGATTCCGCTTTGCTTGATGGAGGAGCGGAAATCCCTGAAGGCCACTATGAAGAAGAGCAAATGAAGGCCACGGTTGTACCAAATCGAAACGCTATTTTTGCATCAATTCTCTATGGTCACGCCCTTTCGATTTCCTCAAGGGAATCCACTGACGTTTCGATTGCACTGGGTGTTCATTCGGGTGACCATGAAATATACCCCGATTGTCGTCCGGAATTTTACACTGCATTGGAACACGCCTTTGCAATTGGTAACTGGGACAGCGAACGGGTGAGGTTTGAACTTCCTTATTTGAACGGAAATAAGGTGACCATCTTGAAAGATGCACTAAGGGCTTGCGATCTGCTTGAACTGAATTTTGACAAGGTGTTTGAGAACACAATCACCTCCTACAATCCAGATGAAAACGGCCGGAGTTCGGGGCGAAGCGGCTCAGATGTTGAACGCATATTAGCCTTCAATGCGCTGGATTTAGTTGATCCTATCGAATATGTTGAACCTTGGGGGGTCGTTCTGAAAGCAGCCCTAGAAACTGAGCGGAAGCACAAAGATGCTTACTACAAGGAAAAATTATCAGAGTTGCAATACCATGTCACGCGCAACAGCGGGACTGAGCAAGCCTTCACGGGAATCTATTGGGACGAGAAACGCAAGGGCACATACACATGCGTCTGCTGTGGCCATGTTCTCTTCACATCGGCTATGAAGTTTGATTCAGGCTGTGGCTGGCCCTCATTCCACAGCGAGCACGGAAGAGCTGGTATCGTTCAAATTGAGGATCGTACTTTTGGCATGCTCCGGGTTGAAGTCCGCTGCACCAAATGTGATGCTCACCTCGGGCACATCTTTGAAGATGGGCCACGAAAGCATGGAGGCAACAGATATTGCATCAATTCAGCATCATTGAACTTCGAGGAGATGGAAGAATGACAACAAGAATCCGCAGATACGTCGAAACTGATACCGGCCATCGAGTCCCAAACCACAAGAGCAAGTGCCGACACATGCATGGCCATCGATACAGATTTGAAGCCGAAATTGAAGGTGACGTGGTTCAAGAAAGCGGTGCTTCAGATGAAGGCATGGTAATGGATTTCTCTGATGTAAGTGAAATCTTGATGGTTCATGTCCACGACGTCATCGATCACGCTTTCGTTGTCTATGAACACGATGAGCAGGCACTTGCAGCACTTGCATGCATGGAAGATGGGCACCGAACCCTGGTTGTTTCGTTCATACCAACAGCAGAGAATCTTGCCAAGTGGGCTTTTGACCAGGTGCATCCTCACATTGTTTCTGCGTATGGCAACCGATTGAAATTGGTCGCTATGCACGTGAGAGAAACACCGAAGAGCATTGCTACCTGGTATGCGTGAGTGGTCTCATTCCTCTTCGGGACTGATTTTCCGACGGCGTTGGCTCCGCCAAGTTTCGTTGCCTTCTACGAATTGAATGGCAGTTGTAGCATCAAGTAAGCCGCCAATCATTCGAGTGGCCTCCCCTTGAGTTGGCATTGAACGCATGATTGAACGCATCAGCGATTGTTGGAAACTTTGCCTTCGTTCATCGTTTCCCGGTAACGCTCCTGCGAGTTCCTTTACGGTTTGCAACAACACCTGTTTCAGTTCCGGGTGAAGCGCACGTTCGAGGGGAACAACATCTGGCATTCCCGCTTCCTTTCCTTGTGCATTGATCACACGGTAGCGATGCAGTTCGTATACGCAGGCATTTACGGCGTGTGAAAGGTTAGCAATCGGGTAACCTTCCCATGTCGGTAGGGTCACTAAATAATCGCATTTGGCCAAGTCTTCAGTTGACATTCCCTTTCCTTCTTCACCAAAAACGAGGCAGACATGCCCGTTGAAATCATTGACGCGCTCTGCCAACTCCCAAGGGTAAACGAAGTGACGAAAATTAGTTTTGGCTCCAATTTCTCTTTTTCCAGAGGTCCCAATCACCATCGAAGCATCTGCAGTCGCCTCTCCTAGGGTGGCGTAAGTTGTGCATTGGTCGAGCACTCTACCGGCATGTTTGGCCCGATTCCTTGCTTCAATGTCATCTGCCTGACAGTTTGGAGCCACAAGGCGCAAGTTGACAAAACCATAGTTGAGCATCGAACGGCACACGGCCCCGAGGTTGCCCGGATGGGAAACGCCAATCAGCACGATCGATAGGCTGTAGGGCGAGGTTGGCAAGGGGAGTGTTGCTCTGTCACCCATTCATTCTCACTCCTCTTCGAGGACGGACCCGATATCGAAGGCAGCAATCCATCTTGGATCGCATGCTTGGTAGAGAAAGAAGAGGAACCCAGGTCCCTCTTCCCTGTCTTCCATGACAATTGAACGGCGACGGACACCATGCTTGTTGCGAAGATGAAGGATGAGTCCTTCGAGGACAGCCTTGCGGTCGTGGTGTATCGAAACGGGAGTGCGGTCCCAGTTGACCCGCAATGCCACGTCAAAGCACCTGCTCAGTCGACTCGGCGTTGTCGGTATGTGGTCACGTAGCCAGCGATCCAGTTGCGGAGTTTCTTAGACTCAACATCTGTGAGTTGTTGGACCATTTTCTTGTTGTGGTCGAAGTCGTCGGTGAATTTCTCCCCATGATCTTCAACAAGATGGATGGCTCGAATTTTGATAAAACTTGGTCGAATATTTCCCATAATTAATCACTCCGTGGATAGTTTGACTTCGATTGGAATATCAGGTTCATCGTGACGGGTCACGTGAAGCTTGATTTTGCGAGGTGGGTTTTCAATTCCACGAGCCCAGATGTGCTCGTTGACCGATGGGTCAATCCAGACTTCTTCGTCTTCTCGCACTTTGAGGTGCTGGATGACGTGTTCTCGGATGATTTGAATTGCACGTGGAGCGCGCTTGTATCGGGTGATGGCCCATGCCTTTCGGAGTGGGACAATTAGCTCTGATTCATTTGGTCGTACCATACATATTCACCTCAGCGTTGGAGCTTACTACGGCGCCAGTGGTGTCGCTTTGGGTGCGACACAGTGTTTCGGTCGGTCTTTAGCATGACCCAAACTGGGACACGCCGATTCTGCTTGCCCACCTTCATCAGGCGGATTTTTTTTGCGGCTGGTTTATTTCTAGACATATTCGAGCACCCTTTCAGATTCTTCGGATGGACGCACTACGGCGGCTCTTCGAGTGGGAAGCGAGCAACTGCTTGAGTTGCTCATCGGACATGGGGGCGGTGAATTTGCCCTGTTGGTGGAGTTGGAGGATGGATTGTTTGATCGATGCTGCCCGTGCAGGGGTCGCAAGTGCAACGGTTGCAATGCGTGCACGTGCATCGTTGGTAAGCAGCGTTCGCATAACACCATCAATTTGCGCCGCTTCCACCTGTGCTTGTTGAGCTTTAACTTCTGCATCAGCCTGTTGGGAGGCTTGTGCTTCGAACTGTTGTTGGAGGGCTGCGCGACGTTGTTCGCGAATCATGTTGAGTTCGTCATCTTGAGATGTCGACATGCTGGCCACCCTCTTCACTTCCTCTTCAGTACTTTGCAAGTCCTGGGTAATGTTCGTCTGCGTCAGCCCGGCAAGAGTGAGCGACAGCGTCAATCATTTTGTGGCCGGCTGCTGTGATGCGGCGACCTGCGTAGAGTTGTTGTTGGCCTTCTTCGGTCTCGACGGTTCGTGTTGGAACTTTTTCGACGAGTCCGGAGGCTTCGAGTTGTTGGAGTGCGGTTCGGATGATGTGGCGTGATGCGACACCTGGGGTGTTTGGTGCTGCGCCGTTGTCCTTGCGTCCACCGTAGGCTTGGGACAAGTGGGTTACGCCCATTGGTCCTTCACGTGCGAGCTTGCGCATGAGTGCAGCGGATCGAAGGAACCACCAGTTATCTTGGCTTGGTGGGCGCTCTCGTGAAACACCAGTTTTGACAAATTCAGCCCATTCTGGGGTTTCCACGGCCTTTTCTTCAGCCAATCGCGCAGCAAGTGCGGGGTTCAACATTTCTGCGGGAATATCATAGAGAGTCGTCAAGACAAAACACCAAGCAATTTGCCGACCTTACGCCCCTATATGAAGAGAGCGGGTCACCAGCACCTCGTGAACTCTCGCTGTGCCCTCTTTTCACAGGGGTTCTATCCCCCAGACAAGGGTTGATGAAGGGCCCTGTCTTGCAGGGGTTGATGAGGAAGGCATTAGCCCAAAACCCCAACCTGTTGCGGACGCTATTAGGTCTTTCTTTCACCCTCATATTCATGCTTTCATACGCTGTTTATGGCGCCACAGTCTCGCCATCTTACTACCTCTATGATACAGAATCCACCCTCACCACTCATGAAAATATTGATCCAGTTCGCATCTACCAGGAAGACACAAACACAACCACTTGGACATGGTCCGTGCCCGCCGACGGTGCAAATTTGACTTGGGTCAACCTCACTGCGGTTGAACTTTCCAACGGAGCGGAAGTGCGGCTGATCAACGGGGCCGGTCTATTCAGCCATCAAAAACTAGGCGTGGACGGAGCTGATGGATTCAGTTGTCGAGACTCCTGTCAGAAAAACACCACGCATTCCGTCATCGCTGAAGACGGTGGAGAAATATCAATTATCGCTCTGACGAGTACCGATCCCGCTCGCCGCTCAAACGGAACGGTTTACGCCCAAACTGAAGCAGGAGCCAAAGAGAAGGCCTTGGATGCAATCGAATACGAACATTCACCCTCTCTCATCAGGGTGGAAATCATAGAAAAAGGCAACAGGTCAACAGCCCCTGCCATGACCATCACCACAGTGAACGAAGAATTTGCATCGATTGGACCGTTCTCAGTCGACGCAGCAACAGAGTTTTTGTGGGCTTTAGCCGCAGTGGTTGGATGCTTCTCCATGGTCCTCATTCCCTCGTTCACCGTTTACTTTGCAGCCAATGCAAAAGAAAAGCGAGATGCTGTGAAGTTGAAAGCATCCGAACAGGACATCAATGAGGCCTTAGGGCACCAAAAAGAAGACGAGTGAAGTCGCCACTTCCCTCATATACATTGAAGCAGTGTAGCAACACGAGCGCCATGAATCGTACGCCTGCAATTCTGTTGGTTGTTCTTTTTCTCCTCAGTGCATGCGCGCCAATGTCCCACCTTGATGCCTCACATGAGCCATCTCAAACCTCCTCCGCAAAAGCAACAGGTGTCGACCTTACTGTGACCAATGTATCGTTTTCGTACACCACCAGTGCCGACGAGGGCCGTTACAGAATGTTTTCTTCAAACCACCCCATTCCAAACTTCAATCGTCCTGCGGAACTCTATGTTGTGGATGCTGTCATCGACGTGCCCATTTATTCCTTGATCACTGTGGATAATTTAGGAACAGCCTCATCCGGGACCATCGATGTGGTGTTGAAAACACTTCATAATGAATATCAACAATTTGAGATGACCAACACCACTCAGCAAATGTCATCCCTCAGTGGCGGCAGTTCCAACACCATTGGAATCACATTCACTCCGACATACTCAGGCAACCATACACTGGAGGTAACAGCAACATCCAGTGTTGCCGATGATCAACCATCAAACGATGCGCTGTATCGCCATTTCACCGTTGCCTCTCATTACTTCAATTGCGACGATCTCACGCAGTGGACGGCAACAAACGAGTGGGGCATCAACAGCGATACTTCCCTTTCAGAAGCATCAGCATGCCATGCTGGAAATGGCGTGGATATGGCCTACAGTTCTTCGACAACAAGCGTTCTTGAAACCCCTGTTTTTGACATGTCTGATGCTGTGGAAAACCCCCTAAGAACGAATGGTTTGAGTTTCTTTTACACCGGTAGTTCTCAAACAGGGGATGAATTGAAAGTTTACGTTCAAAACAGCGCCGGCGCCAACACACAACTCGGCAACATTGCGGGTACAGTGGACCAAGTGTTCATCGACGGAGCCTCATGGCAGACATTTTCTGTCAACAGCCAAGGTGCCACTTCACCGCTGATTCCTGCACCGCAAAGTGGGTTTTCACCAGCAACAAAGTTCCGATTTGTTTTCACAGCGGACGCCAGTGGCAATGATGTAGGTTTTTGGTTGGATGACATTGTCATCATGTATGATCAAAAGGTCAAACCAATCGAATACGCCATTTCCTCAGCAGGGATCTCCACCATTGGGTCCCTCCCTGATGAATGGGGGGGCGTTCAAGTAAGTTTGACGAATGAAGGGAACATTTCCGATTATGTTCTGCCGTCCATTGATGGGTTACCATCTGGCTGGGAAGTGTATTTCGCACACCTTACTGGTGTTTCGATCAACGAACAAACAGGGGTGTTATTATCGCCCGGAGAATCGAAGACCATCGAAGTGAAAATCAGGCCAGATGTGAACGCAACAACTGGATTTGAACAAATGACGTTCATCGGAACTTCAAGCCAGTATGAATCGATTAACACCACACTTCCTGTTCAATTCCAAGTTCTTCCTGACCGAGAACCTTTCATCGTTCAACCAGATATACGACCAACCTGCCCCCCTGGCTACAGTTGCCCGTTCACTGTTGAAGTGCGAAACATAGGGGACGCAACAGACGTTTTTGATTTGACCATCGAACAGGATGCTTTGCCAGAGGGATGGACCGTCCAATTGGCATGGACTCAATCGACCTCAATTATGGTACGACCTGACACTCCTGTGCAGGTCGCCCTGACAATGACGGTACCAACCAGTGCTGCACCGGATACAGTCGCACCCTTCACCCTCATAGCCCAATCACAAAACAACACCGCTAAGCAACACCAAGCGGACATCAGTGTGTCAGCATCGATGATCAGTGAGGCGTACATTGGGATGACGACAACCCAAATGATGCGCGATTGGTTGGTTGATGCGGGTGAAACAAAAACTGTAGAATTCACCATTTGGAACAATGCGACGCGCCAAGATATCTTTTCGATGCAAGTGACTCATGGATCAGTCGGTTTGTGGACCATCGAACAACCAACTCGTCCCGACGCCGTCATAAATCCGGGCGCAAGCACCACGTTCACCGTGAAGGTGACTGCTCCTGAAACTGGGCAAGCAGGTGACAAAGCACCTTCACTTACGCCAACCATCACCTCGAAGCGCAGTGGCATGTCCATCAGCGGTGATTCGTTTGACAGCATCGTCGTTCGAACCATTAGCGATCTTTCAATCACCCTCTTAGAAACACCTGACAAATTGAGACCAGGCACCGCCAATAAGGTGCTCCTCGAAATCGTCAACAAAGGCAATGGACCAATCGATGCTATCGTAGCAGCCGATGGACTGCCATCTGCTTGGAACACTTGGATTAAAGTCAATGGGGACAATGTGACTGATTCCATCGCCCTCTCAGCACCCTACGATTTGAACAACAACGCAACGGTCGAAATGTGGATTTTTGTACCGAGTGAAGAGGCGGCAAGTGAAATTCACACCATTTCCATCATGGTTTCAAACGCTATCGGATTTGAAGACATCCACATTGAAGACAACAGCGTCACCTTCGATACCATCACAGCTTCAGTACGAATTCCAGACCTTGTCGGTTCAGCTCAATCTCAATCGGCAATGGTTGGCGACACAGTGAGCGTAAACGCGACCTTACGAAACATCGGAAACGCTGCCGATGATGGAATCATTGTTCTCGCAACCTTTTCCAGTTCACCGCCTGAGGAAAACATAATCGCGTTCTTCACGACAAGCAAAGGAGGGGCTTCAAAATCTGTAGGTGAGGCGGTGACGATGATGCTCTTGCCCAACCAATCCACAACATTGACAGTGGATCTCATTCTGCCGGACACTATGATTCTCAACACAAGGATTGTCGTTTCGTTTGAAGTCATTGCAGGATTGAACGCCGAGATGCAGCCGTATGAATTAAGGCATGAAGCGTTGATTATCGTGGACCAACAACGCCAAATTGGAGCATCGCTCAGTATGGGAACCGATGATGTATATCCGACTGGAACTGGTGTTCCGTTGTTTGTCAACATCACCAGCACCTCAAGTCAGCGAGAGGAACTTACCTTACGGACAACTTTGCCCGAATCATGGCAAATGGTGTGCAATGGCATCCTTGTTGATCGGGAAGGTCAAAATCTAACTTTCGAACCTGGCCATGTGGCGCCTCAATTGTCAGATGTTCCATGCACCCTTCACCGCCTAGGCGGCCCGTTAGGAGGCATTGTAACGTTCCAGCTCGAGACACAAGATGGGGCCCGTACGTGGCAAAGCAGCCAAGCGTATTCCTTTTCTGAACGCACCACAGACCAAACTTCGATGAATGTAGGTGCCGTTGCCGGCGGAGGTGGTGTCCTCATGGCATTTATTTTCCTAATGAGCGTCTTGCTTCGACGGCGAAGCAAGGAAGAATTTGTGGACGAACCAAAAATAGAGCCGCATGAGTTCCAGACCAGTGGACCACCTGCCTCAACTGGGCCACCAATATCAGCACAACAAGCCCCCACCCCTGAAGCGCAAGCAGCAGAGGCACCTGCACCTGCAGCCAATGGTCCTGACGTCCCCCTCACCGGTCTGCCAACCGGTTGGACAATGGAACAGTGGACTCACTACGGTCAACAATACCTTGACCGCCTTGAAGGACAAGCATGATACATCAGCGCCAAGACCGAAAGCCATGGCCACATACCCTGCCCCGTGGTATGGCCTATGGGTCATGGTTATGTTTTTTGGCGTAGCAACATGGTTTTTGAGAAACTTCACCGAACGGGTTGAAGCAACTCGCCTTTCTGCATTGTTAGGTGTCGTTTCCATGACAACCCTTCTTTTGTGGACTCTTTTGGAATTTTGAGGTGAGATGATGGATATAGTGGATGTGAGCAAACACGCCTATGCTGGCACTTATCCTTGCCGAGTCCCAGTCTGGTGGGGCCGCTACGGTGAGGCTGGAGCACATCCCGACCTCGATGGCGTAAGTGGTCGACGAATTGTATTGAGGATTGAAAAACGATTCAATCGCTTTGAGCGAATCCTGGCGCGCTTGTTTCGAGCACCGAGGGAAGTGCGTAGGCCTCTTGATCCAAAAAACAGCATGCTTTGGGAATTAGCCAATGGAAGGCGTACATTCGAAGAAATATGCTACCAAATGAACGAGGTATTTCAAGAAGAAATGGCGCCTGTTGTCGATCGCACAGCATCAGGAATTGACGCACTCAAGAGAAGAAATTTAATGACGGTACTTTCTACAGAATTCACGAGTAAATGGTCCATAGGGCCAGGTGCAGTTCCGGAACATCAAACATTAGCAGCGCTCGCAGAGGGCATGAAAATCGACGCAGAACCACTTGATGGAGAACCAACGGTCAAAGAAACGGGAGAAGCAACTCTACCGGCCGACCAACACAACTGATCGATCCTGTATCCAAAAGGGGACGCTCCATGAGATGGCCGTGTTTGCTCAAAAAGTCAACAACAGATTCAAGATTTGCAGGTTCTAACGTCGAAGAATCCACAGATTTAAATTTCGGGTCTTTCAAGCGAATGGCGTTCTTGAGTGGCCCATGAAGGCGAGATAAAATAGAGCGCAATTCCTCACTTGAAAGAGGTTTGTTGAGGTAAAGATGAATTTGCACATCCAGCGACGATGCTTCGCACATCGCGAGCGCTTGGCGCGATTTCGAGCATCGAGGATTATGGTAGAGGGTCATCATGCATCCACGTCCATGTGTTCTGCGGCTTCTGCATTCGGCGACCAAACCAAACGCAAACCAACACCGTCGCCTCGATGGTCCCTCAATGCGGAAGCGCGTGCACGGCTTCGGGTGCTGTCCGATTCTGTAAACCAAGAACCACCTCTGTGGACTTTGCGTCCAGTCAGATTCGAAGTGTGAGCGTTTTGTGTGCCAGAATGCTGCGTGTAGTTGGGGGCATAATCATCTTGACACCATTCTCCTGTTTGCCCGTGGAGATCTAAGAAACCCCATGGATTCGCCTTTTTTTGCCCAACTTCCCGGGTGGTTGCACCAGCGTTTCCCGCATGCCAGCCATAATCATTTAATTCGGAATCACGGTCCCCGAAGCTCCAACGAGAATCCGTGTTTGCACGTGCGGCGTATTCCCATTCTGCCTCAGAGGGTAGCCGCCAAGTCCCGGTCAGTCCTAACCGCACGGTGTTTTGTTCTGCTTCATTCATTTTGGAAATAAAGGTTTGAGCATCATCCCATGAAATCATTTCTACAGGCCGAAGGCCTGCGGCCCAACCGTCCTGAAATTTCGATGGATTAAGCCCCATAATAGATTGCCAGTGGGCCTGAGTAACGGGGCGCTCTCCAAGAAAAAAAGGGTCAAGAATCTCTGTTTCAATGGCAGGGCGTTCGGTCTTTGAACCACGTTCATCGGCGTCACCCATTAGAAAACGACCAGGCTCGACAAGGATGTACCGTCCCCCGTAGAGGCCATCGAATGCAGGGCGCGTGGAAGACATAGGCCTCACGATTCGGATTTGAGCATCGTTGCAGTGCGCAGTACAGACTCCACAAGGGTGTTGAGGCGTTCTGCAGTGGCTGCGTTTGCGAGTTCTCCATGATCGTCAAAGGCTTCCTTGACATGACCGACAGCCAATTGTTCAGGAACGGGCCAAGCGTGGAGCCACCGGAGCATAATTCTCATGTGATTCAGGGTGTTTGAATTTTCCATGCCCCCGAGGGTGCACATGAGGCCAAACGCTTTGCCTCCAACGTGCTTGTCATAGAGCCAATCGAATGTGTTTTTCATAACACCAGACATTGTACCGTGGTATTCCGGTGAGCAGACCAAAAAGCCATCGCAAGAACTTGCTAATTCTTGAAATGCTTTCACATTTTCATGCTCCCAACAGCCGTCTTCACCGACAAAGGGAAGGGGGTTTTTGTCGCAATCCCAGAAATGAACTTCGGCTCCTGCTGCTTCGGCAATCGAAAGGGCTTGGGTGATCATCATGCCACTTTTGGAGGAGGGGCGGTATTCGCCAGAGAGTCCCAAGATGCGCAATGGTTGTTCGGTCATGCCGCTGGGTTGGCGCCAAAGCATTTCAATTTAAGGTCGTAATTTAAACACATACAGAAGCAATCCTTATGCATCCCTGTGAACCCCTTTAAGTTGGGGAACCCATTATGGATGCCACTGACAATGAAAACAATCCACCGTCAGATGACAATTCGGATGATACTGTCGCTGATTCAGTGATGGATTCCATGGCTGCTGCGCTTGAATCAGCGGGTATTTCCATGGCCGAACCCTCGGAACAACCCGAAGAGAAAAAGAAGTATTCAGACGAAGTGCTTCGACAAGTGCTTGCGGACCAAAATATCGAAGATGAAGAAGGATTCATCGCCTTTGCCAAAACCATGGACGGTGATGAAAATGGATACCTAAACAAAACAGAACTTCTCGATGCTGCGGAAGCGTGGCTCCACATGAATACAAATGAGGGCGATCAAGAAGAAATGTCCGTTGAAGAAGAAGTCAATGCTTTGCTTCAAGAAGGCGAGGAATCTTCTCGGAAAAATGACTCCAAAAAAGCGCTCGCTGCGTTCAACAAAGCCATTTCCATCGACCCTTCATGCGACATGGCTTGGTTTAATCGAGGCGTGTTGCTTGAAGCCCAGCAAGACGCACGAGGTGCGCGGCAAGCCTTCCAGATTTGCCTTGATCTCAATGAAGAGCACGCTCCTGCGACCGCTAATTTAGCTATACTTCTTGAGCGAATTGGGGATGAAAAGGGAGCCTATGAAATGGCGACAAGAGCTTTGGTGTTTTTCCCAGGTCATCCAACACTCTCAGAACTGCAATCGAGGTGCCAAGGAAGCATTGAGAGCATCGAGATGGAAGCGATGCCAATCGTTGAACCAACACAATCCTTTAGCGAAGCCCAAGTCAAGAAGGCTATGGAAGAAACCGGTGCAACCGATCGCGAAGCGGTCTTGGCAGAAGCGGTGCACCATGATGACGGCAATGAAAACTTGGAGTTCAGTGAATTGATGGCCGCTGCTGAAGTGGTTGCGGCAACTGAAGTTGTGGAGATCAATCTTCAGGGTCAACCGGCTTTATTGCATGAAACGGTAAAACCGGTAACAACTGCGGAACCTAAAGGAGTCCCTCTGCCCGGATCGCAACCAATTGCGGCCCCAACTCCAGCACCGGCTGTGGAAGCTGTCGCAGTGCCTCAAACCGAAGCAATCAACCTTGACAGTTTGGTAGAACAAGCCACGGAATTGATCAAAGCGGGCGCCGCTGCCGATGCGCTTAACCTTCTGAAACCCCACTTGAAGACCATCGGTGCTCAACACGCACCGTCATGGCGGATTGCAGGGGGGGCTATGGCTCGTTTGAATTTAGATGACCATGCCATCAGTGCCCTCATGCATGCGCAAAGCCTCGACCCTACCCAAGCGAGCGGATGGTTCAACCTCGGTTCAATTCATCAACGACGCGGTGAGCACCAACAAGCCATTGCATCTTACATGAGCGCAATTGGAGCCCAACCCGATTACCTCAAAGCCTCACTTAAATGCAGCATGCTGTGCTACGAAACTGGCGACATCGAAAATTATCTTGTTGCAACACGCTCGGTGCTTTCTTCCGATGCGAACAACGCCGTTCGTACGCAAATGATAGAGGTCTTAATTGGTCTTGCAGAAGGAGAAGCAAACGTCATTGAATCAGCCCAAGGGCTACCCCCAACCTTGCCCGAAGGCCCCCATTTGGCCCAAGAAGCACTGCAGATGCTCGGTGTTGGTGCCACGTCCCTCCATGCTCGCGCTCACACCGCTTCAAACGATCATGTTCAAGCCGTAACCACCTGGAAGGCCCTCATCCAAAGCGATGGCACAAACCCAGACAACTGGCGAGGACTTGCCCGAGCGCTTGAAAACGCAGGTGATTTAGAAACGGCTCAAAAATGCCACGCTAAAGCCACCGCATTGGGTGGAGCAACATCGGAATCACCTCAGCCAATCGAACAAGCAGTGCCGCTTCCAACCGATGCTCCACTTCAAGCCGAATCGGTACCAGCCTTCCCTGCACCTGCAATGTCAGTGCCAACTCAACCGGCACCTGAACCAGCCTACCCTGCTCCTGCAATGTCCGTGCCAACTCAACCGGCACCTGAACCAGTCTACCCTGCTCCTGCCTACTCGCCACCACCGCCGGCAGCGCCAGAGCCACCGCATCCAGATGAAGCAACAGCAGATTTCTACATGGGCGCACTTGGCCTTAACAATGAACCGCAGGCACCCGAATTCGCACAACAACCAGCGGTCGAAGCCCCAGCACCTTCACCGGCTTACGACTTAGCGAATGACCCATTGATGCAACCCCTTCCTGTGCAACGCACAGAACCTGAGGCTGCACCACAACCCGAAGTCGACCTGGCAAAGGCGGCCCTCGATGCCGCAGCAAGGGTTGCGGTGCAAACAACTGGCGAAGTCAATTCCATGTCAATCGCAAATCAGGACATTGCATGGTACAATCAAGGCGTTCAGTTGATTGAAGATGGAAAATATGACAAAGCCCTTTCATCCTTTGACCGAGCCATCCCTTCGTTTGCCAATGATGAAGACATGCTCATTCGAATCCTTAATGGAAAGGGCAACGCATACTACTACCTTGAACAATACCCCAAGTGCGTGGAAGCCTACCATCAAGCAATGCTGATTCGCCCCGCTGAAGTCCGTGGAAAAACTCTCTACAACATGGGAAGCGCCTACGCTGAAATGGAGCGATACCCCGATGCCATCAAATGCTTCGAGCAATCGATCCCTCGAGGGCTTCTCAAGGAAGAAGTGGCTCGAGCCAGGGACCAAATCCGTCGCTGTTCAATTCTTCAAAAGGAACGAGACAGAAAGAGACGACGTGCTTGATCGAGAAGTGATTGTATGAACTCAAATGAAACTTCTGACATCATTGCCCGTTTGGTTGAATGTGGCTTAGAAGCGAAACGGGCTCAAATTGTAATGGATTTAGCCACCCACCCACCTTCAAAGGCCAGTGAAGTTGGAAAGCGAATCGGCATTTCAAGAATGGACGCATACAATTCACTCCGCAAAATGCAAGAATTGGGACTCGTTAAAGCGACGCTCGACAAGCCGATGAGGTTCCAGGGAATTCGCATCGAAGAAGTGTTTGCCCTGTTGATTCAGCGTTCGGAAATGGACCTAAGGAGAATGCAAGAACACCTCGATGCAATGAAAGAAGGTAAGCAATCAGCGTTGTTGTCCTACAACGCCCCTCAAGCAGAGGCGAATTTCAGTGTTCTAAAAGACCGTCATTCCATCATGGCAAACCTCCAATCAATCTTGAATGAAGCCGAAAGCAATGTCTGGATGCTTCTGGGCAATTGGGGAATCCTTCACTTGAAAAGGTCAGGCGCCTATGAAGCGCTGATCAATGCTGTCAACCGTGGAGTAAAGGTGCGTATTTCATCATCGCTGAATGAGAAAACTATCAAATTCTTTGATGAGATTGATGAGCGCATCGAGATCCGTCATCACGAACATTTTACCATTCAAGGAATCTATGTGGATGACGAACTTGGACTTCAGTTCATCAACACCGATGAAAACCCGACTGGAAGGGGGAAAAGCGATACAGCCTTGTTGATTGAATCCAAAGGCTTCATCGAGGCTCATGCTGAATTGATGGATATTCAATGGGCTGCAGCAATAAGTTACCGCGCCGCACGTGCACGACTCATGGAAGGTTCAATCATCGAACCACTCAACCTTACGCTCGGAGAAGGATCCTACTATGAACGGCTCAAAAATTCCCTGCAAGAGAACCTAGAAAAAACGGATTCCTCTGATGCACCTAATGCCTTTTTGCGCAAAGCAGGTGAGTCGATTCCCTCCAATGGCAGTCCGCAAGTTGCGGCTTTGTCCAGTCTTGGAATTGACCTCAACGAAGTGCTTAGTGCCGTCGGAAGACGGATTGGGCAGGAACTCGCCGGAAAATGGAACGGTGTGGAAAGCGATGTGGAATTTTGGAAGCATCTAGGCAATGAATGGAACCAAATGGGCATGGGCCAAATCGTCACAAAAGGCATGCCTCCAAGCTCTGTTCTTGTCCACAATGGTGCAGCATGTGGCGGTAAACCGTTGGTTGGTGGAATGTTCTGTCACCTCGATGAAGGTATTTTACAAGGCATCGTGATGGAGCGGCACAACATCAAAGTCATGTCGAAAGAACGCGTTTGCACGAGCGAAGGACTCGACACTTGCCATTTCGAAATTGAGTGTCAAAGTACCCCGACCGAATCAGTGGTCTGAGCGCAAGTTCTTAGGCGACCACCTCGTCGCACTACCATGGACTGCGGTACATGTGAAACGGCTGGGCCTGTGCAGGTCATGCAACCAGAAGTTGTGAACGTCGCTCTCACCATTTCAGATAAGGCTCAAACAATGCTCGCCGATGCTTTTGGCGATGACCGCTCGATGGCGTTGCTTGTTGGTGTGCTTTCTGGTGGATGCTCAGGCTACATGTACGACCTTCAAATTGTGGAAGAAACTGATCAATCATGCCAAGAAATCACAATCAATGGCTTCAAAGTCCTTGTTCCAAACGCCTCCAGCCACCTTCTTGATGGCATTGAAATTGATTACGTCGATCGCCTAATGGGTGGTGGATTCAAAATCATCAACCCCAATGCTGATTCATCCTGCGGCTGCGGCGAATCCTTTGCTTGAGGAAAAACAATGCCAACAGCGCCATACCTCGATGGTCATTTGAGCGTTTGGCGCGGAAACGATGTTCTATCTTTCATTGACGGCTTGTCAACAAATCATGTTCTTGACCTAAAGGAAGGACAATTCCGCCTCACCACCTTCACCACTGCACAAGCAAAGGTCATCGATCGAGTTGGGCTTTTTCACATGGGCGCTTTTGTTGCGGTGTTTAGCCATGGCCCATATTGGAAATCCCTCTTTGCACATATTTCCCCTCGTATCTTAGGACAAGATGTCACCATATCCAATGCGACGGAAAACAATAATTTCTTTATTCAATTTGGAGTCGAATCGGACGATGTGGGCACCTTCAGTTCCAGTGAGGGGACGACAGTGGCACACTGCATGCCACACATCAACTACATTGTTGCTTCCAAGAACTCTGAAGTGCAAGTCGATTCTTCAATATCTGATTTCCATGAATGGAGAGTGGATCATGTCATTCCATGGCAAGGGTTTGAAATTTCAGAAAAGCATCACGCATTTGCCTGTGGTTTGGCTGATGATGTGCACCCGGCCAAGGGATGTTACATCGGACAAGAATTGCTCACGCGGATGCGCACGAGAGGAAAGATGGGACGTGAACTGATCTGCGTCGACACGAACCAAGCATCACAAAAGGACATTACAACCCGGGGCTTGTCGAAGTCACTTGCAATCGTACGGCTCTGAATCAATAGCCAAGCAGTTCAGAAAGTTGCGACTTGTAGAAGTTGCCTGATCCCTGCAATGAGGCCAATTCTCCTTCCGACAATTCAAGTTCAAGAATCCGTTCAATACCGCCAGCGCCAAGAATCACCGGGACGCCGATGTACACATCATCAAGGCCGTACTGTCCAGTGAGGTGGGCTGAGGCTGGAATCAATCGCTTGCGATCGTTGAGGACGGCTTCGGCCATGATGGCTGCTGCAGAACCAGGGGCATAGAATGCGGAACCTCGTTCGAGAAGCTTGACGATTTCACCGCCACCAGATGCTGTTCGCTTGCAAATGGCGTCAATTGTTTCTTCATCCAGTAGATGTGTGATGGCAATGCCACCAACGGTGGTGAAACGAGGGAGTGGCACCATGGTGTCGCCGTGACCGCCAAGGACCATGGCTTGTACATCTTCTTCTGCACAACCGACAGCTTGGGCGACAAAGTGCGTCATGCGGGCTGAGTCGAGGACACCTGCCTGACCGCAGACGCGGTTGGCTGGGAATCCGGTGACCTTCTGCATGTGGTAGGTCATCAAATCCAATGGGTTGGTGACCATGACAATGGTTGACTCGGGAGCGTGGTCTCGAATGCCTTCACCGACCTGCTTGACAATACCTGCATTCTTTGCGATGAGGTCTTCGCGGGTCATTCCAGGTTGGCGGGGGAATCCCGAGGTGACAACGACAACATCAGATCCAGCGATGTCTTCGTAACTGGAGGTACCAGTGATGGCGCCGTCGTAGTTGAGAACTTGTCCATTTTGAGACATGTCGAGTGCTTTTCCTTTAGCGAAGCCTTCGTAAATATCGAGTAAGACGATGTCTGCAATTTTCATTTGTGCGAGAACAAAGGCGCATGTTGCTCCCACGTTTCCGGCTCCAATCACTGCAATTTTTCTTCGGTTATTTCCCATAATGGTCACTTCGGCAAATCCCTCCATACAAAGGACCTCCATAAGGAACATGGTGAAGTTTTCAATCAATCAATGCTGCAAGGTGGAGGAAATGATACAAGAGTGGCACCAAAATCCGACAATGTCATGCGAGTTGTCTAAAAACCCCCTTCCGTTGGATTCAACCAACCCCAGCCAGCGGCAACGTGGAGCGGGGGCTTGAGGCATCATAATGAAACTCGGCGTACCAATGGAACCAGAAGGCGAAACCCGTGTTGGAATTGTCCCATCGAGCATGAAAAAACTCCTCAAAGCAGGCTTTGAAGTTGTTATTGAAAGCGGTGCTGGAAAGGCTGCGAACTATCACGATGCTGATTACGAAAAGGCAGGAGCAACCGTCGGAACACGCGCTGACGCTCTTGCATGCACAAACATCGTCTGCATCCGATTCCCTGGTGTTGAAGGCATTCAACAAGGTTCCAACTTAGCCTGTGTTTCAGATCCATTCAGAAACCCGGAACACGTCAAAGCGTGCATGGACACTGGAATCACCCTCCTGTCAATGGACATGATTCCTCGCCGTCTTTCTCGTGCACAATCCATGGACGTCAATTCTTCTCAAGACAACCTTGCAGGATACAAAGCGGTCCTGCTCGGAGCTGCGCACGTACCAAAGGGCATTCCAATGATGACCACATCTGCCGGAACCATACGCCCAGCAAAGATCGTCATCATGGGAAGCGGTGTTGCAGGTTTGCAAGCAATTGCAACAGCAAAACGTCTGGGTGGCGTTGTTTACGCCTCAGATGTACGGAAGTCGGCAGCCGAACAAATCGAATCTGTGGGTGGTCGCTTCATTGAAGTCGAAGGCATGGACGATTTCGAGGACGAATCAGGATACGCAAAACCACTCACACCTGAATTCATTCAGAAGGTCAACGACACTGTTTGTGGGGTTGCGGCAGATGCGGACATCATCGTTACCACCGCTCGTATTTTCGGACGCCCTGCACCGATCACGGTGCCTTCAAGCGCTGTTAAGAACTTCAAGTCAGGTGCGGTTGTTGTTGACATGAATGCTGACGTTGGCGGGAATTGTGAAGACACCAAAGCAGGCGAAGTTACAATCACCGACAACGGTGTCATTATCGTCGGAACTTCCAACCTACCCGGAACCCTCGCTACAACCTCGAGCATGCTTTATTCAAACAACTTAACCACCTTCATGACTTCACTTGTCCACGAAGGTGAAGTCGTGATTTCTGAAGAGGATGACATTCTGGTCGGAGCTCCTGAAGGCAGCGATTTCTATGTGAACGGCATGGGTGGCGTCCTCATCTGTAAAGATGGAGCCATACATCCGAAGCAAACTCGCCTTGGAGGTGCACTCGAATGACGCCAGAATTTTTAATTGGAAACCTTACCCTATTTATCCTCGCTATTTTCCTCGGATTTGAATTGATCACAAAGGTTCCTGCCACATTGCACACCCCCTTGATGAGTGGAGCAAATGCTATTTCCGGAATTTCAATTATTGGCGCTCTCATCGGATCCAATGTCGCGTATGATGGGGGCGAAACTGCCCTTTCGGGACTGTTGGCATTTGTCGCCGTCGTTCTTGCTATGATCAACGTCGTTGGAGGCTTTGCAGTCACCAACCGTATGTTGAATATGATTGCTGGTAAAAAGCGAGGAGGTGCTTGAGATGGAAGACTGGATTGCTGTAGGTTACCTCATATCCGCTGCACTGTTCATCTTCGGTTTGAAGAAACTCGGCCACCCGAAGACCGCACCATTTGGAAATCAACTCGGTGCCACAGGTATGCTCGTTGCTGTGCTCACCACCGTGCTCAGTATGCAAGTCGCTGGTAACGCTAATTGGGAACTCATTATTGCAGGACTGATCCTTGGTTCTCTGATCGGTTATTGGATGGCTGTGAAGGTCGAAATGACCGGAATGCCGGAATTGGTTGCTCTGTTCAACGGTTTTGGTGGGGCTGCATCAGCGCTCGTTGCGCTTTCTGAAATTCAGAAGTTCATCGCTGACTCAACCACGGTTCCAGAAGGACTCGAACTTACCGTTACAATGGTGGCAGCCGGACTCTCGGCGCTCGTTGGCTGGATGACATTGACCGGTTCCATGCTGGCCATGTACAAACTAAAAGGTGGAATCGAAGTCTTTGGAAAATGGATTAAGACACCAACTTGGGGACCAACTTGGCTCAATCCAGTCAAGATTCTGCTGTTCCTAGGTGTCATTGCGCTGATCATTGCCAGCATCGAAGATCCAACAAACGAGCAGTACCTTTGGGCTATCATCGGTATATCTTGTGTCCTGGGCATCATCCTCGTTCTTCCAATTGGAGGCGCAGACATGCCCGTTGTGGTATCTCTGTTGAATTCTCTATCCGGAATTGCAGCAGCATTCACTGGTTTCATTATTGGAAACTCTGTGCTGATTATCGCTGGCTCTTTGGTCGGTGCATCTGGACTGATCTTGACCTTCATCATGTGCAAAGCAATGAACAGAAGGCTGATTGATGTGTTGTTCAAATCCTTTGGAGGCGACGGCGAGAAGCAATCCCTCACACGCACGAAGGTTGGCTCCGACGCCGACGAAGTGGCAATGATGCTTGATGGCGCTCAGAAGGTAATCATTGTTCCAGGCTATGGAATGGCGGTCTCTCAATGCCAGCACCAAGTGAAGGAGTTTGCAGACCTGATGAAGGAGAAGTTCGACACCGAAATTAAGTACGCAATTCACCCAGTTGCTGGCAGAATGCCAGGTCACATGAACGTCCTTCTCGCAGAAGCAAATGTCCCCTATGAACAACTCATCGAGATGGACGAAATCAACAGTGAATTCCCAGATTGCGATGTTGCACTCGTGATCGGCGCTAACGATACGACGAACCCAGCTGCTCGAAGCGGTGAGGGACCGTTGGCAGGCATGCCAATCATTGATGCCGATGCTGCACGCACCGTCGTGATCATCAAGCGGTCATTGTCGGTTGGATACGCTGGTGTTGACAACGACTTGTTTTACATGGACAAAACCATGATGCTTTTCGGTGATGGAAAGGCAATGATGGCTGGTTTAAACACCGCTGTTAAGGAAATTTGAGCCATCGAAAAAAGTCACATGACCAGTTGTTTGGCTCGTTGCTGAAAAGTAACGTTCAAAGGGCTGGGTCAAGTGGCAACAGCAAGGTGTGTCTATGCTATCTCGCAATACCCGTCTCCTCTTGGTTGGTTTGATTGCCCTCCTGTTCGCAGCACCTGCTTTAGGGATGCCAGGCGGACCACCTTGGAAAAACGGCGATTCACTCGTCGTTGAATCCGGTTGTTCATGCCACGGTGACGGGGTTCCGTCCACCGAAGTCGTCGTTTCGATTTCAGGCGTTCCACGTTCGTACACCCTCGATGAAACTTACACCCTCACCGTATCTTTGCAACATGCTTCCAATGCTGAAGGCGGATTCATGATTTGGGATTACAACATAGGCTCGCTCGCACCGGGCGAAGGTTCAGCGGTTGTCCCCGATGAACCAGGAGCCATCGCCCAAAGCGCAGTGGGCAACAACTGGGTCTTCACTTGGACCGCTCCATCTGAAGACGTTGGTGTTGTTCCGTTCCAACTCGTCGGTAATGCAGTCAATGGCAACGGAAACTTCGATGCGGGTGATGCATGGAATATCCTCTCATTCTCGATATCCCCTCCAGGCAGCACAACCAATGAGGGCACCGAAGAATTGGCCGTCCGAACCATCAGCGTAGGGGATTACGACAGCCTGTTTGTTGCTGATGTTGATCCTGAGATTGCAGAGGCTGAGCGTCAAGAAGAACTCGCAGATTTGTTTTTCGATGAAGGAAACATCTACTACTTCGCCACCTTCTCAATTCTCCTCGTGGCTGCAGTCATCCAAGGTGAGTTTTACCAACGACGCTTTGCCGGTGGACCTGAACATTTGGACAAAAGTTTGGCCATTCCACAAGGCCTTCGCCGAGGTGCACTCAGCGCAGGTTTGCTGATTTTATTTGCGTACCTCATGGACAACGACTCTGGATGGCAACTCAGCCTAACCGTTGGAATGTGCACCCTTTGGGCCATGTATGGTGTGTACAGGACCGTCGCCCAGGCGCGCGCTGAACCTCAACCAGAAGATCTTGTTTGAGTCCCTTCCCTCTCCCCAAATCCAGGGTTGAGGGAACGCCATGTCTTTGCAACTCGAACGGGATCAACGGGCACATCTTCAGGCCCATCTCGACGAATTAACCGGCCGGGTCACGCTCATATTTGCTGCCATAGTCGTGGTGACGCTCGTGGTATCCACACAAATTGATGCGTGGTTAGATCTGTTGCTGACTAAAATAGACCCCTGCAATAACGATTGCCTCAACCTCTATGATCCTGCCCGATGGAGCGCTGTGCGTTGGCTTGGCGCCCTTTTAGCCGCAATTGCTATCGTCTCGCCGTTGATTATGCAACAGGCTTGGGCCTTCAGCAACAAAGGCCTGTTGCCCAGCGAGCGTACTTGGATGCTGCGCTGGATGTTTGGTGGGTGCGCTGTGGCTCTAACCGCTTCAGCCTTTACCCTCGTTTGGCTTCTTCCAACAACATTTGGATTCGGGCATTCCATTCAAACTGACATGGGTTTGGTGGCGCGATATGATGCCGTGCTGATGCTTTCAATCGCAATTGCCGTAATTTGGATGCAAACGGTGGTGAGCGTTGCCGTGTTGGCATTGGCCATTGCAGGGCAACTTGGTGCCCTCAACAAGCACACAGCGGATTGGTGGCGGTTGAGAACTTACGGATTGGTGCTCTTGTTGCTGTACGCCTCACTGCCACAATTTGGTGGCCTCGCTTTTGTCCTTATTGTTGCATCGCTGTTGGTGATGGAAGTTGTTTGCAAGCCATGGTTGAATCAAGAAGCTCCCCTCGCTGTGGAAGTCATAACGGTGTTGGATGAAGAAGGCGGCGCACGCCGACCAATGGTGTTGGAATGCCACTGCAACGGTGCAGCCATACCTTTACCATCGCCTATCGATTTGTCCGTTCCTCGTCTTATCTACGAAGGCTTGTGCAGGTCTGAGCATCAACGGGAGCAGGTGTTTGATGCGATTTTAGCCACCAAAACAACCGACCTAATTGTGACTGGTTGCGATGGAGTGCCACTCGGCGAATCGTTCAAATCAAATTGCAAAAGCCTAGGAGCCAGTGTACGAGGAATGAACTTGCTTGAGCGGCAATCCTATCGGACCCAACCCGCCCAGCATCCTGGACTTGAATTCAAATTGATGCTGGCCCAGCTAAGTTCTCCATGGCCAGAACAAAATCAAATTGAAAGGGTCGTTGACATCATGAAGAAGCATCCGGATCGAACCTATGTCTTCACCACGGGCAACGAAAAAGAATCATGGGGCCAACAACTCAACCCAAGCAGCGTCCTCATACACGTCCCCATTGCATTCGAAAAGGAATTCGAACAGCGCGTGAAAAACCTCAGTATTTCCATTGAATCGATTTGAGTTCCTTGGAAGTAAATTACGAGTCAAGAGGGTCAATGCACACAAGGATTCAAACCAAATGGTAGGGAGGTTAAGCCATGAACCCAAGAATTGGTGTCCCCTTGATGGTGGCTCTTCTCTTGGCGAGCAGTTGGGCGTTTTCAAATGAGGAAACTGTCAACGATTGGGTCCGCGAAAACCAAATTTCTACTGAATCCGAAGAACAGCCGCTTCTCGGGATGCAGAACAACGAAACTTGGCTTGTTCTTCTTGCTGACTTCCAATCCGATCGTGCAAGCGAAGCATGGGGTCCAGAGCAAGCTCAGTACCTCCTTGACGATGTTGCAACTGCTTACATCGGGCAAGTTTCAGGCAATCAAAGTCAACTCAATGTTGTTGTCGATCAAAAGGTGACGACAGCGATAAACCCGATGGAATCGTACGGGACTGATGTTGGGGGAAACAGGGACACTGACGCATCAGGTCAATTCCAACCCGTTCGCTTGGCCGAAGAAGTCGTGTTGGATCATGCAAGCGATGTCAATTGGTCCCAATTCGATCTCAATTCAGATGGCATTATCGACCGCTTGTTGATTCTGCACACCACAAAAGGACAAGAAGAAACACCCGGCCAAACCAATAAAATTTGGAGCCATTTTACACGGTTTGAAGACCCAATACCAGTCGCAGAAGGGTATACTGTCGGCCATTACACGATGGCAAGCCTTCGTACTGGGTCAAGCGGCACAGGTATTATTCTTCACGAAATGATGCATCAAATGGGCGCTCTTGACCTTTATCCAGTGCATGAAGCAAACCCGCAAAGCGACTGGCAAGGCGTCGGAAATTGGGACATCATGGCGAGTGGGAATTGGAACGGAGGTGGAGCATGGCCCGCATTGCCGACCGCTGCTTCGCTGGAATTGATTGGCCTCCAACGTAGCTCCACAATGGATTTGACATGGCCCTCTTCGAGCGTTGCTCCATGCGTTGGACCAACGGTGGAAATGGTAGGGATGAGCGAAGGTGGTCTTGCGTTGCGAATTCAAGAGGAGGAACAGCAAGTCATTTGGATTGAACATCGAACGGATTTTGGATTTGATTCGCATCTTCCGGGCCATGGGATTCTTGTCACCATGCAAGACAGGAGTGTGGGCGATGAAGAAAGGAACGAACTCAACAGGGACGCCGATCAACCGTGGTTGGCTGTCTTGGAAGCCGATGGGCGCGATGATTTAAGGAAAGGTACCAACGATGGTGAAGCCAGTGATTTATTCACCAATGGCACCTCCTTTGGGGCCCAAGGCGTACTTATTCGGGACCATGATGGCTTCTTGGTGCCTTGGACTGCAACCGTAAGCGGTGAAGAAAACCTCTCCCTCCAATTTTCTGCTGCGAATTGCACCCCAGGTTTCAGCGCAAACGGGCCCGATTTTGGTGCTGTGCTTTTACCAAGCGAACCGTTGATGTTCACAATGCAGACAGAAGCGCCCTGCACCCTCAACCATTCACTCACCCTGACCGACGGGCGAGGTATCGTCTTGGAACCCAGAAACTTGACACCCGGAACCACCGATGTCTCACTGCAATTTGGATGGAATGGGACCGCTAATTCTGAATCGATACTGCAAGGAACGATCACATGCGGAATTGGCACGCTGGACCTTTCCACAAAAGTCCTAACGTTAGCCCGTATTCCGGTTGAAAACTTGGTCACAGGCACCCTTCTAACCAATCAAAAAAGCACCATTGTACTGCCAATCGAATCGACTGGAACTGGATCTCAATCATTCACACTGGATTTGGACGGGCCAATGTCACGGGTTGCAACCATCGAAGATCGTATTACGCTTACAGGGGAAGATGAACTTGAGGTTCAGATTGCACCCAACAACCTTCTGGAAAATGGAATGCGAGTGCGCGGTGAACTCGTGTTGATTGATTCAAACGGCCACCGTTGGATGTATGAACTGGAATTCACGGCACAAACTGAAGAACCTTCTTCACTTGAAGAATGGCGAACACCCGGACGCATACTCGGCCTTGTTGGTCTTGTCGCTGCCGTCTGGGTCTTGCTTGGAATGACCGAGCGAAAAAAGAAACCAAAACCCTCTCCTGATGGTGAACCAAATCCAGTGGTTGCCCATGAAACTGAATCCATGGTCTTTGAAGAAATTCAGGACCCATGGGGTCGGCCAGTGGATAATTTCGACTGATTAACGGCCTGGAAGCCAACGTTGAACTTGCAGGTACGACCATTCATCATTCATCCTGAGCGCACAAATCCATGACTTGTGAACACCTTCTGCTAAGCGAACCGCCAGGCACGCTGCGTTCCATGTAACAGGGGCTCGCTCCAAAGGTAAAAGCAACCAAGGAGCATGAGTCTCTCCAACCGCTGCATCATAAATCCTCCATTGACTTCCGTACTTGAATCCAGGACGCAAAACCACGCCACGTCGCATCAAATCATCATAGAGATGGAGGTGCGGGGGGATTGAGTTTGATTCGAGGCATTCGGCTAACCATTCACCTTCTTCTAAGCGCAGGTGGCGTCCAGATTGGTGTTCGACTCCCAAAGAGGGCCATGGCCATGTTCCCGTCAAAGGAATGTACCAACCCTCGCCTCGTTTGATTCGTGTGGTCCAATATTCTGCAAGGTGAGTTCGAGATGATTCATCGAGTTGAGACCACGTGGTTTGGTTGCCGCTGATTTCAGCAAAACTCAGTCGATACATGGTGACATCGAGTTCTTCATCGACAACAAATAATTCAGCGATCATTCCGTTTTCGATGACGCTTCGAGTCCATTGTTCCATTTCCACCCAATCCACATCGTCGGTCGTCCAGGCCCAACGAACATGGGCTACCGGGTCTTCTTTGGTGAAATTTTGTTCACGGTTCCAGCGAAGCGCCCAAGTGGTTGAACCAATCGTAAATCCACGTTTTTGGGTAATGTTTTCAACGGGGACAACAAGTTCCCCGCCGCTCCTCGCCACGTCGAACGCAACAGAGCGAGCAACCAAATCAGGATCGTTTTTGAGGGATTCAGAAAACCACTCATCGCTCGGTAAGGGGAGGTGGCGATGCCAGTGGCAGAACAGAATTTCTTCATGAGTCATGAACACACCACCGTCAGAATCCGTCCGACCGAGGGCGCTTTTTTGATGCAAACGCGATGCTAAAGGTGCTTCAATGTACCACCCGTCATTTTTCTTGTACGGTGGAGGGAGAGGCATGCTTGGTGCTTGATTTGGTGTCAATGAGGTGCCAAGCGGTCGCGTTGTGCGCACGCGTGGGGTGAAGGTTCTCTTGTGCCGCCCCATGGTCCTGCGTTGCGAACGCTTCATTTGAGTTCGTTGGTCAACCGATTGTCCTATGTGCTATGGGCGCTGACAAGCAACAGGGGAGCGAAAGTGGTTGACGGGTATCTCGGTTCATTGACAACCGAACAGCGGATGCTTTTGCACCTGCTGGACCATCGACTTCCTGAAGGAGAGTGGGAGGCTCCTGCTGCTGTAACTCAAGCAGGTATATCCGCAGCTGTTCATGTTCAACGCAAGCACGTTCCTCGAACCCTCAAACGCCTCGAGGAAAGGGGGGACATCGTCAAGGCAAAACGGCACGTCCCGGGCGGCAAACAACGCCGACAGGTGTACGGTCTATCGCCCGCTGGTCGAATGACAGCCGAGGCACTTCGGAGCCAGATTTTAGCGCAAGAGGTGCGAACCGATGGAGCGACGAAGACACTCCTTGAGATGAGAAAGGGCGGTCAGCCCACCCTTGAGCTGCTCTCACATTTGGATGAAGCCATGAATTTTCATGCCCAACCCGTCGTTTCACCAGTCTCCAATCCAGAGGGCGTTGCTTCTCTCGATGCTCAGGCGGGGGAGAGCCTCGTACGCAGGCTCTTTGCACGGGCTTGGGAAGACGGAAAGATCACCAAAGATGAACAATCTCTTTTGCAGGAAGTTGTCGAATTTTTAGGCATGCACCCTGAACGAGTTCGAAGGCTTTCGAATGAAGCGAGACGCGAACAAAAAGCACCACCACCAGAAGAGATTTACTTGGACATGCTGCGACAAGCCTTGATCGATGGGCAACTCGTTGACGATGAAATCGCTTTGCTGGAAACATTCCGAACCGCTTTTGGCTTCGACCGTCTTATGCATGACAAATTGCTTTCTGAAGCCAAAACATCTCCACTTCGTTCCGAAAATGTGGAAACATACCGAAAATCCTTGATTACTGCAATGCTTGATGGAATCATTACGGCAGATGAAGAGGCGATCCTCCAAACGTTGCGAAGGTCCCTTGATGTATCGGACTCACAACATGCGACGCTGTTGGCGGAGCTGCGCGACGGCGTCAATGAATAAGGAGGAATACACATGGGAATGTCTGATGAAGAAGTTGAAGTTCACGACCAATTGACCAATCTAAAACGCGAACTGAAGCAGGTAGACAATTCAAAAGTCGTCCTCATTGGAGACGTCATCATGGATTGCTACATTCATGGATATGCAAACAACCTCAACTCTCGGGCACCGGTTCCTGTGCTCCGTGAAACAATGCGAGAGGAAGATGTTGGTGCTGCCGCACACGTAGCACGCGGTCTCAACTCGATGGGGTTGGAGAGTCACTTGTTTGGCGTCGTTGGCGATGACAGGGCTGGTCTCAGCATTTTGGACGCCCTCGATGAAGAAGGCGTCACGACTGGTGGAATTGCCATTGTTGAAGGCCGTATTACAACGGTCAAAACCCGATTACTTGCCACGCGAGAAAGCCTTGTCCAAGAAGAACAACTTTTGCTCCGATGGGACATTGAAGACGATAACCCAGTACCCGAAGTTGCGGCTGTGGCCCTCTACGACCAAGCCATTGGTGAATTGGAGGATGCAAAAGTTGTCATCCTATCAGATTACGGACAAGGTGTTGTCAACGATACGGGTGCTGACAGGATGATTAAACGGGCTTTAGAAAAGAAAGTACCGATCATTGCCGACCCAAAACTCACGGGGTTGCACCGAACTCATGGTGTGGATTGGATTTTATTTCAGGCTCAAGGGCTTGAGTTGATGCGCCGAAGGCTTGGCAGTGCGACAGGATCTGATGCTGCACAAAAACTCATAGAACAGCACAACTGGAAGCATCTGGTCGTGCTGTCGGGTGAAGCTGGCGTCACCATCTATTCCGCAGAAGAAGAAACAGTACACGCTCCATGTACCTTGGATGATTTGAGGCAAATGATCGGATTGATTGATGCGGCAGCGGTTGCGATTGCGGTTGCTATTTCCAAATCTTTCTCTGTGCAAAACACTGCTTTGCTTGCAAACGCAGCGTGTGAATGCATTCTAGGTGCCGAGCGCACCGAAGCGTTCTCCCTAAGCCGTGAAGACCTCGTCGATCGGATAGGTGAAATGACATGGAACCTGCAAATTTCCAAGCGCTGAGGTGAAACCATGAGTGCATGGCCGCGCCCCACAACTGCAGATATAGGTCTGCGAGCCTTTGCCCGCTCCCCTTCTAGATTATTTGACGAAGTGACATTGGGGATGCAACACATACTGATCTCATCAGCTTCCGCAGGAAAAAGCGACGAACTGGTTCGCCATTCCGCACAATGGAATGTTGCCCTACCGACCACTGCTGGCGATCAAGAGTTGCTCCTGGTTCACTGGCTCGAAGAAGTTCTTTATCGTTCTGAAGTTCACCGTCAATGGTGCGTCTCATGCAGCGTCCTGCTGCGAGAAGAGAACGGTGAACTACAGGCTCATGGTTCAGTCTCTTGGGTCAACGCAGATGAAGTTGAGCAAGAGGTGGAAATCAAAGCCGTGACCACTCACGAACTCCAAATTTTCAAGGTTGAACATGGCAAAACCGCGCAGTCAATGTGGGAGGAAGTTCCCAATTTCGAAGGCCCTGGTTGGATTGCAGACGTCGTCTTTGACATCTAAAAAATAGAAGAGTGGGAGGGCCTGAGGTGGACGCTCGTTCCTTCTGGCCAAGCCCATACACTTCCTCCATCCCGTTACCCCACAGCACTCATGGCCCTAGGTAGGGCTGCTCCGTTCCCGGCCTGACCTGTTCCCCCAGTTATTCGGTCCCTGTTCCCCTCCGGGAACAGTTCTCGACACCCGAGTCATGTAGGGGCGAGACATCAATGTCCGCATATGGAAACCAAAAGGCCGCTTTCGCCGCCCAGAGGCGTTCGGTCCACCGTAAAGACGATTTGTGGTGCAGGGTACGTCTAGCTCCCCACCTATCCCGTATGAGCCTACAACCGACTGTATTTGAACGCAACCCTTGTTCAATCCGAGGCCGTGGAGGGTTGAAATGTAGGGATTCAGCCAACCCTCAACTGCCAAATCGGGGTGACGTCAAAGGTTCTGACTAATACGAGAAGAACAAAAACAGCCCAAGTATGCCAATAAGGGCAATGCCAGTTGCAATAATGGCGCCCACTGTCGCAACCCCTACACCGTATCCAACTGCTGTTGCCTGGAGGGCCTTTCCGAAAGCGGCAGTTTGAGGAATAGGTGCCTGTGGAACAGTGCTGGGTTCCGAAGGATCGATTGGTCCGCCGGTTGGCATGACGCCCATTGTAACCGAGTTTTGGTTTTCCATTATGTTGTAGCCAAACATACCCAGGAAGAATCCAATCGGTAAAAGAAGGCAGCACGAAGTAAACATTGTTGTCATGAAGGTACCTTGGCCGCAGCCCCTTTCCTCATACGATACGTCGCCGATGTAATCCGATTCACAATCCCAAAACAAATTCCATTCGCTTACAATCATCCACACAGCAGCGATGCCTATGGCCAATCCAATGATCATCATGCATGCGGATATCTGTTGAGGAGTCAGGCCATTATCGCCAAATGGTGAAGGAGATTTCGTGCCGCGTGAATCTTGTTTGGTTGAACACGTCGGGCATGCAATCATACCATTGTAATCGATTGGAACACGGAGAATGACATCACAACTGGAACAGTTAAGTTCCCTAAACTTGCCTTCAGAGGGCCCTTCTTCGTCCGCCTCATTCGATTCCCACACCGAAGGTTCAGGTTGATGGTTCGTTAGGCGCTCGATCAAAGCGGTCTTATTTCCGGAGACGAGAAGGCCTTTTTCCCTTAGGAGGGACTTCAATTCGATGACGGTCATCTTTTCCAGATCGACTACCATGGCCCAAGCAAGCCACATGCAATCATAAGCGTTCACCCGTTTGCTGACCATGAACGAATCAAAGTTAGGGGGGAAAAATATCCAGAACAACCAAACGAACCGATTGGATCAGAATGAATCAAGAAAACCAAGGGTGACGACCAAAGTGGTTTCGTGGGACATTTCTCTGGTTTTTAGTGTAGTATTGGAAGCCCAAGATCACCGATTTGAGGTAGGTTTCCAGCCGTGGTCGCACCCATAGTGCATGGGGTATCCTCGCCAGGAGGGATGGAATACGAGCAAGAATATACGGGTAAACGGTGATGGTCAATCGACATGTATCCTTTTCTTGGGTCTCAATTTGCCATTCTACATACGATTGTGCGCCCCCTTTTTCCCCGATCAGCAGGGTGTAACCTCGGCCTTCGGACCATGTTTGAAAACGACGGACGTACGTACGACCATTGAGGTAAACAAGAGTGTCTGTGTGTTCGTTGTCGTTCCATGTTTGAACAGCATTTGTTCGGCAAAAAGGATGGCACTTTTCGAGAATACCAGGGGTACTGATCATGGCCCACAATGCTGAGCGGTTGAGATCAAAGGTTTCGGAATGTGCTACACTCAATCGGCGAGTGTATTCTTTGTCCATACCACGAAAAACCAGTCCTTTACTTTGAGGTTATGTTCGCGCACAGCAGTCACATCAAACCTCTTACCATAAGCAATAAAGTTCAAGCGAACAGGAACCGTCCTCACATCATGGGACTCATTGACGTGTTTGCTAAATTCCATGGTAAAGAAAAATGGTCCGAACTTGAACCATGGCAAAAGTTCATCGTTGGGATAGAACTCAT
>CAJIZC010000012.1 GCA_905181785.1 uncultured Candidatus Poseidoniales archaeon
GTGCTGCTGGCATGGGCGGCGTTCGTGATTACGAAGTCTCAGGCGAACTCACCTATGTTGAATTAGCAAGCGGTGGGGAATACATCGCAGACGGTACCACACTTGACATCGAAAACCTTCACACCGACGCTCTTGATGGCGCTGATGACATGAACATCGTTGGTGTTCGGTTGACGATGACCTATGGGGAAGATGATGAGCAATCTGGAAACAATCCAATTTTCTGCGCTGCTGCTCCTGGCAATCAAGCAGACACCATTTCTGGTGCAACAGACCATGCTGGCTTCACTGGAAGCGCTGACGGTCAAAACGGCGGGCAAGGTGGAAGCCATGCTGCCGAAGCCATTTGGTACAACGATTCAATGATGGGAGTCATCTCGGGATTGTCGGAAGCAGAGATTGTCGCTCAAATTGATGCTATGGGTGCCGGATTAGGACCATACAATGCGAGTATTTCAGTGACTGCTGAAACAGGTGGCGGGGCAGGTTGCATGCACAGCGATGACGGCGAAGATGTGTCCTACACCATCGAACTGATCGTCTTCGATTACACCATTGCACCGTTCATCGAGATTACTGATGTGTGAATGAACTTGAGCGTTCAAGCGTTCAATGCATCCACGTTGATAATCGGTGAAACTCGCTGTTGAATCATCATCAGCAGGGCTTTCAGCACCGTTTCGTCAACAGCCTCGACGCGCATCACAAGGATCGGTTCAGTGTTTGACTTACGGGCCAAGTACCATCCGATTTGTTCACCCGTGGTGTCGTTGTTGAAGCGAACTCGAATACCGTCTATGGTTGAGGATTCGTAGTCGTCAAAGGCTCCCTGAATGGCGGCCACAGTTTCGAGTTTCTTGTCTTCAGCGCAAGGCACCTTGACTTCACCTGTGGTTGGCAAGTTTGGTGCCAAGCGGGTCAATTCCTCGCTAAACACCAGTCCGTTGGTGCGCGACCACAACTCAATGATTCGAGCTGCATTGTACAATGAACAATCAAACCCGTACCACCCTCGGTCAGCCATGAAGATGTGACCGCTCATTTCTGCAGCCATCAACGCATCTGGATGGGCTGCTAACACTCGCTTCATGAACGAATGTCCGGTCTTGGCCATCATCGGCCGGCCACCTGCAGCAACGATGGCTTTCTCGACGTTCATCGAGCACTTGACATCGTAAATCAGCAGGTCCTTTCCTTCCTCTGTTCCAACAACATCGTCGGCAAGCAACGCAATCAAGCGGTCAGGATAGACGAAGGCTCCAGCCTCATCAACAGCACCGATTCGATCACCATCGCCATCGACACCAAGGCCGAATTCACACCCGTGTTGAACAACAGCGTTGCCCAAATCAATCATGTTCTTTGGTCGCGTTGGATCTGCGCCGTGGTTTGGTTCACTAGCGTCCCAATCGCAGTACAAATCCACGTGGTCAACGCCCATCTTGTCGAGCAATTTCGTCATTGCAGGGCCAGGTACGGCGTTGCCACAATCGACAGCAACCTTGACTGGACGAGCAATTGGACCGGTCGATTCCATGATGGCGTCGATGTAGGTGTCCAAGTGCGGTGCGTCGCGCACGCTGCCTTCACCGACTCGGAATTCACCGGCCAAGAAGACGTCTTTCAATTCTTGAATTTCTTCACCAGCCAGCGGCAGGGTGCCTTTGCACATCTTGAATCCGTTATGCGTCGGCATTGGAAGGTGGCTTGCGGTGACCATCACGCCTCCATCAACTGGAAGCGTCCAGCAGGCATGATAGACGCAACCTGTGGACACGATGCCTAAGTCATGGACTTGAACACCGCCCTCAACAAGACCTCGAATCAATTCCTGTGTCAGTGCAGGCGAGGAATCTCGAATGTCTCGCCCCACTGCAAAAGAATCGCAACCAAGGTAGGTGGCCATAGCGCGTCCAAGTCGGTAAGCGAACGGGGGCGTTAATTCCCCGGTCCCGTCACCGTTTGACAGTCCCCGAATATCGTAGGCTTTGAAGCATTGAACAGGCCACTCGTCCATGTAAATGCCACGAGGTTGTCCCTTTCAAGGGTGTCTATGGGATTCAACGACGAGCGAATGCGGTGATGAACAGCACACCAGTGAATACAGCAAGAACTTCAAGCACAGCATCGACATACACGGCGCCAGCGAGCACAACGATGGCCACTGGGGTGATGAATTTCAACAACATCGGCCACGTCACCAAGCCTTTTGGTGGCTCATCGAGGTAGGGTGAGCCCGGCATGCAACGGCCTCACGAGCGAATGGCTTGCACGACGATTTCAACCAGGGCATCTGCAGGTAGGGCGTCAACAGCGAACGCCGCACGGGCAGGTTTGACCTCAATTGAATCGACCCATGCTCCGTACACTTCGTTCATTGGAGCGTAGAAATCCATTGATTTGAGCAGCACTTGAGCGAACACAACGTCGTGTTTGGAAGCCCCAGCTTCTCCGAGCAGTGCGTCGATTTTGTGCAAAGCACCCTGAGTTTGAACTTCGATGGTGTCGCCCGAGTCAACATCAATTTGACCAGAAAGCCAGATGGTGTTTCCAACGACCACTCCAGGGGAATAGGGTGCGTACTTCTTGGTGCCGGGCGGATCAATGCGCTGCTTTTCCATGAACATACGAGGGCGCACGCGCCCCATCAACTTCTCGCAAACGAGCGATGCATTGAGAACATGGGCGCTTAAGGCAGGTCCATGCGAACCTGTTGGGTCTTGGATCACCCCGCCCATGTACGCATGCTTGCACCGTTTTTACGCGCAGGACAAAGCAACGATGTCATCATCGCCACACGCAGGCCAGAGGTTGAGGGCTTACTCGACCACGGTGATGGAAATTTACCACGTCGCCAAACCCATTGGGTGGAACGCCCAGTGGGCGCAAAACGCAGACGTCTTGCCCTCAACCGCTGGCGCTCCAGCCACGCCTTTCTCCGTCAATGCAACACTGAAGGCTCACAACCAATTGAACGAATTGTTGTCGTTGGAGCCTCGATTGAATTGCTGGCGTGGCGTTCTGCAATCCTGCGAAGCCCGCTCCGCTCAATCACCCAACGCTGGTACATCAGCGACACCGAAGTCAACCACATCGCTCATCGATTGGCGTTGAAGGCAGCAACTCACTTTGTGCTCCCAACACACTGGGATGATGCGATTGACGGCGGGCTCTTGGCCAAAGCAAGCCGCGGAACAGTTCACCGTCTGGATGGGCTTCACGGCCACGTCCACCTCCGTCCAAGCATCCGTCCAGCCTCCGTCAGCAACCCGCCTCGCATCATGGTGCGCCGTTTGCTCGGAACGGGCATTCACGATGACGATGAACTCATTTCCATCCCTGAGGAAGTGTTTGATGGATTGCTCGTCACCAACGCTGATGAAGATGCCTTTGAGGGCGATCCTTGGAGCCTCGTCAGCCACCTTTCAGCCCACGATGGTCTCATCACGCAATCGGTGACATTGGCCAGCGAAGCGGTGCTGTTGGGGGTTCCAACCTTGTTGATCAGTGCAGCCAAGCGTGGCTTTTTGGATCGCTTGGAAGCCGATGGCCATCCGTTGTTTCGATGGACTGAAGCGTGCGAGGGTGAAGCATGGCACTCCATTCACGCCCAATTCTTAACCGGCTTGCACCTCACAGATGCACTCGATCCGGCCACATGGCCAGATGCACGAACCCAGTTGGCTGGCTGGCTTGGCGCCAAACTCATCGATTGAGCCAGTTTTTGAGAATGGTCAAATGGTCGCCAGCGAATTCAACTTCGCCGGCAAGGAGCGTTTCAATTGGCCAAAACTTGGCGTCTTGTGCATCATCTCCGGCCACTGGTTCTTGGTCTTCTGAAACTTCAACTTCGTAAACAATCGAAACGATGTGCTTGCGAGGGTCACGGTCTGGATCGCCCATCACCATCAACAACTTGGCTTCAGTTCCAACCAATCCAGTTTCTTCTTCAAGTTCCCTCAAGGCCGCATGGTGTGGATCTTCGCCGCGGTCCACAAAGCCCCCTGGAAAGGCCCAAGCCCCTTGCATGGGGGGGAATTTCCTCTGAATGAGCAGCACTTCATCGCCACGGCGCACCGCAGAATCCGCCGCTAATGCAGGGTTGAGCCAACCGTTGCATTCATCGCAGACAACCACGGTGTTCACTCTCCGAAGCGTCGCCGTCGGTCTTGGAAGGTTCGAACGGCCTTCAACAGGTCTTTCTTTTGGAAGGAAGGCCAAAACACATCGGTAAAGTAGAGTTCAGAATACGCCATCTGCCACAATAAAAAGTTTGAAATCCGCTCTTCGCCGCTTGTGCGAATGACCAAATCGGGATCAGGCATTTCGCTTGTATAGAGGCGTTTAGAAACAGCCTGCTCGTCGATGGATTCGAGTGGCAAACTGCCATCCGCATGTTCTTCAGCGATTGAACGGATGGCGTCAATCATCTCTTCGCGAGAACCATAAGCCAGGCAAACGGTGAACACGAAGGCGTCGTAGTCGCTCGTTTTCGATTCGGCATAATCAATGGCATCGTTGACCGATTGAGGCAGCAGTTCCCTGCGCCCAATGATTTGAACACGGACCTTATTCTCGTGAATGCGAGGGTCATCTGCGATGTCATGCAGGCCTTCGACGTACAACTTGAACAGCCCATCGAGTTCGTTTTGCGGCCGATTCAAGTTTTCAGTCGACAAAGCATAGACGGTCAGCCAAGGAATGTTGATGTCAAGCACCCAATCCAGCACGCGCTCGAGTTTTTCCTTGCCAATGCGGTGGCCGATTCCAGTGGCCACATTGCTTTTCCAAGCAAACCGACGGTTGCCATCCATGATGATAGCGAGGTGTTGAACGCTGACTGGGTGCTGTGCGATTTCCCGCATGAGTTTGGATTCCACGGCCAAACCGAGGACATCACCCATGCGTTCTGAAATCCCCATTGGCCCACCCTCAGCCCTTCCAAGCGGGCATGGTGTTTGATTTCATCGCCTGTTCATTCCCTGTCAAAATGATGGATTTTCGGAAACGGCACGCTTGAGAACCACGAGCGTTTGGCATGGGCATGGAAGACCCCGCGTGGTGGCCATCAGGGATTGCTCAGCAATCCATGGAGGAAGCACTCGCAGACGGCCAACTTCGCACCGCTCTAGGCAGAGTTCAGCTTTGGAACCACGCCGATGCGCTTGATACAGCATGGTGGCACAGCCCACCTGGCAACGGGGTTCAGTGGGGGAAATGGCCAACGGACGTGGTGCGCATCGAGCAAAGCACCGAGGATGTTTACGGGTTGACCCTCCTGCTCAACGAAGATTATGTGGTGCGAATTTGCCCGCTTTTAGTCGGAGAAGATGTGTCTCGAATGGCCCGCTACGAGCCATGGAACACCAGTGTGTCCGCCCTCAACCTTCTGCTTCCAATTGGCGGCTGGACTGCAGGTGGTCACGACCGCGTGCTCATCTATTCCCGTTATGATCGAGCCCCATTTGAACCAGATTCCGAACAAGTTCACAGCCTTGTGGCTTCAATGGCGCAAGTCCACACTGCGCTTGAGCCACACGCCACACCGAACACAGAACGGTTGTGGAATGAACGGCTCAAAGCAATGGAAGACGTGCTCAAGCCGCACACCTTGTGGCGAGCGCCCCACACCACCTCAACGGTTGGTTTGCCTCCGATTGAGTTGAATGTTGAACACCTCGCAACTTCTGAAAAGGGGCCGATGTGGATTGCTCTTCCTCGCAGCCTGCATGACCATTTGGTGTGCAAACCCGAACGCCTGCCATCGCTGGCTCAATTGATGCGCATTGAACGCCTGTGGGCGCACCATGTCGAATTGGAGGCGAGTCACCGACAAGAACTTCTCGAAGTTTGGGCTCAGCATGTTCCGCCTTCCTGGTCCAAAGGAAAAGCCCTCTCAACCGCAATGGGCGGGCCGTGGGTGTGGCGCTACAACGCTGTGCTCGAACGCTTGTTGTTGGCTCGAACGTATGGAGACAAGCCCTTGGAAGAGGCGTGCCTCGATTGGCTTGGCGAAGTGTCTCGGCTCCAAGCTCGACTTGGCACCTTGCGAATGTGGAAAGCAGGTCTTTGGGTTGCACTCACAGGGCTTCTCGTGGCCTTTTTCGGCCATGAGTTGAACACCTTGACGGATGGCCAATCGATTGCATTAGCAGCGGGCAGCATTGGCTTTGGAGTGATTACCAATCGAATTTACTGGGCGAAGGATCCGCCGCCGTATTGAGCGCCTCAAAGCCTCAAGAAGCCTGAACCATACGCGGGTCGAAGAATGAGAGACCGTTGTCCTTGGCCAACTGCATGATGCCGAGCACCAATTCTTCCTTTGCTTTGCGTTCAGGAGCGCCACCAGCGACGTCCCAATACAGGTTGATCGAGACATCGAGTGAAGTAGCGGTCAGCGTGCTGACTTGGCACCATGACGATTCGGACTTGACAGTGACGGGGCTTTCAGTGATCGAATCAAGCACTTGATTGCAAAAGTCTGCGACCTTCGCTGGGTCGGAGTTGAGATCAAGGTGAAGGGCGGTTTGCCATCGGCGCCAGCGGCGCTTGCCGAAGTTTTCGACAGGCGTGTTGACGAGGTTGGCATTGGGCACAGTGACAATGGTGTCGGCTGCTGTTCGAATGAGGGTGGTGCGCAGGCTGATTTCAGCCACTTCTCCTTCGACCGAATCGATGATGACCCAGTCGCCAATCTTGAACGGACGGTCGAGCAGTACGGTGGTTGCACCGAACAGATTGGAGATGGTGTCTTTCGCAGCCAATGCAAGCGCAAGTCCAGAAATACCAAGCCCAGCGATGAGCGATGTCAGGTCGAATCCAAGTGCGTCAGCGATGAACACCGAACCAAGCGCTGCAATAGCGAACCGAAGCATGCTTTCTACGGCTGAAATGAGGGTTTTTTCGGTTCCGTCAAGTTCGTCATCGTTGTCGAGCAGTTCCACGACATCTTGGACCAAAGGAACCAACCTGAACGCCCAAAGCACGATTGATACCGCAAACATAAACTGAAGCGCATTTGGAATCAATTCGACGGCAAAGTCGGGGATGATGACGCCACTGTCCACATCGTCCATCATGGAGATCAATATCTTGATCAGGTAGAGGGATAAGCCAGCTGCTGCAGCATTGCCGAGGGCCTTGTCTGAGTTCTTTACTGCCTTCGACCGCACCTTTTCTGAATGGATGATTTTGCTCATCAATCGAGGCGCCATGAACATCGTCAAAAAGCGGGTCAATAGAGCGGCGACGAATACACCAAGCAACAGCGCAATGGTCGCGTTGTTGGTCATCAAAACTTCTTCGGCCCAAAACGAGCCTTCAGCGGGGGTCAGAATGCCACTCATGGCTCGGCTACGGCCTGCTTGCCTTTGTTGTTTTGGGGAGTTTTGTCCCCTACGGGGACTTGCCAGCAACGCGAACGCTTCAAGAAGTCGAGCGGTTTGGGTAAAGCGATACCATGATGCAAAATGGCAAGGTCATCCGCACTCGCCCCTCCTTTGGAGTTCTAATCGTGCTCCCATTGTTGCTCTCTTTCGTAGCACCGATTGCCAATGCAGGCATTGCTCAGGACGAGCCAGTAGGCTACGCCCCCGAGGACATCTGGTCCGACGATTACAACAACATGATTTTCCCCTGGGGTTCTCCAAACGACCGCGATGTTCAGTTCAAGGAATACCACTCCTACGAGACAATGAAGCTACGAATGCTGCGCCTCGCTGAAGACAACCCTGACATTTTCGAATACCATGAAGGCATGAACGGTGGAACCAATGCACGTGGCGAAGAAGTCACCGCAAACGCCTACGAAGGATGGTATTACGGCCACGCTTCACCGTGGATGAAGATCACCGCAGACGTTCAAGACGGCGATTACAATCCATTTGTTGGTGACAATGGAAACTATCCTGAGCGCCACGATGTCATGATTGTCGGCAACCATCACGCCCGAGAGTGGATGTCCTACACGGTCCCTATGATGCAGTTAGAAGTCATCGCATTCTCCTACAACAACATCGGCTATGACAACGACGGCGATGGCAAGATCGACGAAGACCCATGGGGCGATGCAGACGGGGATGGCATGCTCGATGACGACGGTGATTGCCTTGGACTCGATGCTTCTTTCCAAGATTCCAATGGCGACGGTACGGCTTGTGGCCCAGGCGACCTTGGCGTCGACGAAGATTACTCAGAACAGTTCATCACCGACCTTGTCAACTCCCGTGAAATCTACCTCATTCCAATGCTGAACGTCGATGGCAACATCTACGACCGTGAAGTCTTCTGCCCAGCACCTGCTTGGGAATCATGCCCGTCGGGTGGATGGAGAAAGAACCTCCGAGACAACACCGCAACCGGTGTCACGCCAATCCCCGACCTTCAAGAAGAAGTGGACGAGGACTGTGACGGCGTTGACCTCAACAGAAATTATCAGTTCGAATGGGGCGCCCCTCTTGGTGCAACTGGCCCGCTTATCCCGGGGACATGTACACCCGCAGAAGGAGAACTGGATGGTTCAAACAACGACGTTTACAATGGACCGGTCGATGACCGGGACAACGACGGCGATGGTCAAATCAACGAAGATCACGTCGACGGAAAAGACGACGACGCTGACGGTGTGACCGACGAAGATTGGTGGGGTGGCAACTCCGAACCAGAAACCAAGTTCATCCAAGACCTCACTGAAATGAACGACGACACCGGCGACGGCTCAAGCGAATTCAAGGCGACCCTGACCCACCACTCCTACTCGGAACTGATTCTCTACCCGTGGGGCCATTGCACAGGCTGCGAGAGCCCCGACCATGAGCAACTCAAGTACCACGGACAGCAAATGGCAGACATGACTCAGTACGCAAACCTCCAATCTTCTGATCTCTACCCGACCTCGGGTGATTTCTGCGATTGGCATTACGGCGTACACGGCTCTTACTGCTACACCTCTGAAATTGGAACTGCATTCCACCAGAATGAAGATGACATTGACCACATTGCTGTTCGCAACTTGGGAACAGGATTCTACATCGCAGAGATTGCAGACAGTCCACGGGAACGCGCAGACTTAGAAATCGCTAACATCTCCCAACAAAACTACCTCGAACCTGAGGACAAAGTGAACATCCCACCTGAAGGCGATATCCCAGTCGATTTGTGCGTTTCAAATGACTTCCCTTACAGCGAATCCAAGTCCAAGATCGAATGGCGAACCGTGAAGCCAAGTCGCTTGCAAAGCGATTACGGACCACGAGAGTGGGCCACAACCGCATGGGAATCCGTGCCGGTGATGGCGGTTGAAGGCGAAACTTGTTCGGTGTCAAACGGCAACGGTACAATTCTCCGAGGCATGGTGCCAATTTCTGAAACTGCAACCGGAAAACTCCACTACAAAGCCACCGTTTCGACCTTGGCTGGTTCCGACTTGTTCCAATACCCAAGCGATGGAGCATACTACGAACTCGATCTTTCCTACCGCGCAGCCTATGGCAGCGTGTTTGGCTCCTTCCTTATGTTCGGAGTGACTGCAGCATTTGTTTGGGGTGGTCTTGCCATCTGTTTGCGAATGATGCTGACCGATGACGAAGAAGTCCTGATACTGACAGATGCGATCCTTGCTGAAGAAGAAAGCAAGGCTTGAGGAGGGATTGTGCATGAGCGATGAAGAACAATCAGACCAGTTTAACGGCCGTATGGGTCTCATCTTCGCATCCATCGGTGCCGCAATCGGTACCGGAAACATCTGGCGTTTCCCGCGTATGGTTGGAGCAAATGGTGGAGGGACCTTCCTCGTTCCTTGGCTCATTTTCCTGTTTGCTTGGTCGATTCCATTGGTCATTGCTGAATACGCAATGGGGAAGCGAAGCCGAACAGGAACCATCGGAACCTTCCGGATTTTCGCTGGTAAAAAGTTCGCTTGGATGGGCCTGTGGACCGCTTGGATTTCAACCGCAATCGGGTTCTATTATGCCGTTGTTTCTGGTTGGACCATCAAGTACTTCCAACTCGGAATCAGCGGTGCTTTGACCGGTGAAGACGTCGACACAACCGAGGTGTGGAACGCTTTCCTGCAATCGCCAGGGCAGGTGATCTTCTTCCAATTCCTCGTCATTTGTTTGACGCTTGCTGCCATCTGGAAGGGTGCAAAAGCCATTGAAAAAGTCAACTTTTACCTGATGATTTCGTTGTTTGCATTGCTCTTCCTCACCCTGTTCCTCTCCCTTTGGATGGACATGGAAGACGGCAGCCTCGACGGCGCTATGTTCATGTTTACGGTTGACTTTGAAATGCTCAAGGACCCCGAGGTGTGGATCAACGGTTTATCCCAATCGGCCTGGTCGTGTTCCGCTGGTATGGGCATGTGCATCACCTATGCGGTTTACATGAGCAAGGACGAGGACACCGTGCTCAACGCCTTCACCATGGGACTTGCCAACAACAGCATCTCCATTATCGCTGGTCTTGCCGTGCTTTCCGCAATCTTCGCCGTCAGCCCAGATCCGCTTGCGACGGTGACCGGTGGTTCATCTGCGATCACCTTCCTAGCGCTGCCAGAAGTGTTTGCGAAAGCACCGTTCGCCCCGTTTGGTCCGCTGTTCATGATGGCAGGGTTCTTCCTTGCGCTTTCGTTTGCAGCGATGACATCAATGATTTCGACGGTTGAATTGTGCGTACGGAACTTCGTCGACCACGGCTACAATCGAGAGAAGTCCGTTGCCCTTACTGGAGCAGCGCTGTTCATGTTCGGTATTCCCTCCGCCATTATGTGGATTAAACTCGACAGCGAAGGGGTCGCATTCCCTGAATTCCTTGAAGTGCAAGATCACATCTGGGGCTACGGTTTGATGTTCTCAGGTTTGTTCATCGCCTTTTCGATTTGGAAGTACGGCTACTACCGCTGGAAGTCCGGCGTTGAAGCAGGCGTGGCTCCAGCCGGCTTCAAGGGCTACTTGGGCTTCGGCGTCTCCGCCTTCCGTGACGATTTCATCAACACCGGTGACAACGATATGGAAGTTGGGCGATGGTGGGATTTGTTGATGTATTTGGCGTTCCCAATCCTGTTCTCAGTCTTGATGATTTCATACTTCACCGACATGATTGCCAACACACCTGACGTGTGGGATCCTGCCAATCCGAAAGGACTGTCCATCATCCTGCTGTTCTGGGGCGTTATTGCGGCCTTGTTCATCTCGTTCAACAAGTTCCTCGTGCAACGCCCGCTGTACCGAAACATCCCCGAAGGTGCTGATGTCGACATCAGCCATTTGCCCGGTGGCGATGATGACTTGGTGGTCGCTCGTGGCGACGTTGCACCAGGGTTCGAACACCTGAATGCGTGAGATAGGGAAGTGAGCGGGTGGAAGACCTCGTTCAAACCCTTGTCACTGGCTTTCTTGCCTCTGGCCTGTTCATTGTCATCGTGTGGTGGTTCTGGCGTCGCTATGACCAACCAAGCGAGACCCAGTTAGCGCGCGAAGAAGAACTCGCAACGAAGACCGAAGAGCAACAGATGTGGCGAGCTGTTGAGGCTCAAATGGCTCAGGAAAAAGCGGCGTTGGAAAATCAAGCGATGTACCTGCGAAAAAAGGCTGCAGAGCATGAACGAGCCCGACCTCCTGCCGCCGGAGCACTCACCAATGCGCTTGATGCGTTTGGAGGCCCTGGAACAGTCCCTGCAGCACCAACTCCAACAGATGGTACGACCTTTACCGGCACAGCCACCGCACCAACACAGGGCGTTGAGGTCGATGCCACAGACTTCGAGCAAGAAAGCGATGATGACCTGTTGCTTGCAGCAGCGCCGGTCGAGGTGCGCCAAGACAAGGGGGTCCAAGCCATTGAAACCGAAGGCGCTGCAGAACCGGATTGGACGCTTGTCGAAAAACTCGAACAACTTTCCAAGACCGAAGTGATTGAAGCAACGCCTCACCCCGAACTGCCAGAAGCGCCTGACCTCGATGCGTTGGCCACACCTGAATCATTGATGGTAGTTGATCCAGAAGATGTGGTTGAATGGGTGTCTGAAGTCGAAGAACACGACGAAGGCGCGTGGAACGTCGAATGGTCTGTGGCACCGGATGAAGAAGAATGAACCCGCTGTTTGACCCTCGTTCAAGGCGAAGGGGTGATGAACGGTTAGCGAGTGGAACAAGCATGGTCCAACGCCCACGCGGAACTCGCGACTTCACCCCAGCGGTGATGGCGCGACGACTTGCGTTCGAACACCTCTTGGAGGAAAGGGCTCGCCGTCACGGCTTCAATCGCGTTCAAACGCCCGTGTTCGAATCGCTTGATTTGTTCACCGCCAAATCAGGGCCAGGCGTCATCAGTCAGTTGTACGCGTTCGAGGACAAAGGTGGGCGCCCGCTCACGCTCCGACCGGAACTCACCGCTCCAGTGATGCGCATGATCGCTGAAGAAATGCGCAACGACACCAAGCCACTGCGTCTTTCCTACTACGGCCAGTGCTACCGTTATGAGGAGTTCAAGAAAGGCCGTTACCGCGAATTCTTCCAGTACGGCGTGGAACTTATCGGAGCCTCAGGCCCACTTGCTGAAGCGGAAGTCATCGCTCTGGCCATCGAGATGCTCGATGCGTGTGGATTGAAAAATTGGGAAGTTCGCATTGGTCACGTCGGGATTCTCAAAGGAGCCCTCACCGGACTTGGGCTTGCTTCGGAAACGCCTGAAGGGGCGACAGAACCCCCAATCGCAAGCGCCATGCGCCTGCTGGACAAAGGCGATGATGCAGGCTTGCAAGCCTTGTTTGAATCCAATGGCATCGATGCAGCAAACGCCGCTCCGCTCCGAGCGCTCGCTGATCTTGAAGGTGGGGCAGAAACGCTCGGCCCCGCACGCACCATCCTCGCTTCGATGAACGGGGTGTCGCTCGAAGCACTCGACGACCTCCAAACGACACTCGATGCCGTTGCCCATCTTGCCCCAACCCCTCCTGCCTTGTCGGTTGACCTGACCGTTGCCCGAGGCTTGGATTACTACACCGGCATGGTGTTCGAAGTCAAGGTGCCAGAAATGGGCGGCGAGGGCCAAGTGCTTGGCGGCGGTTCCTACAAGTTGCTGCATCTGTTTGGCCTGCCTGACCTCGATCCTTGCTGTGGCTTTGGTCTTGGCTTTGATCGCGTCCTGTTGGCGCTTGAAGCGCAAGCAGAAGCCGCCGGTCGCAGCGAAGTCGTTCCAGGTGAACACGATCCACTCGGCACCATTGCCGTCATTCCGTTCGGCATCAATACCAACCACGTCTTGCCCATTGTCGCTGCCTTGCGCAATGCAGGCGAGCGAGTCGATCTTGAACTGCGCGGCAGGAAAATTGGCAAGGCCATGAAGTGGGCCAACTCAAGCGGGGCTGCGTTCACCATCGTTGTCGGTCCAAAAGATTTGGAAAGCGGTCAAGCCATGTTGAAGTCGCTGGTCAGTGGAGAACAACAAGCGGTTGCGCTCAATGCAGAAGCGTTGCATGCCGCTATCGCAGCCATGCGCTCGTGATTCACTCGTCGGACTCTTCGTCCTTTGAAGCGTTGATGAACATCGCCATTCCGATTGCAGCGGAAGCAACAACCAAGCTGAACCCAGGTGCATCTTCGCTGTCCATCATGCCGTCTTCGCCGGCTTGGAAGGCTTCGTCCCATGTCGATTCATCAACAGGGAGTTCGAGGCGAGCATCTTCGCCGAGTTTGATACCGAAGGCCGCAGGGGTTCCTTGTACTGTGCCGGGGAGAATCCCCCCTTGTTGGTCACCCTTGACCTTCATAGTAACCTCGATGATTGGGTTGTCATTGGTGCCATCCCATACGAGGTGATCGTCTTCTGCAGTCATGGTGTACGAGAATACAATGTTCTTCCAGTTGCCAGCAGGCCATGCTTGTTCAGTGTGCTGATAGACCTTACTTGGGCCTCGGAACACAGTGATGTTGAG
>CAJIZC010000013.1 GCA_905181785.1 uncultured Candidatus Poseidoniales archaeon
ACAAGTAAGCATTGAGAACAGGTTTCTCATCCAAATGGAAGAAAGAGTATGCAGCCCACCAAGTGATAATGTCAAGGCTGTCTACAAGGTTGGAAACCCCCGAATGCTCTTCACCGTAGTCTTTGCCAGTGGTGTCCATCCATTGTTCCATCTCATCGAGTGTGTCGCATGTTTGGTGATAGCACCAGTACCCATCGACAAGACCACCAAACCCAATGGTTACAGTACCGAGGTTATCTTGGAAACTCGCGTGGTCTGAGCGAGCGGTCACGTCTTCGTAAACAATAATTTCCGGTTTACCCTTGTCCAACCAATCGTCAACCTTCCACGTGTCATCAGCAAATCCTTCACCGATCAACACGCTTTGTTGCTGCTCGACACCAATTGCATCAGCGCCGATCCAGAGCGTCAACCCAACCATCTCTGGTTGGTTAATGACATCGTGATCAAGCGACGGACCGAGGTAAACCCGCATTGGCCAGACCTCCTCATCCTTCGGATACCCATCTGGATCAACCGTTGTTGCTGGGTCGCCATGGGGCGCTCCTCCGCCACCCGGCCAGTTCACACCAGCCATGTCGAGGTTGATGTAATTGGTAACAGAGACATCTGGATTGTCTTCTTTGACGTAATAATCGGTCCAGTAATCGCTGCCTCGCTTTCCGCCTTCTTCTCCAGACCAGAAGCAGAATACCATTGTTCGGCGCGTCTCGAATGAGGACATGGCTTCAGCGACGGTCAGCACCATGCTTGTACCAGCGGAGTTATCGTAGGCTCCAACCCCAGTCCCATAGGTTCGAGTGCCCGTGATGTGAGGGTCAAGAAGTAAGGCGTTTGCTGGGGGTGCGACGTCGAAGTGTGCTCCAAACACCATCCATTCATCAGGAACTTCATTGCCGTATCTGAACCCACAGATGTTGTATGATTCTGGATTTTGGTTGCCAAACACATCAGTGAATTCATAGCGCTGAGTGACGACTTCCAACCCAAACGCTTCCAATTCGTTGATCAAGTAAACAGCAGCGTCCTCATAGGCAGCATTTGCTTGACCAGCCCATCGGTTCAGATAACCAACGGCACCGTCTGCCAAATCCAGAGGATCTGGGCTTTCATCGGTGATGTGGTGGAGGTAATTGTAGGTCGAACGACCGGCGACAAGACCGGTTGAATGGCGCCCCCCTTCATCAGAGGAATATGCGGGGGCGACGGGTCTAACGAATGTTAACGGGTAGGCGACAGCAGGCCCACCGGTGTCTTCGCTTGAGTTCAGTGTAATGTTCTCTTGGCCCAATCGAACAAGAGCTCCACCGTCAGCGGATTTGTGACCGCCTTCAGAATACCACGTTGCCCATGATTCGTTTGCATCCCGAATCGGCCAGTTCTCTCGACCATAGTCCCCTAAAAGAATCAAGCCCATATCGGCTCGTGGTGGGGCGAGCATTGACAGTTGCACTTGCTCACCAGCGCGCAAGTCGACAACGGTTGAGTTGACAACATAATTTGTCTCCTCATCGATTATAAGGTAGGGGATGAAGGCAGAGAGGTCTTGCTCAGCAACGATTGTAACGCCTTGAAAAACCCCTGCAGTCATCACCTGAGGGGTCACCATTGCATCGTCCACAGTCACCATTCCCCCGTCCCCGTTTTCACCGAAACAACCTGCAAGTGGAGCCATGAACATGATCAACACCAACGTGAGTGCATGAAGCCCGCGAGTGCCCGCCATGTTGCCGCCTCACGCCCGTACTTTCTCAAATCTGCGGCTCGTTGATGGAAATAAATCAAAAGAGGGGCTGCGTTTTTTCGGCTGGAAAAGAAAAAAACCGTCTTCTAAATTACATATTTACGTTTATAATTACAGTAAAGCGGAAGAGAGTGCTAAAAAACCATCAATTATGGCCCATGGTTTGATTAAGGTTCATGTTGAACGCTGATGTGATACAATGGGACGCAAACCGAACACAATCCACGTGCTCTTGACCGTAAAACGAAAACCGAAACGAACCCGTTACCTCTGGGCCAATGCGATTATCATCGACGATCAAGATTCTCGCTGCCCTCTCATCGAAGGTTGAATCACTCTTCCTCGAGGACAAGAGCCTTGGAAACCAAACGCTCCGGGTCCCTCGAGATGCTGAACGCGAGTCCGAGCGCCCCAATCGCAGCAACCACCATGACGCCCACCAAAACCTCTTGTTGTGTGACACTTTCACTGGCGGGCTCTACAGTTTGTTGTTCACAACCAATACCAAAACAATCACCAGTGCTCGGCACACCGGCTTCTTCGTGGACGTCCTTCCACAACGTCATCGTATGGTTTTGAGTCGAAACAACGCTGCCGTTGATGGCCCGTTCGAACATGTAATCATAGTTCCCCGGTGTAGCGTTCAAATCGAAAGCATAGGTGTGTGAAACGGCGCATGACTGATCAGCAAGCGTTCCATTTTCAGTGAGTTCACATGACTCAACAAGCCAAACAGAGATGTTGTCAGTTGCGTTGTCATAGACCCCATCGCCGTTGAGGTCGATGCTGATTCGAATTGAAGCGTTTTCAGATGTGTCTTTCATTCGAAACACCACGGCGTTTCCCTGAACAAAATCACTGTCGGTGATGTTGGCAGGCATCGGCCCGTCAGCGACCACGATGACGTTGTAAGTTTCTTGTTCGTGGGCCGCTGTTTGGCCCATGCAAGCAAGTCCAACAACCATCACCATTGCGAAGACGGCACCCCTGTGGTTCCAACCGGACATGTTTTGCCCTTCACAGCATAACATAAAGACAAAACGGAAGAGCGGGCCCGCATGACTCATGGGCGCTAAGGAAACAGGCCTCGGCATTTTTATTGTCGTGTTGCTTTCATGTGCGACGCTGATCGTAAAAGGCCCTGCAGCGCCCGACGAGCCTGCAGAAACAAGTGGGTTTGATGTTTCAGATCCCTTGTATCAATACGAGGGCCACGATCACTCGAACGCTTCTCAGCACGTCGCCGGTACCGACAACATGGCGCTGGTTAATTTCAACCCCCTTACGACACCCGGGAACGCAGAAGTTCAGGTGGCGACAACCCCGGATGGCGAGAGCACGTACGCTTATCTCGCAGGGTGGAATGACATGCACATCGTTGATGTCACCGATCCAGACAACACCACTGTCGTTGGTGTCTACAATGACCCAAACACTCAGGTTTTAGATGTAAAGTACCTCGAGTATAACGGAAGAGAATACATCCTTCAGCAGAACCAACTCGTTGATCCCGGTAATTCAGACCCAAACATTGGCGAATGGGGCGACCCGATTCAGGTGAGCGTTACCCTCATCGATGTCACTACAAAATCAAACCCCGTTTTTGTCGACAATTGGTATGATGTCGACCACCCAACAGGCCCCCACAACCTCTACACCCACATGATTGATGGAGAATGGTACCTCTTTGTCGCCAACCCCGAATATGAACAATGCAACGATGCCATTGGCGAGGCGTGCGGCGGCGTCACGATTGCGCACCTCAACCTTGATGGTTCAGCCTCACGAAACCTGCAAGGGGTACCCGCCTCAGGCCTCGGCCACACCATCATCAAGGTTGGAGAATACGAAGTCGCCTGGGAAACAACCCGTGGCGGCTGGATCTACATTCACGACATGACCGTGCAGCTGTGGCCCGGGGAAGATCCAAACGACCCTCGATACGGTCACACCTTCATCTACGGCAGTTATTGGGAAGCAGGTTTGAGGATTGGCGACGTCACGGACGTCCCCCACCCAGTGAATTCACCCGAGGAGTATGTGCTTCATGCGACCTTGTGTAAAACAGGCCAAGGCAACCCCTTGCAATGCCGATGGCGAGCAGAAGAAGTCGGGCTTTGGATGGACTTCCTCGATATGGATGAGGACGGCCAACCCGACAGTGGAACAACAGGGAATGAAAACGGTGGCCGAGTGTCTTACATTCACTATGCAGAACCTTTCCCAACCATGGTTGACCTTTCCCACGTTGGTTACTCTGACGAGCCAGTGCATATGGTCACGGCCGCAGTCGAAGTGCTCTCAACAAACGTCGGTACAGGCATCATCTACCTCCTCGATACCACTGACTACACCATGGAAGACGGACAGTTCAAATTCAAACCAAAATTAATTCGAGATTGGGAAATCCCATACGGTGAAGACCATTGCTACGGCGAAGATTGCGAAGCGTTCCCCGACAGCGAAGAATGGTTGTTGTTTTCACCCCACAACCTTGACAGTGCCTACTTCGAAACCGATGAAACAACCGATCAGAGTCACGGCGGCGGATGGGATGGCCGATTGTACATCTCTCATTACCACGCAGGATTGTGGGTGATCGATGTTGAAACACTCGTCGCACCAACCAACCCAGACGATCGTCGAGCCACGAATTTTGAAGCGACTGTAGGTTGGTACCTTCCCCACGGCGAAGATGGTACTGAACTCCAATCGAGCTTCTATGACTTCGGTTGGGTTCCGTTCCTCTGGGCGGTTGAACACCATAACGGCCTGACCTATGCCTCTTGTATTTCCACAGGTTTGTATATCGTGCAACTCGAGGCCGACCTACCCTACCTAGGTACATCGGTGTGAGGCATCACCATGCGAACCATCACTACAACCCTCCTTCTTACGGCTTCACTCCTCGTTTCCGGATGCTTTGCCCCAGAGTCCTTTGTCGAAGAATCCCCCTACCACGGCGAAGCCATTGATCCAGTTGTGGCGGTCGACGATTTCACCCTCAACAACGCTACGGGCGATGTATGGAATTTTGCAGAACAAACAGAAGGCAAGGTCGTCGTCATCGCTTTCCTGTTCACAAACTGCATCGATATTTGCCCCATCGTGACTGAAAACCTCCGCTGGATGTCAAGCCAATTATCAGAAGAAGAACACAACGCGACCGAATTCATCACCGTCACCGTCGATCCGTGGCGTGACGATCCTGCAACAATGCTCGACTGGAAGGAAGGCAGGGGTACAAATTGGAGCCACCTCTCCATCAACGATGTCGATAATGAATCTCAAATGAAAGCCATTACAGATTTATGGGTGAACTTTGGAGTCGGACTTTGGATTGAAGAAGTGCCTTCTGACCTCGCCGAAGAAGAATCTGAAAACGAATCCAGCAACGGCTCTGAAGGCAACTCAAGCGAAGGTACGAGCGAACAATCAGACACGACAACAAGCGCTCGACACCACCCGGACGCATACAGCGTTAACCACAGCACCGGAACAGTTCTCGTCGACCACCGAGGGCTTCAACAAGTATGGTGGGGCGATAACGATTGGTTCCCTGATCTTGTGCTCGAAGACGTCCAAGCTCTAATCAACGCTAGAAACGAATGATTCGTTCACAGTTCGTTAGGTACAGGGGCTTGGTCCATGTGCAAGAACGCATAGACGGCCCACCATGTCACAATGTCCCAAGAGTGGACTAGGTTTGCTTCACCGGTTGCATTATCGGTCGCCATGTATTCCTCCATTGTGGGCAACTTGTCGCACGTTTTGTGGTAACAAGGATACCCATCGACCACACCGTTCCAACCGAGGGTTGCCACCCCAATCTGTTGGAAGGAATCGTGATCGCTTCGAGCGGTAGGGCTCTCATAGATGGCAACCATGTCTTGGTAGTTATTTTCCCACAATGGACTTTCGCCACCGGCAGCCCATTCCGCACGGCCGCGCTCAATTTGGTATGACAGATCAAACGCATCAGCGCCAATCCATTCCGCCAAATGGTACATTCCTGTTTGGTCAATGACGTCCCCTGTGCCGTCAGGGCCAAGGTAAACTGAGAGGGCAAAATCACCAGGATAGTTGATGCCCGCCATGTCGAGGTTGAGGTAATTGCTTACCGTAACGCCGTCGGGAAGATCTCCCGCAAAGGCGCTGGAGCCCCACAGGCCTTCTTCTTCGGATGACCACAAGCAGAACACCATGGTTCTTCGAGCATCGAATTCAGCTAAGACGCTCGCAGTGGTCAGCACCATCGATGTGCCAGCAGCGTTGTCGTAGGCGCCGGTTCGGGTACCATACCCTTGTTGTTCGGTGCCGGGAATGATTGCGGTCGGTGGCGTTGCATAGGGGGCGATGTCGAAATGAGCCCCAAAGACCAGCCATTCATCAGGATAAACGGTTCCTGTTTTGTAGCCGCAAATGTTGACCGCCCACAAGGTGCCTGACTGGAATCGATGAACTTGCACATCAAGCCCATAGCCAACCATGACCCCTTCGAAGTAAGTGATCGCATCTTCATAGGCTGGGTTTCCATTGCCAATCCAACGGTCGAGGTAGCCAACAGCTCCATCGTAAGGATCGGTTGGGTCAGGTGTTTCATCGGTGATGAAATCCACCCATTCATACACGTCTCGACCGTTGAGCCAACCTCCGCTTGCGTTGACGCCGTTTTCCTCAGTTAGGTCAGATCGCTGTTCGCGCTCTGTGGTCATTTGCTTGACCACAACATCGCCACCAGTCGAATTTGCTGGGATCATCCACGGCCACTCGCCGCCTTCGTCTTCATTTGGCGTCACCATCACCGCAGACCCGCTTGAGCGGTCCATTGTCCAATCCATCCACGACTCATCGGCTGCCCGAATCGGCCAATTGGTTCGTCCGTAGTCGCCAAGAAGCAGCACAACATCGCTGTTGCGGGGTGGGAATAAGACATTGACACTCACGGTTTCGCCTTCCATTAAGTCGAACACAGTGCTGTTCTGGGCTCGCAGGGAGCCTGGGTCTTGGACGAAGTAAGGAAGGAAGACGCTCATATCTCGCGCTGCTTTGACGTCAATTGTCGTCCATTCTCCACCCGGGACCAAATCCGGTTGCACGACGAGGTCTTCAGCATCGGGCAAACCGGCCGCTCCGTTTTCACCAAAGCACCCCGCAAACGGGGCCGAGAACATCAGTAAAACGAGCAAACCAGCACGTGCATGTTGGGAGCGCATGGCAAACCGTGACCGCTTTCGTTGTTGAACCCAACGGCGTCTCACATCAATATATTTCATAATTAAAATAGAATCGGAGTTCCGTTCACCGGAAATAGAATTCCAAGAAAAGGCGAACGGTTAAGGGGGGGCAGTTGTCCGGTTTGAACATGGCAACGGTTCGTGTGGACCAAAAAGGCCGGGCACTGACCCGAGCGATTCCTGCCTCATTTGACCAAGCAATAGCCAAATTCTTCGGCTCTGGTCCGACCGATATCGAACTCGCAAAGACCCAGCATTTGGCCTATCGTGAAGCGTTGCTAGCAGCAGGTGTCGAGGTCACAGTCTTGCCTTCTGATGACGATTTGCCCGATTCAATTTTTGTTGAAGACCAAGCCGTCGTGATCGATGGGCATGTTCTGCTCCCGGTTCCAGGCCACCCCGCACGTGTTGCTGAGCAACCACCAATTGCAGAGTTCGTAACCCGCCAACTTTCAGGCACGCAAGTCTGTCGAATGCACGGTGAAGCTCGCATGGATGGAGGCGACATTATTCGCTTGGGTGATTTGTTCTTTGTTGGCCGATCTTCAAGGACCAATGATGCAGGCATCGCCGAGCTGCGAGACCTTCTCGCACACCTTGGCCACGAACTTCGCACCGTCGAAATCCCAGGCCATGCATTGCACCTCACAAGCATCACATCCACTCCAACGGATTCGGTCCTCTTGGTTCCAGAAGGTTACCTTCCAGCCAACGCATTTGGGGCCCTTCCAGACGGGTGTGAAATCAAGTGGATGCCAAAAGAAGAAGCGTATGGTTGCAACACCATCGGCTTAGCCAACGGCCAAGTTTTGGTGGCCGAGGGTTACCCAACCGTTCTCACTACAATCAAATCAATGGGGCTTGAACCCGTCGTGCTTGACATGAGCCAAATCCGTGCCGCGGACGGCTCACTCACCTGCTGCTCGCTGTTCTATTGAGCATCAAACAAAGCGTTGCTTTTCATCATAGACCGTAGCGTGCCAATGCATCAACTGGGCGTTTGCATCCACTTCATCTTCAACGCTATGTATGTTATTTTCAAACGCCCCAGAGGCGTGAACATCGGCGAAGATTACCCCTTGCTCAGAGGCGATTAATTCCAACGTCTTAGTGTGATCGAGGTAAACACCGATTTCAAAAACGACAAACGGTGGCCGGTTGGAAGTGAGGTGCTGAAACATAGGTGAGAAGAGAAAACTCGCTAAATCCTCGGTTGTTTGAAAAGAACACAACATCGACAAGGTTTGCAACAACCCTTCATCTTGGGGCATTAGGGGAGGTTTAGGCTCGTCGATGATGCGAGATTTAACCACCGTTAACAGAGGCTTACCTTCGTGCATGGTATGGCGTAGATGGGCCCTCGCATAATGGTACTTCACAAAAAATTCACGGTCACCAAGGCAAATCCACGCCATCGTATTGAATGAATTTACCGCTGTCGTTCAAGGTTAAACCTTCGACAACAGCCCGCATCCCTTCGACGCTTTCTGGCATTTCAACAGGCGCTCTATCGCCGCCCATGCTCGTTTTGACCCAGCCAGGGTGTAAGATGACGAAACTGATGTTGTCCTCAATCGCTTCCTTCTTCATGGCGACCGTGAACATGTTGAGGGCGGTTTTACTGGCCCGGTAAGCGTATGACCGGCCCATTTCACAATCATCGATTGAAGCCATCAAACTGCTCGTCATTGCAACCTTTGTTAATTGGTCGTGGGTCATCTTCCCATAGAGTGCTTGAACGACGCGAACGGGACCTAGGGCGTTAATGTCCATGACTTCAAGCGCCCATTCATCGTCGATTTCGGAGAGGTTCCGCCAGCGCCCATCAGCAACACCTGCATTGTTGACGAGCAAATCGATTTGCGAGGGGGCTGCATCAGCGAAGGCTTTGACGGAGTCGTTGCTTTGTACGTCGAGCTGATGAATGCTTAATTTTTCACAGGCAAGTGAATTCAGGCGGCCCACATCACTTCGGTATCCAGCATACACACTCCAGCCTTCCTCAAGCAGTTGCGCAACCCATTCCGCACCAAGTCCACGGTTTGCTCCAGTGATCACAGCAACGCCCATGATGTGGCTCAATTGGGACTGATTCAAGAACCTTTCAACCCGGTCTGGGCCAAAGTTATTGTAATACAACGGGATGGTTAAATCATGGACAACTCCCTAAATATGCCATTTTCGAACACTGAAACGCTCCCAGGGTCGACGATCCTCCAATCACATGGCGTCGTAACTGGTTCAACCGTTCGCGCCAAGAATGTGTTCAAAGACATCGGTGCTGGCCTGAAAAACATCGTTGGAGGCGAACTGAAAGCCTACACAGAATTGCTTCAAGAATCTCGAAATGAAGCGCTGTTCAGAATGTGTTCGGAAGCAGCATCCCGGGGCGCCAATGCAGTGGTGAATGTTCGCTTTGCCACCTCGTCAGTTGCCGGGGGCGCCTCTGAATTGCTGGCCTATGGCACAGCAGTGACCGTTCAATGAGGTGCATTCCAATGGAGAATGTTCTGTTACAGATTTTTGTTAACCTTCTGCTGAACTCACCATGGATTATCAGCCTTTATGGGTTGCTTGTCTATCAGCCAATGAAGAAAAAAGCGCTGAAGGAACGAGAACAAGCCAGCGTGAAATACGGCAGTGCTACGGCTCTTACCACACTCAGCACCCCTTCCAGACCTGATGAGATCCAAGCCTACAAATTGCTGGTTGCGAATGTGGTGATGTCGCCAAGCTGGATCCAAACTTTTGGTGGCTGGTTTCGTTCCCTCTTTGGGGGGCGCATCAACACCTTCTCTAAACTCCTTGATTGGGCTCGAAGGGAAGCCAAGCAACGCCTTGTTGAACAACTGGAAGCGTCCGGCTTCGACGAAGTGATCAACGTCCGATTTGAGACAGCAACCCTCACCAAATCCAAAAATAGGGATGACAAAACTACAGGGTTCGAAATTCTTGTTTATGGCACTGCAGTAAAGTACTGAATGATGGCCTTTTTGAAGGACAAATCATAGGTGGAGTTCTTGAAGGGCTAGCCTGTGCATGAAGTTGATACTATGGCTGAATCTTCTGATAACAGTTCGATTTTCCGAAAGTGGGCCATGCGCCAATACTGGCGAATGCAACAAAGTCAGGCGGTTGTTGGTCTGTTGCTGTGGGGCACCACCATCACTCTTCTTGTTTGGCCGTATGTCTCGTGGCGGTTTTCCGATCAATGCTCAGATGGGGTTTGCTTCTCATCCTCCTTCTTAGGGGTTCCATCGACGTACCTCGGTCTCGCTTTTATTTTCCTCTCAGTGATGTTTGCGGTGCTCTTGATTGGCTTTCTCTACGACCGGGTGTTCTCACTTTGGACGGAATGGCGAAGCGTCGATATGGAGCGCAACCCCTACGTGACCTACGCCCTTTCTCCAAACTGGGCTATGATGATCGCTCTTCAGGCTGAAACACTGAAGCGCACGGCAAACGAAGATCCGGCCATGATGGCTCAAGCCGATTGGTACCTCAAATGGTGTGAAACATACACAGAGGGCGAAATGTTCGCTCGCTCCGTTCAGCGCTGGGACAAAGACATGGGCGAGACGCCGACGTTTTGGTTCACCAGCGACGAGGCCATGCAGAGAGCACGAGAATCAGTCTTCGAAGACGAAGCGTGATCAGGACTTCTTGCCGGTCAATCCTGAATACCAACGCTTCAGCATGTCGAACAAGGTTTCCCTGCGGAAGTATTCACCCGTGCTCGGGTCGTACCATGTTCCGTCCCCTTGTTTGATGGGTTGATTGTGTTGGTTATGCTGTTGCTGATGGTTTCGGTGATGGCGCGGATGGCGAAACTGGTTGTATTGTGGACTACGGCCGCTGGGCCTGTACCTGCGGTTTTGTCGTGTGCTGCTGCTTCTCGAAGAAGAGCGACCCCTACCTGCGCCCCGAGGCTTGTATCTGCGTCTGCCGCCCGAGGAACCCATGCTGGTCCCTATCGGCTTTTTGATTTAAATACCCTGCCGCCTCAATTGAAACGCTTCAGTTTTGGTCAAAGAGAACCGTAAAACGCTCCGATTTCTACCAAAAGGCCAGCTTCATGAGCGTATTGATTGGAGGGCACCTCAATCATAATCGCGCCCGGAATCCGTTTGACAATGCTTTTCACATCATCCAATCCGTGCAACTTGTCTGATTCAGCAGAAATAACGGCGCAAGGCACTTTGATGTTCGAAAGGTCTTGTGGGAGGGAAAAATGAATCAAAGATCGAGCGGAAGACCGCATTCTTGCAGCATTTTGGGCCAACAAAGTACGGCGGTAACGAACCCTCTGACCATCCTCTTTGACCTTTCGTTCAATGGTCCAAACTGCAAATTTAACCATCCAACTCAATGTGAAATTAGGCAGCGGCGCTCTCAGCAACATGCGTTGCCCGAACGGCATTTTGAATTCTTGATTTGGAGCAACGAATATTGAACTCCTTGCCTCAATAATACCCTGCTGCATAGCATCAATAAGAACGGTTGATCCGAGTGATGATGAGAAAAAGTCGACCTTCGGACCAAGGCTGTAAAATTTGATGACGTCCACAAGGTCTTGTGTGAACTTTTCAACGGTGAAATCTTTTCTGGAACTTCTTGGGCTCTCAAAAACAGCGCTCGCTTTTTCCCTGCTTTCAATGTAAACGACTGGCCTTTGAGCGACCCATGCTGCCATCAATGACCTCCATCCTTCGAACACCGAGCCCCACCCGGGAACAAAAACCACCGGGCTGAGGGTTTTTGCGACTTCATCGGCCGGCGTCCAAGTCAGCACTCGCAGCGAAACGCCGCCGCTGACAGCCACCCATTCTTCCAAACAGGTTGAACCCGGAAGTTCAGGCGCGCCCCCCCAATGTTCTTCCATTCGGTTTGGAAGGTACGCCTATTGGGAATAAGCGTTTAGCCGTCCATTGAACATCGACCGCCTCTTGGCGATGGTTATCAAAGCGTCACGCTCAAAACCCTGTTGTGTTGGTATCGGAGTGCAGAGGGCAGGATTCGAACCTGCGAACTCATAGAGACTGGGACCTCATCCCAGCGCCGTTGACCAAGCTTGGCAACCCCTGCTTCAGCCGTCCCTTATGCCGCGCGTATATCAATGACGCGACAGGACGCCTTTGCTTGCCAAAAAGGACTCACTCTTCCATGAAAATGGAGATTTCTTCCAATGACTTTCGGTGAATGTCTGGGACCTTGGCGCCCGGTGCTGGATAGCCAACGGGCATAACGAGCATGGCTTCCTCGTGAGAGGGCCGATCGAGTAAATCGCCGAGGAACTTCATCGGCGAAGGGGTGTGCGTCAACGTGACAAGACCCATGCGGTGCACGGCGTTGATGAACAGACCTGCAGCAATACCACATGATTCGGTAGCATAGTATGTCGGGCCCCATTCACCGTTGGCCCGAAGGCGTTTTTTCTGCTTGAACAAAACCACGACCCAGGGGGCGTCTGTGAGGTGCTCTTTTACCGCGTCCGTACCGAGCGGCGAAAGCACTTCAGCCCACGCTTCCGGCATGCGATGATCGTAGGTGCGCCGCTCTTCTTCTTCCGCTGCAATTCTGATTCTTTGCTTCAATTCAGCGTTGGAAACAGCGACCCAGGTCCAAGGTTGCAAATGAGCGCCGTTTGGTGCAGTGCTGCCAGATTGAATGGCCAATTCAATCAGCTTGCGATCCACCGACTGGGTGGAGAAATGCCGAGTTGTGCGACGGCTGTTATTTTCTTGATAGGCCAAATTCGCTTGCTCGAGCATGACCCGTTCGGGCAACTTTGCCCAATCGAGCGGTATGAAACCGACTTCATCCATGTTCCTCTGAAGGGCGGTTGGCCTATCAGTTCTTTTCGAGCATGGTTACTGCGTTGGCATTTTTCCACGCATTCGCAACCACGACTCGCTGCCAAACATCAGCGCATACATTGCAGCAAGCCATAATGTAGGCCGCCCCCAATCATCAACAGCCATCGTTTCCGGCATCATGCCTTGCCCAAACGCAAGCAGAACACAAAGCCAAATCAACGTCACCCCGTGAAGCCCCCAACGAACTGTGGACATAATCTGGGATGAGTTTGCCTTCATTTCAGTGATTTCAACCTCGGTCAAAACGGCCGTCACGCCCTTTAGTTTGTCGAGCGCCGTGCCCCCATTCCATCGAATCTGACCCAAGCGGAAGCGACTGAGAATTTCGATGCCAGTGAACATGGTCACCCACACCACCACCACTTCAAGGAAGGGTTCAGCCCCTCTCAAATTGAGCGAGCCTTGGCCCGACCAAATGAGAAGCCCCCAAAGCCATGAAACGAGCACAAGTTGGAAGGTTCGAGCGAATTTTGTGATGCGGTGCAACAATTCTGCGTCGTGAGAAAGCAGCATTTCCAAAGCGATGACCAACGCCGTTGTTCCGGACAAACCGACGCTGATCAACAACCACCACCAGTCTAAGTCTCCATCCCGCCATGCAAACATCAACGCCACCATGGTCCAGGCAAGCGCCACTACCGACGCTAGATTGGCGGCAGCTTGCATTGTGTAGAGTGGATCCCGCCCGTCTCTGAGGACAGCAAATCCACCCATCAGCCGCGTTTCAAAAGCAGAATCATCGACAAGCCCGTGTGCAGCGGCCGTCATGCCGCCAACGGCCTTGATGCGAGCGTTACCGACAATCGACTGCGCCTCACCCTGGGCCCATTCTTCATCCAGACCGTTCGCGTTCCACGAGGAGCCACGGCTGGCAGCATGAGCCGCTCCAGCCCCACGGCTTTTCGTGTTCCCCGCAGATCGCGTTTTCGCCCACGCACGAATCTCATCCGAAATGATGTCTTCGACTTGATCTTCGTTCAGTGGGGCTCCGTGGTCGGTGTAGAGCCACCGGCATTGAATCGGCACAGGGGCGGGATCAACGTCTGGCGCCACCATTTGGAATTGACCCGGTCCAAGCGTTGGCAACTGAGCCACCAAGTCTTGATCGCCACCGCTTTCCTTCAATAAGTGCCGAACCTTTTCGACGTCTTGCGGTTGAGTGAACCGTCCAATGAACGTCGTGTTGGCCTGGGCGAGGATCTTGTAATCGACATCGCTCACGTTTTGTGTTGCCAAGACACAAGCAACCCCGTACTTCCTCGCTTGCTTGAAAATGAGTTTAATCAAATCCTTTGCGGGAGGATTTCTTGGGTGCGGTGGTAGATAGGGCGCCACTTCATCCATGAAAAAGAGCAATTTTAATTCGCCTTCAGCAGGTTGCTGAGTGAGCATCCAATCGTACAACTCGCGAGACAATTCTTGAACGAAATATTGCTTCTGTGCTTCATCCTGAATGGTATTGAGATAGACAATGTTGAGGGGGATTTTCCCAGGGATTGCAGGCTCGACAAAGGAATCGATATCGATTGGAACTCCGTTTGAAAACAACAATTGATTGACCCCCGAAGAATAAGCAGAGAGCCGCCGTGCCAGTTCATTTCGAGTCGTTTTGGGCAAGCGCTCTTCAAAGTCGGTGAGCCGATGTTCAATCATTACTTCGTCCCAAGGGGGGATTGCGAGCTTTTCTTCACCCTCCTCGATGTCTTGGAAACATTCAGGATAGAGTTTCCGAGTAAATTCTTGATTTGGTTCCCGCACCACTCGGGCTAAAGACTGGAAATCACTGACATCCAATCCATGCTTTGTCCCTTCGACAAGCACTTCATAGAGGAAGGGTTTGACGATTTTCCCTTGCGCTTTCTCAACATCATATCCGGCTAGACTGGTGAACCCCGCAGCCACCATATCCCATGCCGTGATCGCTTCTTCTGCATCGAGGTTCGAAGGTGGTGTTCGAAACGGGTCGATGCACAGGGGTAGCCCCTTTGAGCGAAGTGGGGTCCAAATACGAACCTCGCACATGTCCATGAGTTTCTTTGCTCTCGCCACATCACCGCCCTCTGCCTCCAAATCGGCTGGATTAATACCGAGGGCGAGGCGAGCAAGATCGCCCTGTGGGTCGATAATGAGCGAAGGGATTTTGGCCAACGCTGCTTCTTCGATCAATGCTTTTGCCATAACGGTCTTTCCAGAACCTGTTGAACCAAGCATGGCGGCGTGGCGTGCAAGGACCATCGATTTGATGTCAATAGGCTCACCAGTATCGCGCCTGGTGCCAAGGAACATCCCTTTCGGCTTGTACCTTTTTTGCTTCAATGGCGCATCAACAACTGCAGGAGAAGGCCGATCTCCAGGGGTGAGAATATCATCGACAAGGTCCGCTAAACTTGGCTCATCCGCTACAGGCATCTCCTCGGAGAAAGCCTCGTCGTCCGATACCATACCGTAGGGAGGGGCGCAGGGGGTCTTGAAGACAGCGACCGCCAGCAGGGCTGGGAAGCAGACTCAAGGGGGTCGGGCAATTCGCCGTTGTATGGAGCGCATTCCGACCGGTCGCCCATCATGGAACCAAGAAATGCGCAGTGCCGCTATGGCCGTTTTGGATTCTAAACGTTGGGTCAAAGGCGCTCAAGGTCGCGCCTTCGGCGAAGCCTTCGCGTCCCACTGTGGGGCGCTGAGTGCGACGCCTTGTCAAAACGGGTCATCAGCGCTATGGGCGGCCCTTCGCATCGCTAACATTGGACCTGGTGATGAGGTGATTGTTCCGTCCTACACGTTCATCTCGACCGCGACGTGCATCCTTTTGGTCGGCGCTACACCGGTGTTTGTCGATGTTGAACCGGATTATTTCTGCCTCGATATGAACGCAGTTCAAAACGCAATCACCCCCGCCACAAAGGGCGTGATAGGCGTCCACCTTTTTGGCCAACCCTACGATCCAAACCTCCTCAGACTCTGTCAACAACACGGGCTGACTTTGATTGAGGACGCCGCCCAAGCCCACGGAGCAACACAACAGTTTGCGGATGGCACAAAGCGAACCGCAGGGTCGATGGGTGACATCGGATGCTTCTCCTTTTTCCCTTCAAAAAACATGGCAGTGGGGGGAGAAGGTGGCATGCTCACCACGACCCTGCCAGCTTACACTGCTAAGATTTCAGGCATCACAAATCACGGACGCAGCCCAGACTTGGAGGCGATGGAGTTGGGTAGCAATTTGCGCATGTCGGAAGTTTCGGCCGCGATTGGGCTGGAACAATTGAAGCAACTCGACCAGTGGGTGGAGCGCCGTCGCACAATCGCTGCCCTTTACATCGAAGCGATTGAACAAAACCCATTTCTCCAGCCACCGAAGGTGCGCCCAGGAGCAGAACATGCCTGGCACCAGTTCTGCGTTCATACACCTGCGCCCGAAGCGCTGGTGGCGCATTTTGACCGCCTCGGCATCGATGCACGGAGGTATTACACGGTGCCAATCCACGAACAAGCGGTTTTCACCCACCACCCGCAACATGACACTGCGCTGCAAGTAACCAACACCCTTGGCGCTACCCTCGTCGCAATCCCCGTCATGCATGAATTGACCCAGGGAGAAATCCAAAGGGTCGTCCAAGCGTTGAACGAATTCAAGGTTGCTTGACGGGGCGTCCTGCATGTGCTAACTGAGCGTTGGACCAACTATGATCTCCGGTGATCTCTAGGCCAAGCCAAGGGGGCAATTCTACCGGGTGGTCTTCTTCAGGCAACTCAACTTCGGCAAGAATTAATCCAGCAAGTTCACCTTCAAACTCATCGACTTCCCAAAGCAGCCCGTCAGCGCCACGCCATTCGTACCTGCGCTTCGATACTGAAGGATAAGCACCAGTTGCTGCAATTTGATGACCAAGAGCCAACGGCAATCCCCATTCAAGTTCATGGGCGCTGGCGTTGGTGCGGCGGCCCTTGAGGGTGAACACGGCCCGTTCATCAACAAGGCGCATGCGTGCAATCCAATCTGCTTCGGTTTGAAAGAGTTCCAATTCAGATTCCGCCATTTTTTGGAACCGTTTCACGCCCATGTATGACAACCAACCCTCGCTTTGGAGCACTTCATTTGAATGAAGGTAAAATTGGGAGATTTGGCTGGAACCTTCGCCTTCTCGCCACGGGTGCGTCTCTTGTACGTTGACAAAAAATCGGCGCTCGATTTCGATGTGGCTCTTCCTTGCGCCGAACCCCATGGCCTATCTGATGCAGCGATGGTTTATGATTGTCAAGCCCAATGGCAGAAATCAGAACTTCATTTCCCTTCAGTGAGATCTACATTTTCTGGTGGAGCAACGTTGTCAAATCCATTTACCAACTTATTGATATGCACCCCTCTTAGATTCACAGCGATGAAAGGGGTCTATCTTGTTCGCTTCCTGGCCGCCATGGCTTTATTCTCAATCTGCAGCGGGGCTGTCCTTTTTGAGAAAGGGGTCGCTCTTAGCGAACCTGATGCACTGGCCGGGGACGAAGGAGAGGGCTTTACCACAGATTCAGACACACTCGAAACAGAGGCCGTTGAGGAGCCACTCAACGCCGAACCCGAACAACATACGCCATCCGAACAGGACAACCAGTTACCGAATATTCTCTTTGGATTTGGAGGGGGTATTTTCTCTTCGATGATGTTTGGCTCTCTCTTCTTTGAATTCATACGAATTGTATTTTTCATGTCCTTTCTCACCCCGCTCATAGCAAAAAGAGAATCGGGGGAGGAGCGAACGGCCGGCCGCATCTTGGGATATGTGGAAGGAAATGCAGGAATTCACTTTTCAGCGTTAAGGGATGGTTTGGGTTTGGCAAACGGGGTGACAGCATACCACCTGCAGATTCTTGAAAAAGAGGGATCGATTGTTTCTTGGCGAGATGGAAAGTGGAGAAGGTATGTTGTTTCAACCCTTTCTCCTGAAGAAATAGACTCAATCCCCCACCCCCTCGTCGGGACCCGACTAGCGATTTTAGAAATTTTACAGCAATCCAAAACCCTTGGTTTGACCGGCAAGGAAATACAGGAAAAATTATCGATTTCACGCCAATTGTGTTCCCATCATATGGACGCCTTGCGTCGAGCCGATTTTGTACAAAAGGCGAATTCGAAGAGAAAAGCTCCGTGGCTGCTCTCCGAGAACGGCACGGCGCAGCTCACCTTACTCGGAAAAAAAATTGCGACGTTGTAAAATCAATTTACCAACCCATTGATACCAAGTGCACCCCTAGTGGTGCCATGAAGGCAGAGAAAGTTGTCGCAATTGGCGTTCTTACATTGATGCTGATGTCCGGATGTTTGGGCGCAGTGGACCCGGCAATCGAAAATCCAACCGTTGAGCTTCCCGAAGATTGGAACACAACCGTTGCTCGCACGACTTCGAGTCCACAATTGAATCAGTTTTCTGATTGCGACGAACTAGAGACGGCCCTCAAACTTTCGATTGAAGAAGAGGCCCGAACCCAAATCCTGCAAGCCATCGAAGAGCAGTATTCCTACGGCGGCATTTGGATGGAAGACGACATGGCATTGGCAGAATCGGCGGATGGTGGCAGTTCCACCCCCACGGCAACACCAAAACGGATCGAAGGGACAGACTTTTCTGGAACAAACAATCAAGAGCAAGGGGTCGATGAAGCAGATTTTGTCAAAACCGACGGCTACAACATCTACTTCCTCAACGGGAAAAACCTCGTTATATTCGGCGTTCCTGAATTTGGAGAACTGACCCTTCTTTCCACCACGGCCATCCAAGGGAATCCAACGGCTATGATGCTCGATGGCGATCGCCTGGTTGTCATTTCCTCCGTTTCGACCTGGTCGATCAACAGCAACGACCCACTCGCTGCAGAACTTGGTTGGGACGACGCTCAAAACACATATCGAACTTCATCACTGACCAAGTTCTCTGTCATTGACGTGTCAAACCGTTCAGCCCCAACAATGGCCAAAGAGCTCTTCTTAGAGGGCAGTTACATGACCGCCCGTGAAGTCAACGGGACCGTTCGCACTGTGACTCACGCTTGGATGAACATTCCAGGTCTTCAAACGTGGCTTGACCTTCCAACGGGCTATTGGAGCCTTGATTACGACGACCCATTGCGCCTCGAACTTCGTGAGAAAGTTGGCTATCAAACCATTCTCGAGAACCAAATGACGTTGTCAAAACTCGCTCTTGTTGATATCTTACCAAAGGTGTACGAGCGGGTTGACGGAGCGCTCACAATCCACACCATGGACGAAGATGCATGCGCCGATTTCGCTGCACCAGGAGACGGCTTGAACAGAGGCTTCAACAGCATCTTCACCTTTGATTTGAACGACGAGAACTTTGCCTTCCAGGCCGATCACATCGTCGGAAACTACCCCATGGTTTACGCCTCTGAAGACGTGCTTGTGCTGACAGAAAACGCCTGGGACTGGTGGTGGTTCTGGGGCAACGACAACATGGATGAAGCCACAAACATTCACACATTCGACATCTCAAATCCCGGCGACACCGTCTACACGGGATCGGGGCGGGTCAACGGAACAATTCTGAATCAATTTTCAATTTCTGAACACCAGGGCGTCCTGCGCATCGCAGCAACCTCGGGCCAATGGGCACGGTGGTGGATGGAAAACCCCGAGCCAATGAGCTCGAGCGTTATCGCACTCGAGAGAGGTGTTGATGTGGAGACCGATCAACAGGTGTTGGTCGAAGTGGGTCGCGTCGACAACATCGCTCCCGAAGAACGAATTTGGAGCGCACGATTCGATGGCGATCGCTGTTACCTCGTCACCTTCCGCCAAATCGACCCGTTGTGGGTCATCGATATGTCAGATGAAACCAACCCAACCATACTCGGGGAACTTGAAATCCCCGGTGTCTCGACCTACATCCACCCACTCTCACGCGATCACCTGCTGACCATTGGCATGGGCCCGGGTGAAGACGGACTCGGACTTGATTGGTCAAACACCCGCTTGTCGTTGTTCAACATCAGCGATCCATCCACTCCTGCGGTTGACGATGTCCTTTCGCTCACCCCTGTCGCGGATTCAAATAATTCAGGATGGACGTGGTCCTACTCTGAGGCATCATATGAGCACAAGGCCTTCCAATACTGGGCGCCCAAGGGGTTGCTTGCCGTGCCTCTTTCAACCTACAAGTATGACAGTTGGTATGATGGATATACATACGTCAGCAAACTCATGATTGTCAATGTTTCAGAAGAGACTGGAACGATGTCGGTGCACGGGGAAGTCAACCACTCAATGTTCTACAATGGCAACGACCGGACATCCTACTACGGAAACCATGACATTCGCCGCTCAATTTTCATGGGCGATTTCATCTATGCCATTTCCGCTCAAGGTGTGACGGCCACCAACCTCACAACGATGGAACGTTCATCTTCAATCGAACTGACATATGAGGAACAGTGCTTCTATTGCGAAGAGGAAGGCTCGGTTGAGACAGAAGGCGAAGATCGGCCAGTTTCTGACTCAGGAACGCCAGCAGAGAGTGAAACTTCTTCTGAATCCAATTGAGGCCGACGTCATGGCACCAACTGTGGGCATTGTCGGGTGTGGGCGTTGGGGGTCTGTTCACCTCCAAGCAGCACTCAGGCTCAAGGCTCAAGGCCACCTTGGCCGAGTGGTTGTGGCCGACACCAATGAGGGCCGACGATCAGAGGCTGCCGGTGCGGACGCCACCTATTCGGGACTTTTTGCCATGTGCCAGGCTGAACCATTAGATCTTGTCCTTCTAGCAACTCCAAACCCCTCGCACGAACCGCTCGGTTTGCTGGTGCTCGGCTTCGGGCTTCGGGCCATCATCGAGAAACCATTCGCCTCCTCTCCAGAGGGCGTACAACGTCTTCTTTCCGAGGCTCAAAGAAACGGTTGCTATGTCACTTCAGGCCATTTATTGCGCCACCATGCAGGCATTCAAGCAATCGAAAACCTGGTTCGAAACAACGTTCTTGGCGCCACCAAACACATGGAATACACGCGCCAAACCATGCGCCCAAAACCAGAGGGCACAACGATCCTCGAAGGGCTTGCATCCCATGGGTTAAACACAGTTGAATTCATGAATAACCAAAACCAGGAACTTCGTCTTTTGTCAATCGACTACCACTTATCCGATGGAACCTCAACTGAATTGAACCTTGCAACAGGAGCCGTAATTCGTTACGCCATGACAGAGGATGCAAAAGCCGAGGAACACGCTCGAGTCAATGTATCTTGGTCTGCAGAAAAAGAAATCCGAGAACTCGCTGTTGTGGGGGAAAAAGGGAGCGCATCCATCGATTTTGGACAACATCAAACCTTCACCTTGAACGGTGAGAGCCAAGCGATCAACGCAACACACGGGCCTCTTGAGGCTCAAATTTTAGACGCATTGTCAAAGACAGAAACCACGACAGAATCGCGCCTAGAATTGATGAGCACCGCGCACCTTTTGGAAAACATATTAACGCGGTCGACCCAACAAAACTGATGCTTTGGTTTGCGAGTATTCAAGAATTGGATGCGTTTGGCATGAGGCATGGGCCTCTCCTACACCACCGTGCAACGCTTGTTTGTTGGCAGCTTTATTGCCTCTGCAATCACATGGTTCACTCAAGACAATTACACCGACGCAGCCCTTGTGCTGATCGCTCTTTCAGCCCTCATCGGCATTGCATGGGGACTTTCTGAACGGGAGATGACCTTTGAGCACCTCGGGATGAACCAAGCAGGTGTTCTCACAATCCTCGCCTTTTTCGCTTCAATCGCCCTCTTTGCAGAAGTTGGCATTCGTGTATGGGGCTTTCCAACCACTGGCTCTTACGTCCTCTCCTTGTTCTTCGTCGGATCGTTTTGGTGGACCAGCGCCCTTATTCAACCGAAGAACAACTGATGCTGGAAACGAACCCCCTCTCTCGCCTGAACAGGGCGAAGGGTGAAAGACCTCAGGCCGAACCATGCATCGATTGATATGGCAAAGTACGGCGACCACCCCGACCTCCCTCAACGGCTCGAAGCCTTGCTTATGGATGATGTTCATACCGTTTTCATCAAGGCAGATTGCCCGCCAAGGGTCAAACGCGGTTCGATTGGCCAACTGAAACTCGTTGAAGTCGAGGGCGCAGATGACGGCAAGTGGGACACGCTGCGGATGGAATCCCTTCAGGAAGAACTTGTTGGGCTCATCGATGAACACCGGCATCGAAGCGACTGCTTTCTCGAAATCGATCGTAAAGGTTGCCAGGTCCTCCAACTCGGTGATTTGAGAATTTCATGCGCCTGGCCCCCCTTCGCAGATGCCCGAGAAATTACCATCGTCCGTCCCGTAGCAAAACTTTCCCTTGACGAGTATGAATTGGATCAACGCTTGATTGACCGCCTTGCAGATCATCACCGTGGCGTGTTCATTTGTGGCCGGCCGGGTTCGGGAAAAACCACCCTTGCGCAAGCCATCGCGGAATACCTCGACACCGACGTTGGTGCGATGGTTAAGACAATGGAAGCGCCCCGTGATTTGCAATTGGCTGACCGAATCACGCAGTACGCTCCATTGGAAGGCGACTTGGAAAAGACAGCCGAGATTATCTTCCTCGTACGACCTGATTTCGTCATCTTCGATGAAGTTCGCCGAGCCCGAGATTTCGAAATTTTCGCCGACGTCCGTCTTGCTGGTGTTGGGCTTTTGGGCGTCACGCACGCAAACTCAGCCCTCGAGGCCATTCAGCGTTTGATTGGAAAGGTCGAACTTGGACTCGTGAGCCAAGTGCTCGACACCATCATTCACGTTGAAGCCGGACAAATCGAGCAGGTCATGGAACTTCGAATGACCGTTAAACCGCCGACTGGCATGCAAGAGGAACTCGCTCGGCCCGTGATTGAAGTGGTTGAATTCCCAAGCGGGAAGATCACCCACGAAATGTTTGCTTTTGGTTCGGAAATCGCTGTCGTACCAGTGGAAGGACGCCAAGCAACAGCGCTTTCGCCGATGAAGACGCTTGCCAGAGACCAACTCATTCACATTATCCAACAATGGGTGGGCGTTGAGTGTAAGGTTCAGTTCAAAGGGGAATCGAATGCGACAATTTACGCCCCACAAAACATGATTTCAACCTTGATTGGCAAGGGCGGGGAGAACGTTCGCCAACTTCAAGAAGAACTCGGGGGACTCCACCTCAACATCGAATCCTTCGATGAGATGCCCGATTCGCTGGCAAACGCCTCCAATCCGCACTGGCGCGACACCTCGGACAAGAGAAGCAAAGGCAGTCGAGCTTGGGAGCAGAATTCCCGGGGTCAAAACCCCCGGAAACCCAAGGGGAAGAAAAACCGTCGGTGATTTTCACCCATTACCCCTTCTTGTAAGGCAATCAAACCGTGGCCCGTAGAAAAATATAGGGCCGTTTTTTAAGTATGATGAGTTGGGAAAATGGAACATGACCACGAAGAAAAGTACGGCATCTCACGATGGCCGAGCGCTCGTGAAGTTTCTGTTGGAAAACCGAATGATGATGAGTTGGGTTTCCATTCTCATGATTATCTATGCTGTTTGGGCAACAATCGAAGTTCTTACCAACGCAAGCGGCGCCACCTGGTGGCCTCCTAACACCGGCATACCTGCTTCCGACCTCTACAAAAATCCAGACGCTGTACAGAACATCAACAACGGCTGGATCATCGGCCTCGGTGCTGTTTTCGGGACCGTGGGCTCAATGATTCAATACTTCTACAGGGCCGCTCCATACGTCGATGCATCGATGCAAGCCACAGCGGCACTCATCATCTCTGCAGTGAAGGAAGACGAAATCCAAGAATCTGCTGAAAAACTTGCCAAAGAAATTGTAGCGCAGGAGAAGGAAGAGGCAGAGCACGAAGCAGAAGTGGAAGCGGAAGCGGAAGCAGCAGTGGAAGCGGAGGCAGAAGCGGAAGCGGAAGCAGAAGCGGAACCTGCAGAAGGCGAAGAAGAACACGACGAAAGCGCTGAACCGTCGGAAGAAGAAGGACAGCGACAAAAATTCTGAGGTGAAAATATGTGGGAACATCGATCTGTATCAAACAAAACTTACGTTGAAACCAAACAAATGCGACCAAGCGAATCCTACGTTAAATTGATGGATATCGTCGAAGAAGCAGTCTCGAAGGCTCAAGTCGATGAATTCGACCACAAAGCCTTCCTAAAGTACATCCCACGCCGCGGTCCATGGGAAGAACTGCCTGGTACTGACAGTTCGAAAACCGACCCCAGGGTGCGGTACATCGGCCCAGCACGTGCGCGATTGCTCAACACCAACCTCATTCTTGGATCTTCATGGATTGAAGCAGAGCGATTCAAGTTCGAGCGGCGTATCTCCAACGTTTCGGAATTCCTCAAGCAAAAGACAATCATCAATGCGAACATGTGGACCCCTAAACAACTCTCGACAACACAAACATTGTTTTTCTGCTCCACTGGAGACGAAGAACGTATGGGAGGATCATTCCTCACTGGTGACGGACCGGGCGTCGACCATCCATTCCTTGGTGCACCAGAGGGCGAAGAACCTGAATGGGAACCAATTCTCTGGGGCCTCGGCCACCGTGGCGTTGTCCCCGACTCGGACCCTCTTGACACCTGCTTCTACCCATCGTTGATGCACCGGGGTGTATCATTCAACAACCGACTTGGTTGGACTCGATATTCTCCAGCCGGGTTCGGCAAAGACGCAAGCGGCTACATCATGACCCGACCTGGGACATGGATTTGGCCTGCAGTCAACGGAAACCGAGAGTCACCAACAGCATTCAACCTGCTTGTGAACCTCCCAGACCGCCGCCTTTCGTTCGGAGAAGAAGGCATTACCGATGTCTTCATGACCACGGGCAAGACCTCGCTTTACAGCCTCATGGGCATGATGAGTTCTTCCACGGTCCGACAAATGTTCGGGGCAGGTTCAGAAATGGTTCCACTCGAATTCCACTGCATCGAGCCTGGATTGGATGAATGGATTGCAAGCGCCAGCGACGAAGACAAGTACGCCCGTTTGTTCGAAGTGTGCGCATCCCTTGGCTACATGCTCACCGATCCTTGGATTGGTGGCCTCGGTGGCGGAGCAAAGCGCCGACGCTTACTCCTTTACCCTCGCGACCAAGGCAACTTGTTGACCTGCGTCAATGCAAGTCAAGTCGCCGATCACGCCCTCAAATCAAACTACGAGGCAACCGTGTTCACCAAACTCGACCAAGCAGATTTCATGAACCGCGTCACACGTCGATTCAAGGCCTATGCTGACCTTGTGGCCGCAAGCGATGTTGCTCAAGGTTCCCGCTGGATCAGCCAAGCTGACTTCCACGATGGTGACAAGAAACAAGTTGGACCAAACGTTCACTCCATTCTTTCGGTTCGTGGCTATGACGTGATGAGCATGGATGAATACACACAAACCTTCAACGACATCTCGGCAGCACCAGACCGATTGATGCGCCGATGCGTACAATCAATCGCAACGAACGCTCTCAAGACGGTGTACCCGCTTGCAGATCTAGGTGAAACAGGGGATGCAGCACCATATTCGCACATCTTCGGAGCGAAAGACGACAACCCACTTGTGTACTACACAGACATCCGTTTCTTAGTACCAACATCAATCGATAAACTCCGTAACATCACCGGATCCACCGGTGCAGACCGCGGACGGATGCGAGACGCCTACACCGCTCTTACCAATGCAGATCCAATGACCAGCCTCTCAATCCAAGACATTTGCCTACCGTTCTTGGCCGACATGGGCGAAGACTCTTGGCAAACAGGAACCGGGCTCAACGAGAACGAAATCATTGTTGAAGTGACCATGGCAGTCAACCCTGCCCGAGTTTGGAAGGCCATCCTTGAACCAACAGTCAAGGAAGTGTTCGACTTGCCAAAGGGCAAGAAAGGAACAGCAGCCAACCTGTGGGGCGATATCTTCATCGAAAACGAAACCCTTCACGCAAAGATGGAGCGAGACGGCCTTGGCCACTACCTCCGCTTGCTCAAGCTAGCGTTCCACTGGGCCAACGACGAAGCCAGAAAAATTCACGGACTGAAGAAGTGATTGCGCTTCAATCATCGAAGGAGGCATTGATGTGTCAGCCACCCTTAACCTCACTGAAGTTTTGTCTTCATTGCAAGACGCGATGACGAAAGATGGAAGCATCTCTACAGGGCACAGATCGTTTTACACAACCTTCCGCGGTCAAATCGATGCCCACCCAGGGACCTTCCTGCCAACAGATATCGAGATTCTGATGGAAAACGCTCGTCGCGAGATGGCTGGCGAGGTCAGCGATGAGGACTACGAAGGGTTTGTTGAAGCCGTATTGTCTAAAATCGGCATCAAGGAACGGCTTGAGTTTAAAGCGAAAGAAGATGCAAATATGCGCTCTGAAGAAGAAATCGCTGCAATGGTCAAACAGGCAGAAGAAGAAGCACGGGCCAAGGTCCAAGCAGAATTTAGGCTCAAGGCTGCAGCGGAAGCCGCAGCAAAAAACCCTCCCGCAGCCACGCCAGTCGCAGCCCCAAGCGCCGGAGATGTCGAAGCAATGGTGAAAGAAAAGGCGGCAAAGGCTGCTGAGGAAGCAAGAAAGATTGCGGAACAAGCAGCAACTAAAGCCGAAACTGAGTCCAAAGAGCAACTTCGAAAGCAGGAGCATGAAAGTGCGATGGCGGAAATTGAATCCGTCCGTAAGGCAGCCGAGGAAGAAATCACCCGTCTTAAAGCAGAGACAGAAGCGCAAATCGCTACCGTTGAGGCTGAGCGAGTTCGCGCACAAGCAGAAGCGGCAGCCCGTGCTGCAGAAGTCGAAGCTCGACGTATAGCCGAAGCCGAATTGGAGCAGGCAAAGAAGCAGGCGGAAGCTGAACTCGAAGCAGCCCAGCAAGAGGCCAAACAAGCTCAAGCCGCCCTTGAAGCAGAAGCCGAGCGCCTTCGCGTTGAGCAAGAGGCTGCAGCCCGTGCTGCGGAAGACGATGCAAGGCGCGCTGCAGAAGCCGAGGACCTTCGCGTCGAGCAAGAGAAGATTCAGGCGGAAGCCGAATTGGATCAAGCGAGGAAGCAGGCGGAAGCCGAATTGGACCAAGCGAGGCGGCAGGCGGAAGCCGATCTTGCAGCAGCCCGCCTGGAAGCCCAACAAGCCACAGAAGCCCTTCAAGCAGAATCTGAAGCTCTTCGGTCAGAAGAAGCGGCAGAAGCTGAACGCCTTCGCGCAGAGGAGGAAGCCGCCGCCGCAGAACCAGAAGAGAAGGAAGTGCCCGAACTTCCACCGCTCGATGGCTCTGCCCCCCCACTCCCTCCTGTAGAACAACCCTCTAAAATCAATATTCCAGTTGTTTTAGCCGCCTCTGGTGGAGCGATTGCACTCTGTGTAGCCGCCTTCGTCTTCATACTTTGAAGGCCACAATTTCTTTTCAAGAGAAAGGGTTCATCTATGCGCTTCACAGCCCATTGAATCGATGGCTCAACCTAACGACGGCTCTGGACGCGCACCTGTTGCGATTGTCCGGCCAACCACTTCCGTAACAAGTGGCGTTGCTGTGACCCAGAAGTTGGTCAGTGCATCGGTTGCCTTTGGCGATCTTTTACGCGGCACCTTCGGTCCAAATGGTTTAGACAAAATGATGTACAAAACCAACGGCCAAACGGCTGTTACAAACGACGGGGCAAAAATAGTCGCCGAACTTCTTGTGAAGCACCCTGCGGCCAAAGCCTTTGTTCAATTAGCAGAATCTCAGGAAAATGCTTGCGGGGACGGGGTCACGGGCTGCTTAATCGTCGCGAGCGAACTCATGCGTGAAGCAGGCCGCCTTCTCGAAAAAGGCCTCCATCCGCTGGTTTTGGTCGAAGGGTATCAAAGAGCGTTGGAAGTGACGCTTGAAACGTTAGACTCGAGGGTTGAACGTATTTTACCCACTGATACAGACCGCCTCTTATCCGTTGCAAAAACCGCCATGATGGGGACGACAGCAGAAACCGGCAGTGACCACCTCGCTCAATGCATTGTCACAGCCGCTCAAACCGTGGCAAGCGAGTTGGACGGCGTGCTTCATGTCCGAACAGAAGACGTTCGTATGGCAAAACGAGGCGTCGGCGGCATCGGCGACAGCCGCTTGGTTTCCGGACTCATACTCGAACGGCGGCTCGACCTCGACCGCCTACCCCGTCACCTCGAAGGCGGCAAGGTGGCCGTACTCTCATGCCCGCTTGAAATTGAATCCTCTTCGAGGGAAGCTGAAATCGAAGTGACTTCACCCGATCAGTGGGTTGCTTTCATGGACGCAGAAGAAGCGCAACTCGAAGCCAAATCCAAAACCCTGCTTGAAAGCGGGGCAAACTTGGTGTTCTGTGCAGAAGGCATTGATCCCCGAGTGCTTCACCGATGCGTCGATGAAGGCGTTTTCATCCTTGGCGGCTTGGAGCGGGCGGGTGCTGAAGATGTGGCTGCGGCAACTGGGGCCATGATGATTGACCACCTTGATTCCCTCGACGCTTCTACGCTCGGCGCATTCAAGACAATGCACATCGAAACCCTCGAGGGGGACGACTCGCGTCGCGAAAGACTGCATCTTGATGCCGGACCCAAAGCAGGCCTCGCCACAGTCGATGTCGGTGGCGGCGATGGCGTTGCAAGCGAAGAGGTCATCCGCGGCCTTTACGACGCATTGTGCTCGGTCACAAGCGCTATGGAAACGGGCGAAGTTCTTCTTGGCGGTGGCAGCCTACACATGGCTTCCAGCCTTGCCATCAGAGAATCGGCGGAAGCACAAGGCGGTCGTGAACGCCTCGCTATGGAGGCGTTCGCTCGTGCATTGGAAGCAATCCCTGCTGTTTTGGCAACAAACGCTGGGCATGACCACCTCGACACGCTTCTGGTTCTCCGCTCCCTTCACCGGGATGGTTCACCCAACAGTGGCGTTCAACACACCGGTCAGGCTGGCCCCGTCGAATCGGCGTGGTCCAGTGCGGAAACACTCGCCCACGCCATCGAGGCTGCGTGTGAAACTGCATGCGGGTTGCTGCGGGTCGACCAGGTCATCTCTGCACGCGGCGACTGACTCCTTTGGTTCGCTCATTGGGCGTGGTCGTTAGGTTCAATATCCTCGGACCAATCCATTCGATAACGGGTACCTTAGATGACCACATCCGTTTCGCCCCGCCCGCGAGCCCTCCTCAGCGTTTATGACAAGACAGGCATCGTTGAATTCGCTACAGCCCTCGCCGCCCTTGGGTTTGAATTAGCCTCAACGGGGGGAACAGCACGCGTCCTTCGCGCCTCCGGCTTGGACGTCATCGGCGTTTCTGATATCACAGGCCATCCAGAGATTTTCGACGGCCGCGTTAAATCACTCCATCCTGCCATACACGGCCCCCTGCTTGCACGGCTGGAGACTGAAACGGATCGAGCAGGCCTTGCAGAACTTGGCTATGTCCCAATTCAGATAGTTGCCTGCAACCTTTACCCGTTTTCAGACGCAGCGCGCCAAGAACCCGCTCTCGACGACCTCGCTCTTTTGGAAATGGTTGACATCGGTGGGCCAACGATGGTGCGAGCTTCCGCAAAAAATCACAAAAACGTCATCATTGCATCCAACCCGGCCCGGTATCCTTCGATTGTTGAGGCCTTGAACGGGGCAGGTGGCGCAGCAGGCGTGGGCCTTGACCTTCGACGAGCTCTTGCTCTCGAGGCTTACGAACACACAGCAGCCTACGATGCGGCAATCAGCGATGAGTTGCATGCCCGTTGGATTGGACGGCCCGAACACAGCGACATCACCGCCGAGCAAACGGCGCGCCTTCCCGATACCTTGCTTGCCACCGCCAAGAAATCCCACACCCTCCGCTACGGTGAAAACAGCCATCAGGCCGCAGCACTGTACATCGACCCAAAGGCCTCAGGCCTTCACACGACGCTCGTAACAGCAAAGGTCGAAGGTGAAAAACCGATGTCGTACAACAACTATTCTGATGCCGATGCAACCCTTCGTTTGTGCCGGGCGCTCTCGACCAACGAATGGCCGCAGACACCCCACGTTTGCATCATTGTCAAGCACAACAACCCCTGCGGGGCCGCTTTGGGTTCGACTCAGGTCGAAGCATATGAAGCAGCCTTGGCGAGCGACCCCGAGTCTGCTTTTGGATCTATTATCTGTTTCAATGAACCTCTTCAACCCGAGACGGCCAAGGCTATGGAACCCTTGTTCATTGAAGTGCTCATGGCACCCGCCTATGAGCCCGAAGCAAAAACCATCGTAATGGCCAAGAAGAACCGACGCATCCTGACCATCGACTCTCCAAACGACCGCCTCGCTCCACTCGAACGGATTCTTGTTCGCAAACCAATCGAAGGCGGATGGCTTGTACAGACCGAAGAACCCCCTGTCATCGACTGGGGTAAGGCGAAAGTTGCGACGGAACTGGCGCCAACGAAAGCTCAAATCGATAGCATGAAGTTTGCAGTTCGGGTGTGCGAGCAAGTCAAATCCAACGCTATTGTAATGGTTCAAGGCCTAGCAACCGTGGGCATTGGCCCCGGCCAAACCAGTCGCGTTGAGGCGGTCAAAATCGCCGCACGCCGAGCAGGTCCAAGGGCCGAAGGGTGCGTGCTTGCCTCCGATGCGTTTTTCCCATTCAAAGATGGACTGGAACAAGCAGCAGACGCTGGAGCGGCCTCGATCGTTCAACCGGGTGGATCAATTCGAGACCAAGAAGTGATTGACGCTGCGAATGAGCGCGGCATGTCCATGCTGTTCACTGGCCATCGCTTGTTCAGGCACTGACCTTCTTGGCAAGGCTTCAAGCCGTGGCTACCGGACGGGGCCACATGGGCCATCTTGCTGATATCGATAAATCGTACTTCAGCCACCTTGTGGGTGCATGGAAGATGGCGTTTTGGTTCGCCCTCGGTTCAGTGCGCCTGATTGTTCACGGCATCCTTCCGAATTTCGATGAAGACGCTGGCCAAAAAACCGTAGATCATTACCAACCACCAAAGCAGGATCAGGCTTAAGCGACGGTCGGAACCTTCCATCCAACCCACCAAATCCCAACAATGGCCACGACGGCGATAAGCGTCTGGCCAAAACCAGGGTCACCTGCTTTTGTGATGCCTACAATGGAAACACATGAGGCGACGAAAATGAGGGCGCCGATGACCATTTTCGAGTGGAAGGGCAACGCCCGACCAGATCGGTAATATTCCAATAACGCAGGACCAAAGACTCGATTTGTGAGCAACCAGCGGAACAAGCGTTGACTTGAACGTGCGAAACAGTATGCAGCCAGAACAAGCCAGGAAGTCGTCGGCCACCCCGGGACGACGATTCCAATAACCGCGAAGATTACCGCTAATCCACCAACACCAATCCAGAGGATTCTAGCGAGGGGGTTACGCGAAGGTTTGTGTTCGGCAAGCACACGTTTGATGACCACTTCATCGCTCTCATGAATCATGTTTGGATGGCCAGATGCACCGTTATCGCGGCGCTCGCCCGGGGCCTTGGGGGTGTCTTCGACCATTGAACTCATCAAGGGCTAAAGGGCGAGGAACAAAAAGGAATGGGCGCGAATCCGAAGCGCTCAAGTCCGTAAGGCGGCTGCGCTCAACATGGCGCACAATCATTCAGGCTTGAGACGCGCAGATGCGTCATCGCCGATTCGGTGTGCGATTTTGATTTCAGGGTCCGGCTCGGGAATGGAAGCCATGATCCGCCATCAACAAGCAAACCCAGCATGCGGTCACAGCACGGTTTTGGTTGTGTCAGACAGGCAAGACGCCAAGGGTCTTGAACGGGCCAGAAGCCTAGGCGTCGAATCAATTTACGTCGCTCTTCCACCGCTAACCGATCGTTCTGAACGGCGTGCACAGCACGAAGCAATGGTACTGGAAGCGCTTGAAAGCTCAGGGGTGGAACTTGTTTTGTTGAGCGGCTACATGCGCCTTCTAACACCAGTTCTCGTCGACAGATGGGCCCCCCATCTTCTCAACATTCATCCTTCGCTTTTGCCGGCGTTCCCAGGCGCTCATGCTCATCGAGATGCATTGGCTGCAAAGGCAACAGTATCGGGCTGTACCGTTCATCGGGTGGATGAAGGCATGGATACCGGATTGGTTCTATCACAGCGAAGGGTTCCAGTGTTCCCGGGCGACGATGAAGCAAGCCTAGCTGAGCGCATCAAGATCGAAGAACATCGGCTGTATCCTTTGGTGGTCGATCGCCTTGTCAACCAAACGTTGACTCCGGACGATTGAAATTTTGCATCTGTTGTTCCAGCCCAGCCATGCTAAGGCTTGGCAGTGTACTAAACATGTGTAAAACAGATGATGGTTCCATTCCGGGCATCCAGCCTTGCGGGCAATGACTCAACAACGGCTGGCGCCGACCATCAGGGTCAATTGGCACGCCTCCACCCGAACCCAACAAAGCGTTCAACCCCTCATCGCCAAGCATGAAAGCATCACATGGAATCAATTGAATCGGGCCTTCTACTTCGCCGAAGATCCACTGAAGCACATCCATGAGGGACCGACAAGACGGAGGGTCAGGCCACACCTCGCCTTCGAACAACCCCGCCCGTTCAGCATGGCCACACAACGTCACCACCCGAACCACCCCGGCCTTCAATGCGAGGTTTCGCAAGCGGGTGACTCCACCGGCCATCAACGCCTTATCTTCACCCATGCGGGTGCTTTTGCCGCCGGCGAGGATGAACACCGTCGACACATCAACCGCCTCAAACAATTTCATCAAGGCCGTCAAGCGCTCGCTCGAGTTCTGCGAGCAAGCTTCGAACCCGTTCCAACAAAGCCCGTCGCTCTCGACTGGATCTTGCCTCAGGCAACCATTCCAGCAACCGGCGAACGTCTTGTGCGTCTCGTTCAACTGTCCACTGATAGACGGCTTCGAGAACAGGGTCGTCTGAAGGAAGGAACCGTTCGCGCATCAACAGTCGCTGTCAGCGGCGGGGCTTCAATGCTCCTGAGTGAGCAAGCGGGTTCGAATCTTTTCAAACAAATCTCCACCGCGCGGCGCAGTTGCAATCAATGCACGTGCTCCGCCAAAATCTTCTTTTCTTAACGACAAAAACAACACCGCTACTTGGTGCCACAAGGCGCTTTGACCAGCCATAGCAATCAGCCATGCATCGTCTGGAATAGCATGGCCTCCACGAACCATCTCTTCCGCAATCTCAAGCAATGCACCCAGCGGTTCTTGTGCCTCAAATAAGTGAATCAGCGCCAACCACGGGTCTTCACCAAGTTCGGCTTGAGACATATTGGCAAGTAAAAGCCCGACAAGGGCGAGGTCTTCCTGGCCGTGGCGCTTCCAAAGGGCGGGAATTAAACGCGCCACCTTACGATGATCGCCACCACCAGAAGTCAAGATCCAAGAAGCGATGGTTCTCAATTCTGGATTTGGGCATCCGATGTGAAACGAATATCCGCCACTATGGGCCAATAAATCAGTGGAAGGTTTTGCCATAAGGCCGGGTACACCCGCATGGTAGGCCTGGAGCAGAAACTTCATCATTTTTCGACGAGAACGCACCAGTTTAGGCTTGGGATCGGCCAACAAGCGGTCGAGTTGACTGTTCATTCGGATCCACCGTCGGAGGCTTTCTTCCGCACGGTTTCAAAGATGTCGCCCACCAAGCCAACCGAATCTCGAAGGGTCAGAAGCATCTTGTCGATGACGTTCGGATCTTCGAACTTTTCTTTTACGATCTCTCGAAGTTCTGTTTCAATCGAGAGGTGCTCCGTTTCATCGATGTCGAATACGGCTCGAAGGTGGGCAAGCACTCGGAATTCATCCCTCGAAAGGGAGGCATTGACAATTGCTACCTCAAACACCTTGGTGTATATTCCTCGGGCTTGCTCAGGGCTAATGGCGTTCCCTGGATCGGTTTCGGCCTTGCTTTGGATTGCCTCATAAATTGCAGCAGGCTCATCTGCTGAGAGGTTGAGGGCGCTTGCCAACTTGATGATTAGGCGCTTCTCCTCTCGAGTTAACACGCCATCCGCAAGCATCACCTCGATGGTGCTGCGAAATACGTCCAAACTGCGCGAGGAAGCGGTCGTCACAACCAAACCAATGGGTTCCTGTTCTTGAATCCGTTGCACAACAAAACATGTTGTTTTACCGCTTTTGCCGTGAGAGGGTTGAAAAAGGGTTGGCTGCTCGGACAACTATCCACCTCCCTTTCACGCAGCATCAGACTCGTCTGAAGCAGCAGCCAAAGAATTGTCAGGCCAACACGGCCTTATGCCTTTAGAGACGGGGCGGTTGATACCAAAAAAGGAGACATTCACATGAATAAAAGAAACAACTCTGGTGGCCGCAGCGGCGGCAACAAATCGAGCAAGGCGATGAAGTACCAAATTCGCGCTGATATTAAGGTAAACGGAACGGTCCAACGCAAGGACATCATCGGGGCCATTATGGGTCAAACCGAAGGACTACTTGGCGACGAATTGGAACTGCGAAAGTTGCAACGAACAGCACGTGTCGGACACGTTGATGTTGAGATGGACACGAAGGGCGGAAAGGTCCACGGCATGATTCTCATTCCCTCAAGCCTCGACAACGTTGAAACTGCAATCATTGCATCAGCGCTTGAAACCATCGACCGAATCGGTCCTTGCAGCGCAAAGATCACCGTCAAAGAAATCCAAGACATCCGTGCAACAAAGCGCACTGCTGTCGTTGACCGAGCCAAGGAACTCCTGCTCAACCTCGTCAACTCTGGCGAAGCAGCGTCCAAGACCGTGATTGAAGAAGTTCGATCCGTTTTGACCACAGGAACCGCAACCAGCTTCCACGGCTTGACATGCGGACCGAACATCGAGAAGTCTTCATCCCTCATCATTGTTGAAGGACGAAACGACGTCAAGAACTTGCTTAATTGCGGCGTTAAAAACGCCATCAGCGCCGACGGCGCCGGTACAATGAAGCAAGAACTCATCGACCTCGCCAACAGCAAGGAAACCGTCATCCTCGGAATTGACGGCGACCGAGGCGGCGAGATGTTGTTCAGCCAACTCATGGAAATGATGAAGGTTGATTTCGTTGCTCAAGCACCCGTTGGCCAAGAGTGGGAATTGCTTCCACAAAAGACCGTTACAATGTGCCTCCAAAAGAAGCTTGAAGCTACTAAGTTTGCTCACAACCTCAAGAAGAAGCAAGAAGAAGACGATCAAAAAGCCGGCGTTCCAGACAAGAACTGGGCCGAAGACATGGAAGAAGAATTCACTGTGGCTGAAGCACCTGCTGAAGTCCACGAAATGTTCGATCACCTCGACAGCCTTGACAAGAACAAGGCAGTCTTCGTCATGGTAGACGGTACAATTTCCGATCCAGTTGGCCCTTCCACGCTCTCCAAGACTGCAGGCACAACAGACGGCGCAGTTGCCATCGTGTTCAACGGCCCAGTCAGCGAGCGCACCCTCGAAATCGCCTCTGAATCTGCAATCCCTACCGTCATTGGTACGAAAGCAGGAAAGGGCTTCGTGGAGCGAGAAGACGTTTCTGCTTGGCTCTCTGAAGTTCACCGTTGAGCGGGCATTGACAACCATCTTCATCTAAGGTGTGGCTTGTAGGTTGCGCCATGGGCGACGCTGAAGAGCAAGATTGGTTCGATGAAGACTCCCTTCCGTTTGAAGACGCGCAACCGTCTTCTTCGGAACCCTCAGTTGAAGGCGAAAGCCACGAAGAAGAACCCACGACCTCTACGCAAGAAGAGGATGAAGGGTCTCAGCAAGAGGACGAAGTTGCACCCTCAATCGAGGCTCCAACCAAGCCGCATAGCACGCCTTGGGGCCTGCCCATAAGAGCAGCACCTTTGCTGGCACAAACCGGCGAGGTAGTTACCGAATACCCTCTCAAGCAATCGGTTGACGGACGGACCACGACCTCGATTGTGGTGGACGATGTTCTGCTGCGGGTGGTCGACACTGAACTTGGTGACGACGGGCACCGTCGAATGAAAGTCCGACTCACAGTTAAACAAGGCCTCACCGGGTTTAACCACCAGCACAACGAACTGATGCACCAGCATCAATTGCTTTGGATTGGATGTTTTGTGGTTGGTTTATGCTTGACGCTCACGCCTTCGGTTGCGTTTGGTGTCTTGGGGGCGTTGTCGATGATCATCGGGATTCGCAGTTGGATTATGATGCACCTTGAAACACACCATCTTGAATTTTCCAATCAAGGAGGATCCCACGCCTTGGAACTCAGGGCTTATGGAACAAACCGAGGCTTTTTCAGAGCGAGCATGGCTATGATTGGGCCCGTTATGGCCGATTTCATCCGCACCGGTTCGATGGACGTCGACGAGTTGGAAGAATTGCATGCAAGTCTTTTGGCACCGCCAATGGCGCCAATTCCTGAGCCTCAACAAGTTCCAATCATCCAGCCCGAAAGTGCACCACCGCCCCCAGAGATCGCCGCGCTGCCCATGGTTGTCAGTGAAACGCCCGTTGGTCCACCGAGCACCCCCATCCCTGCGCCACCGGTGCAGATTCCAGCGCCACCGGCGGCAATCCCTGCCCCACCGATGGCCATACCGCCACCGCCAAAGCAAATCCCAACACCCCTGCCTGCTGCAGCCCCGGCAATCCTCCCTCCACCGCCGGCGCCCGCACCGCAGTTGAGCCCCTTACCACCAGCGCCGGTGCCACCTCCAATGCCTTTGCCAGCAAACCCGGGACTTGCGTCATTGCCAGCTCCACTCTCCCCGCCAGGGCTGCCCCTGCCGCTCGATGCACCTTTGCCAGCAGCGCCTGAAGTAGCCGTTGCGGGTTCGCCTGTGGAAGAGACACTGAGCAAAGATGAGCAAAATGAATTGCTCAGTGAACTGTCTTAAGCCGATATACCGCCGGCTGATGCCGGGTTCAACTGAGCGATCAATCGAGCTACTTCGTTTTGAAGGTGAGGCAGATCTGATGCGTCTGGTAAATCTTTGCTGTCGGCCGTCAATGGCACTGGAAAGCCTGGTCCGGGGATCCGATGCAACGCCACGCCGAGTTGTTCCGCATCGTCCAAGAAGTTTTGAGTCGAGCCAGAATGTCGATGTTCCAACCGTGTTCGCATCCACCTCTTGATTTTGGTTGTGTTTTCAGCAAGGAGCATCAACAGTTGAGCCCGCATCACATCGTCGCCATCGCCTTGTGGCATCAACCTCAGGCTGAGTCGAAGAAAACGGTCGATGCGCGTGTCGCGAGGCTCGATTCCGACGTGCTGCGCCAAACTTCGCCGCACATCCTTTACAGCTTCAACACCTTCATTTTGGATTCGCTTTGACAATTCATCGAAATCAATCGCCTTGAGAAGGGCAGCCAGACTTTGTTCAATCTCATCGCCCATCGCTGTGGTTTGTACGGTTGCAGCCGGCGTTTGCTCCACTGCGACTTCTTGCAACGGTGCCCGCTTTGGCTGAGCAGCAGGCTTCACCTCAACGGTGTACTCGGACAAAACTTGGGGCTGAGCAGGCTTACGCTTGGGTTCAGCAGCAACAGGCTTGGCTTGCTGAACCGCTGCCTTTGGCTCCGCAGGCGTTTCGTTTGGACGTACGATGGAGGCTTGTACTCCGGGGCTTGTACTCCGGGACTCAACAGCAGGCGCATCGCCGCCTTCCATGGCGTGGAGCATGGCTTCATGAGCGTCACCTAAAGCGTCAGCAGGCATCATTGTCGGGAGCGCCCCGTGCTCGGGAACTGGAAGCAAGGTTCTTCGGGGCGGCTTTGGGTTCCAAGGGGTAAGTTCGAAAACCTCATCTTCGACTGGACGGTTCGCTAAATGCAGGGCGTAACCAGACACCCGCTCTCCCAATACCCCAATCTTGAGCGGGTCGCGCATCGATGCTTCAACGTCCAAAGCCAATGCGATGTCCCGGTTCCATGGCAAGCAAATTAACCTTCGAATCAAACTGGGGTGCTCTTCGATGTAAGGCCGTGCAGCGTTGAGTTTTCTCGACGCAACAACTGTGTCTTGTTGGGCGACCGCTCTCAGCTCCCCTACCGACCACCCCGAAGCAGCGAGAACGGACAGTTCTTGGTCCAGTCTTGCCTTTAGGCGTTCGTGAACTTCACCGGCGATCAGCGATGCTCCGGTGCTTGTTGAAGCAATTGAAGTCCCAAAGGTGCGGACATGAGCAATCTCATTTTCGAACTCAGCTAGAGTGAATGCAGAAGTCGCAGTCGAATCTCCAGCCTTGCCTTGAGCCACAAGATCGCGCCAATCTTGTTCCAACATTCGACGGTGCCGGGCACCGCGCCTGGCATGGTGTTCAACAAATCGGACGGTGTCCTCGACCACTTCTTCGTCAACATCCAATTCCCTCAACAAATCCATCCGTTGCGCAACATCTTCAGCGCCTTCGAAGGAAACATCAAGCCGATTTAACTGGTCAAGGAGGTCAACGCGCCTTTGCAGCAAATCTGTGCCTTGCTTGAGGTGAGTGAGGGTTGTTCTCGGATCCAGTTTGAGTTCTTCATGCCACGAATCCATGGTCAATCCAGCATGCTCAAACCCTTCGATGCGACCAATGCATTCCAACTCCAAGCGCTTCCAACGCTGATCGAGGTCGTCAACAAAATCGATGAAAGCTTCAGTCTGTTCAAGCAGGCCGGCGAGTGGGGCTCCGTTTTCAGATTCTTCAGGCCACACTCGAGAAACAGCCTGCCACCGAGACAGCGCCGCAAGATGGCGCTGCAAGGTTGCTTCGATTTCAGGCAAGTTCGCCTCCCACTCCAGCAATTCTTCAGCCCGAACGCCATCCGCATGAGGGAAACGTATGCCTTTGGCCCGCCAAGTGTTGAGCAACTCATTCATCATCGCCATTCGCTGGTGAAGGTTGTCCGCTATGGCTGTGATTTGGAGGCGCAATCCACCAATATCAGCGCTTGGCCCTTGTTTAATCAATCCCGTTCGACGTTGTTCATGGTGAGCGGCTAAGGCCGGATCGAACGGTGCGATTTGTTCAGCAATCAACAACCGAAGGTCTTCATGGAGGTCATGTAAGTCATGGAGTCGAGCCACATTGTCAAGGCCTCCAAGGATGTCCATTTGACGGATGCCACCGATGTCATACCCTTCACCCTCCAGCATCGCAGCGGCCTTTTCGATGGTCGCACGCTGCCTTTGCTCATCTTGTTCCACGGTGTGAAGGGCGGTTTCGATGGCATCGGATTCGCCAGGATAGGCCAACAGCGGCAACATGACGATGGTGGATGGTTTTGAAGAGGGATCTAAATTGTCGAAGCGGGATAAGAGCCCAGCATGGGCTTCTTCCTTTCTTTCATCGCGCCAGTCCTCTTGGCTGCGGTAGAGGGCCGGTTCCCAGGGCCGCCACTCCTTTGCCCATGCTTCATATTCCTCGAAAACTCGCTCAGCGTTCATGGGGTCGTTGAGTTCACCCATCCATGTTTCACCCAAATCGAGGGACTGCTCATCAGCACAACGCCCGAGGTATCCAGCGCGCTCTTGGAGCGAACGCGCCAGTTCAAGTGCGTATTCAAGGTACAACAACCGCTCACTGCCAATGGTTTCATCGGCTCCAAGGTAGTCCTCGACGTTGGCAGTAATCCACCCCTCAGCATCCAATTCCATGAGGAGGTCGAAGTACCAAGGTCGCTCGCCTGCCATCGAATCGTGTTCGTCCAATTGAGCCACCTCAACCACTCAACACGAGCGAGAGCCTTTCAATGTGAGCAAAGATAACACCGGTTAGGCACTTATTTTCAACCCCATGGCCCATTCCCACGTCCAAAAAACCCCTCCCTCGGCGTGGAGAAAAAGGTCAAAAAAACAGCCCTAAGGCCGTTCGATGTTCCGCAGACCATAAAGGTGCAAAGAAGAGGTGGGCGACAATGGACCCGATCACTGCTGCATTTGGACTCGCTTGTATTGCCGCAGGTGGGGGCGCAGGGTTCTGGCTCAAGAAGGCCGATGAACGCTTGACGGGCGTCTCAGAAACCGCCCTTGTTCTCCAACAGGCGCAAGCCGCACACTTCACTCACCTCAACACCGAGGTGGCCACCCTTCAGCACCAAGTCAACGAGATGACCAACCTCGTTTCTGCGCTCAGGGCGACCAACCCCGAAATGCACGGTGCGATCCTGGCCCATGAGATCATCACGGCGTTTGAATCCACACAACCGGGCGACCAAACTCCGGTCAGACAGGCGCTTTCTGCACTCGAATCCCTCGTTTCCCCGATTTCGACAGAGGCCTCGGTTGGCGATGAAAGCCTGCTCTCTGCCACCTCGGCTTCGCTGCTTGGACGCCTTCTAGCCGCCTTTGATGGACGAGCAACAACCCCGACAGAGTTGGGACTCAACCCCGTTGCGGCACACAAACTCGGCCATGCTTCACTGTTGCTCGCCCGATTTGATTGGGCTGAATCATGTTTTGGTATAGCCTATCAGTCCTCACCGGGCAACGCCAACATTCTCGAGGCGTTGGAGCACATTGCGCTGTTGAAAGGCGATGACGAAGTACGACGCCATTGGCTCGAAGCACGCATGACGGTTCACCCAGACCAGCCAGATTTGCTCCGGTCTCATGCCCACCTGCTCGCGAAACTCGGCGACGCCGAAGCAGAACGAGACGTGCTTCGACTCGAAGCATTGGGCGTCGATACGGCCGCAGACCGCTCTCTTCTCTCTGGACTTCGAGCGCGAGCAGGTTCCCGCTCTGAAGCCCTTGAAGCGATCGAACAGGCCTTGGCAGAAGACCCTCATCAAGCAGCGGATTGGCTCAGTTACGCTCAACTCCTTGACGAGGAAGGCGAAGCCGGAAAAGCCCACAATGCGGTGGAGCGTTGCTTGGAACTCGACCGTCAAAGCGGTGAAGCTTGGGGCTTACTCGCTCAACTTCTTTCGCCTCACGCTAACCGTGCCAAAGAGGCACTCAAAGCCGCAACTCACGCCGTAGCACTTGATGCCGGGGGCACCGATTTGGTGTTCCTCAAGAGCGACCTGCAGCAAGCAGAAGGCCTCGTTACCGCCGCCGAGGAAACGCTTGAAAAAGCCCTTTTGAAGAATCCAGCAAACGCAGAGCTGCGCGCTCGTATGGCGGGAAGAAAACTGCTTGAAGGCGACCTTGAACCAGCGCAGAAATTGCTGGATGAAACTCCGTTTGGCATCGATCATGCGCTGCTTCATGTCGTGGAAGGACGACTCCACCTCGCTCTGTGCGACAGGGCAAGGGACGGCACGGGTCAAACCGATGCCGTGTTGCTGGCTGATGCAGTCGCTTCCTTCGAAGGGGCCCTGAAAATGGACCGAGAACTTGGTGTGGCATGGCTCGGACTTGCTCGAACCAAGCGTCTGTTGAACAACCTTGAAGGCGCCTCTGAAGACATCGATCGGGCCATGCGCCTTCTCCCTCCACAAGATCCATCTGCCTCTGCTGAAGCGGCACTGCTTGCTATTGAACACAACGATCTCTCAACCGCAACAAAGCACATCGACGCTGCAGATGTCCACGGGAACGCAGTTACCGTCGCTTACGTGCGAGGCAACATCGCACTACAGCGGGCAGAATTCGAAGATGCGCTTGGTCATTATACCAGCGCCCTCAATCAAGGGCCGAATCACATCCGCGCTAGAATGAACCGATGCAGCGTTCTCATGGCGCTCAACCAGCCAAAGAAAGCGCTTGATGATGCACAGATTCTTGTCGATCTTGCTCCATCGTTAGTGCTTGCTCGCTTGCGCCGGTCGGAAGCTCTGATGCAGTTGGGTGAATGGGGACAAGCCAGGGACGATTTGAAGATGGCTTTGGAAGAATCTCCACACCACTACCAAGCCCTGACCAAACTCGCCTCGTGCTACATGGCTTTGGAACGACCTGAACGGGCTGAAGCGCCTCTGAATGAAGCGATCCGCCTCCAACCAAACTACGCTCCTGCTTGGCACCAGCGCGGCATGATGTACCTCGATATCAATCGAAACGAAAACGCCCTTGATGACTTCCAGGCCACGGTCCGCTGTGACGGTTCGCACTTTGACGCACGTCTTCGAATCGCTGCGATCTTCCACCAGAGCGAACGGTTCGACCAAGCAGAACAGGCATGGCGCGCCGTTCTTGCCATCGACGCTGATCATGTTGTGGCGCGAACCCGTTTGGCCGAATGCGAAGTTCAGTTGCTGAAAAACTGAAGCCTTTGCTTCTTGTTGACGCGGTCACAAAGCCTTGATATGGCGCTCAACCCAGCACAGGGCATGGGCTTTGGAAGGCATGTCACACCTACGGTGGCGCTGCTGTTTTTTCTTCTCGTCGCCCGGGAGATTTACCCTTACACAGAACCGCTCAACGCCCAAGCGGCAGAGGGCTATGGTATCGAAAAAGTTGCTTCAGGGTTCGGTGGCCCAACTTGCTTAACCTGGGTCAGTGAGGAACTCCTCATCATGTGCGACAGAGATGGTGGCCGGATTCTTATGCTCAATGCAAGCGATGAATTCAGTGAGACGGCACTCATCACGGGACTCGACCACCCGCACGGGATTCACCTCACCGATGACCACATGTATGTTTCAGAAGAGGGCGTGCTGGCAAAATATCAACGCAGCAATTGGACGTTTGATCAGCGAACCATTCTCATTGAAGGTGTACCGAGCGGTAACCACCAAACCAACGCCATCAACGCTCTTCCAAACGGGACGTTGATTTGGCACAGCGGCTCCACTTGCAACGTGTGCGAACAGGCAGATGAACGGAATGCAGCTTTGCTTTGGGTCGATGCCGAAACAGGCGAGCACGGGGTTCTTGCTTCTGGCGTTCGCAATTCATTTGACGGCGTATGGGTCGAAGGCGTAGGTTACATCTTCAGCGATAACGGCAGGGATTGGGAAGGCGATCATCCCGGTGAAGAACTCAACATGCTCATCGAAGGGGCTGCTTACGGCTGGCCAGACGATGACCCCGAACATCCTGTGCCAGAAGGCACGGTGGCGCCGGTGGCCACATGGACCCCCCACACTTCATTGAATGGCCTTGCCTTGCGCCCAGACGCCTCGCCGCTTCCCGGCCTTAACGCAAGTGAGGGCCAAGGGTTCACGTTGTATGGGACGGTGTTTGGATCTTGGAACACACTGTTGCCACAAGGCCACGAGATTCTTCGAATTGACTTCGTTCCAACAAACGATTCAGCCTCAACGCAGCCTGCCGATCTTTGGGATGTTGAGATGACCAGGTTTGCAACCGACGTGGGTACGCCGCTGCCAATCACCTTCGCACCAGATGGCACGCTGTATTACGCAACCTTTGGTGGTGGCGGGGGCCTCTACCAAATTACGGCGGAACGATAGTGGCTAGCAACCGCATAGGTCCACTGAATCCCCTTTGTACATAATAGAGTAGTAAAATGGGTGTTCAGTCCCCCAGTACACTCGCTACCCTCTGATTAGACGGATCATCAGACCGTATTGAATGGGTGGTCTTCAGGTATTTCGTCCCACCCGGTTGGACCCACAACATAAATTGTGTTTTTCGTTTCAACTCTTGCTGTAGCTCTTTCATCATATGTTATTCCCTGAATTACTGATGATTTGACCGGCCCTTCACCAAATTTTGGATGAGCATATGCATAGCCTCTCAGTTTTTGATCCGAAATGAGAGCATCACGAATAACTACTTCGGGTTTGATTTGCGATAATTCTGAATCTTCGGAACCAATCATGTATTTGGCAAGAGAGCGATAGTCGATTTCAAAATCTAATCCATTACCCCTATTTGGAAAGATATTCACAAATTCTT
>CAJIZC010000014.1 GCA_905181785.1 uncultured Candidatus Poseidoniales archaeon
TGGATTCATGATTTCCTTACCCACAGTTGGACCACAAACTTCGCCGAACAAAACACTGAGGACATGAACTGCGATCCGTTGCGAGGCGATCCTGAGCAAGCAGTCTATCACATGAACAACTGGCTCAGTGGTCCGCTTGGCCTATCAGATCCGAGCCGTGGCGATGAAGCCAACGATCTTGATTTTCTCATTGAGCGTGCATCAGAATGTTGGATCCAACATGGCAAACGCCCGACCTTCATCGCCGTTGATTGGTGGGAAGACGGTGACGTTGTGGCTGCAGCCCTTGCCATCAATGAGTTAGAAGCACCGATTTAAGCCCAGAACCTTCGTGTTCGGGCGTAATCAATTTCTGCGTTGTGGATGGCTTCAAGCAGGCCCTCCATGTTGTTGCGCTGTGTTCTTCGCAGCAACCTCTGGGCCGTTGCTTCACCAACACCCCTGCCCATCAAGCACACCACGGCTTCATAGCCGCGGTTTTGAACCAAATCTGCGTTCTTTACCATCCGGCCCTGATCTTTCTCATCGTCCGATGCAACCCACCCTTCAAGCATGGCTTGCATGCCTTCACGAGCGCACGCCAGCATTGTTCCGGAGCATTTAGTGCACCGATTGATGTCTTTGATTTCATTGAACCGTTCGACCCTAAACCTTCGCACGTTCTTGCACTTTAGACAGCACAACACGGCTCGCTCATTGACGAGGCGGGTTCTCAATTTTTCACGTACTGCAGCGTTGTCCCAATTCGGTAACAATAAATCACGGCTTGAGCGGTTGGATACGCCCATTGGTCCGGTGGCTGAGATTTCGAGTTCAATCAAGCCAGTTTGAATGGCATGCAACACATCACGCGCCCCAAGAACATCCATGCGCTCATGGAAGAGCTTGTCGAGCACCTCCTCCATCACAACCGTGCCTCTGTACTTGCGCAACAGGGCTTGGAGGTTGATCTTTCGAGGGTCCACGCCGTGCCTCAAAATTCCAAAGGTTTTGGCCACTTGAGCAAACCGCCAACGCACCTGCCTTGAGTTCGGAAGCGTGACACTCAACAAACCTTGGAGTGCATCAGGAGGCGTCTCAGTGAGCCACCCAACAATATGTTCAGCGTGGATGTCTCCAGTTTGGAGGCTCATTCGGGTCGGTTCATTGACCAAACGGCCCCACCTTCCGGTCTTGGTCGAGGCCATGGCCATCAAAAAGTGCCCAAGCGCCTCATTGATCCTTGAACCATGACATGAATTGATGACAATAGCATCCTCTCGTTCCTCAATCGTGATTTTCCGGTCCGTTGCAAGCACACCGGTGGCTTCCAAATGATTGGCCACAGTTTCTGCCAAAAGGCCAAGCGCTTCTTCATCGATTGGATGCTCTTTCAAGGTTGAATGACGGTCTGCAAAAATGGCGTTGACATCAAGTGCGTCGCTTGGAGGCGGAGGTGCAGCTTCGTAAGCACCAATGTCCTCTGCGACCAAGTGCCGCAAGCGCCCTATGTCACGGGCTATGGCTTTGGGCACCGGAGGCAATTCTCCAACCCACTGTGGAGCGTTCGCTTGATCTGAAACGGGCGTGACGAGCAATTCTGATTGTTCGGGGTCGGCATCAATGATCATCCATGTCCGTCCAGCCATGACGAATTGTCGGCGATGGCCATCGTCCTCTTCTCCGCTGTCATTGAGCGATAACACGAACGCCTCATCGACGTTTCCAAGGCTTCGGCGAGTGACAGCATCTCGAACGCGATAGGATTGCTTGTCTGGGATCATCGATAGGTGATTCGTCACCCACTGGCGCGTGCGCCCTGCGGTTGAGAACCATCCCTTGGCAAACAATTCTGGAACCGGAACTTCAAGTTCCTTGAGGGCGGCAGAAATCTCTTCATCTGGAACATTGTACTTCGGTCGTTCCTCGGGCAGTTCCAATTTCTTCACTGCTGCTTCGGCTTGTGCTAATGCATACACCTTTGCTGGCCATCGGTACCAAGGGACTTCCTTTGGATCTGGCGTGTGTCGAATGATCCAACTGTCAGCAAGCACCTTGAGGATAGCTTCGGTGTCCTGGCGGTTCCATCCCTGGAATTGGCTCGCATTGCCAATGATTTCGGTCGCTGTATCGATCGGAACTGCGTTATGGGAATGCGCCATCAAGACCAACTGGTTGGCCACCACTGCTTTGGGTCGGTCGCGCCATTGTACCGGTTCAATTTCACCAAACATAGCGCGCCGTGCCACGACTGCACCTTCGGCAATTTCGTCTGCATCCCAGGCCAGCAGGTGGCCGCGACCAACGCCACCAAGGCGATGGTCAGCCCGACCGACACGCTGCAGCATTCGGTCGACAGAACGAGGGCTTTTGACTTGGATGATGCGTTGAATTTTCCCTACGTCGATGCCGAGTTCAAGGCTGGAAGTGCACACTAAGCCGGAAAGGTCTCCAGCTCTCAGTCGATCTTCCATGTCTTGGCGTGTATCGGCTGCTAACGAACCGTGGTGGACACCAATTTGGACATCAGGGGCCATGGTTTGCAGTCGATTGGCAATTGTTTCAGCGTCGTTTCTGCTGTTGACGAACACCAAGCATGGAGGTTCGGTCCTCAGCACCTCAATCAGCCGCCTAAAACTCGCGTGAACCCGAGGTGTCACCCCTAATTCGATGCCACCTACCTCGTCTTCTGCCAGCGGTTGAGCGCATTCTACCGTTAAGTCGGTGCTTCGCTCGCCCATAGCCAGAATGGCTTTACCCCGTTCGGGCGAGAGCCATTTGGCAACATCATCTGGATTTCCTACGGTGGCTGAAAGACCAATTCTCTGGACCTTTCGTCCGGATAATGCTTCCAATCGAGCAAGCCCCAATGACAACTGCCATCCTCGTTCACTGGCGGCTAAATCGTGCACTTCATCGACGATGACTGCTCGTACAGTGCCGAGCAATTTTCTCAAATTCTTTCCAGTGAACATCAGTTGGAATGTTTCAGGCGTTGTGACAAGGAGATGCGGGGGCTTTCTCGTTTGTCGAGCCCGCTCGCTCTGTGTGGTATCACCGTGGCGCAACCCCACCTTGAGGCCAACAGCGCTGGTGATTTCTTCCAGCCTTCGATCCACATCTCTGTTTAAGGCACGAAGCGGTGTAATGTACAAAATGGCCAGCGGGTCCCATTGTTCGTTCAAGCAACGGTGCAGGACGGGAAGGACTGCAGCCATGGTCTTCCCCGACCCTGTTGGTGCGATGATGATTCTGTCCTCACCGGCACACAGTTCTGGCAGGGATGCAGTTTGGACCGGGGTGGGTTGCCAGCCTCGTTCATCGAGTGAGGCCTCAAGCCGTTCATCGAGGATTGAAAACACACCAGACATAGCCTCCCCACCCTCTACGAGCAATCCTTACGGCAACCTCTTTTGAGGATTTGCAATCAAGCAAGGGGTTCAAAAATGACGGAGAACGATGGACTGCGTATCAGTCTTCGTCGTAATCATCGTCATCGTCATCTTCTTCCTCTTCCTCTTCCCAGTCTTCTCCGCCGTCGAAGAGCCCTTCACTGTGGTCGATTCTGGTCCGTGAAGCAACTGTGGCAACACCAATCAAGACGATGATTGATGTGACGATGAAAATCCAAGCGAGTGGGTTTTCCCTCGGTGAATCAAACCATCCGAGGTACATAGGGTATGCGAGTTCGACGGAGTGCTCAGCCGTGTTGTCCTCGTCGTTCACTTCAACAATGAGGTTGTCACGATCAACGACGATACGGAGGCGGTCCACTTCTTCAGCTTTCCAATTGGTTTTGACTTCGATGATTTCTCCTGAATCGATACCAGCGAGTGTAACTTCATCGAATGGTTCGTCCTCATCGCCCGCATAGAAACTAACCTTGAACGGAGAGTTTGTGTCACCGCCGGTGTTGACCACATGTGCGGCGACCTCGACGTTTGAGCCGGGTGCGACGTGGTCGTCTGATAGGTCGATTGAATGGACGCGCAGTTCAGGGCCAACGGCACCCAAACGGATCCATTGGCGCTCGAAATCAGTGTCATCGACTGCCAATTCTGGAACCGGGCTCGCTTCGGAATTCGAAACGACTGGGAACTGGTTACCGGCTGTATCATAGCCGCTGATGTAGAATCCAACAAAGTCGCCCACCTTTGGCGCGATGCGTCCATTGTCGGTGAGGTCAACCGCTCCGGTCCAAATCACATTCTGGCCTTCTTGTTGCATCCCAAGTAGAGTCGAGCCAGCACCGATGGTTACGGTGCGGGTCGCATCTCGCATGACCCAGTGCACCATTTGCCTTGATCCGGTGAGGTCAGCGTCTTCGGTACCGTGGAATTCAACCGGTACGAAGGTAAGATCGTTGTTTGCTGAGATATCAATGACATTCAACGGACTTGTTCGCTTGACAACACGGGGGGCAGCATCGTCAACAATCACCTGTAGGGTTGTCGAAACTAAGGTGCCCGTCATGTCTTCTCCTCGGCCTGGGATGTTGGTGATTGAGATTAAACAGGTTCGAGTTGGTGAGGATTGAAGCGTGGTCGCAGAGGAGAGCGGCACTTCCACGGCGTAATGGCCTTGGGCGGTGAGGGAGCCATCGCTCCACATCTTTTCGCCGTCAAAGACCTCGACGAGGATGCCCACGTCTCGAGGTGCAGGGACGCTGCTTCCTTCATAGACAACGGTTCCAGTGAACGCCAATCGGTCATCCTTGCGCACACGGCTGCCGTCGGCAATTTGCCCTGTGCGTGGCTCGCTGATGTCTTCTACGAGGTAGTCGCTTGGCGCCAACATCAAATCGTTTTCAACTCGGAAGGTGTGTTCGAGAAGTAAAATTCTGTCTTCGAAGGCGGATCCACGCTCCTTGTAGATCAGTGCCACATCGCCCATTTCTTCATCAGGCCAGTCCCATCCAATTTCGAAGTGGAAGGCCAATTGAATCCATGGCAATCCGGACTCATTTGTCGTTTCAAGCATGGCGCTTGTGGACATGAGGGTTATGAAATCACTCTCGGACCAGAAGGTATCGTTCACTCCAGAGTAGGAGATGCGTTGTGCATCTCGCAATGGATTTGGTCCTTCAAAGTCAAAGACAAGGGAGATGTGCTCAAAGTCGATGGCTGTGTTGGCATCAATGAAGCCGAGCGTGATGGTTTGTTCCATGCCCGCAAAGATTGGAGCGTTGTCCTCATGACCGACCCATTCCAAGCCAGTGAACACGGCAGTGGAGTCCTTTCTGGTTCGGAAGGTTGCATCGTCATGCTCGAATCCAGAATCAGATTCAAAGGTTAAGATTTCATCATCGTCATTGGTGACAGCATAATACAGGGCGTTACCCGCCTGATCGCCGCCTTTCCAGAAGTAAGACACACGGCCCATGTTCGGGTTGCGGGAGTGGTCAATGGTGGTGATGAACCACTTGTTCTTGGTTTCAGAGGTGTTCTCCACATTCTTTGAGGCGTATTCCTGTGGGTCAGCTTCACCGTTTCTGTTGGTGTCGTGATCCGCTTCGACCCAATACATCAGTTCGAGGTTCATTGGATGGCCGACGTCGTCGTTGATCATGACCTTGATTTCCTGCTGAGTGCTTGCCGCTTCATAGCCGTCATCAATCGGGGCGAAGTCCATGCGCTCGGGAGCTGTAGCGTCGACCTTGTAGGTTCGTTGCCAATCGCCGTTTGGAGCCATGACGTGGGTTGGGTCGCGCTCGTTGTAGGTCTGTACCTCGTAGGTAAGGCCGTCTGGAACATCGATTTCTGGCAAGTCAATGCCGATGAAGAATGTTCCATTGTTGTTGGTTGTGTCGCGAGCGGTGCTTTCGACCCATCCATTGCGTGAGATTCGAACATCGAAGGCGCTGTCCTTTGGGGCGTCCTCTGTGTTTTGGAACCACATAGCGCCTTGGAAGTACAAGGTTTCACCAGCGGCCACCCATGAGTTGTCAGGAACATCGTCCATGGTCAAACGACCATCGTTGTCGCGAACCTTGAGCCAGCCGAGGCCGAAGCTACGGTTGACAGTCATCGTTTCGTCGCTGAGCAAATCCAATGGGGCATAGCCTGCAGAGCCACTGTTGTCCAAGCATCCGGTCTTGAATCGAACGTTGTTTTGGTCAGGGAACTCTGAGGTGACATGGAAGATCCAATGAATTTCGAGGATGCCGTTGTTTTCATTGGACCAAGAACTTGCATCCATCTCAATGTAGTCTTCAGGGTCGTTTGGATCAGGGAACACGTCGCCATTTTGCCAGGTCATGGTTGGATTTTTAGCAATGGAATTGGTTTGTAGCGTCAACGTCGCTTCTGTCATGCTCGATGCATCTTCTCCGATGATGTGGCGCGTCACAACTTCGTAGGGTTGAAGTCGCTCGTGAAGGATTTCTCCAACGGGGATTTGAATGTCGAGGTTGATGGTGTTCACCGTGTAGGTGATGGAAAAAGATTCCAACACAAGCACACCAGAGGAGGAAGACACCAACCCAATCGAGAGGTTTGCAATACCAGCACCAGTGTCTGGAATTCGATCATTAAGGCACTTGAGAAGGTTGTTGACGCTTCCAGACACCGTCACATGGGTGACGGTGAGGGGGCCCATCAGGGCGCCATCGCTTGCGGGCATCTTCCAACAGGTGGGGGTTGTCCATTCAAACGGCTTGGCTGGATTCAACAGGCCACCAATTTCAATGCCTGATTCTTCCGGTGCATCAGCGTGTTGTGCGACGATGATGTTTGAGATCGAAGGCGTGTTTTGGGTGTTGGATGAACTCAATTCAACCCTCAAGCACATGTAATAACCCGTTGGGCTGAGGGCTTTGGTTTGGCCCGATTGAGCGGTGGTCCATGTTTGAACGCCTGTTGTTCCAGAGGTGCATGTCGAGGAGGAGGCGTACCCGTAATTCACTCGAATCGAGGTGCCAGATGGTGTTGTTGCGTTCCAGGTAATGGTTGCAGCAACCGTGGATTTTACGCCACTGCCGACGTATTGATTGGTGTACATGTAGCCTGAGGTGACATAGGAGGTGGTGTACTCAATACCAATCATGTCCAAAATTGGCGTGTCAGTGGCTGTTCCATTGAGGGTTGCGCGCCAATCAAGGCTTGTGCTCGCCGATGGGAAAGTGACCGCTTGACCAGTATTCACGTGGCGCCATGTGGCGCCACCATCGTTGGACAGATCGACGTCGATGCTTGTTCCACTTGGAAGATAGCCAATGATGCCCGATACAAAGAATTCAGAAATTGGTTTGGAGATCGAAACTGTTGCACCTCGAATCAAATTGGAAGTTGAGGTTGGGGTCCTTGCATCGAACAAAGCCCCGTCGCCGTGGCTGTAGATCTTGTGACGGGAAGAACTTGCACAGTACGCTGTGCTGTAGTAAGAGCACGCGAAACTGAGTTTCCCATCGCCTGACTCGACAAGGCCGTAATGACCACCTTCTTGCACGTCTTTAACGCCCATGTGTTCGATGAAATTTCCGTTGAACCTCAGGTAGTGGTGATAACTGTCGTAATTGTAACCCACACCGCTCTTGTACCCAGTGTCGTACTCATTGTAGACAATCGTCGGGTAATTCACAACCAGGCCTGCGCCGTATTGTGTAGGGATGGTAGAAGTTGTGCCGAGGGTCCATGTTCCGTTGAGCGAAGTCGGTGTGATTTTGTTGACTTCGTTGAGGTAGTGTGCTTGTGCAGAATAGCTGTAGGTTGAAACCCACATTTTCCCAGTCGATTCATCAATGTCAACACCCGTCACATAGTTTGGGCTGAACGACCAAGATCGTTCACACTTCCATTGTCGTCCGTCCTCGGTACCGTCGTTGTTCGTGTCGATGTTTCGAACGGTCCATTTTGTGAGGTAGTAGTAGGAACTGTGTGCAGTGTAGACCGTATTCCCGTCAACAGTTGCATCGCTCATTCGGTAGTATTGACTTGACGAGCACCCGTTGGTGGTCACATCAACGCTTGCAGTGCCAAGGTAAGCGCCGGAAGTAGCGTTGATTCGGAGCACAACTGGGATGCTGTAAAGACCCGATGAGGTGTATCGCATGACGTGGAATTCATCACCCACTTGGACAACAACTCCAATGTAATTCCAGCTAGCCGTGGTGCTGACGCTCAATTGAGGGAAAATCTTGGTTAATCCGGTGTAACCTTGGTCGCCATTGGCGATGAACTGGCCCGATGTGTTCTGTACGGCAGACCCTTTCGATTGCACCTGTTGAGTTCTTCCAAAGTCCAAATTAGCGGTGGATGGGTTGCCTCGAAGTTCCAAACTTTGGGTATCAACGTTGACGCTTTGACGGCTTCCAGAAGTGAAAGGTGATGGGGCGCTGCCGCTCCATGCGCCATCGCCGGCTCCGCCAAAATGACTGTTGGTGGTGAAGTTGGTGTAGGTGGTTCGACTCGCTTCGCCCCGCAGTTTGAATTCAGCGGCTGTCACTTCGGCTCCGAATGGGATTGACAGATCGCCTGCAGTTCCGTTCCCACTGCCTGAAAATGTGTGGGTGTATGAGGTCGTTCCGTTTTGAAATTGCGTTTCAGTGGTTGCTCCAGCAGCGATCGGGGCCATCAATGAAGTGAGGAAAATAAGGGTCAGAAATATTGCTTTTCGCATGGAAATCACCAAGTGTCCCTCAATGGGCCTTCGGCCCACCATCGACAAAGCATTTCAACTTCTCCCTTTCCCGTCGCAGGGAAGAATGCGAAGGCTTGACTGTCAGTTGCTTCCAACCGCTCCACCTGCCTATATTCTGTTTGTGGTGCAATGATTTGACATTCTTTACGGCCTCCATAGAAGGAAGCCTCAAGGAGTTGTTCGGATTCTCTTGGGATAAGGCGGACAACGGTGCTTGGTATGATTTCAAAATGGTGGGCAAGGCAACACGGACGACAACTTGGCTATGCCGCAGCGGCATCGGGTGCGATGTTCATCCTGTTTCTGTTGGCTGCTGTTCAGATTCTTTTCCTTCAAGGGGACTCTTCTCCATACAAGGATTTTACCGGCCTTGCCATAGGGTTAGGGGTATTTTCATCAATCATGCTTCTCATCATTTTGCCCGAGTTTATGAGTTTGCGCGGCCATGCTTTGCTGCTTGAGGAATTACGAAGCATCGATTCCACCTCGGAATTGCGCCGTCGAAAAGCAGAGGGTGATGAATCAGCAGACGCACTCGGGGCCGGTCACGATGCATCTTGGACAGCATTCCTTGAAAGCAAGGGACTTCGACGATAAGCCAGAGGGGACCATCGTTGCAAAGGAAAGACCCGCTCATATTGTTGCTCCGAGAAGTGACATTGGCTGCGGGGATGATCGGTATTCTGGTGCTTGGATTGTACGCCCACACAGGTTCGATGCCACCGCTTGTGGTCGTCGAATCATCCTCCATGATCCATGAAGAAAATGGAGAGGTTGGAAGCATAGATGCGGGTGATTTGGTCTTGGTCCACGATCAATCAATGGATACCGTTACCACCTTTGCAGAAGCATCAAATCCAGCTCACCCTCGTTATGGATACGAGCAGCATGGCATGCCGGGCGATGTCATTATTTACGACAAAAATGGCGACGGAGGCACCCCAATTATCCACCGTGCAATCCTCGAAGTTGTGGCCCATCTCACTCAGACACCCGACCGTACCGCTCCTAGAGACGCTCCCTCAAACACTCACTGCCCTGAAGGTGGAAGTTACGATGATGCACTGCTTGACACCGACGGAGCGCTCGGTACATGCGTCTTAACTTGGAACGTACCGGGCACCGCTGTGGTGAACGCTTCAACCATTACCATCGCTTTTGACGGCGTTGACGCTGGCCATTATGATTGCAAACGCATGGCTCACGCCAACGTCGAACCTTACTTGGTGGTCTGGAATTGGACGCCGTCTCAAGCGGGTATGCTCACGCTCGGTGACAACAACCACTGCTCCGTAGATCAGGGCTCCAGTGCCGTGAATGGTTCAGTTGGCGTCCACAGTGAATCAGGAGTTGTTCGACCAGTTCGAGATTCGTGGTTGATCGGGGTTGCAGGTGGCGAATTGCCATGGCTGGGCACCGTAAAATTAGCCCTGAACGTCGATTCTGCGTCACCAGGCACAATCTATGTTCCAAATTCTTCCTATCTGGCTTTATTCATCATTGTGGCAGGCGTGCTTCTCGCCCCTATGGCTTTGCAACCTGTTCTGGAGCGAATCATAAAAGCCTCACCAGAACTCAAATTGGCTCAAGAAGAACTTGCTGGAGACGAAGAAGAGTAGTCAGTTGCTCAACGCTTCGTCCATTCCCAATTCACCCCTCGCAACAGCGAGGGCTAATTTGGTCGAGATGGTTTTTCTTCCATTGCTCACTTTTCGGCTTTGACGTTGAATTTCTTTTAGTTCACCATCGGTAGGAATAATTGGGCGTTGTTCGAACACCCTCGCCCCCGGGATCAACGCAATCCGAACTGCAGACACGACGTGATTGTGGCGCAGTAAACCCCTCGAAGTCCTTGCCTCATCAACTTCTTCAATCTGGAGGCCCGCCGCAATGCACCGGTTGATGATGTGATCCCGCAGCAACGGGGCCCCATCGCCAATTCGAATGTGTGAATCTTTGTGCTTGACCGCTGTTTGGATGGCCCTTACATGCTCGACAACATCCTCGATGTTCTCCATTTGTTCCATACCCAAGAGCACTCCATCGGCGAGCCATGCTATGCCTGGCCTTGGGCCCGGGTCGACACCGAAGGTGAGGCGATGAATTTCAGGGACGCCTCGCAGGTGCTGAATCGCTCGCAATATCGCCCCGTCGATGTCGTCAAGCGAGGCGGCTACGGGCCGCCCTTCTGATTCACGACCAACAATTTCGACTTCGGTCGAAATCCAAACTGTTTCAGCGTGAGCAAGCGGTGCATCGTGCTCAATGAGGTCAAACCTAAGGTTTCGGAGCCGAAGCGATTGCATCAACCTGAACGCCAATCGGAAGTCCATGGTCCGGACCGCAAGCCTCGTCACGGTGTATCATTGGTCAAGGAGGTTCAAGGAAGTTTGTGTTCATCGGCGTCCCTTTGCGTCGATACTTTTTGAGGAGAACTGCGGGCTTTTGGCCGAAGTTATGAAGAACGATTGACATTGATGAACGATTATGTCCAGCCAGTATGAACGGGAATTGCGCCAAGTTCTAGCGGGCGTCCCAACCGGGGTCGAGGGCGTGATTCGTTCGTGCAAACCGACGGAAAAAGAACGCATGCGACTGGTTCTGGACCGGCCTTTTTTGGTGGTGCGTGCCGCAGGATCAGGTATGGAAGGAACGGGTGACTTGCTTGCTCTTCGGGGTGATTTATGCTTCCCAATCGAAGTGAAAAGCACGAAAGCCAACAAACTCTACCTCTCAGGTCGAACCAAAGTTCAGTATGAAGCGATGGTCAATGAAGGGGAACGCTGCCATTTGATGCCACTCTACGCTCATCGCTTGAAGGGCGTGCGAGGCGACTCGTGGAGGATCTTCCGCGTCGAAACGTCAAACCTCACTGGCCGATTGCGGCAATTGGAAAAGTGGATTCCGCCCTTTCCCAAGAACAGAAACGGTTCGAACTACCTCAATTGGGAAGACGGCATGCCATTGAATCAATTTGTGGCACTCCTCTGTTCCAAAGCAGGCTCAGAAGCAGCCTCGCTCGCAGGCCTCACCGCTCGAGCAGCCCCATCAATCGCCAGCAGCCTGCCTGACACATCCACCGATGCACCTCAACCAGCGCCGCTCACCACGGTTTTACGAGCAAGAACACAAACGAACGTGCTCGCAGAGTTGGCACGCAGACGTTCATCCTGAGGTTTACAAGTACGGTACGGCTATGATGAAAGCAAGCATCATCAGCAGGGCCAGTGAAGAAAGACTCGATGCTTTGCTTGAAATGTGATCGATCCACATGGGATGTATGTTCCACAGTTTCGTCTTTTTCCCAACCTTCTTCACCGCAGAGAGGGTGCCATGGAGCGTGTCCTTGAACAGATGGCCTCCATCGAAAGGGACCATTGGAATCAGATTGGTGAAGCCCAGAAGGATGTTGACCCACATGAGCCAGAAGAAGAAGTTGACCATGAACAAAATGCCACCGGTTCCAAGCACACCGCCAATGCCTTCGTCAGCTGCGGAGAGCATTGCTTCTTCCATTGGATACATCGAAACCCCTTGCAATTGAAGGGGGACGACCATGATTGTGAGGATGTGAATGGGCGCATAGACTATCTTCACCAGGAGGTTTGCTTCAAACCGTGGTGAAAATGGGCCAGCCAATCGGTCGATGCCTTGGGTTCCCTCAGCAAGGCCGTTGACGCCCAAGAAAGGATCTTCTGGTTCGATCTCTGATGCCTCTAAGTATGCTTCACTCCATCCTAAGTTTTGGTGGTAGAGGTACTTATCTCCAAGAACAACGGTCAGCGTTTCTTGTTCTCCGTTTTCATGTTGAACTTCAATCAGCACCGTATCGTTGGCTCGGAAGGCGTTCATTTCGTCCCTGAACCCCTCAAGTCCGAGCACTTCGCTGCCGTTGATGGTCAAAATGACATCCCATGGTTGCATGCCCGCTTCTTCAGCACCACCATCCACAATCAGGCCGCGGACGTGCGGATGGGGTGTGGATGACACCACTTGGCCTGCCAACCCTCCGAGCATCAGCAAGCAGACGAACGCTGCAAAGAGGTTGGTTGCGGGCCCAGCAGCAAACATACGCATCCGTTCCCGGCGAGGCGCCCGATGCAACTCCTCATACTGCGGTTCAGCAAACGCTCCAAGTGGAAGTGGGCCAAGTTGAAGCAATCCAAAGGCTCGGATGCGCATGCCATGGGCCCTTGCTAGCAAACCGTGGCCGAATTCATGAATCACCAAGGCAACGATGAACGCCATTGCGCCCCAGCCAAGTGGAATCATCGGGTTCAACCCTGGAATCGCGACCAGTTCACTCGCCGAAGGTGGATCTGTTGTCGGCGGGTACAACACCGCTGTGATGAATGCCAGTCCCATCAGAAGGCCAACCAACAGCATCGACCCAACGCATATCCAAAGTGAAATTTCTCCATAAATCCGCCAAAATCGCCGTGGTTTGGAGATTTTCTCCAGCATTTTCAAACCGTAGGTGCCCCGAACCATCAACACAAAACCAAACACTCGGCTTGCGTTCCATTTATCCAAGGTTCCATTTCGTTCCCAGGTTCGAAGAAGAATGTACCACAAAAGCACAAGCAGGAGCAACAGTTTCCAATCGGCTTGAACCGACCCCCATGCTCCATCCATGCCTTGGCCAACATGTCTTCTGCCTTCAACCTTAAGCGAACTCGCTTGGTGGTTGTTGAACAAAGTTGAATATGGTTCGATTCAACCGAGAAGCATGGTGTCCCACAAGTTCGCCCTAGAAACGTGGTGTGAAGAGACGTGGGGGCAAGTGCCGCTCGAGATTTCCGAGTGGGCTGCCCATGACGACGTTCTCCAGGTGTTCATCAAACTCAATCGAGGGGTTTTGATTGCTGATTTCGCTATGGATTCAGAAAATCAACTGCAGTGTGAGGAGCACCTCCACATCCCTCAAGATCGATGGAATCCAGGTTCAGTTCAAGCGCATCGGACGAGCGAAGGGCGAGTGCGTTTCCGCCACCGATCTTCAGAAATTGTTCTCTCTGCGCGTCTGCGCGCTCCTGAATGGGGTCAAGCCTTGCTTGAAGAATGGTTGATGGATCAACGCGGTGAAGCGCTAAAACCAAAAGATCGCAATCAGAGATTGAGCAGCATCAACCGGAGCAAGTTGAGCATTGAACGCAACTTGAATCAGGCTCGTCTGACCCATGCTAAATCTGAACTGGCCATTACCACAGACCGTTTGGAATCTGCTGAGCGTGGTTTGGATTCCAAACACCGCTTGCGTGAAGAAGAGTGATCATCCAAGTCGGACCTTGTAGCGGTCACGTCCGTTCGCATACAGGGTGATGGTGCCTGATGAAGAAACGCAAATGGCAAGCCCTTCGGACAACTGAGAGATCGCTCTGGCTGCCAAATGCCGCCCACCCTCTCCTGCTTTTGGAGAAACACCAGCAGGCACCTGGATGTAGCGTCCAGCATCGCTTGCAACGCCTTCACGGTTGAACAAAATCGCTCCGTCAAGCCATGCGAATTCGGCGAGGGTCTCATGGTTGGCCTCGTCAAGTATGGTGCGTTTTTCTGCAGGGTGGCCTTTGAAAGGATTGAGGACTAAGGCGGTGGAATGCTTTCGAAGGGACGGTAAAGCACCAATCGCAAACAGAGCGCCTACGGCGTGCCCCTCTCTTCCACGGCCGCCAAGATGGCGGGCGAGTTTCATCAATTGAGTCAACACCTCCAAATCAATGGCGAATTCCTGAGCCAAATTTGCAAACCGGTTGGTGTTGAGCATTGTGGTGTCAATCACCATCACCCCATCAATTGGTTCTGCAAGAACAACCAACAAGCGTTCACCTCTTGAGAGGCGTCCTTCACCGATCGCTTGCAAAACCAAATCGTGCATTTGATTCAACACACCGAGTCCTTGTGCAGTAAGGCTCTCTTCAAGCAGCGTGCATTCAATGCCGCTCTCTCGCAGGTGTTCAACCACTCTGTTTTGACTTGTTAAGACGGTGAGGGGCATGTCGTCGGGCAGCACATCAGCGACCAACCTCACTTTTCGAGCGTTGCTGGCCATCATGAGCACGGCGTTGAACGGTTTTCGGTCTGCAGCTAAGGTGCTGCTGACCATGGCCGCAAGGTCAACCATGGTTTCACTTCACGCTGTGGTTGTGTCCAACCCTGGCAATTGGTCTTCCGTTTCACGGTAGACCGTTCGCATGTTCGAGATGAAGTTTCGTTCCTTGACCACCATGGTGTATTCGCTGATGCCTGGGTCTTCCTCACCATCGAGCATGTTGAGGATGATTTCGAGGGTCAGTCGAGCCCCTTCTCGGTGAGGGTAGGCAAAGATGCCCATTGAGAGTGGAGGTGAGACAACTGAAGTCACTTCGAGTTCGGAGAGCGTTTCAAACAGGTTTGCATACGTTTCAGGGAGCAAGACGCGACGGGCTTCATCCTGATTTGGGCGTCTGCAATCAGGACCGACTGCGTGGACGATGTGCTTGAAATTCGAACTCAACTGGAAGGGTTCTGTCACCACGTTCTTGGTCACTGCACACGGTGGTGCGTTGATCTTTCGCATGTCCAGGCAAATGTTTCGGGTCACATCGGTCAATTCTTGTCCTGATTTAGCGTGGATTTGAGCGTCGAGTCCTTCGCGTCCGGAGAGTCGATTGTTGGCAGGTGTGATGAGGACATCACCGCTGTAATTCCAAACATCGCCACCGACAACTCGCAGCACGCCCCACTTGCAAGTTCGCGCCATATACAGTTCTGCCATCATGCCAAGCAAGAGAGGCCACCTTACTTATCAAGTTCGCAATCTTAAGATGAAAATGGTCTGTTGCAGGTTTTTTTTACCCTCGCTGCCCCTCATTTTTTTTGATGAGGGGGTTATTCAAGCGCAGGGCGGCGGTACTGCTAAACCCTACTCCCAACAGCCATCTTTGATGAAGAACGCGAGGCTCACCGCACTCTCGTTCGTCGTTCTCCTGCTCTCATCATCAGGACTTGCACTTCTTTCCTCGCCTTCAACGGGTGAACGTGGCCACAACACTGCACCCGAAATACGACTTGAAGAGGCTTTTATCGGCTTTTCCACAGAATCGCCAACCTCTGTGTGGAATCAAACCCCGTGGCCATCTGTTGCCGTGCCGGGAGGTTTTGACTTCCTCTCCGTGTATGATTACAGCGATGTGGGCGTGCTCATCAACAACAATTCCGAGGCGAGCCGCACCATTGGATGGGCCTTCATTGAGGCGCGAAACATCAGCACTGACAGGGTGTTTGTGTTTAACAACAGCAGCGCTCCAACAAAGGAAACCATCAATCGAGATGAATTTAATTCCTACTTTGCTGAACCGTTCCTTGAAATGCTTTACAATCGAACAAACGCTTCCGACATCAACTACCTCGTGACGACAAAAGGCATGCCGCTGCGCGTGAATGGTGGAAACAACAAAGCCAGTTTTGATCAAGAAATCGCCCTGTTAGGTGGGCAATACAACAGCAGCGTAGGTGCTGACTACTGGGTTGAACACGGATACGGGCCACTCGCAGGAAAAAACATCGAAGCGTTCAGCCGAGACACCTACGGGTTTTTCTTAGTGACGCGGTTGACGGGCTACACGGTTGAAACCGCCCTCGGCTTGATTGAGAAAGCAAACAACAGCCTCGGTGAACGCGGTGTGTTCGCATTGGATCTAGCCACCAATCGGAACGGGTCAGGATACAAATTTTGGAACGATGATCTCTACACTGCGAACACTTCTTTGAACGCTACGATGGGGTATGCGACTACGTTTGACGAGACTTCCACCTTCATGACCAACCTCAGCAACGTGATGGGTTATGCCTCATGGGGTTCCAACGATGGTGGTTGGGCGAGCAGTGCATTACCGAACGGCGGTTTTGAAAGCATCAACAGTTCCACCTCCAGTGGCGCTGATGCTTGGGAAGCGACTCTGCCAAGCCTTTCCGCCGGAGATTCGTTTAATTGGACCCTTCAGAGCGAGGTTCAACAAAGTGGCTCAAACGCCCTTGAAGCAGAAATTGCAGCAGAATGCATGCCTGAGAAAGCAGATGGGACCCCGGGAATTTTTGCAGAATTCTTTGATAACGCCGGTGTCAGTTTCAACGCGGCAACCATGCCCTCGCTGATCGACCGTGTGCCCGATCACACGCGCATTGAGTCGCAATTGGATTACACTTCAAGAAACAGCGCGTATCCAGGGCTTGACAATCGCTTCAAGAACGACTGGGGTGCTCGGTTTAGCGGCCTCATCGATGTCCCAACAGCCGGAAATTGGACCTTCTACCTCACCAGCGATGATGGTTCAGAACTGTGGTTAAACGATTCAAGCTTGGTGACGAATTACGGCAGTCACGGCATGCGAGAACTGTCAAGCAGCATCATTCTCGATGCGGGCCTCCATGATTTTAGAATCGAATTTTTCCAAGGCGGCGGTCCCCACGGCCTTACGTTGCATTGGGAAGGTCCAAACCAGAGCAAAGCCCTGATTCCTGCCACTTCCTTTTTGTTGGCTGGTGATTACATCCCCTCCGCCTCTTCCCTCCAACACCACTGGTCGTTCGAGGATGGAAGCGGCTCTGTGGCGGAAGATTCTGCACAAGGCAATGCAAATTTCACTCTTTACAACATGAACGCGTCGAATTGGAAAAACTGCACCGATGGCGGCTGTCTGTGGTACGATGGTGTTGACGATTATGTCGAAGTCGATGTGCAAGACTGGAGCGGTAATTTCTCCGTCAGTCAATGGGTGTGGGCCAACGCCACCAATCTCCCAGATTATGCTTCTGTGTTTGCCGTTGGCAGCCAAGCCGGATCGAACACCTCTTTCCAGCATGCTGTCTTCAGCGGGGAATGGAGGCTGCACAACAATCAAACGCATGCCTTTGGGGCTGTTGTGGCTCAAAATTGGACGCATCTCGTCACCGTGTTTGACAACGGTGCCGCCCATCAGTACCTCGATGGGGTGCTGGTGCGAACCACAGTCTTCCCTCAGGGCAGTCTGGACAGCATCAAGTCCTATCGTTTGGGCGCCAACCGTGCAGGAAGCACCTACTTCCACGGCATGATTGACGAGGTGATGGTGTGGAACAGCGCGCTCAGCGACGGAGAAGTCACCACCCTCAACAGGGATATTTACCTCGATTGCGCAGCGTATTCCGGCAATGGGCAATCCGTCGCAAGCGTTCAACAGACGTTCGCAATCGACGAGGATTTCGAGCAGCACAGTTGGCTTGCTTCGGCCCATGGCATACGATCAGGAGATGTGTTTGGTACCTTTGAAATCGTGATTGAAGGGTTGGATGGAAACGGTTCAGTCGTATCCTCTCATACTTCCACCGAAAAAGAGTTTGGAACAAGTTGGTCCTCGCTCACCACTAAATTTCTTCCTCACGTCGATGCGGTGGAATTGAGAATAACGATCCCATTGTCCCTTGTCGCCACATCCACAGATGGCTCAATCTACCTTGACAGCATCAATGCCTACCCGATTCGCCCAAGCCACGATTGGGTCAACGGATCGATTGCAGAGACAGCGGTTTCAACCGGCGGGCGTTCATTCGATGCCGATACCACCTACGGTCAATCGCTCATCGCCGACCTCCTTGAGGACGGGGTGTCGGGCGCCAAAGGCTATGTCTACGAACCATACCTCACCGCAGTTGGGTTGTCCAGCGTGCTGTTGACAAGTTATGCCAGCGGCTACAACCTTGCTGAGTCGCATGCAGCTGCAAACCTGCAGGCCGGCTGGATGGGTGTAACGGTTGGTGATCCAAAGATGGCACCTTACGCTGACCTCTTCCACGATGTTCACATCATCGACGCTCGCATTCCAGAGAACGCTTCTTATGGCGTCCCAACAACGGTGCAATTGGCCATTGAAAACCGTGGGATGGCCGCAGCAAATGGTTCCTTCTTAATTCAGGACATTCAAGGAAACATCGAGTTGTACCGTGGTAACATTTCCTTGCCCGCGGGCGATGCTCAAGGCTCTTACATTCTCCTCAACCTTACGATTGTGCCTCAGAAAACGGGGTGGATGGACCTTCGGCTCAGGTACAACAGCGATTCTGATTCAAACGAACGAATCACAGACAACAACCTTGAGACGCTCCGCCTGTGGGTCAACGCGCCACCTCTGGTTGAGGCAGTGTTTTGTGATGCCTCGATTTATGCCCGGGGTGACACTTTCATTTGCACCGTTGAAGCAAGCGATGACAACCAAGTAACTGAAGTCAACCTCGCTTGGACCGTGCAAGCCGATCCTTCAAACCTCACCAACGCTACATGGGTCGAGCAAACGCTTGGTACATTTGATGCAGAACGTTGGCAGACTTCGATTACCCTGCCAACCAACCTCACCCTCGGTTGGTTGATCATTGAAGCAACCGCAGTTGATGACAGCGAGCAATCCACATCATTCATGGTTCTTGATGTGGCTGAAGTGGTCGACGCACAAGCACAATGGTTTGGCCCCCACGTGAGCGGTATTGATTCCGATGCCTGGTCAGGGGCAACACCGTTGCCTTATTCTCCAGGGGGGGGTGTTCTTCGCGGGCAAAACACCTCGTTGAACGTTTGTGTTCTGGATGCGGATCATAATCCCTTGACTGAGGCACCGGCCGTGAGTTCCACCCGTGGCGCCTTGAATGGATGGATTCATCAGCCTCAGGCCGATGCGAATCATCATTGCTACGCAGGTTCGTTAATGCTCGTCGCTGGAAGTTCTTTAGACAAATTGTCGCTTGAGGTCCGTTCTTCAATCGGTTCATTGCTGAGTTCACGGTTGATTGGTGTGAAGGACACCGCCCCCACCGTCAACATCAGCCTCATTGACGGTGATGGCGAACCACTTGATCGAGTTCGAGGAGGTGGCGGTGAATACCTTGAATTGTCGTTCAACGACCTCGACGATCCCTTCTCTTCGATTACGGGGGACTTAACGGTCGTGTGGCCGGGAGCGTCGACAATACTTCTTCCGCTGGACATTGTTGACATCCAAACGCCTCTTCTTGTTGAGTTGACATCTGTGGGCCAGCCGCTTGAATCCGGGGAATTAGCCATCAGCATCGAAGCAACAGGGCGGCACGGGGCATCGCTCACTGTTGCGCAACAATTCACATTTATGTTGACGCCACCAAGTGTGGTTCAGGCTGCCATTTGTGATGAGGTTGGGTCGGTTGAGGCGCTCCGTTTTGGTGAGACACTTGTGCTCTATGCACTGGTTGAGAGTGAACGGGCGTTGGAAGTGCAACAGGCATCCATGTCTCAACTGGGCTGGTCGGTCAATGCCCCCGTGCTGTCAAACGAAGCCGCAATGGCATCTCCAGTCGGCTGTTTTGGCTTGGAAACAACAGCCCTTGATCCTAATCAGGTCATGATGGCCTTCCGCTTGAGGCTTGATGGGTCTTTCATTGATGGGGCAGGGGAGGTGTTGTTCACTGTGCGTGACATCGACGGGTTGTCCACTTCATTGAAGATGCCTCTCAATTTCTTCCATGCCTCTCCATCATTGTACGCTCCACCCCTTGGCAATGCAACGGCCGGCGACCGGATTGAACCAATCGCGTTCGTCGAGGATTTGGACGGCTTAACAGATGTTCAATGCCAAGCAACCGCCACTGCCAACGGTACCATGTTGGGTAATTTCACCCTGGTGCCGCAGGTTGAGGCCGATGAGGCCACCAATGGAACCCTTCGTCTTGCTTTCCCTACAACGAAGGCTTTGAACAATCAAACGGTGCTGTTCAATTTTACCTGCGTGGACGGATGGGGTCAAGCCAGTGCTGTTGAAGTCGGGGTCACCCTTGGACCAATGACTTCATGTGAAAACTGCTCACAGATCAGTGACGATGCTGAAAAGACAAGCACCTTGGCCCAAAGTACAACCGTGATGTTTGTTTTGGCAGTCGCTTTAGCCATCTTAGCGGTTGTGGTGACGCTTGTGCTCAGAAAAGCCTCGTCTGAATCTCCACCTCCGCTTTGGGAGCTGGAGGAGGAACTCGAGGCCCAAGCAATCGAAGAAGGCGTAGATGCAGTTGATTCCTTCTTGCTTGGCGAAGGTTCAGCCATTCCTGCTGGCTGGTCGCCCGGAGTGTTTCACCAATGGCTGGAAGGACCGATGCCCGATGGCTGGCAACCAGAGCAATGGGTTGCGTTCAGGGAAGAACAAATGGACTTCTTCGAATCGACGCCCACTGCCCCAGTAGAGAAGGATTGAAGTTCTTTATCGGTATGGGAGGTTTGAGTACCATGGCTGTTGGATACGTTCTCATCAATGTTGCACCCGGCAAAGAGCACGAAGTTTACCTTGCGGTAAAGGACATGCAGCATGTTGCAGATGCAACACTTTTGTTCGGAGATCATGACCTAATCGTCAAACTTGAGGCCGACAGTTTGGCAACCATTGCCAAGTCTGTCGTCGAAGCAATCCGCCAGGTTCCTGGCATCATTGATACCAAGACGCTTGCAGGTGCAGAACTCTAGTCCGTTCGCCAAAATCTATGAGTGTTCTGTACCCTTCATGTGGAACCGTTGGACTGCGCTCTACTTGTCGAAAAATGGCTTCTGGAAAGGGGCACTGCGCTCCCTATACTGAGCAGTGTTGCCTTTATTCGGCAATAATATTATATACTCAACAGGGGTCAAACGTATCGGAGGTAATCCAAAATGTCTGATAAAAAATACTTTGTTCTCATGGAGAACGGAAAAGATACGAGCCAGGTTTTTGCAAGCAAACAACCCCGTGGCGCAGCCCTAAAAGCAGCAACCCGCGGACACACGACCATCCGCCTACGTGAGCGTGGCACCAAGCGTGTCCACTGCTTCAGTGGCAGCATCGCTATGGTTCCAAAGCCAGCGAACGGTCCTGCATGGCTTCCTGAGAAGATCAAGAAGGCAAACGTCAAGAAGACCGGCATCGAACACCTTTGAGTTCGTAACCACCGTCTTGACCGACCTTCGAATGGAGTGAAGCTCCGTTCGTTCCCGCAAGGGTAGCCGCCTTACCACCTCTTCGGAGGGGGATAAGGCCAACAACTTTCTTTTTGTTATTTTTTTACACGAGGCTCGCCCCGTGCAATCATGACGGCCAAACCAATCATGGCGAGTTGCGCCATGCCACGGGCTGCATGAGCGATGTCGCTGAACGTTGTGCCGTTGAGAGGGATGTCGTTGATCCACATGTTGAGGTTCGCCCAATACAGCACGACAAGAAATCCTGCCATGGCCCATGCAGCGCGCGCACGTGTTGCTGGCACCATCATCGTACACCCAAGAACAACTTCGACCACACCGCTGGCGTACACCCAAAATCGAGGAAAACCAAGAACATCGGGTACGATGGGATCAAAAAACGACGGTCCAATGAAGTGTTGAATTCCAATTAAGACAAAAGACCCACCGAGGACGAGCGCTGCCACTTGGCGCACCCGCTCAAGCGTGAATGCCACGGTTTTCACACCTCAGTACCGCACGTTTTGCCTGGTGATGGTTCGCCAGATGCGTTGAAGTGGATCGTAGTAGCGATCGACCACGCGCTCTTTCAATTGGATGATGGCATCATCTGTGATTTGGATGCCTGCGGGGCACACTTCGGTGCAGCAGCGAGTGATGTTGCAGTATTCAATGCCAAATTCCTTCTTAACTTCAGGAATGCGATCTTCTGTGTCGAGGGGGTGCATTTCGTATTGAGCCAAACGAACCAAGTTTCTCGGCCCGGCAAAGTCGTTAAACAAAGCGTGATCGCGGAGCACGTGGCACGTGTTGACGCAGAGGAAACATTCGATGCATTCTCTGAATTGCTGAACGCGCTCTGCCTCCATTTGGTTGAATTCCCAATCCATCTTTTCTGGACCTTTAATCGGCTTAATGCGTTGAGCCATCTCATAGTTCCATGAGACATCGGTGACCAAGTCCTTGACGTGAGGGAAGGCTTTCATTGGACGAATTTCGATGGCTTGACCTTCGGGAGTTTCCTCGACCACATCGCTCATGCGCGTCATGCACATCAAACGAGGGCGCCCATTGATTTCAGCGGAGCAGGAACCACATTTCCCTGCTTTGCAATTCCATCGCACCGCCAAATCTGGTTGTTGCTCGTGTTGGATTCGGTGGACACAATCGAGCACCACCATGCCCTCATCGAGTTCAATGCTGAAGGCTTCGATTTTTGCATCGTCGCCTTCGCCTCTTAGGATGTTGAATTCTTGCGTTTTTCCTTTTAGTCCCATTACTTTCCACCTCCACTTTGTTCAGCGGCCCGTTTGGAGATCATTGCTTTCACTTCTGTGATTGCTTCAGCAAGGTCGTCCCGCATTGGCTCCACATCTTCTTGGCGAACCTTTATTTCGCCCTTCTCCATGTAGATAATGTTGATAATTTTGCCCCATTCTTCGATTTCACCGGGGAAATCATCGCGGGTGTGACCGCCACGGCTTTCCTCACGGGCAAGTGCAGCAAGTGTAGCAGCGGTCGATACATCGACCATGTTCTTGAGGTCAAGGGCTTGGTGCCATCCCGAATTGTATTTGCGTGACGCGCCTGGGAAGCACGCTTCTTGACGCTCATTGAAGGCCAAAAGATCACTCATTGCTTCCGTCATTTCTTCCTTTGTGCGGATGATGCCAACCTTCGCCTGCATCATGTCACGCATTTCATCGTAAATCATACCCGGATTTTCTCCGCCTTCTCGCTTGAGGGGTGCAAGCATAAGTTCGATTGCTGATTGGACTTGAGCGTCTTCAATACCAGGTTGCGCAAGATCCTCAGCGCGCTTTGATGCGTGTTCTCCAGCTCGCTTTCCGAAGGTGATTAAGTCAGACAATGAATTGCCTCCAAGTCGGTTTGCACCGTGAAGGCCAGATGCCACTTCGCCGCAAGCAAAGAGTCCGGGCACGTTGCTTTCTTGAGTTTCTGCGTTGACGCGAACGCCACCCATCACATAGTGGGCGGTAGGGCCAACTTCCATTGGTTCCTTGGAGATATCGACGCCGGCCAGTTCCTTGAATTGGTGATGCATCGAAGGGAGTTTCTTCAAAATCGCCTCTTCTCCTCGGTGGGATATATCGAGGAATGCTCCACCGTGGGGCGAGCCTCGGCCTGCTTTCACTTCAGAGTTGATTGCTTTTGCAACAACGTCACGGGTCAGCAGTTCGGGTGGTCTTCGAACAGTTGCAAGTTTTCCTGAAACGACTTCTTCGACCCATTGGTCGCTTTCTTCAATGGTTCCAGCGTGATCGCCTGCAAACATTTCGGGGACGTAGTTGAACATGAACCGGTCGCCTTCTGAGTTTGTCAAACGGCCGCCTTCACCACGAACGCCTTCCGTGACGAGGATGCCACGTACTGACGGTGGCCAGACCATTCCAGTTGGGTGAAATTGTACGAATTCCATGTCGCGCAATTCAGCACCGGCCCATAGAGCAAGAGCATGACCGTCGCCGGTGTATTCCCAAGAGCCAGAGCAGACTGACCAACATCGTGTGATGCCGCCGGTGGCTAGGATGACTGACTTTGCCGAAAAGGCATGGAAGTCGCCGTCGACTCGAGTGTAAGCCACACAGCCAGTGACTCGATTGCCCTCTTTGAGCAGATGCCGGACCGTGTACTCCATGAAGATGTCAATCCCTTCGTGAATGCCTCGTTCTTGTAAAGTTCGGATCAGTTCGAGTCCAGTCGCATCGCCGACGTGAGCCAAGCGTGGGAAAGTGTGGCCGCCAAAATTGCGTTGATTGATCAGGTTGTTTGGTGTTCGGTCAAATACGGCGCCCCATGTTTCGAGTTCGCGAACCCGGTCAGGTGCTTCTTTGGCGTGGAATTCCGCCATGCGCCAGTCAGCAAGCCACTTGCTTCCTTTCATGGTGTCGTGGAAGTGAACCTTCCAACCGTCTCGAGGGTCTGCGTTTTGTAATGCTGCAGCGCATCCACCCTCGGCCATGACCGTGTGAGCCTTGCCGAGCAAGGACTTCGTGATGATGGCGGTTTTTGCGCCACTTCGAGCGGCCTCGATGGCAGCACGAAGGCCAGCGCCACCGGCGCCAATCACAATAACATCGTATTCGTGTTTGGAGTATTCTTCAGTCATTTTCAATCACCTCAAAAAGCAAAGAGCACCATGTCGCTCAGCACGCCGGCGTCAACAGCCAAAACCCAAAGGTCGCCCAAGAAGACGAACATCAGTGAAGTCCAGAACCAGAACCCGTGGGAACGGTTCAGAACGCTGATGCGTCCAAACAACTTTCCACGAAGCCGTGAAATTGGTGAGGTCCAACGGTCAAGAACACCACCAGCAAGGTGGCGCAGAGCGTGGCAAGACGTGACATACATCGTCAGGAGGAACGCTTCGAAGCCCATGACAAGGGTGCCAATGCAAACGCCCCACCCTTGTGCAGCGCCTTCGGTAAAGTGCAGGGTGTGGGTCACATCCCACCACTTGATGGCTAGGATGACCATCGCAGCATAGAGGAAGTAACGGTGGAGGTTGTTGAAGATGAACAATCGCTTCTCGCCTTTGTAGCCCAATTTCTTGTTGATTTCAGGCTCATCGACCCAGCAGGCGACAGGGCTTGCGAAGAAGGTGCGGTAGTACACGCGTCGCATGTAGTAGCATGTGCCCCGGAATCCGAATGGAATCCAAAGCACCAGAACCGCAGCGTTAACCCATCCAGGGTGGTCCCATTCATTGAGGCCGAAAAGGCTCCACTCGAGGACGTTAGGGGAAAAGATTGGCGACATGACGGTCGCACCGTTAATGTCGTAGTGAATGGTATCAGGGTAGAGGAAAAGCCTCACTGCGGTGTAGATCATTGCAGCCGTAAGGGCGATGCCCATAGCCACTGGCTGGCGAAGCCATTTATCGATTCGATTTGTGCGACCCAACCCGTTGAGGACTGGAAGTTTGATGCCTTCACCCATCTAATTCACCCACCGCCCGAGGGCGCTTGTATAGAACCAACACGCTGGGGTCTTTGAGGTTCACCATTCGCCTTGTTTGTAGCATCGTCCGCAGTAGGGCTTTTTTGGCCATTTCATCTAGAAGTTCATTCGAAAAAGGAGAGCGCCTCTTCGAGCACCGTTTCATTCGCCCAGTAGGTCTTTGATTGCCATGCTAATGCCCCGTTTTGATCGATGAGTTGCAAGGTTGGTGTACTCGGGTTCCCGTAAGCTTCGTACAGAGGGTAGGACGTTTTCTGCTCCGAGCTGAATTCAAAGGTTGGCGTGTCCAGTTGAGGGACGACAACGGTCCACGGCGTGTAGTGGGTTTTGTTTGAGGCTACAGAGAAGGTATCGCTTACATCTTGGGTTGTTTCAAACTGAGCCCACCGATGAACGCTCACAACGCTGATGTTTGAGCCGTTAAACTGCCCTTCATCCATGGAGGTGCGAATCAGTTGTGTCCAATCATGACAGCCTGAGCAGCCTGCTCCAATCCAAAGCATCAGTACAGGTCCGTCGTTAAGCGTATCTTTGAGGTCGAATGTTGCTCCACCGTCCTCGGCTCGATCAAGCGTTGGGGCTTCGAAGGTCATGTGAAGCGGGGGGGCGGCGAGTCCACCATCATCGATGGCTTGAGGCTCAATGCAACCCGTGCACAGGCTCAGGCATATGCAGACAAGGGCAAGCAGGTCATACCGCATGCCCTTCACCGTTGTTCGACGCAATCGCTTGTGGTTGAGCGGAAGGTCGGGCAGCGACGCGGGGGCGCTTGACATCCTTGAACCACGAATCAACGCCGTTCCAATCGGGGCGCATGCCGAGGTCAGCAAGCACCAGCTTGCTGCTGATTCGAGCGCTCTCAAAGATGGTTGGTAGTCCACTTCCGGGGTGAGTTCCGCCACCGACGATGTAGAGGTTGTTTGCTTCCTCAAATCTGTTGTGTGGTCGGCGCCAGAGCATTTGCTTGAGGTCGTGGGTGAGGTTGAACACTGCACCGCGATAGATGTCTGAGGCACCCCAGTCGTCGGGGGTAATGATCGTCTCAGAAACAATGTGATCGGCGATGTCGTCGTAGCCGACTTTCGCCAATTGCTTGATGATGGTGTCGCGGAAATCAGATTTGATGTCATCCCAAACAATGCTTTCGTGTTGGTTAGGCACTGGGACAAGGACGTAAACCGTCGAGTGCCCTTCAGGAGCGAGCGAATCATCGGTGATTGCAGCGTTCTGAACATACACCGATGGGTCATCCCAAGTGAGTCGGTGGTTTGTGATGTCCTTCAGGTTCGATTCGTAGGCTGAGGATGCGTAAATTTGGTGGTGATGGAGGTCGTACTTCTTGTCAACTCCGAGGTAAAGCATGAATGTGGAGCATGAGTAACCCTTCTTTTCGAGTTTCTTATCGGACCACTTCTTGCGCTTTTCGTCTGGAACGAGGGTTTTCATGGCGTGTGCAAAGTCAGCATTGACGACTGTTTTATCGGCGAGTATTTCTTCACCTTCAATTCGAACACCGGTGACGGTTTTGCCTTCAAAAATCAGTGAATCAACTGGGGTGTTGAGGCGGATTTCGACACCCATTTCTTCTGCGATTTCACCCATGCGGGCAGTGATGCTTCCGAGCCCGCCCTTGGCGTGGAAGATGCCGTGTTCGTACTCGAGGAAGGCGAGGATGGTGAACAAGGATGGTGCTTGGAACGGACTCATTCCCAGGTATTTGGTTTGGAACGACATTGCAAGGCGAATGCGCTCATCGTCGAAGTGCTTGGCTAAATCTCCGGCAACACTGGACCATGGTTTGAGGATGGTAGCGACTCGCATGGCCCGCTTGGAAAACACGTCGAGGGGGCTTGACCATGGGGTTTGCAAGCATTGCTTTGAGAAATCGAGCTTCTTTCTGTTTTGCTTGACGTAATTTTTGAATCCGTCTGCGTTTTTGTCACCAGCGAGTTCACGGATGCGTTCGGTCATCTGTTCGAGGTCGCTCGTTGCATCGATGTGACCGCCAGCTCCGAAAACGAGCCTGTACATTGGATCAAGGGGCATCAATCCAAGTTCTTTGTGAGCGTCCCTTCCTATGGCTTGGAAGATTTGTTCAATGACCTCTGGGTAGTGGAAGAAGGTTGGACCACGGTCGAATGTGTAGCCGTCTTTTTCGAACAGGCGAGTTCGACCGCCGACCACTTCGGCCTTTTCCAAAACCGTGACCTTGACTCCCGAATGGGCGAGGAGAAGGGCTGATGCGAGACCGCCTGGTCCCGAGCCTACGATGATTGCGGTTGGTGGATTGAGGGCTGACATGGTTCTAGACCGCCGGGTTCTCCCTATAAAAGGCCGTTTCAAACCTTGAGGGGGCGGTGTTTTTCGCCCAGCGCGGAGGGGGGACAGCATTAGGCATGGTCGGCGGTGATAAGCATCTTAAGGAGGCTATGTTTGGGGCAAATCACAGCCTTTGGTTGTGCGGTGATACCATGAGCGATTGGAGTTCCAAGAATCCATACATGACCCAAATCACAGAGAACTACGTCTTGAACGGTAAGGGCTCTCGAAAAGAAACTCGACACATTGTGTTCGAGCTTGGTGATTCAGGCCTCGATTACAAGGTCGGCGATGCTTTGGGCGTTTTGGCGGAGAACCCACCTCACATTGTCGAAGAACTCCTTGAAGTTCAAGGCTGGGACCGCGAAGCAACCGTTACCACTCACAACGGCGAACGGGATGTCTATACGGCGCTGAAAAAGGACTTCGAAGTCCACATGGCCAACAAGAAGTTCGTTCAATCGCTCGCTCACAAAGTCGTTTCCAGCGGCATGCGGATTTCCCTCTCAATCGTATCTCGCTCTCGCAACGGCGAAGAATGGTCCGCTCAAGGTGAAGGCGAGATGCCTCCAGGGCTCGCCCCAAACCAGCCCTCGGATGATCCTGTTGCCAAAGTCGCAGCCCTCGTTGAAGACGCAAAAGCTGTTGAAGATTACCTCTGGACGCGGGATTACGTTGACATCATGCGTGAATTTGACGTCAAGTATTCTCCAGAAGAATTCTTGGAGTTGGCCGATCGCCTCAAGCCTCGTCTTTACTCCATCGCTTCCTCTCACGATGCCCATCCCGGATTTGTTGAGTTGACCGTCGGCATCGTTCGCTTCGAATACAACAACCGGCCCCGTGGTGGCCTATGCACGGTCTTTATGGCTGATGAAATTGACACATCTGGATCCCCAATTGGCGTGTTCATGTCACCTACCAAATCGTTTATTCTCCCCGAGGACAAGAACACCGACATCATCATGGTGGGTCCCGGAACAGGTATCGCTCCGTTCAGAGCCTTCATGGAACAGCGAGTGTTTGACGGCGGCAAAGGGCGAAATTGGTTGTTCTTTGGCGACCAGTCCGCTAAGACTGAGTTCTATTACAAGGAAACCATCGAAGAATGGATGGACAGCGGCGATTTGTACAAGTTCACCACCGCCTGGTCCCGTGACCAAGAAGAAAAGATCTATGTTCAACACCGGCTCAAGGAACACGGTGCAGAGATCTGGGAATGGTTCGAAAACGGTGCTTATTTCTACATTTGCGGCGATAAAACCTACATGGCTAAAGACGTACACAGGGCCTTGATTGCTATTGCAGAAGATCACGGCGGCATGTCAAACGAAGACGCAACACACTTCATTGAAAAGACCATGATGCGAGAACAAAAGCGCTACCTACGTGACGTGTATTGACGAACTTTTCTGAATAAAACAGGGCCATCCTCTCCGAGGAAGACACAAGTTCAGCCCTTCAAATCCCTCTTCTCTGGTTCTGGTTTCAAAACCCCACCGAATCATCATTGTGTTGGAACTGCAGAGTCAATCTTTTCATCGATCTGCGCGCTCATAACAGCGCCAACGCCGATGACGATACCGTCAACAAGCCATGGTATCGCATCAGCCATTTCATTGAGGAATCGGAACGCTGACCACGGGGATCGAATGGGCATGTGCAGCCTGCTCCATCTTCTTTGTCCAAACGGAGTCAGGTCCTGGGAAGGCTAACATGTGGGTTGCAGGAACCAACATCCGGTCGACAAGACTTGCTTCAGCTTCAGGCCGCCCGCTGTCGTCGGGGCCGTTCGGGCGGGGAGCTGACCATGCTTCGGTGAACACAGCCAGTGGTACGTTGTTGTTGTCAGCCCACCGTTCAGCGAGGTAATCTACGCCGCTTGCTCCCCCGAGAATGATGAGATCAGGGTAGGCATTGTCCTTGACCCAATCATCAATGGCACCTTCGAGCCAAGCGTAATCATAAAATTTGGAATTGCCGCAAATGACTAAGTTTACGATTTTTCCATCATTGTTCAAGTCCCTTCCAGCGAGTCGGTCGAGGGCTTCGGCCCCGGTTTGGTCTGTCGGCGTCATGTTTATCGAACATCGTGCCACGATATGAAACTTCTGCTGTATTTTCTTGTTTTTGGAAGTTTTTTGAGAAAAATTTTCCGGTTTATGGCAACATTATTGTTCTTTGGGATGACCAGAGGCGTTTCGCTGTTCCTCAAAAAAATACCACCTCTTGTTGATTCTCGACCGTTGGCATCATAGAGTAATTCCTCCACGAGCAACCATGGCCTTCAAGCGAGTGCTGATTGCAAACCGCGGTGAAATCGCTCTTCGAATTCTCCGAACCCTGCGCGATATGGGCATCGAAGCAGCCATCATTCACGGCCGAGAAGATCGCCTTTCTTTGCCCGTTCGTTTGGCAGATGTAGCCTATGCGAACAACAAAGCAAATCCACTTGACACCTATTTGGATATTGAATCGGTCATCACTGCCGCCAAAGAAATGGGTTGCGATGCCGTGCACCCTGGCTATGGATTCTTGGCAGAGAACGCAACCTTTGTCCGCCGACTGCAAGAAGAGGGCATCACCTTCATTGGACCATCTGCAGATGTCATCACGTTGCTCGGGGATAAAATTGAGGCTCGTGCAGCAATGGAAGCCGCTGGCCTTCCAACCGCAAAGGGCTCTTCGGAACCGATTTCAGATGCTGGTGTCGCCTCGACCCTCGCCGAAGAAATTGGCTATCCAGTGATCATCAAAGCCGCAGCTGGTGGCGGCGGTATTGGGATGCAAATCGTCGAACAATCCTCGGAATTTGAAAGCGCTCTCAAACTCTGCAAATCAAGGGCTAAATCTGCTTTTGGCGATGAGCGCGTCTTTGTTGAAAAATACATTCAAGGCGCTCAACACGTCGAATTCCAAGTTTTAGGGGACGGGAAAAAGGCAATTCATTTTGGAGAACGTTTCTGTTCAATTCAACGCCGACATCAAAAGTTGGTCGAAGAAGGTCCATGGCTCGATGAAGAAACACGCCAAAAAATCGGTGACCTTGTGTGCAGAGGTGCAGAATCTGTAGGCTACAAAGGCCTCGCAACGTTTGAATTCCTCCGAGACGCCAATGGCGATTTTTACTTCCTTGAGGTCAATCCACGCGTTCAAGTTGAACACACTGTTACTGAACTCATCACCGGTTACAATTTGGTCGAACTGGGCATAAGGGTCGCTCAGGGGGAGGCATTACCGCTGACTCAAGAGGATGTGAAATGGAACGGGCATGCCATCCAATGCCGGCTCAATGCAGAGGACCCTCGGAAATTTATTCCAAGCCCTGGTCGCTTGTGGGAGTGCCACTTCCCGTCTGGGTACGGCGTGCGCGTCGACACCCACGCCTACCCTGGCTACGACATGCCGGGGTGCTTCGACTCCCTTTTGGCCAAGCTTCTGGTTTGGGGCCGGGACCGAGAAGACGCGGTTCGCCGAATGCGTACAGCGCTTGACGAAACAATGATCACCGGCGTTGAACATTTGATTCCATTGCATCGCCGAATCATGGATGAACAAGATTTCCTCGACCGCAACATCACGATTCAATACATCGATATGCATCAAGAATTGCTTGGATGAACCCTGTCCAAGGTTTTGACATCATCTGCTCCTGCTGTACTTGTCGATAAACTGGCAACAACCGAGCAGTGACAAATTGAAATAGAATCTGCATTTCGCCAGCACATGGATGTTCTGTTGGTCGGCAGCATTGCTTATGATTCAGTGACTTCACCTGTTGGGCAGGTCAAACATGCTCTTGGCGGCTCTGCGACCTACGGCGGCCTCGCCGCTTCGTTTCATGCTCAACGGCTGGGCATTGGAAAGGTTGGTTTGGTCGGGGTCGTTGGTGAAGACTTTTCCGATGAAGATCGATTGATCTTGGCGAGCCATGGCACCGATGTATCAGGCATCGAAACCGCTGCAGGGGAAACATTCCGCTGGGAAGGGGCCTACGAAGGGTCGATGGCTGAAGCCGAAACCTACGCGACTCATCTCAATGTGTTTGAACACTTCCAACCAAAGGTACCTGAGCATGCACGCACACCGAAGGTCACCTTCTGTGCGAACCTGCATCCGGCACTCCAAGCCAGCGTTTTGGACCAAACCACGCCAAACCGTATCTCGATGCTTGATTCAATGAACCTCTGGATTAACATCGCCCGGGAACCCTTGCTTGAAGTGATGCAGCGGGTGGACTTGATCATCATCAATGATGGAGAAGTTCGCATGCTCGCGGAGGATGAAAACCTCATCCGCGCAGCACATACCGTACGCTCTATGACTTCGGCTTCCACGTTGGTTGTGAAGCGCGGTGAACATGGCGTGCTCGCCTTCCATGGCGATGAGATCATTGCGTTGCCGGCTTTCCCAACCGCTGATGTCTGCGACCCAACTGGATGTGGCGACACTTTTGCAGGGACACTTGCAGCCTACATTGCTTCAGGCGACGGTCCATTGGGACGCGATGAATTGAGAACTGCACTTGTCGCAGCAACCGTTTCAGCAAGTTTTACTTTGCAATCGTTTGGCGTCGAAGCGCTTCAAACAATGACTTCAGAAGCCTTTGCCCATCGGTTGAGCCGCTTTGAGAACATCCTCGGATGATCAAGAATCCAGCCTTGGCAATTGCGATGCTTGTTCTGCATCCGACACCTCGCCATCATGTTCAACGAGGTCCCCAAACGATAAGTTGTCCAAATCTAAATTGTTTGATGCAGGGCCTTGTTCTTGCTGAATTTGCTCTATGAGCGTGTGCCGTCGGTCGATGTGCTTCATCATTTGTTCAACAGTTTCCTTGGGCAAAACACCGCCATGTTGTTCCGAGAGGTTCGATACAGAATTCTCAATTTCTTGCTGATGGGTTCTGGTCGATCGTTCCCGTAATTCTTGACTGCTTTCAGTTCCTGCTTCCCCATTGAGGGCTTGGACCGTTTCCCCAGTGAGCAGTTGGCCTGCCATGGAGGCGGTGCGTCCGATTCCTTCGATGAGCGCCTGAACTCGATTGCCGTTCCGCCTTTTCCGTTTATGGACGAATTGGGGGTTTGAGTACCCGGAGTTTCGCGGTTCAATTTTGTATTGGCTGCGTTGCGGTGTTGGCTGACTTTGGGGGTGGACCAATTCAGCGTCGAGGAGCGGGGCTTCTCTGCGAGCAGCATCGACAATCGAAGTGACTGGTTCCTCTTCCTCGGAGAATAAATTGCTGAATTCAAGATCAAATTCTGCTTCCATTGGCATCGCCGCCGGGGCGGGCTGTGGGACATGAGCTCCTTCCGGTCCAACAAAACTCGGGAGGAAGGTTTGCGGGGTTTCTTGTGCAGGGTCCACCGCATGGTGCTGGGGTAGATTTTGGTTTGTTTCGGCAATGCGCCCGTAGGATCGTTCCGTGTTCATTGACTGAGTGGCTGGATAAGGGTGGGATGGATGATTGTAATGCATTGGTTGGTGTTGGGACTGTGATGATTGCGGCAAGGCATGCGTTCGCTGCCTTGCGTTTGCCCGGCCACGTTGAATCAATCCGTGTTCAGCGCTGATGTGTGGCTGGTGGCTTAAATCAGGCTCTCCAAACATCCATCCTTCGGTAGGGGGCTGTTCAAAATCCAACTCCAGGGGCTCTTCAGTTCCAAAGAGGTTGAGTGGTACAGCTGATTCGGGAAGGTCTTCCGGATTGCCATGATTTGCAAGCAACGCCGCAATCGAGGGTGATGCTTCAATTCTCACGGGTTCTACAGGGAGAATTGGCGCCGCTTCGGAACGAGGGTAGTCGACATCTCGCTGAAGATCTTCCAAACCCAGACGGGCGATTTCCATGCTCTGGCCTTCTGCCAGCCTTGAATGCAAATAGCACAAACGCATGAGCACAGCCGCATTACCGGTGAGGATGTGGCAGTCGTTGGCTTGTGTTTCAATGGTCAATGTTGGTCGCTTTGTGCCAAAGCGTCCGATGAGGAGGAGCATTCCAACCCCGACGGTCAACAACTGCCATGAAGTTCCAATGACCATTCCACGGTATGCAACCAATAACAACACAGCGCCCACGACGCCCCATCCGGTGGGCAAAAGTGGTTTTGAGGTTTGATCTAAACGCATGACCCAATCGTGAGCGACTTCTGTGAATTCGCCGGTCTTTTGTTCAATCGAAAGCTTGCGCTCAGAAACAGTGACTCGAACCTTTCCAGGTTTTCCAACCATGTGCAGTCCCTTGAAGACTTCAAGGTCTTCTGCACGGTATGGACTCTCTTGTTGTCCAGTGATGCGCATCCCAGCGCGCAAAGGGCCCGTGGTTGGTTATCAATCCACCGACAGTTGCACCCACTTGCCCTTGGAAATATCGACCCCTTTTGAAACGCCAAATCCCCCAATTTGAAGGCAATCAAAGGTTTGCTCCACCGGCAGGAAGTTTAACAACAATAAGTTAGACGTCTTTCTATGCTTGAAGAGGTCCTCCTCTCGCCGGCGCTCGATGAAGTCCTCGAGGAATTGGGGAACAAAACAGAAGCCTGGACCAACAAATGGTGGTGGATGCCGCTGCGGGCGTTGCTCCTTGCTGCACCCTTCATAGCGATTGGCATCTACTATTTTTGGTTCCTTTGAGCATCACTCGAGGCAATCGAGCCGACCACTGCCCATGATCCTCGGCTTTGAATCGAGTTGCGCAATCAGTGTTGGTTCAGGATTCTCTCTTCGGATAAACAAGGGGTTCTCCCAAGCCACAACCGCATTTTCACCATCAACCGATGCGATCCGTCCGACGACAAATTGCAAATCGACGCTGGCGTGGATGACATCGCCTTCAGCCAAAATACGCTTTTGAAACGGTGAACGCTTGAGTTCGAGTTTGGACCGGTGGTGTGCAACCACGGCCAAAGGGATGCTTGTGTTGGTTTTCTTATCTTCAACAGCGGGTCGGACGAGCAAGGTTCCACTGCCCAAATGGTCTTCCTTTGCGTTGCGCAATGCAAGACCGACGCGGTCGCCAGCGCGGGCTGCAGGTACATCATCGTCCATCACTTGGAGCGATTTTGCGTTTCCAGTGCCGTTTGCGGGCAAAAGCACTAGGTCGTCATGAACATGAACGGTGCCAGATTGAACATAGCCGATGGCCACCAAACCAATGCCTTTGACGTTGAAGTGTTGATCGACAGGAATGACAAGGGGTGCTTCGGCGTTTGCCTTTAAATCATCAGAAATAGCGTCCATGAGATCATACAGCATGTTCCGCAATCCAATTCCATCGCCTTTGGCAAAAATCCATTCACCGAGGCCTGCCTGCTTGAACAGCATTTTCACTTGATCTTCATCGACCCACTCACCCTGAGGCGGGTTGATGACAGCAATCCCCTTTGTGAGTCCAGAACTGGCGAAAGCAACGAGCGCTTCTCCGAGCGTGGCGTCGATGCCGCTGACTTCGACGACACCAACGCGGGCAGCGGAGAGGGCGTTGAGGAACGGGCGCAGTCGCTCGGGGTATTTTGCAGGTCGAATGAGGGAAAGGATTCGTGGTCCATCGCTGCCGCTTTCCTTGTGAACGTAGGTATGCACATCCCGCTGGTCTGTGGGTTTTGCGATTTCACGGGCCAAATCATCGCTGCCAACCATGGCGATGTTGAGAACAGGCATGACTTCGCCACCAGCGAAGGCCACATCAATGTAGGGGTGCTCAATCGTTGTTGGTGCTGCGCATTTGTTCTCGGATGCGCTTCGCCTGGTCCCAATCTTTTTGCTCATCTTCTCCATCAATGGTCAGTTGAGGGATCGGAATTGGCCTCATCATAGAATCAATTGCAACAAAGAAGAAGTAGCCTTCACAGATTTTCTTTTTATTCCATGTGGCTTTGTCCACTGCCATCGCAGTTACCTTTGTGCATGCCGTGTGCGTGCTCGTGAAAACGACCTTGCCAGTTACTTCCAAAAGGTCGCCTTGGCGTGCAGGTGCAATGAATTTGAGGGTGTCAATGGAGATGGTGACAAATTCACGGTGAGCGAATTTAGAACAAGCAATCCCGCCAGCTTTGTCCATGATCGAAAGGAGGCGACCACCGAACAGGGTGTCATGGTCGTTTGTATCGCCAGGGAAGATGTGCTCGATCAGCGTCACGGGTTCCTTTGAGTATGGTTCCATGGTTTTGCCACGGTCTTCCCCCTCATGAAGTCATTGAAGCGCTTGAGGAGCCAAAGGGTGGTTTCAGCACCTCGGCCGATGTGCGGTTGAAACGGCCGGTTCCGAGGTTTGCATGGTGTAGGTTCGCGGAAGGTTGGAGGCTCGAGCAGGGGGTCGTTCGGGCATCGAAGTGCAGTGGATACAAAGCCAGTCATGAACCAATCAGAAAGAGCCTACTGCGCGAGGTTTATCGGGCTGAGTGGCCCTTGATTGGAGGATTGGATTGCCGCTGACCCGATTCTTGAAAGCGTTCGTGGCACAGGCTCGCACTTAGACCCCGTTGAGGTAGGCATGAATGCGATGTGGTTTTATGTGGAGGAATCATCGCGTGAAGAGCAGGTGAGTCCATGACACACGAGAATCGTACCTTGAGAACCCCACTCTTCCTTGTAGCACTGATGATTTTGGCACCCTTTGCAGGCGCCGCGAACGTGACAACATTCGCCAATCAAGACACGGAATCAGACATTGAAATGCGAGGTGGCTCAGCCTTCCTCAACCGCGATGACGGTAGCATCAACTTGCCAGCCAGTGACACCGTAACGAGCGCAAGCGTCGATGTTTCGGTCCACATGGTCGAACACGCCTCGCACCAACGGATCGACACAGACACCATGTCACGGGTGTGGAATCCAAATTACAACAACCAACTCACCAAATTTTCAAACACATCATACTTCACCTTCGAAGACGGCGCAACGGCAACACCGGTCTCCCTCACTGCAGAGGGTGTGCTCACCGATTTCGAAGAAACGCTGGCCGGCTTTGTCGATCAACGACCTTTCTATCAGAACAATTACGGCTTTGACCACGGTGAACTAAATCCACCAGGCACCCCTCCAATCCCAGGGGTCCCAGACTGCTATTCTGGAACTTACTGCTGGGGAACTGGCCTTTATGACAGCGATTACACCGACGAGTTCTCGAACCAAAATGGTGGAAAGTATGCCTTGCATTCCCCTTCGATGTTCGTCGACCTTGCACTGAAGGACACCACTGCCTACTTCGATTCGTACCACGACCTCGATCGAATCACTCCGGGTGGTACAAATCCTGCCATCAAGTACACCGATTGTGCTTACGTGCAAATTAGGTCTTCCAGCAACGGCATTTTCCCACCCGACCCATCAGGATTCAGTTACATCGATATCGACGTCGGTAATTCAACTGGTGTTGGCTACTCGAATGGGTATTATCGCGTCAGCGCGGGCTCCAACAACGCGGGGGAGATCTACAACTCTTGCAGCGATGTTCCAGCAGGCGATTATGCGCTTGGTGGCACATCCGTCGGAACGGCCAACCCCACGGGCTGGGCCAACATCGCCATCGATCTCATTCAATACGTCGGCCAATACATTCAACTTCGTTTCGTCATGGACGACAACGACATCAACACTGCTGACGGAAACGCTGCAGGATGGTACATCGATAACTTCCGACTCGGTGACCGCTTGCCTCAAGCAGCAACCATGGACATCAACGGTTTCCTCCCATCGGTTCAAGGTGGCGAAAACCAACCAAACGGATACGGCCTTCTGACCATTGAATCAGAAACCACTTCATCGGCTACCTTGTCTCTGGAAGTCCTCGATTCAGCGACCGGCGTTACGGTTGTTGACAACCACGGCGTTCCTATGATTGGCCTTCAGGGAAAAATCATTGAGCTTTGGGACATCAATTCCACTGAGCACCCTTCAGTGAACTTCCGATTGACCTTTGATTCTGGAACTTCTCGGCTTTCAAGCCCAATTTTCCATGGGTTTAGCATCGGGACTCGAGTCGGTACAGGCTTCAATCAAACCGATGAAATGACCAACGGTGTCATCAATGGCGTCTGGGAGGCAACCCCGGGTATGCCCCTCGTGTATTCACCACTGCTCACCGATTCATCCTACACACCAGCGCTCGAACGCAGCAGCTTTTCGAAACCAATTACTCGCATCACTGCCCATGTTGAAGACGACTGCACAGATACGCCCTCCCTCGATTTACAAGCCGTCGGCGGCAACGGTATCATCGGGATGATCCCCGGTACAGAATACATTCTGGACTCGCCGATTTTCGGATTTGAGACCTTGATGTCATACCCAAGCAACTGTAATGTTGGCGGACTTTGGTTCGACTTGGCGTTTGGACATCACGCAACGCACTTCCAAGTTGACGTCGCAAACGACAGCAACATCGACTGGGGCTTTGATGAACCAGCTTTCGGCTCCTTTGGTCGACAAACGCAATTCCTCCTGAACAAGGTTGACAGCATCAACTACGGCACAACCTTCGCCAACATCAGCACCGATCTCAGCGGCGTTGCAGAAGGTGGCAGTTTCATGCTCCCCAAGGGTGCAGTTGTTCTTTCGAGCGACTTCGTGCTTGATGAAATGATGATTCACTCAAGCACCGACCCCATGGAAGGATTCGACTTCTCTGTGCTATCGGGAACTCAATCCGTCGAACTTGGACCGGTTGACAACGCCACACGAATGCTTCCAGAGTACTTGAGCCAGACAGACCTTACGGCATCGCTCAATTCGTTGCTTACCAACCCACTTGTGCCTGTCAGTCACGTTGACGCCTACGGTAACGAGTGGATGACATTCCGCTTCAGAGCGGATTCTCCAAACTCATCAACCGGGGCTACGATGGTGATTCGGGACCTCGATGTGGTCTACAACTTTACCACCACCCTTGACAATTCAGACGGGCTTGATTTAGAACTCAACAAGGGTGTTGCTCTTTGGACCGGTGGCTCAACGGCCAACGTCGAAATGACAGTGACTTCCACCAGCGGTGGCGGCCTCACCTTCTCGAACTTGAACATCGTGACTGCAAGCGGGTACGACAACACGCTGGCCGTGACTGGAAACCCAGTTGGTTTCTATCCAAACGGAGATTTGTATGAAATCGTCACGACGCATACAGTCGCACCTTCGACCGGTTCTTCGCTTGCTGAAAGCCACCTCACCCTTGAATCGAGCACGGGGACTGCCATCTTGTCCTACTCCGAAGTCTTCGGGTTTGCAGAAGCTTCAGACGCTGGCGATCTGATCACCCTTCAATCCACTTCGGTTGAGGCGGACATCACGGACGGTAAGCGCATTACATGGCGATTCATTGTGAACTCGAATTGGGAAGACACGGATGAGGTTCGGATTTATTCTGGACTTCTCGCAACCGATGGAGTCAACGGATTGCCATCAGCTTTGCTCATGGCTCCTCCAGGCGGCAACGCCGTCGAAAACGATGCAATCATCACCTCGTTTGAGGTTCGAAACGACATCGGCTTGTCTCAAGACCTTGATGACGGAAAATCCAATCAAATTGTCAACCTTGCTGGAAGCATCCGGCTTGAAAACCTCGACATCTCACCCGACCCAAGCCGTTACTACATGGTGCTCGAACAGAAGTCAATCAACACCTCATCGGAGAACTTCACTGTCGAATGGCTGCCAATTGAAAACCAATCTGGCGTGATCGGTGGCGACTTCGACCTCGACATCGATCTCGGCTTTGCCGCAGGTGCAGAAACATACAGGTTCCGCATTGACGGGTATGAAGGCGGGGACACGCTTTGTCCTGCAGCGACCTACCGCCCTGATGCTGATTGCGCTATTCCATTCAACCTCTCCATCGATACGTTGGACCCGAAGTTGATTGAAGTTAAGATCCTCAACGGTCAAGTTGATCCTTCATTGGAAAGCAACTGGCGAACTATGGTTGACGATACATGGGTGGTTCCTTCGGCCAATCAACAAATCCGATTGAACGCTTACGACTTGCCAAACCCACCAGCATCCCTCGACATCAAGATCTGGGTTGAGAATGACCACGATACAAACGGTGACGGCATAGCAGATGCCAGCGAATACATCACGGTGACAGTCAACAACGACGGCCAAGCGCCGTTCTCGAACTACACTGGCGCGTTCAGCGATATGGCCAACATTGGTGCAGATCCGGTCGGCAAGGTTTCTGTTTGGGTCGAAGGCTTCGATTTAGCTGGTAACCCAATCGACGGTGGTGCGGCAGGCTTCGATAACGACCACTTCACCTATGTTTCAATGAACTCAAAATCACCAGTGATTCGCAACTTCTTTGTCGATGATTCACGAGATGGGCGTTTCCTCAACTCAAATCAACCACAATATGACGGAAAGTGGAATCAAACCATGTACGCCGGAAACCAATATTCTTTGATTGTCGAAGCAAACGACGACAACGGATGGCGTGACGTGGATTACTTCCACATCGATCTTACCGACGACAGGGACGACATGGATGTCTATTACTATCCACGCAATGAAACCGCGTGGACAGATTCTCCTTGGATTACCATCCTTGAAGAGAGCGAGATCTCCGACGGTCCTCGAATGCTCCGAATGGACGGTGGAGCGTTGATTGATCCGTTCGAAGCTGACTTCCTGCTCGACCTGCCAATTCGTATTGATTGGGGCGTCCTCGGCGCAACCACAGCACTCAACAATCCAGTGCTGTACATGCAAGACCTTGACAACCCACGCTACCGAATGCTCCCTGCGCCAGGCCGACATATTCAGGACTGGTACTACAGCGATGGTATCCAACTTGATTTCCGAACCGATGAAGTAAATGATTTGATGATTACACCTGTGTTTGAAGACCTTTCAGAGCCTAAAACTGCCGATGTTCGAAAGGGCTTCGTCTACCCCGGTGACATCATCTCGTTCAGCGGTCAATACGCTTACCTTGACGGGATTAACAACGACGTGTTCATCACGCCTGAGATTCCTCTAACCTTGGAAATAACCCGCTCAGATGCCGCTGCAAACGGAGCCAAAGGCTACGTTCCGTTCCCTGGTGAAACCTCCTACCACACCTTCTCCGGTGGGGCGTTTGAGATTAACCTCACAGCCGCACCAGTGGCAAACGACTACCAATACACGTTCCGTTTGTGTCCGTTTGATGATGCTACAACAGCCATCGACGACGCCACTTCTTGTGGCAGTGAACAAGTGGGTCTACCGGACGGGGCTGTTGACAGCACGCCTGCAGTGTGCGCTGGATCAAGTTCCTATGGATGCACCACCTTCAACATCAAGGTTGATGGCAACCCGCCAGAAGTAAACACCGATTCTTGGACTGCAAAGCGCGGTGCAACCAGCGAGGTCATCTCGGGCGACATGCCCACCTCGACCTACCACTGTGTTGATGTTGAAGTCGTTCTCAAAGAACGAGAAGCCTTGTTCCAGGGCGACGTGAATGTGGCTTGGAGCTTTTATTCCGATGCAAGCAACAACATTGTGTGGCCGGTCTATGCAGCCTCCTTTGGCGAGGAGCCAATGACCGCTGAACTTACGCTTTCACCGCTTGGTGGTTCATACGCAGCTTCCGCCACATGCATTGATTTGTGGCCTCTTGAAGACGGTCAATTGGAACCTGCTAAGGATCAAATCAACAACGTCGAACTTGTCATGTGGATTGACGCAAAGGATTCCGCAGGCGCAGGAATCATCTTCGGTGGCGGTCCAACAGATGAAGGCGGTATCGCGGCGATCTTCTCAAGTTCTGAAGAACACAAATCGAACTACCGCTTCATCCATGAGGAACCAAGTTTCGCAGTTGAGAACATCCTATTGACGCCGAAATCACCTGAAGTTGGCGAACGAATGGAACTCGAAATTGAAGTGGCGAACACCGGGACCATGGCTGGAAGCACCGTCCTCGTTGTCCGCTCAGTCACCGCAGGTGGCGTTCCTGTGCTGGAAGGTACAGTTGAAACCGGCGAGATCGACATCCTCTCGAAGAAATGGGTCTCCGTTGATTTGGAAGAATTCACCCAAGCAACAACCGGGATGTACTACCTCATCTCAGATGAAACAACAAGTGAAGTGTTGTACAATGGTTCCGCAGAAGGAAATCAATTCAACGTCAAGGTGCAAAGTGAATCCGACGATGGTTCAACTGTGATTTTGTTGCTTGTTGTTCTGTTGGGGATCGTCGTGATCCTTGGTATTGTCGTTGTGGTCTTGGTTCGCCGAGAAGATGACAGCGATATGTACCAAGACGACGACGATTTCGACGCAGCCCCGAAGAAGGCTTACGTCGAACTCCCTGGAGAATCTGCACCAGGTCCTGCTGCCGATGTCACACCTCAGATGGCAGATGCAATGACCAAATTCCCACAGTGGACTCAAGAAGAAATTCAAGGCTACTTCGACCAAGGATGGAACGTCGACGCGCTCCAAGATTGGGTCAAAAACCAATGAGTGTGACTCGTTTGCCTGAGCGACTGGACTGGCCCGACCACACTTGGTCAGATCCAAATGGGGGAAGCATTCTGCTCCATGGAGTGCTTCCAACGGTGGTGTATCCACGCCTCATGCGACCTCGAGAATCATGGCACGCCCTTGCAATTTTGGAATCTCCCGATGTTGTGGACATGTGGGTTCAAGAAGAAAAAGACGAAGCAGAATCTTCAGGAATCAACCTCACACACGGGTTAATTTCGGGGGGCTCCTTCGCCATTTACCTCGATGAAGTAACCTTGCTGGAGGATGTGACTTCGGGGCGTTACCCCGATCCTGAACCACGCCGATTGCATCGTAATGCTATCCGGCATGATCGGCCCGTGTACTTCATTGAACCTACAGCCGATGATGAACAGTGGTATGAGCACCTCACCCTTGAAGCGAAAGCGGCCTCCCACTGGAAAAAACTCCTCGGCCTCATTTCTTTAGGTGGGAAATGGCGGAAAAGGGTCAAAAAGAACATTTTCGATGCTCAAAAACCACCCAAAGGGGCCTCTCCAAATTTTGGTTCCGCCTCAGTTCTGGCCGCCACATGGTGGGACCTCAGCGAATGGTTGGTTGGCGAAGCGGTCGTCAAGGCGCGTGACATTCGATATGCAGAACGCCTCCGAGGGGCGTTGGCTAACCTTCGGAAGGAGCACGGAGAGGATGCAGTTCTTCTTTTACCCCTGTTCTTACCGCACCGAAACGCAGTCTTAGCGGCCCTTGAATCCCTTCCAGAACCAGAGGAGATTACTTCAAACCCAACCGACACGGCTGATACAGAGGAGGAGTGAAGATGTCCACAGGTGCCATTGAAGTGCGAATTGAAAACCAGCTCGTTCGGTTCGTCCCTCCGACCCCAGTTGACCAAGATTCGGTTGTGGCTCAACTCGGTGGACAGCAAACTGGTGGTGTCGTGATCAAGGTGCTTGACCGCCCGCGTGCGACGCTTGTAATCGATGAAAAGGGCCGAATTGTTGTCCATGGAACACATCGAGTCGAAGCGGCAAGAGCTGCTGCCAGAGAACTCATGCTCCGCCTTGGACTTGATGACGCAGGACTTGAAACCGAACTCGGACCCGTTGTGGCTTCCTTTGAATTTGGGCAGGCTTTGCTTGTTGAGAGCCTCGTCGGAGATTTCGGAGCAGGGAGCGCCCATTACGACGAACGCCTCGGGTGTTCAATCGTGGAGGACACGCGTCACAATTTGACCCTTCATATGTGGCCAAATGGGCGGTGCGTTGTGACCGATGCTCGTCATCGAAACATGGTGGCCATGGCTGCTGTGTTCTGGAAAGGCCGCTTCAAAGAACGCAAACTCTTGATTGACCGCATTTGAGGCGCCATTTGGGCCCATGCGTTGAAAACCATCCGCCATTTACGCAAGCGTGAGGGTTATCCATGGGCGAAGCATCAAAATGGACAGGCCCCATCGTCGACAATCACTTCCATCTTAATCGCAAAGGCCTGTTTTTGCAGGCCGCTGGAGAGTTCAAACGGGCCGGAGGGACCGATTTAATTCTGGTTCACTGCCCTGATTTTTCAGCCCCACCATCAACTCGAGAAGGGCACTTTGAAACTTACAAAGACACCGTGAAAATGGCTGCGGAAGTACGAGAAACACACGCCCTCGGGGTGAGGGTTGTCCTCGGACCCCATCCTGCTGCCTTCGCCCATCAGTTCGCAGCTTGGCTCGAAGAAGACGGAGAGGATGGTGCTGAACGGGCCATGAACAATTATCGAAACAGCATTGACGCTGCGCTTGAATTGGTCCATGAAGGGAAGGCGCATGCCGTCGGTGAAGTTGGCCGACCCCATTGGCCGGTCAGCGATCGCGTTTGGGACCTATCCAACACGCTGCTTGAAGAAACGATGAGCATGGCAAGAAAAGAAGGAATTACGTTGCAACTCCATGTCGAAGGGGAACTGGAAACCACCTATTCGGACCTCGCTGCGATGGCAGATCGTGTTGGTTTAGACAAGCGCCGGTTGGTGCGTCATTACGCCCCTCCAACCCTTACTGGTAGCGTCACTCAAGGACTCACCCCAAGCGTTCTGATTGGGAAAGGTGCCATCGAAGAAGTCCTCTCAACAGCGGAATCATCCACCCACGGCTTTCTTCTCGAAACGGATTACATGGACGATGTTCGTCGACCAGGGGCTGTCCTCGGCCCTAAAACCGTCCCAAAAAGAACCAACCAGTTGCTCGAAGCAGGCCTCGATGAAGAATTTCTGTGGAAAGCGCATCAGGAACTGCCCGATTACCTCTATGGCCCTTCACCATGAGGAACAGGCCCAAAGAGCCCACTTTGAGGGGTACCATCCGCCACCACATTGATGAGTTAGCGCCGTCACCGGTGGCTCATGGCACGATTTGGTAGGGCATTCACCGCGTTGCTCGTGTTGACCTTATTCGTCTTGCCTGCGCTCTCAACTGGCGCCGCAGCACAAGGCTCACCGCTTCCTGCGGTCGAGTTGGACTGTGGCTCAGACCCGGTGATGAACGTTCATCCAAACTTCTACGAGGATGCTGTCCTTGTCTGCACGGTCACCAACCCAACCTCGGCAAGTGAAGTCGTCAAGGTCGATAAAATCGAATGGGATGGCGTCAACGTAGAAATGACGCTCAGTGAAGATGAATTTACTCTTGCTGCCGGCGATGAAGAGAGTTTCAACATCGTGTTCTCGGGCCAAACAAGACTCCCAGCTTCCCTCACTCATGAATTTGAAATCGAAGCCAAAGTGACCTCTTGGAACGGCCTTCCATACGGGGAACTTCCGGATGGCCCATGGGTGGTCAACCAATCCTATCTTGGTGATTTCTCAATTGCTTCCTATGGAATGGTTGAATTGATCATGTCCGACAAAACCACCCGTGAACTCTCTACATCAGAAGAAGTCGATTTCACCTTCCAATTCACCAACAAAGGCAACGATGACGATAACATTGTGATTCGTATCGCCAATGAAGCGGACTTGGTTGCCGCAGGCTTCTCGTTCCCAGCAGGCACATTTGTGAGCGAAGAAGTGGCCTACCAAGGCACTTCGAGCCTCCGAACCTTGACGGTACGCTCACCTTCGGATCTCGCTGAAGACATCCGCCTCCCTGTGCTTTTCCAAGCCGAAAGCAGCGTTGACAGCAGCGCAGCGTCGAGCGAAATTACAGTTCAACTCAACGTCGTTGCTCCCGGTCAATCAAGTTCGCTTGGCGGTAACCTTGAGGAAATAGACAAGGATCAGGTCCTTCAATACGCTGCAATCGCAGGAGGGGTCATCCTCGTTCTGCTTTTGGTCGTGGTTTTAGCAAAAGCCACCAAGCGCTCCTCTCGGGGCACTGCAGCCGCTTCAGCGATTCAGGTGCCTGTCGCCATCGATCTTCCCGAATATCCTGCTTCAGTTGAATCGCCAGCTTTGGATGACGATTTAGACGATTTCTTTTCAGACCTCGACGGTCCTTCAAAGGCCGACGAATTCGACGATATGTTCGATGATTTGTAAGCCTCTTCGGCGAAACAAAATGGGTCGCAGATATGCGGTTTCATAGGTCGTGACATAGGCAACAGTCATAGGTTAGGTGTGCTGGCCAACACCTATCCATTGAGGAGGTACTGTTATGCTACAATTGCAAGGAAAGACCGCCTTCGTGTTTGGTGTGGCGAGCGAGGATTCCATCGCTTGGGCGATTTGTCAACAGTTGGCGGCCGCTGGTGTGACGCTTTACCTCGGGTATCAGAAGCGATTCATGAGCCGAATTTTCCAACTCAAAGACAAATTACCACAAATTGGCGGATTCTACCCGCTTGATGTGGCAGAGGACGCAACAACAAAGGAATTTTTCGACGCCTTTGCAGCAGAACATCCAGGGCTCAAGGCTGATATTCTCATTCATGCGATCGGCTTTGCGCCTCGAAGTTGCTTTGATCGCCCCATTCTCTTCGTCGAAGATGCTGATATCAACACGGCCATGACCATTTCAGCAAATTCGCTGCAACGTTGCTTGAAGCATGCGCTGCCTTACCTCAACCCTGGTTCGTCCACCATCACGCTAACCTACGCCGCTTCGACCCGATATGTTCCTAATTATGGCATCATGTCGATGGCTAAGGCTGCATTGGAATGCTGGACGAGGGAACTTGCGTGCCACCTCGGTCCGGAAGGTCATCGCGTCAACGCCATCTCTTCCGGCCCCATACGCACCATTGCCGCAGGTGGCATTCCGGGTTTTGACAAAATCCTTGACCACGTCGAAGCCAATGCACCATTGCGCCGTAACGTCAATCAAAACGATGTAGCGGGAGCAACGCTTTGGCTTGCAAGCCCTCTCGCAAGCGGCGTTACAGGCCAGTGCATATACGTCGATGGCGGTTATTCGATCACCATGGTGCCTCAGAGCATCATGGATCAGTGAAGTGAGCGCATGACGATCACAACAGCAAATGGCAAACCCTGCGAAGGGCTTGATCAAGGACCGTTCGAACCGATTGCAGTCATCGGTTTGGCAGCCCTGATGCCTGACGCGCCAAGCATCGAAGCCTTCTGGCAGAACATCATCGATTCCAAAGTCAGTATTCGAGAGATACAGGAAGGCCGATGGCCGGGTCCAATCAACCATTTCTATCGAGAAGGTGGGCCTGGCGACAGCAAAGAAGGGTTCACCTACGCCAAAATCGGAGCTCTTGTCGAAGGGTTCGAATTCGACTGGCGTCGATGGAGGCAGCCACCAGGCACCCTCCCGCAAATTGATCCATGCCAACTTTGGGCGGTTTCTGTAGCAGCAGATGCCATCGAGCAAGCCGGCTATGATGGCGAAACAAAAGACATCGATCGCACTCGATGTGGCGTTGTTTTCGCAAATGCGCTCGGCGGTGAGAACCGCAACCTTTCCAACATTCGCGTGTGGTCCAACCACACCAAAGAGCTGGCTAAGAAGCATGGGCTTGCAGAACAGAACATCGAAGCGTTCACCGAAGAGTTGGTTGAGGGTACGCCACGAATCGATGAAGACACAATGCCTGGGGAATTGGCCAATGTGGTTTCAGGCCGAGTCGCAAACCTACTCGATTTACAAGGCCCCAACCACGCAATGGACGCCGCCTGTGCGTCTTCCATGGCGGCTGTTTTGGATGCTTGCCGATTGCTGCAAACCCGTCAGGTGGACCTCATGCTCGCAGGGGCTACAGACCGTACGATGGACCCGGCCACATTTTCGAAGTTCAGTGCCATTGGCGCTTTATCACCGACTCATTCAACCCCATTTGATGCCCGAGCAAACGGCTTTGTGATGGGTGAGGGGGCTGGTGTGTTGCTGTTGAAACGCCTGAGCGATGCTTTGGCAGATGGCGATGAGGTTCACGCAGTCATCCGTGGCATAGGTGGTTCCTCCGATGGGCGCGGCAAGGGCATCACTGCACCAAGCCAGCGGGGCCAAGTTCAGGCCATCGCCCGAGCGTACAATCAAGCGGGGTATCCTGCAAGCACAGTGGAACTCGTGGAAGCCCACGGCACCTCGACAAAGGTGGGAGATGCGACCGAATTGTCGACGTTATCTTTGCTTTGGGACGGGTTCCCAAGTGGAGACCATGTTGCTGTCGGCTCGATAAAATCTCAGATTGGCCATCTCAAAGCCGCTGCTGGTATTGCAGGAATCATGAAGACCGTTATGGCGCTTCACCACCGCACCATTCCCCCATCCGCAGGGTTTGAAACGCCAAACCCGACCGTTGAATGGAGTGAGATTCCCTTCTTTGTTCCAACCGAAGCCCGCGATTGGCCTCGACCTGAACACCACCCGCGACGGGCAGGCATTTCCGCCTTTGGCTTCGGCGGTACGAACTTCCACATCGCTCTTGAGGGCTATGAGCCAGAATATCACGCTCCGTTGGCGCGCGAATGGGATCTTCGATGGCAAGCCTATGCTGCGATTGAAACCTCTTCTTCAACAACCCCTTCCGCCCCGTCTATTCTCGATGGTTCTGCGGCACCAAGCATGACTCACGAACAACTCAAAGCGGTTGAAGGTGGCATGCTTCTGCTCTCTGCCGAATCCCTCGAAGGCCTAAGGCAGGCCCTCACGACAACTTCCTTCGAAGGAGCCACCTTCGATGAAGACCCGAAAGGAATCCGTCTGTCTTATGCTCTCTATGCTGCATCAAGTTCCTTTGATTCAAGCGCTTCAATGCGGATGGCCGTTATTGCCACCAATTGGGCCGAGTTCAACAAGCGAGTTGAATTGGCTCTCAAGGCCATGGACGATGAAGACAAGTGGGGCTTCCTACAAGCCCAAGGCGTTTTGATCACCAAAGACGCTCCGCTTCATGCTAAAGCCAAGGTTGCGCACATGTACCCTGGACAAGGCAGTCAATACGTCGGTATGACCCATGATCTGCATCAACGCTACACTGCGGTTCAGCAGGTTTGGGCCAAGGCCGATGAGACCATGATCGAGGTGCTTGAAGGTGAAACCCTGTCAAGTTTCGTACTTCGGTCAAACCTCTCGAAAGAAGAACAGGCAGAGGCTGAACACAAACTAAAGCAGACAGAATACACTCAGCCTGCCATGTTGACCGCTGACCTGGCCATCGAGCGAGCGCTCAACGATCACGGCATTCACCCCGATATGGTCGCTGGCCATTCGCTCGGCGAATACGCTGCCTTGATGGCTGCAGGGATTTTGGATATGGACGGAGCACTTCGTGCAGCAGCTGCTCGCGGAACTGAAATGGGCGCTGTAGAAATTGACGATAAAGGGCTCATGGCAAGCGTTAGTGCGCCATATTCAGAGGTTGAAACAATCATCAACGCTGTCGACGGTTACGTCATCGCAGCGAATAAAAATTCTCCAAAGATGACCGTCATCGCTGGTGAAACAGAACCGGTGAAGGCCGCAATGGCTGAGTTTGAAGCCAAAGGATTCCAATCGATGCCATTGGCCACCTCCCACGCTTTCCATTCGAGGATTGTCGCACCAGCCAACGAACCTCTTCGCAGGTTCTTAGAAGGGCTTGATATTCGTTGGCCCACCATCCCAATCACGGCCAATGTCGACGGGGAATTCTACCCAATGAACCCTTCAGACAGCGAGGATTTGGAGGCTTCGAAATCCGCAGTTCTCAGCAAGTTAGCCTTGCAAATGGCTTCCTCAGTTGAATGGACCGCTCAAATTCAAACCATGTATGAAGCCGGAGCACGAGCGTTCATCGAAGTCGGGCCCAAGCGCGCTCTGAGCATGTTTGCGGTTCAGATTCTTGAAGATCAGCCTCACTTGCCAGTCATGACAAACCACCCCAAACAAGGTGGAATCGCATCCTTTTTGACCGCCCTCGCTACGATGGCGCTCGCAGGACGTCCGATGAATTGGCCGGCGCCAACATCAGCCGCACTGACCGAAGCGTTCCGTGCCGGGCCAATTGAAGCACATCGAGCCACCTCATCGGGTGAAGATTTGCGCACGCGAGCCCGCCCGTTGCCTTCTGCTGCTGGAACTGGAACACCTCAAGTGGTGCATGTTCAGCAAGCCTCGAGCTCCCCGAACCTCGATCCGGAGATTGCCGCTCAAAAAGCCAAGGATGCTTACCTTGGAGACCGGATTGCTTCCCTTACGAATTATCCCGCTCGTTTCTGCCACGGAATGGTCGATTTACGCCTTGGCCTTGGCATGTCGGAAGCAAGCATTGCCTCTCTGTTCCAAACTGTGGTTTCCGAGGCGAAAACCGACCCGGAAGTGGACGTTAGCGGCGCCAAAACGGTTGCGGACGTAGCCCGTTGGATTGCAACACCTCCTGCTGGTTGGTCACCGAAGTCCTCAATGACTCGAATGGCCGCTCCTTCTTCTGCAGGTCATGCCCCTGCAACAGGCCATGACCCAATGAGCCGGCGCCGTGCAGATCCGTTTGTCGTAACGGGCGTGTCGCTTGGACTTCCTGGTGGGGAGAGTGTGTTCAATGAAGATACTTTTGAGCGCCTTGTTCGCGGTGAAACTTGCATCTCAGAAGTCACCGATGATTACAAGCAACGCTTACTGGACAAGAATCTGGTTCGCTTGATCAAAGGGCGAGATGGTTCAGTGAACATGGACCAAGCCACAGCGTTTGGCGACGTGCCCCAACTCGCAGGCGTGAAAGGTGCTTTTGATCTTGCAGAAGAATTTGGCATTGATCCAAAGGTCATACTGGCTTGGGACATAACGACACAACTCGGCATGGCCGCTGGGCTTCTTGCCCTAAGAGATGCAGCGATTCCATTGACTCCCGTTGAACAAATCGGCAAGGGCGGATTGCGCTTGATTCGAAACTGGCAAGTCCCTCAGCACACCCGGGATCGAACAGGAATCGTCTTCGCTTCGTGTTTCCCTGGCTTCCAAATGGCCCTGAAACATGCGAAAGCAAACGGCGACGACGGTGAGGGGCGCTTTGATCGACGGTACCTGTTCCAAACTCTAGCAATGGGCCATTCACAATTCGCTCAATACTCTGGTATTCGAGGTCCAAACACAATCATCAATCTAGCGTGTGCATCGGCCACAGCAGCGTTTGGCGTTGCGGAAGATTGGCTCAACGCCGATCGCGTCGATCGTGTTGTTATCATCTCGGCGGATGACGTAACGGGCGATGACATGTGGGAATGGATTGGTGGGGGCTTCGCCGCATCAGGAGCTGCTGCAACCCACAACGTGGTCGAAGAAACAGCATTGCCATTCGACCGGAGGCGCAATGGATTGATCCTCGGCATGGGCGCAGCAGCCTTCGTTGTTGAACGCAATTCAGAAGCGGAAGAGCGTGGTGTTCAACCAATTGCAGAATTGCTCGGTGCGACCACCGCCAATTCCGCCTTCCACGGCACTCGCCTTGATGTTGATCACGTTGCTGAAACGGTGGACAACTTCGTCACCTCCATGGAACAACAATGGGGCATCGACCGCCATGAAATCGCTTCTGACACCGTGTTTTTCTCCCATGAGACCTACACCCCTGCTCGGGGTGGGTCGGCGCAATCCGAAGTTCGGGCGTTGCGAGACACCTTCACACACAGCACGGACAAACTTGTCATTGCGAACACAAAAGGCTTCACTGGTCATCCAATGGCAGTTGGAATTGAAGACGCCAGCATGTTCCACGGCATGAAAACTGGAAGGATACCTCCGATTGCAAACCACAAGGAAGTCGACCCTGAGTTGGGTAACCTCAACCTCTCAAAAGGTGGCGATTATCCAAACCTCAAGTACGGCCTTCGGTTCGCTGCTGGATTTGGGTCTCAAATGGCGCTTTCACTTGTTCGCCGCTGGCCCGTTGTTGGTGAACGGATTGACGGGGCGAAATTCCTGGCATGGAACCGTCGCTTAGCGGGCAATGAAGACGTAGTCATGCGTTTGCTGGATCAGAAGTTGGTTGCTTATGTGGACGGTGAGAACAACCTTCATGGCGGCGTTCAAGGGGATCCTTGGCCCATCACAGCGCCTTTTGAAGGCAAACCCTCGGTTGTGCCAAACCCAGTCCCAACCCCCGTTCCTCCACCAGTTTCAGTCCCCGCTCCTCAGCCGAGCCTCCCTGCTCCAACACCAGCACCGGCTTCAGTACAATCACTCAGCCCGTCGGCTGTCGCTGAAGGCGATGCCGTCACCGTAGTCATCGATGTGGTTGTCAATCACACGGGCTACCCAGCTGATTTTGTTGAATTGGATCAGGACCTAGAGGGTGAGTTGGGCATTGATACGGTCAAGCAGGCCGAGATCATGGCTGATATTCGTGAACGGTTCAACCTCCCTGTGGATGAAGAATTTGTGCTCTCTGATTATCCGACCTTGAATCACATGATTGGCTACATTCAACGAATGAGCGGTGGAACCACTGCTCCCGTTCCAGCACCTGCTGCACCGACCCAACTGCCTTCTGAGGAAGCACCACAGCCAGTCGCTGAATCGCAACCTCTTGCTTCCCCAGCCCCACACCCTCCAGCCTCCCCGGTTGATGAAGAGCATTTGCGGGCCACTGTGGTCGAAGTTGTCGTGACTCACACCGGTTATCCGGCTGATTTCATTGAACTCGACCAGGACCTCGAAGGTGAATTGGGGATTGACACGGTGAAGCAAGCCGAAATTATGGCGGACATACGCGATCGATTTGGTTTACCGCTTGATGAAGATTTTGTTCTATCCGATTATCCAACCTTGAATCACATGATTGCCTACATCCATCGCATGCAAGGAGGCGAAGCACCATCGAGCCCAGCCAAGGCAGCACCGGCGCCCTCTCCACCAGCACCGGTAGCACCTGCCCCGGTAGCACCTGCCCCGAGTGAGCCAACAACCTCCAAACCGAAAGGTGTGGCAACAGACGGCACAGTTGATGACCAATTGGTTGAGATTGTCGTTAAGCACACGGGTTACCCAGCTGATTTCATTGAAATGGATCAAGACCTCGAGGGCGAATTGGGCATAGACACCGTGAAGCAAGCCGAAATTATGGGTGATGTACGAGAGGTGTTCGACCTTCCATTGGACGAAGACTTCGTCTTGTCTGATCATCCTACGCTGAACCATTTTACTGCCTACATCCTCCGCATGAAGGGCGATGCATCCACTGGTTCACCCGCCCCTCCAAGCCAAACGGAGGCACCAACCGCTCCCTCTTTGGTTTCAACGGCTACAACCGTTGAATCACGACGCTGGCAAATTGAAGTTGAAGCAGCACCGGGTCGAGATGCCCCCTTGTCTTTGAAGGGAACAGCCGTTGTTACAGACGACGGTTGGGGCATCGCAGAGGTATTCTGTCAACTCCTTGAAGCGGACGGCATGGATGCGATTCGCATCGGTTTCGAGAGCAACATTCGGGACATGTCTGTCCAGCAAGAAGGCAAGAGAGTCGTCTACCGTGCAGATCCCGGTAACCCCGAACACATCGCTGCGGTGAGTCAAGCCTTGAACGGACACAACATCTCTGCCTTGATTCACATGTCGCCGCTCAAGTTGGCCAGCGCTTCGTGGGCGGAAGATGGGCATCCTTCATCTCAGATTGCTCTGGCCGCACAAGGATACTTTTCCTTGCTGCAAGGCCTCGACGCACAGCTTTCAAACCTCGATGCTGGAATTGTAGCCTCTATTACCGCCTTAGATGGACGACATGGAAACATTGGTGAGCGGTTCAATGCGGTTCAATGCGCTGCCTCCGGTGTGACGAAATCCTATGCATTTGAACAACCGCACCTCCGCTGCCGTGCCCTTGATGTTCATCCTGAACTCATTCTAGATCCTGCACAAGCAGCCGCTTTGATTCATCATGACGTGTTCAACATTGCGGGCGAGGTTGAAATTGGCCTTGACCGAGACGAACGCCGGTGGGCGCTTGTGGCATTTGCTGAAGATTTGGTTGAAGAACGTACGCCCTTGCAATCCGACGACACTTGGTTGGTTTCAGGCGGCGGATCTGGCGTCACGGCTGCATCGGTGATCGGGGTAGCAGAAATGTCATTCAATGCAGGAGCTCATTTCGCCCTTCTTGGTCGCTCTCACCTCATTGAACAAACCAAAACATGGATCACTTGGGGCGAACCAGAACTTGAGGTTGAACGGATGGCTTTGCGCGAACGTCTTGCTGCGGCAAGCGAATCAGGCAAGGTCACCATGGTTGAGTGGAACAAGGCTTGGCAAAAGTTCACTCGCAGTCGAGATGTGTATGATACCCTCAACTCAATTGAGTCCACGGGCAACTCTGCCTCATACCACCCCGTCGACGTCATGGACCGTGAAGCAATGCAAGCGGTCGGAGAAAGCCTCAATCGTCCGATTACGGGCTTGATTCACGGTGCTGGTTTAGAGGATTCGAAACTTGTTGCGGACAAGGACTACGATGTGTTCGACAAGGTGGTTCGAGTCAAGGTGGATGGTTGGCAGTGCATGCTTGCCGCATGCTTGGCCTCAGGAGCCGAAAGCCCTCGTTTCGCAGCATGCTTCACCAGCGTTGCCGGACGGTTCGGCAACGGAGGGCAAACAGACTATGCAGCAGCAAACAGTGTTCTCGATGCTGAAATGGCACGGCTCACTGCTTCTGGAACCTGCCGTGCTGTAGCCATTGGTTGGACTGGGTGGCGGGACGTTGGTATGGCGACAAGAGGCTCAATTGAAGCGGTCTTTGAAGCCGCAGGAATTGACACCCTTTCAGTGGATGAAGGCGTGAACATCTTTGTGGATGAAGCCCTTGCAGGAGGCAAGCGTCGCGTCATTGGATGTGGATCCCTAGGAGAGATGGATCATTTCGATGCCTTTAGAGAAGCCCCCCTCCGTCTGCCTGCTGAAATGGCAAGCATCATTGCCGACCCACAACGTTTTCCTTTCATCGACAAAGTGCTTGCCTGCCGAGAAGATCAATCACTGACTGTACAATCAACCTTGTCGGAAGAGGACCACCCCTTCCTGATCGACCACGCGATTGAGGGCGTTCCGTACCACCCCGGGGTTATGGCGTTGGAAATGTTCGCTGAAGTGGCGTTGTTGATGCGTCCTTCGACCTGTTTAGCTGGATTTGAATCCGTCGAATTCGGTTTGCCTGTGAAGTTGCTCAAAGGACCGATGACCGTGCGAGTCACCGCTGAGTTTGATCGGACGGAAAACGACCTCACATGGGTGAAATGCACCCTCGTGTCTGATCTTACGAATTCTAAAGGGGAGGTGTTTGGTGAACGAGAGCACCACAAGGCTTCAGTACGCCTCGTGGAAAAAGGCGACGACCTTTGGCCGTTCTTGCAAGCGGAAGTGGAAGCGCTCCCGAATCTTGGAATTCCCGCGCCTGGTGAACTTGCGGAACAACCTTCCTTCATCTATGACAGGTACTTCCACGGGCCTCGATTCCAGTCGCATGGAGGTGTTCTGCGTGGCGTCGGTGACGAATCGATGCCAGGGGCAGACGGCATTGCTTTGATGCGGCATCAATTGCCTGCAACCGACCAGTTTGCGCATGAATCAGAAGGTGAAACAGTCTTGCTTGAAGCGCTTCCCATGCTCATCGAGGCAGGGTTCCAAAATGCGGGATTGGTGGCTATGGAGAGCGAAGGTTTCTCGTCCCTCCCCGTAGGCATCGAATGGTCTTCCATGCTTCGGGTGCCAGAACGAGATGAACTGCTTCGTATGCGGAGCCTCCGAACTTCGGTTGAAGAGGCCGGTGTTACGGTGCATGATGTGGTGATTGTCGGAGAAGATGACGCACCTGTTTTGGCGCTCAAGGGTCTACGCCTCAAGGGCATGGCTCCGGTTTCGGATGAAGAAGCCTTCACGCTTGAGCGTTGATGAGGCCTAAAAATGACAATTGAACATCTCCAACCACCCGGGGATGATTTGCCAACCTGCTTGGTTTTACGCAGTCCAGTCCAAACGCATGAACCTGAACATGTGGTTTTGGCTGATGCTGATGAAGTGGCTACGTTTGTCGTTCAGAAGCGATGCGATGAGCACCTCACAGGCCGCTGGTTGTTGCAAGAAGCCCTCGCCCTGTGGGGCATTGATGCCACGCTGGTGAGCGTTGAACGTACGAAACATCGAGCTCCTTACCTCGCCTACATCGCAGGCGTTTGGAAGAACACGCCGCTGCCTTCGATCAGCCTCTGTCACAGCGGCGGGTGGGCTTATGTGGCCATTGCCGAGCCTGAATGGTGCGTTGGTTTGGACGGAGAGCCGAGCGACCGAGGCATCCAACCAAACGCCTTTTCCATGATGGCCAAAGGAGCAGAACTGGAGTTTTTACTCGCTCACCCTTCTTGCGCCATCGAAGCGTGGGTTTCCAAAGAAGCAATCCAAAAATCCCTTGGCCTAGGCATGCACCTGAACCCGAGGAAAATTGAAATTCCAATTGGAGTAGAACGGTCATACTTATCAATTGAAAAATCAAAAATTCAATTGGTAAAGTGGGCTCACAAGGAGGCCAGTATGGCCATCGCCTTTACAGCGGGGATCCGCGCTGTTCCAACCCCGGAGGATGCGCTGCTCGAAGCGACAAGGAAAGCAATGACTGAAAGCGAATGGGGCGTTGGTTGCAAGACCACCCGGGGCAATGCCTGATCATCGCCAAAACATGTAGGAATCACGGCTTGATTCCCAAGGCAATCCGAATTGGATGCCAATCTCAGTGAGGATGACGTAGTTAAACAACAAGTATGTCAGGTAGGTGACGGTCAACACCAGCAACGAGGTGTTGATTATTTTTCGACGGGATTGTTTTGCTTGGTCGAGGGTGCATATGCCCTGGTTTCTGAAGTACACGGTCAATCCAATAACAACGCTGATTGCGGCCACAACGCCCATCAGCGGACGAAACCAACCGTATCCATCGCCGCCCCAGTAGAGGGTGTCGGAAAGAGCGGCTCCAGTCGAGACGGTTGCAAGCCCTAGCATCACCAAAACCACAGAGGGTAGGCAACACATCGAGGCGATCAATGTGGAGCCCGCAATGACCTTCCAGAGGGATTTGAGGGGGTTTGTTTCAACTTCCAATGGGACCTCTGACACGAGTGGAGATTAGGAGACTTGCTTTTGAAGTGATGTTTTGGACAATCATTCAAGATTCCGAACTTCCGGGGTCTGGTCAGCAATCAAGAATTCGAGCATTGCAGCCCACATCACGAATTGTATTGACTTCTGAAGTTCGGCTTCACCGCCCACTGAGGTGATCATGTTGTCCAGGGTGTCTTGAGGGGAGTGGTAAGCGCTGTAATCGTCGTCATAGGCGCCGAGGTGGAAGATTGTTTGAGCGCCTTTGTCGCGGAACGTGACATGGTCAGAACGCCCGAAGGTGTCCTCGTGAACATCCATTACAAGGTTGTAATGGTCATCCCAATGCATGTCGCATCCAGCACCGTAGGATCCCTCAATTCGCAGGTCCATTGGCGCCTTCAGGATGTTTCGATGCACATGGTCCATCACGCCGGTAATTGCTAATTCATCGATTTCGGGGTCGTTGTCCGGCCCTGACCAGGCGTGGTAAGGGAACGGGTCGCCGGTATCCTTCAACGCAGGCCAAGAGATGCCCATCATGTCCATGTTGATGTAGAACCGCAGTTCTTTGTCCTGGGGAAGGCAATAATCGCAATCATTGTTGGCAAACGCGTTGGAGCCGCGCAACCCTTCTTCTTCAGAAGACCAGAGTGCTAGGAAGGTGTCACATTCGAATTCCACATCCACGAACGCCTTGGCGAAGAGCATCATCGCCACCGTCCCTGCTGTGTTGTCGTAGGCTCCTTCGTAGGTGCCTCCCGCAGGTGGCGAAGCCGGTGGTGCAATGTCCATGTGAGCACCCATCCCTTGAACGCAAGCATCTGAACGACCGTCCTTCCAAGCGATGATGTTGAGTGATTCAGGTTGCGATGGGTTGAGGTGGTCGGTTACGCGCATAATGTGAGTTTCATACCCCAAACCTTCGAAGTGCCCGTGAAAGAAGCTTGCCGCCCGTTCAAATGCAGGGTTTGGACTTCCCATCCATCGGTTGATGTAGCCACCGCATTCGGTTGAATCGGTGCACACATTGAGGATGAATTTCATTTTGTCCAACCATTCTTCCCCGTTGACGATTGGTGTGCCATTTTCAACCATCAGGTCAATCTCTGATGCTGTGCCATCGCTGTGAACAACCGTCAGCGTGGTTGAACTGACGTATGGGGTGGTGAGGATCTTCCCATTGAGCAAATCACTGTTTTGAACTTGAATGACGCCAAGCGGTACGATGCTGTCATTGACGAACAGCAGAACGTCTTCTGGGACCACCAACCGTGTTCCTTCGCCTTCAAGGGTGAAGGTGTGCCACTCGCCCGCACTGAGCGAGGCTTCCCGCGCCGGTACAAAATCAATCATGAGGGCGTTTTGATCGCCTCCATTTCCTTCTTCCGCTTCACCAAAGCATCCGGCAAGCGGCGCCATGAGCATCAAAGCAATCAGGCCAAAGGCACGCAGTGAGTAAGTCATGTTGCTCCCTGTTCTGTTGGCATCGTTGCCCCCTCTTATGGGTTCGCTTCTCAGGGGATACCATGTTTCTCGAGAGCAGTGGGCTCATTTGGTGAACTTGATATAGGGTGACTTCCACGCCACTATGTAACCGATGGTTCAGTAATGGAAGGTGGAGATGATGACTGGAGCAGACGATTGGGAAGAAAAACTGGTTGAGCAACTCGTGGAAATGTTCCGAAACATGGGCATGAACATGGATAAGGAGCAAATCCGAGGCATGATGGAACAGTTCCGTTCACAATTCGAAAACATGGGATTGGACGCAGAGAAACTCGCAAAAGGCGACGTCAACTTCAACTTTGATTTGTCCCAACTCGCTAAGATGTTTCAATCTGGTAAATCGATGGAGGACATCTTGGCCAACATCGGCATGGATCTCCAAGTCGATGCAAACGCGGTAGAAATTAAGGCCCCAGACGTGGACATTTCGCTCGATGAAATCATCAATATTCCGGCAAACGATGTTTATCTTGAAGGCTGGAACATGGCTGTTACCGTCGATTTCACCCTTCGTGGCGAAGTCGAAGAGAGCGAACTTGAACTGGCTCTCGTCCGTCAAGGCCAACGCATCGAAGTCATCAAAGACACACTCCCTGAGCCACTGGCTCAAATTGACTTACCTCACCAATGCGAGGAACTGGTCGACTGGTCGTTGAACAACGGCATCCTCGACATCACCCTAAAACTCACTCCGCAAGGCTCGGCCGTCCCTGAGGACGATGCCAGTCCAGCGCCCCCTGAGGTCAGCATTGACCTTGGTGACAACGACGATAACGACGACGATGAAGACGACGACGGTGGTATCCCCATCTTTTGAAAAAGGAAGTGAACATAAATGAGCAAAGTGATTGGAATTGACCTAGGAACGACAAACAGCTGTGTTGCAACGATTGAGAACGGAGAGCCCGTTGTCATCGCAAACGCAGAAGGCGCACGAACGACCCCTTCAGTCGTGGCTTTTGCCAAAGACGGAAGCGAACGCATGATTGGCGTCACCGCAAAGCGGCAAGCCGTCACTAACATCGATCGTACAATGATCTCTGTGAAGCGTCACATGGGAACCGATTGGAACACAAACGTTGACGGAACCGATTACACGCCACAAGAAATTTCAGCGTTCATCCTTCAAAAGTTGAAGGCGGATGCAGAGGCATACCTCGGTCACGAAGTCAAGCAAGCGGTCATCACCTGTCCTGCTTACTTCACCGACGCTCAACGAACCGCAACCAAGGATGCAGGACGAATTGCAGGCTTAGAAGTGCTGCGAATCATCAACGAACCAACCGCTGCGGCTCTGGCTTACGGCGTGGACAAAGGCGAAGACCAAACCATCCTCGTCTACGATCTCGGTGGTGGAACCTTCGACGTATCCGTCTTGGAAATCTATCAAGTCGACGGCCAGCCTCAAATTGAAGTCAAAGCAACAGCTGGAAACAACAAACTCGGTGGCGACGATTTCGACGATTTGGTCATTGATTGGATGGTTGCTGAATTCAAGCGCGACACTGGTATCGATCTCAGCAAAGACGCTCAAGCCATGTCCAGGCTCAAGGAAGCAGCAGAGAAGGCCAAAATCGAACTCTCTGGGACTCAACAAACTCAAATCAACCTCCCGTTCATCACCATGCGCGACGGTCAACCTGAACACATGGACATGACGCTGAGCCGAGCCAAGTTCGAAGACCTCATCTCCAAACTCGTGGAAGCCACAATGGGTCCAACCCGGCAAGCCATGAAGGATGCCAACCTCAAGAAGGGTGATGTCGATAAGGTCATTCTTGTCGGTGGTTCTACCCGTGTTCCTGCGGTTCAAGAAGCCGTTGAAAAAGAAGCAGGGAAAGCCCCATACAAAGGCATCAACCCTGATGAAGCGGTTGCCATGGGCGCCGCACTTCAAGCAGGAATCATTGCTGGTGACGAAGGTGTGTCTGACATTCTTTTGCTCGATGTAACACCACTCACCCTCGGCATCGAAACCCTCGGTGGCGTCATGACGACCATGATTGAACGCAACACAACCATCCCTGCCCGACGGTCGGAGATCTACTCGACAGCGAGCGACAACCAGCCAGCTGTGACCATTCACGTGCTTCAAGGCGAGCGGAACTTTGCCAAAGACAACGTCACCTTGGGAGAATTTACCCTCATGGGGATTCCTGCCGCCCCGCGCGGAACGCCTCAAATCGAAGTCACCTTCGACATTGATGCAAACGGAATTGTCGATGTCAGTGCAAAAGACATGGGGACTGGCAAGGAACAATCGGTCAAAATCGAAGCCCAGACCTCCCTCTCGGAAGACGACATTCAATCGAAGATCGCTGAAGCAGAAAAATTCGCCGAAGAAGATCAAATGCGCAAAGCTAAGGTCGAACTTCGAAACATGGCAGATCAGGTTGTTTACCAAACCCGTCGTACCCTTGATGAATCCGCTGACAAACTTGACGATGCTGAAACCGATCCGGTGAAAGCACACCTCGATGAACTCGAAAAGATGGTGCAAGACGAAGACGGTAAGCCGTTGGAAATCGATGCCATCGATGACGCAGCGATTCAGGCCAAGGTCAAGGAAGTCGAAGAAGCCATGCACGGTGTGTCTGCAAAATTGTACGAAGCTGCAGCAGCAGAGATGGCTGAGCAAGACGGCTCTGGAGAAGATGGCGACATCGACGTAGGCGGCGATGACGTGGTCGATGCCGACTTCGAAGTTGTTGACGAAGACGAAGATTGAGTCAAACCGCACCGGTTTATGACAAGAGTTGACCTTATGGCGAGAAGTCCGGTGGGCCGACCATGAGCGATGTTCCAATCCTGAAGGACACCGACCGGTCAACTGGCCGCGGTGCGCTCCAGAAGAACATACAAGCAGCGCTTGCGCTTGCTGGAGCTGTTCGCTCAACCCTCGGTCCAAGAGGCCTCGACAAGTTGCTCATCGATGATGACGGGCGAACCATGGTGACCAATGACGGTGTGACCGTTTTGGAGTCTGCCAAGGTTGAACACCCTGTTGCTCGGATGATCATCAACGCCTCCTCAGTGCAGGATAAAATTGCAAGGGACGGCACCACATCAACCGTTTTACTGAGTGCGGAAATGCTACAAAATGCTTGGCACCTTGTCACACAAGGCGTCCATCCAGCCATCATTGCTCGGGGTTTTCGAATGGCGGAAGACCACGCTCGTACGGAACTTCGCTCGCTTTCATTTGCTTCCAAACGCTCCCATCGGATTTTGGCGACCAAAACTTGCTTGACCGGTAAGGGCCATGAAAGCATGCAAACGCTGCTTGCGCAACTGGCTTTAGACGCAGCAGAAGCCATTCTTGTGGAAGATGAACAAGGCATCCAAGCCGATCCAACACGCGTCAAGGTACTCTCTCAATCAGGAGGCACCATTGGGGACAGTAAACTTGTGACCGGGCTTGTGCTTGCTAAAAACCGAATTCACGACGACATGCCACGGCACATCAAAGGCGGAAAGATTCTGTTGATCGATGGCGGTATTGAACGCAGGGCTATGATGGGGAGCGTAAAACTAAACGTCACCTCGACCGGCGTTTTGGATGCTTTTAGAGAAAAAGAAACAGCATTGCTCGGGGAGCAGGTGGCTCAACTGAAAGCGCTCGGTGTTGATCTCTTAGCCTGCAAGGAGGGCATCGACGACGATGCTCGAATGATGTTAACCAAAGCGGGCATCAAAGCGTTCCGAAGGGTCGCTCGTTCCGATCTGGACCTCTTAGCAAGAGGGTGTGGAGCGAGGCTTGTACACGATGTGAGTCGGGCCTCTGTTGCCGATTTAGGTGCCTTTATTTCCAGCAAAAATGAGACTTGGGGCAATACGGTCCACTGGATTGTTGAAACAGAAGCCGGTGGCGCCACTTTCATCGCTCGAGGCAGTACGGAAGCGGTCTTGGGTGAAGTCGAACGTTGTTTTGCAGACGCTCTTGGTGTTGCTTGCCAACTTGTTGAAGACGCTCACCTCATCCCTGGAGGCGGTGCTACACAAGTCGCCCTCGCTCGACGTTTGCGCCGATACGCTGAATCCATCCCCGGTCGAGAACAACTGGGCGTGGAAGCTTTCGCTGATGCTCTTGAAGTGATTCCCCGAGTGCTGGCTGAAAACGCTGGCCTTGACCCGATTGATACCCTCCTCACCCTTGTGGCTGCACAAGCCAACGCAAGCGCTGAAACAGCAGACAGCATTGGCCTTGATGTGCTTGGGCGTCGACCGACCAACATGATTGAAATGGGGGTTCTTGAACCGCTTCTGATCCTCGATCAAGGCATTGCAGGTGCAACAGAAGCAGCAATTTCAGTTCTGCGCATTGACGATGTGCTCTGGGCCAAGCAGGACCCTGTAATGGCCGATGTCCCCGATATGGGATGACCCTTCAAAACCAATTGAAGCGCCTCTTGACAGGATGGTTGTTCAAATAGGGGGGGTCGAAACCTCCTGCTGATGGGAACCGACAAGGATATTTGCGTTGGTATCGACGACATTGCAATTCATTTCCCGCGTCTCTACATGGACATGAGGGATTTCGCTGAACTGCGGGGTGCAGATTTTGGAAAACTCAACAAAGGACTTGGTCTTGAAGCCATGGCCATTCCCGATGTTCACGAAGACACAGCCACTATGGGGGCAATGGCGGTTATGCAAATCATTGATCGCAACGGATTGGACCCAAACACCGTTGGACGAATGTACCTCGGAACCGAGTCTGCTTTAGACGGTGCCAAACCAACTGCAACCTACATCGTCGATATGCTCACACAGCGCTATGAAGAGCGATATGGCTCGGCCTGCTTCAGGAACTGCGACGTGGTCGACATGACGTTTGCTTGCATTGGGGCAGTCGATGCGCTTCACACGACCTTAGACTGGGTTGCTCGTTCGACCGAACACGACGAGCGAGTTGGCATTGTCATTTTTTCAGACAACGCAAAATACGCTCTCGAATCTTCCGGAGAATACACCCAGGGTGCAGGTGGCGGAGCGTTGCTCATTCGCCGCAACCCTCGGTTGCTGGAAATACCTGATTGCATTGGTGTTTCAACAACCCCAGTCCACGATTTCTTCAAGCCTCGGCGTGAAGTGACCCTTCGTTCAGTGATCACAAATGTTCTCCAACTGGCACAAGAAACGGGTCAAACGATGAAGAAAGGTCTTGTTGAACGCATGATACGACATTTGCCGGAATCAACCGTCCGCAAACTCGGTATTTTCTCTCACGGTGAAACCAGCGTTAGCGTCCACCGAGACGAGCCTATTTTCGATGGGCAGTATTCCAACCGCTGCTACCAATCTGCAGTCCGTCAAGCCTTCCACAACTTTGCAGAGAAAGCAGAACGGCAAGGCCGTTACACGCATGCTGAGGACGAGAGGCTGACCGAACAATGGTCGAGGATCATCATGCACCTCCCCTATGCCTTCCAAGCCAAGCGCATGTTCCCTGATATTTTTCGTCACGACAGAGAAAAAACCGAGATGTGGGAACACATGGCAGAACAACTTGGACCAATGCCAGCAGAACACAATTCGGAAGACCCTCAAATCATTGAAATCTGGGAAAAAGCAATGGACGGTTATCGGCGCGCAATCTCCAAAACTCCAGAATACCTTGCGTTCCACGAAAGCCGAATTGAAAAGGGCCAGCGGGCGAGCAGCTTGATTGGCAATCAATACACGGGCTCTATTTTCCTCGCCCTCATGTCGACTTTTGAGTCGGATTTGGAAGAGAATTGCAACCTTGACAACACCTTGTTCGGACTGTGTGGCTATGGTTCAGGCGCCAAAGCCAAGGTGTTTGAAGGCAAAGTGAGTCCTCGATGGCGAGAAGTAGTTTCTCGCTGGCATCTCTTTGAACGCCTTGCAGGACGCATGGCGATTGACCATGTGACCTATGAAAACCTGCACAAGGGATTGCAGGATGAAAGCGTCGTCACACCACAAGGTGAGTTCGCCTTGGTTGAAATCGGGGAAGAGGGTGTCCAAGAGGGCGCCCGCCGTTACCGATGGATCAGTGCTTGAGTTCAAAAGTCCAAGACCACTTTGCCGCACTTCCCGCCGATGGCCAATTTGACCGCTTCGGGGAACTCATCGATGCTCATCCGATGGGTGAGCACCCGTTCAACGTCAATAGCACCCTGTTCCAACAGCGCATGCATGGTGTCCCAAGTTGACCACATCTTCCTGCCGTTGATGCCCTTAAGGTGCAAGTAGCGGAACACAAGGTCGTTCATCGGGACTTCTGGTGTTGGGTTCCCGTACACGGAAAGCACATTGACATAACCTCCCATACGGGTGCTGTGAATCGTGTTGGCAAGGGCCTGTGCAGATCCTGAAAATTCACACGAATTGTCCACGCCACGGCCCTCCGTTGCGTTCAGAATCTCAGCGATGACATCGTGGTCCTTACCGAGCACCAGGTCAGCACCGAGTTCCTTCGCCAGTTCCATTCTGTATTCATTGTCCCAATCGATGGCGATGATCATCCGTGCCCCCATGGCCTTGGCTGCGTTTACGGCAAACAACCCAATTGGCCCAAGGCCGTGGATCGCCACCGTTGCCCCCTCAACAGGCCCACCAGTAAGCGTATGGATTGCGTTGCCAAGCGGGTCTTGGATGGAAGCGTGACCGGGATCGAGTCCCTTAGGAATTCTTCGAGCGTTAACGGCGGGTGCTACGAAGTAAGGCCCAAATGCCCCATTGATGTGAACGCCAAAGATCGAGCCATTCTCACAGATGTGTGCATTGCCTTCATCGCAGCGAGGGCAGTTCCAACATGCGAAATGGCATTCAATGGCGACAAAATCTCCAACCGCGGGTTCGCTGACACCCTCGCCAACAGCAACAACCTCACCGCAAGTTTCGTGGCCTGTGATGGTGCCGAGCGGCACGTTTTCCTTGCTCCATTGGTCCCATTTCCAAATGTGGATGTCTGTGCCGCAGACGGAGGTTGAATGCGTCTTAACGAGCACTTCTCCCTGGGCAGGCGATGGCACAGGGTGCTGTTCTTGAGTGAAACCGCCGGTCTCGTCGAGGGTTTTGGTCCAAGCCATCATGGTGTTCGGAATGGTGCCCATGCTCTCCCTCCCCCAGAGTTCAGCGCAGCCACCTTTTCATCCTTCGCTCACCTTGACAACATGCCAAACACGCGTTCCTTGAGGTATGTTGATATGGGAGGCGCGACGGCCTAAAAGCCCGTTGATGTGCATGAAGTACGTTGTTGTTAGCGGGGGCGTCCTGTCCGGATTGGGCAAAGGAGTTACGGCAAGCAGCATCGGCGTTTTGCTGAAAAGCGCTGGACTGAGAGTCACCTCGATTAAAATCGACCCGTATCTTAACAGCGATGCTGGAACCATGTCGCCGTTTGAACACGGCGAAGTTTTCGTTTTGGACGACGGCGGCGAAGTGGATTTGGACCTCGGCAACTACGAGCGTTTCCTCGACATCAATTTGGGCAAGGACAACAACCTCACCACGGGCAAAATTTACTCCAAGGTGATCGAGGCTGAACGGCGAGGCGATTACCTTGGCAAAACCGTCCAAGTGATCCCACATGTGACCGATGCAGTCCAAGAGTGGATTGAGGACGTCGCCCACCAACCAGCAGATGGCAGCGGTGAAATCCCAGATGCATGCATCATCGAACTTGGTGGCACGGTTGGTGACATCGAATCGTCCCCCTACATCGAAGCGCTGAGGCAATTCCAGTTTCGCGTCGGAAGGGAGAACGTAACTTTTGTTCATGTCTCTCTTGTTCCTGTGATGGGACCGGTTGGTGAACAAAAAACCAAACCAACACAACACACCGTGAAAGAGTTGCGCGGACTAGGGATTACGCCCGATATCCTTGTTTGCCGCTCAACCGCTCCTTTGACCAAAGAGACCAGAGAAAAGTTGGCAGCTTTCTGTCATGTCTCACCTCAGGCCGTCATGTCGACACACGATGTGCCAAACATCTACCACGTGCCGCTCATGTTGCAAGAACAAGGCTTGTGCGACATTCTAGGCGTCGACTGCCATTCAACGAACCTTCTCAAAGACTGGAAGGTCATGGCCCACCACCTTGACACGCTCACTGAAGAAATCCACATCGCAATGGTCGGGAAGTACACCAACCTGTCCGACGCTTACCTTTCGGTGATCAAAAGTCTTCAACACGCTGCTATGGCCGTTGACCGAAAACTCATCATCGATTGGATCGAAGCGAGTCATCTTGAAACCGATTGGGCTGATGAAGCCGAGAAATCCACAGCCTGGGAACTGCTCAAACAAGCTCAAGGGGTTCTCGTTCCCGGTGGCTTTGGAGACCGAGGCGTCGAAGGAAAAATTCTGGCCGCTCATTACGCTCGAACCAGCAACACCCCGTACCTCGGGATTTGCCTTGGCCTTCAAGTTGCAACCATCGAGTTCTGCCGAAATGTGCTCGGTCTTGAGGGCGCTAATTCCACAGAGTTCGACGAGAATGCCCCAACAGCGGCTGTGATTTTTATGCCGGAGATTTCCAAAACACACCTCGGCGGCACCATGCGCCTTGGCGCGAGGCCCACCCTTTGGCAAGTGGAGGATTGCGCCATCAAGCGGTTGTACGGTGAAGGTGATGCTGTCGATGAACGTCACCGTCACCGCTACGAGGTCAACCCTGATTTGATCGAACGCATCGAAGCAGCAGGGCTCATCTATGTTGGGAAAGACGAGACAGGGCAACGTTGCGAAATCTTTGAACTGGAAGGCCACCCGTACTATGTCGGCGTTCAGTATCATCCTGAATTCAAGAGTCGGCCAGGGCGTCCAAGCCCACCGTTCCTTGGTTTGCTCGAGGCGTCCGTTCTCAACACCTGAGCAAGGTTAGCTGCGGTTGGAAGTCCATTCTTCAACCAACCTTGGCAACAATTCACCTGCTTTGCCAATGTGGATTTCTTTGAACGCATCAGCGTTGATTGGATGTTCTAGATTGACGAGTACGGTGTGGGCGCCGTTTTGATTTGCGGCATGAACGAGGTTTGCTGCGGGATAGACATGGCCTGAACTGCCAACAACGATGAACAGGTCACAGGATTCCACAGCGTTGTAAATCTCGCTCATTTGCATGGGCACTTCGCCAAACCAGACAATGTCGGGTCGGAGCCGAGAAGGCAGTTCACAGCAGGTGCAGAACAGAAAATCATCTGCCAAATCTTGTGTTTGCATGCGAACCTCATTTCGCCCACTGGCCTCACAACGTAAGGTTCTCAATTCACCATGCATATGGATCACTTCGGTGCTTCCACCTCGTTCATGTAAGTCATCGACGTTTTGGGTCACAAGGGTTACGTGTTCGAACTTTGATTGGAGGTTGGCAAGCGCCACATGGGCGCCGTTTGGCTCAACTTCCAACAGTTGTCGTCTGCGGGCTTGGTAAAAGCGCCAGACGACTCCAGCATCCCTAAGCCATGCCCGTGGCGTTGCAACGTCCTCAACAGCGTGCTCCTCCCACAGTCCGTTGTTGTCACGGAATGTACGGACACCTGATTCTGCAGAAATGCCCGCTCCCGTCAGCACAACGATTCGTTTTTCGGTCACAGCCCTATCTTGGCTTCAGCCTATTTCAAGGTGTTAGGCCTCAGCAATTCTCAGCAATCGCGTTGTTCTGAAACCTTGTAGGATTTTGATGAACCGCTTGGCGTGGAAAAGTTCGTCCAATAGGCCCTCACCGGTGTCGATTCGTACTGCATTTAATCCGATGAGTTTGGCAGGTGTGGCAACGCCTAAGATGCTGTCAAAACCAATGGTTCGCAGCACGGCTGGGGAGAGTTGCAAGTTTCCTCTTCCAATCAAAAATCCTTGCCCACCCATGGGTGAAAGCAGCAATAACCTCGGCCGTTCTTTGCCGTGTTCATCCACATGCTCTGACAAAATTTCCAACAACTGCTGTTCGTTTAAATCGGCATAAAAAGGGCGATCTCCATCTTCTGATGGTCCTTGAATATCGATTCCAAGAAGCGTTAATTCTAGGTCCACATGCTCGCCCATCCGTCGCAGTGTACCCCCACTGCCCCAAATGATCATCAAATCCGGTTGGTCTTCAAGCAGGGTTTGGACGTGATGGGCCAACCCTTCAATGGTGTCAACTTCACTTGAGCGTTCGACTTGTTCCTTGGCACCTTGCATGAACCTCGGGCTTGACGGTGTCCATGCTTCACCGTACATCCTTACCTTCCAGACGCCTTCTTGATAGACGTCTTCGTCGAGATCCATAACTTCCGTGATGGCGCAGCGCAGATCGCCTAAGATGAAGGCAAGCACAACTTCTGCAGCCGCTTTTGGGGTTGTTGCAAAGCAGCCAGAATGCATTTTAACGCCCCCAGGCACCCCTACAAGCGGAATCTCTTGAGCGGCCTCACCCATGGTTTCCAGGGCTTTTACGATGTCACGCGTGGTTCCGTCGCCTCCAGCGTAAACGATCGCTTCGACTCCTTCTTCGACCAAACTGGTAACCAGTGAAAGTGTATCTGCATCAGATGTCGTTTCTGGAGTTGTACCAATCGCCTCGAATTCTAAGCGTCCGGAAGATTGAGGTGCCCATGAACCACCCATTCTTCCTTCCCATCCGACCAAGACCACTTTGGTTTCTGTCCTGTTGAGGGAGCCCGACAAGAGGGTGGAAAGTGATTGAAGACTCTGTGCCATTCGGGGGCCTGCTCGGTCTTCTGCACCTGCAGCCCTCGCCTCAGCTGCACGGCCATCGCTGCCTTTGAAACCGAGCCGACCGCCAAGGCCGGCGTCGGGATTTACCACCAAGCCGATGCGCATGACGCAACCACGAGGTTCTCCTTCAAGAAGGCCTGTGCGGGTTGTGGTCCATCGATGCCCTCAAAAAGCCGAATCTCGACCGTCAATCATGGAGCATGTCGGGCGTCGCCGATTGGCTATCCTTTCGATGGTTGGTGCGACAAGCTTGTGGCTTTGCCTTGGTTACGGCACTTGGTTGATGAACGGATGCCGGGCTTGGCTCCCTTACATCTCAGACTTCGATTTGTACGAACCAGGAGATACCATTTTCACTGTGGGTACGTTTGTGAGTGGATTTTTGGTGTTTTGGATCGTCATGGAACTCCACGTTATGAACATGAACCACATCAGCGCTGGCAACCATGGAAACATGTGGCATGGGCTGAACCATCTGGCTGTTTTCCCGGGATTAATTGGCGCTTTTTCATGCATTCGAATTGGGACCGTACCATGGGACACTGACGGTCCGATGCACGGGCACTACGCTATGGATATCTTCTACAACGGCGTCTATTGGTGCCTCCTCGTCACCTTGGTATCAGCACGAATTTGGTGGAACTTCCCATCGTTTAAGCGGATCCTTTGGATGCGGCTCGGGGCTGCTGTGAGCGCAGCAGTCGGGTTGTTCAAAATGATCACCACCCAAATTTCAGTTTGGGGCGACGATTTCGATTGGGACGCGTACAATGCTTCAGCTTCCGATATGCTTGCTTTTTGCACTGAAGCGCTTGAACCCGCAATCAACACCGGTGCGGCATGGGAATATGTGCTCGTTGCGGGAATATTGGGCACCATTCTTTCCTTCCTGCCAGAAGTTTCGTTTGGAACACCAGAACCACCGCCAGAAAACGAGGAATAAGCCGCCCTTTTAGCCCGAGCATTGATGTGCATGGTCTGCTTTCCATGCAATATGAGCAAGCATCACAGCAAGGTTCCTTCCCTTGAAGACGCTTTGAAAACAGGGTTTTCTGAACTGAAGGTTGGGGAAGCCAACATAAAGAATCCAGAGAATGAAACACCACTGCCGTCACAAGAAGCAGTTCCAGCACAACAACCGATTCTGTACAATCAAAAATTTGAGGCTGTCGAAGATCGAGCTGAATTTGTCGTAAACACACCGGTACAATCGAACCAAAGCACCCCCAAAACCCCCAAGGAATCATCAGCGGGCGTTGAGGTTGTCGATGAAGCATCGAGCTCAATTGGCGATGATTTCGACGTAGACTGGTAAGATCCATACAGGTGCTTATCAATTGAGTCCACCTGCGAAAGGTATGGAAGTCTCCCGTCGTTTCTTACGTCTCTTCATTTTCATCTTTGGCACAATGGTGCTTGTCTCATACGGTTACGGCGTCTCTCATGCCTCCGATACAGCTGCACTCTGGGGTGGAATCGCATGGTCTCAGGCGCAATTTATCGTTCCCTTCATGTTCCTTGCAGCGTTCGGTTTCCTGATGTACTGGTGGATTATTTTGTACCAAAACGAGGCCAGCGTCATCGCTGACTTGCGATGGCCATGGGGCGAATCAAACGGTCACGGTGGGGGGCGGTTGTTGTTGGCGTTTGCACTGTTGGTCATCCCAAGCGCACTGTGGCTGGAAGCTACAATTTACCACATTGACCACGATTACAGCTGGACCCCATTTTTGGTGATCGGCATCTTAATGCTGGCCTGCATTGGAAACATTTTGATGGGTTTGCTTGCCTATTCCGCCTACCGAGACGGTGTCCAAGGTGGGAGAGCCATGCTCATCGGGTCGATTTTACTCGGCATCCAATGCATTCTTTTCGATGGAATTTATTGGAACCTCAAATTCCCTTGGTGATGGCTGCGTCCTTCCACGCTCACGAAGCCCTTTTTGGACATGGAAAGAGTGGTGGTTTGATGAGGGAGAAGCAACCCCATAGGGGTTGAGGAGTAAGCACCATGGCACTCATTCACGTCACTCTGCCCGATGGAACGGTTAACGAGTACGCTGCAGGCATCACCTGCGCAGAGGTCATTACCGATGCACTGGGCCGCAAGCACGGGTGCCTTGCTGCACGAATTGACGGTGTTGATTGCGACTTGTCAACCCTCATCGATTCGGATTGTAATGTCGAAGGAATCCTCACAGATTCCAACGATGGCATCCATATCTTGAGGCACAGCGCAGCCCACTTGCTGGCCCAAGCCGTGATGGCCCTCTACCCCGGTGCCAAACCAACCATTGGCCCAGCGATTGACCGTGGGTTCTACTACGACTTTGCAATGGAAGCCATCACCGAATCGGACCTCAAGCCAATTCAAAAGAAAATGCAAGAATTGGCTCGCAAAAACTTCACAGTCGAGCGCGTCGAACTTTCAGAAGCAGAATTGCAAGACCACTTCGCAGACAACCCCTACAAGTTGGAAATCATCAACGATAAGATCGAAGACGGGGGCGGCTCCACGATTTACAAACAAGATGAATGGTACGATTTGTGCTTGGGCCCCCACGTTCCCAACACTTCGAGGTTGATGAATGTCAAATTGACCAGTGTTTCTTCCGCTTACTGGCGTGGCGATCAAGACCGTGAACAACTCGTTCGAATTTACGGCATTGTTGAGCCTTCGAAGGAAGCCCTCAGGGCGACCTTGACGCGCCTTGAGGAAGCTAAAAAGCGAGATCACCGGAAACTTGGCAAGGACCTGCAGTTGTTTCATATCGATGAAGAAGTTGGCCAAGGCTTGATTTTGTGGACTCCTAGGGGCGCCATTATTCGCCAAGAGTTGCAGGATTTCATCTCCTTCCACCTGCGCCGACAAGGGTACTCGCAAGTCTTCACGCCCCACGTTGGTAAACTCGATCTTTACCGCACCTCTGGCCACTTCCCATACTACCAAGACTCTCAATACCCGCCCCTTGTGGAACGGGATTTGATGAAGAAACTGGCTGATGAAGGATGCACGTGCGGGGAACTTGCCAACCTCATGAAATCGGGTGACATCGACGGGTACATGCTCAAACCAATGAATTGCCCTCATCACATCAAAATTTACGCCTCCCAACAACGTTCCTATCGAGACCTTCCCCTTCGGCTTGCTGAATTTGGAACCGTTTACCGCTGGGAACAATCGGGTGAAATTTCAGGTTTAACTCGCGTCCGGGGCTTTACTCAAGACGACGCCCATCTGTTTGTCACAGAAGATCAAATTGCTGGTGAAGTGCTTGGTTGCATCGAGCTTGTTCAAATCATCTTTGAGAAGTTAGGGATGACCGATTACCGCGTCCGAGTCGGGTTACGCGACTCAGATTCTGACAAGTATGTTGGTGAACCAGAGCGTTGGGATAAAGCCGAAGAAGCGTGCAGAGCAGCCGCAAAATCCCTCGGAGTCAATTGGTCAGAAGAAGAAGGTGAAGCAGCGTTTTATGGGCCTAAAATTGACTTTGTGGTCAAGGATGTTATCGGGCGAGAATGGCAACTTGGTACGGTTCAAGTGGATTACAACCTCCCTGAACGGTTTGGCTTAGAGTACAAAGGGAACGATGGGGAAATCCATCGTCCGGTGGTCATCCACCGCGCCCCGTTCGGGTCCATGGAACGGTTCTGTGGTGTCCTCATCGAACACTTTGCAGGTAAATTCCCAACATGGTTGACGCCAACTCAGGTCCACATCATTACCATCTCTGAGAAACACAAGGCGTACGCAGAGGAAGTGGCACAAGCCCTCAGATCACGTGAAATTCGGGTCGAAGTCGATGATGGCGATGATACCATCGGCAAGAAAATCCGAAACCATCGGAAATTACAACCTGCCTACATGGTGATCGTTGGTGACGGTGAAGCAGAAGGGCGAACTGTGAGCCTTCGAGCCCGAAATGGCGATCAAATCAGTGGCATGGGACTCGACGAATTCGTTCACGCCTTGGTGGATGAAATTAAGATGAAGGCTGCACAGCCGTCGCTTGTTGTCGTAGAACCCGAAAATTGAACGAGGAATCAACATGGCAGCACCCCCTATCATCGACGGATTTCCTTCTGTTGCCATCATCCCTCTCTTGCTGGCAGGATTGACGGCATGGATGTTTTGGGCCAAAATTGTTCCCCGCCAGTTGCGTGGATTGCAAGTCGCTTTTGAAACAGGAGAATTATCCTACGAAGTCCATCAGGTGACGCACACAGTGACCGATGCTCGTGAATTGCTGCGCGCTCCAGGCATGAAGTTCGGAGTCATAACATACCTCTTCGCCCTTGTTGGGGTTTTGATCCTCTTGTTTGAGTTCGTTCTCACTCAATTTGATATTTCTTCTGGGTACCACACACCTTCGCTTTCTGTTGCCTTGATGTTCATCGCTTTGCCCGCCCTTGTGTCGAGTGCATCTTCCTTGGGAACGCAAGTTCTGAAACCAATTCGACAAGATCGAGCCACCCTTCAAAGTTCAAGTTTGGCGCGCACTTACAATTACGTCTACCTGCTTTTGTTTTGGTTGGCCGTTGTGTGTGGTCTTTACATGGCTTTAGGCCATGCCGGCGTATCCGATTCTAGACGGTTCAGCATTGCTTCTTTAACGCTATTTTCCCCTTCGGCGCTCGCCTACGGACGTATCCTCGGGTCATCATGGCAAGCCCTTCGCCAATCATCAAAAAAGACCGCCATTGGGGAAATTTCACCTTTCCATAATCACGCTCCAAACGCTCGACAGCAAATCTTAGCACAATTTGTTAATTTCAACCTTATCATTATGCCCTTTGTCGCGCTCAACACATTGCTTTCCCTCCTTGTGTTGTTGGTGGATTCGAACTTATTGGTTCACTCAGACCGCGTGCTCAACCTTCCAGAGTATAGGCCTCAAGAAACCTTCATGGAGGAAGGTGGTTTGCTTGGTTTCGGTTTAATCGAGCTCTTTTCTTACATTCCAATCGATGGCATTCGGGTCCCAATTGTTTCTATGGTGCTTCTGTTCCTCTTGCTCAACGTGGCCATCATCGGTTTTCTCTTTGTCTCCGAAGTTGCACACATCCTGTTCTTGAACGTGCAGGATGTATCGGGGAAGGGTGGAATTAAATTGGCAGACAGCCGCTTGCTTAGGGCTGAACGCTCCCAACAAGCAAAGGTTCTGAATTTTTGCTTCACTGGCTTCGCCGGTCAATCCATGCTTCTCTTGGCGCTTGCCATGATTACATTTTGGGATTCAAGTTTTCTTCCTCAAACCACTCAATGCGGCACATGGGAATCGACAGTTTGCAGTGTGCTCACAAAAGAAGGACTTGAAGAATTAACGTGGATGTTGGCTTCGGGTGGTCAAATTGCCTTCCTAGGCATCTGGGTAAGTTCGCTTCGAGTCGGCTCTAAGATTGAAGACATTACCTTTGATGCTGCTGTTGGAGAAGAACGGCAACAGTTCACCGAAATGGAAGATATCATCTACCTCAAGCAGCAACCACTTACCACTTTGGTGGCTCAAGATGAATGGGTCAAAGCCCTGAAACAACTCGATACAGTCCTGCAGGGTCACGGTAAGGATCTCGACGCCGTCAGCCTCGGTCGTAAAACGGCTGCGGTTATGACGCTGTACGCTGGTTTCAGCCGATGGAACGATGCCGAAGAAAACGCTATTTCACTGATTGCATACCAGGGGGGCAAGCAAGCAGAATTGGCCCGATTGATTCTTGCAGCCGCAAGTTTGGCACAACGAGATTTTGCAGAAGCGAGGCCTCGACTGCCACTGCTGCCTGATGATAACATCGAGACCGTCCGAATTAAATGGGCTGCTTCGTTGTTCAGCACGAAATTAAAACCACTCGATGACCGTTTCAAGCCTCAGTTGTCTATGGACAGCATCATGCGCCGAAACATAGACCTTGTCAAGCGGTTTCAAACGGGTACAAGCAGAAGCGATCTGAAGTACGTCGACTCTCCAGCAGGGCGGCTCTTTTTGCTGGGCGATATCGCCCGAATGCGCTTGGCGAGAGAAAGCGAAGATGCTCTTGATTTGCTTGAGCGTTTCATTAAAACGAACGAAATTGATTTATGGGTTCACGGGGAAGTCGTTCGATGCTTGTTGCACCTTGATGCAGGTCGAGTGAACACCGCAGTGGCAACAGCGGAAACCATGCTGGCCGAACATGGCCGACATCCGCACCTGAGGGCTTTGTTTGGCCATTTGTCCCGAATGGGCTTGACTCCAGTTTGCCCAAGCGAATTAACCGAATTGGAATGGATTACAGAATCCGAGCAGAGCATCGATGAGTATTGGAGCAAAGTCCACGTCGTAGCGCCCCCTCCAGCCTTCCACAAAAAGGGGCTTAAACAACATGCTTGGAGGGCGAATGCTTGGTTCCTCCATGGTGATTCGAATCAACTTACCATCGCCTCTAAAAAAGGGCAGAACGGATGGAAGATGTTGTCCAAGGTCGATCCCTCAACCTTCCCAGTTGGTCTTCATCTTCATCTCACTGGCATCATCGTCACGGTTGGTGGTATGCCTGTCGACCTCGGTTTCCCAGGCGGAATGGATTTCCAGTCGATCAAGGCCAAAGGGCTCATCGATCTCTAAGACGCATCAAATACGCCGGCGCAACCGTTCCATAGAGGCGTCTGCAGAACCGAGGTGCTCCAAACAATCCTCGATGCGACCAACGCTCAATGCGTCTCCAGCTTCTGCAATGGCTTGCTCGGTCAATCTGCGATCGTCATCCTCGACCTTGATTCCAATCGCTTCACTCTGGTTGCGAAGAATCCGCCATTCATCCATAACAAAGTCGTACAGTTCGAGCGCTTCTTCGCTCGCCTTGCCTTCTTTGTCGAGGTCTTGGTTCATAGCGCTCAATAAATCAGAGGCTTCGCTCCACTTTCGTGCATCCGCCGCTTGTTCAATCGCCGTTAGGCGTTCTGTCCAATCGGTCTCATCGTCTCGGTCTTGATATTGAGAAATGAGCTTTTTTCGCTGGCGCAGCGCCCGCTGAACATTGTCCATTGCCTCACGTTCTTGAACGATGGAACGTACCACACCGTCGGCCAACCCGATGGCTTGTCCTGCGTTGCCGGCTTCGAGTGCTTCTTCAGCTTGTGCGAGGCGTTGTGTCATTGCACTGGTGTCTAAACCATCAGTTTGCTTTAACTGTCTATTTGCTTCTTTGAGCGACAAGGCTGCTTTGCCTAATGCATCGTCATCCGCAGCGAGTTGAACTGGAATCACAACAGCAAATTCGTAGGCTTTCTTTGGTGCTTCTGATGCCAACTTCTTGCGGGCGTCCGCAAGCATTTCCTTCAAATGTTCAACACCTTCACCTTCTTTTTGTTGAAGTTGACGGCTCGCTTCGGCGATTGCCTTCTCAGCAACCCCCCACCACTCAATGATTTCATGAGCGTATTTTTTTGATTGTCGGAAGAGGAGTTCGCCCTCTCGTAACGAACCAAGTTTGACTTCCCTTTCACCCATGTCGAAGGATTTCCGTGGCCGTTTTGCTGTTGGAGCGATGGCTTCAGCCTGCTCCATGCTGGCCCTTGCATCATCGCGGATTGCTTCAACGTCACCAGAAAGGGAGAGCGCACGTTCCATTTCATCTTCTGCTTGATTGAGGAGTTCCATGCCGTGAAGGGGTTCCACGTGGCCTTCTTCGCGGGCCGTCATGATCAAACTGGAAGCTTGGTCCACCGCTGCACCGTTTGCTTTGAGTTCCAAAAGTTGAACCTCCAGTGAGTCCAATCGTCGGCTGAATTTCTTTCGATTTGCACGCTGGTCGTCACCGACGAACCAAACATAGCCGGTCAAGCCAACGCCAAACGCCATAGTGACGATACAGGCCAGCCATTCATTGGTCATCGATTCAGGCGTGTTGCCAGCGAAGAGCGAGATCGCAATAACCGTGCCGAGCCCAGTCATAATGGCCCGCCATCGCAGAACATCCAACCCTCCCTGAAGGATTGATTTAGAAGCGCTGAGGCATGAAAAGGCAACCCCTGTGAGCAGAACGCTCCCTGCAACCATGCTGAGGTTGGAAACATCGAGGGCTTGGGCCGCAATGATAAGAAGCACAGGCCAAAGAACGCTTGCTGCAGAACCGACACGGGTTCTTGCCCGGGCATCATCGACTGCTAAGTCTTGGATGATGAGGCCCCATACAATGATCAGGAGTGGGAAACCAAGGCCCTTGAGCAATCCAGATTCCCCGAGTATTGCGGCGTTGAGGTTTGGCCACATCAGCCATAGCGCTCCACTCAGGAGCAGCAGGGCCGAGGTGGATGTCAATCGTTCGAGCCGTTGTTGACGTTGCTTGATAGCGGACTCAATAGCCGTTTCAACATCAGCCCAAGCGTCCACCATGCATTCGACTTCCACACAATGGTCATAATCACTCCGCTGTTATGATTCTGAAAAGTCGGTGCTCCTTCGGGGAAAGTAGGTTCCAAACCCTATGCAAACTTCAACCGGCATGACGGGAATGTTCATGAGTGTCATTCACCCGCTTGGAAGGAAGAGGAGTATCAATGACCGGTCTCATCACAATGGACGACTTGACGAATGAGGAAATCCTCAGCATTTTGGACGATGCAGAACGCCTCCTGCCAGTGGCCCGAGGTGAAATGCACCTCCCTTTGTTGCAAGGACGCATTATGGGGAACTTGTTTTTTGAACCAAGCACCCGAACCCGCATGTCCTTCGAGACCGCAATGAAGCGCCTCGGTGGCGGTGTGGTCAACCTTGGCGACGTCAAGACTTCATCAGTTGTCAAGGGCGAGACCCTGTTTGACACGATTCAAATGGTCGACGGATACACTGACATTATTGCCATGCGCCATCCACGCCAGGGAGCGGCTCAATACGCACAGGACGCAGCGAGAGTCCCCATTCTCAACGGCGGAGACGGCGCTGGTAACCATCCTACACAAACGATGCTTGATCTGTTTACCATCCGACAAGCACACGGTCGTCTTGACGGCCTCAAGGTGGTCCTGGCAGGCGATCTCCGCTACGGGCGAACCGTCCATTCCCTCTCGCATGCTTTGACTCGTTTTGGCTGTGAATTGATTTTTGCAAGCCCATCGCTTTTGCGAATGCCTGCAGAAATCGTTTCAGATTTGCGAGAACACGGGTCCAATGTAGTCGAAACAGAGGACCTTTACGGCTGCATCAACGATGCCGATGTCATCTACATGACGCGAATCCAAAAAGAGCGATTTGCTGATGAAGATGAATACGCTCGATGTGCGGGCGCTTACAAGCTTCACGCCAAGCACCTTGGGGATGTGAAAGGGGACATGATCATCATGCACCCTCTGCCACGTGTCGATGAGATTGACCCGTCGGTTGACGTCACAAGGCATGCACGGTACTTCGAACAAGCGTTCAATGGCGTTGTAGCCCGAATGGCGCTGCTTTGCAAATTACTTGGCGTTCCGGTTCCTGAAGACGTCGCATCGGCAGGGAGGGTGTTGTAATGTCCAACGAACAGAGCATGCGCCGTGTAACTGCAATCCGCAACGGGACCGTCATCGACCACGTACCATCTGGTCAAGCACTCCGAGTCCTCGAAATGCTTGGTATTGCAGGCGAGACTTCGGTCCCAGTGTCCCTCGTGATGAACGTCCCTTCCAAGAAACTCGGATCAAAGGACATCATCAAGGTCGAAGACCGTGAACTTACCCAAGGGGAATTAGATCGCCTCGCTCTTGTCGCACCAGATGCTCACGTGGCCATCATTCGTGCCTATGTGGTTGCTGAAAAGTTGTCCATTAACCTCGGTGACGAGGTTGTCAATGTCGTTCGTTGCACCTTTTCAAACTGCATCACCACCAACGCCCGAGAACCTCAACCTCACAGGTTGCGGGTCGTCAGCCGAGATCCGTTGCACCTCCGCTGCCATTATTGTGGCAGACCGCAGGATCTTGACGAATTGGTCAAGAATGCACTTTGATCAGTCGTTTAACAGCGCTCTGAAGTCACATGCTTTGCATTGTGTTCCAGATGTCATCGCGCCGCATGCAGGGCATGGGGTCGGGGGGGCAATCTTCGAGCCTTCCTCGGGGGATCGATGCCTCAACGCTTTGATGTTGTCTGCCATTCGAAGCAAGCCATGCCTCGTGCCTGGCGAATCGGCTTCCATTTGAGCCACCATCTCCCGGTGACGCCAACGCAGAGCACCTTCGGCATGAGGGCACTCCTCGTGATGAAGGGGTAGTTCTCGGTGGAGGGCGTAAAGGTGGACTTCTTGTTCGGGGATCCATCGAAGGGGGACAATTCGCGGGGCCATCCCTTCAACAACGGTTGAGGTATGAGGGGCGAGGCGCAAGGTTCGGTCAAGATCGCCGTTGGTCATGTTCATCAAGACCGTTTGAGCCATGTCGTCGAGGTTGTGGCCAAGGGCAATGATGTCAGCGTCAATTCGATCGGCTAAGTGGTTGATGCCTTGGCGCCTGAACACACCGCAGTACGAGCATGGTAGGCGAGGCGCACTTGGGTTGGTATCCAACAAACCAGGTATCCGCCGAGCCACTTCGTCCATTTCCTTGAAACTCAGTTCAGGGTAAGAAACAGTGATGAATTCAACACCCAATCGGTCGCAGAGTTCTTGAGCGCAGTCAAGCGATGGTGGACGGTACCCTTCGATGCCCTCGTCGACGGTTCCTGCAACAATTCGTACATCGGGGCGTTCTCCGATTAAGTCGACGAGGCTGTCAAGCAGAACTGCAGAATCCTTGCCACCTGAGATGGCAACGAAAATTGTCGTGTTTTTGTCTTTCGGCAACACCAGTTGTTGGCGAAGTTCCTTTGCGATTTTTTTCCTTACCGATTTGGCCATGTGCTCGTTGCACAAAATCCGTCCAGAATACGCCTGTTCAAGCACGGCTGGCCGGGAACAACTGTCGCATTGAGGGATGCTAAACCCCTGCTCCGACTCCTCTGCCATACCCTTGCGGGGTGCGGCTTAGGTTTGAACTCCCCGCTTCGCGATGCAACCATCGGCTGGTTTTGCTGGTTTGAGTAAGTAGAAATTCCCAATTGAAGATTTAATTTTTCAATTGATGAATGAGCAGTGAAATGTGCAATCTGGGGTCCAGATTCCATGAAATATTCAGGTTTCAGGGGGCAAATATATGCGCGGAAAAGAGGCAAAGAAAGGGCTTCCGCGACCTTGTTTTATCGAAATCCAGTTGGGAAATTGATTTTGGTCTTCAAATCCCCCTTTAGGGGGATGGCAGCACAAAACTTCTTGAAGCCCACAACGCTGACGAAAGGTTTGAGCATCCATGTTGCAACGCACGCTGGCCGGATTGTATCGCCTTGATGGCGTTCAACACGCTATGTTGATCGACGACAGTGGGACCTTGTTGGCAAGCGTAGGCGATGAAGGGCTAATCCCCCCATTTGAACACGCAGTCGATGTGATTTCTGCTGCTTTGGAATCAGCCGATGCCCTCGGATTGGGGGCGGTGTACGAAGCATGGTGTGAAGGTGAAAACCGGATGATGATCGACGTTGCTTCGCCAACGCGAATCGTCGCTCTGTCAGGCAATGGAGGTCGCCTGGCCCGATGGCGTCACGCTCTTGATCGCGATCGGAAAATTTTGGCCACCACCCCCCAGTGAGTTGATGATATGTTTAACCTACCACAAGGAACCCCAATCGAAGAAGCCATTTCGGTTGATGACGGAATAATTCAGCCTTTTGACCACGGCGTAATCAGCACCTGGATTGGACGTAGGAAAACCCCTGCTGGTCATCGACTGGTCCGTGCTGGAAGGATTGTCGGTTGGCTTGCAGAATCTGGAAAGGGTAAAACCCTCCTCGCAGGCACAGCAGCGAAAGATCGTTTGCTTTCAATTGAAGCCGAAGGTGCTTCACGCTTCATTGCTCAATCCTACTCCCTCGCTGGATTAGGTAGCGTCGCTGAAGTTCTCCCTGAAGCGTTTGAACATCCAGCTGATCGCCAAGGGCTGTTGCCGCGCGGGGATGCATTGCAACGCCTCATGTCCCGTGATTTATCTTCCGTATTGCAAGTGCTTGTGGGCCGTGATACGGTCCGAGGAGCAGTTGCCATCGATCAAGGCTTGTTAATTGACAGCGTTGGTGATTTACCCAATGATGCAGAGACACTCGCCCGTGAGATCCATGGCTCTTTGAGCGCCATGGCCATTTCAGTGATGGATGAAGGGATTGACCCCTCGGCATCGCACTGGACCATGCACCACGAAGACGGTGCTCTTTTACTCGCCCAATCCGGTGATGCATCCCTCGGTGTTTGGACAGAGGCAAATGCAGATCATGCTCGGATTATTTCTGCAGTTGCTGGCATTTTGGACGGAGAGTTTGGTGCAATCGGTGCATCCGGGGGCCCCATCCCTGATGGATTCGTCTTGAGGGAAGGCCGAGGCGGACCTGACGCCATTCTGTCCATGCTTTCTGCCGCAATGCATGAGGAAGTCACGGGTCACCTCCAGTCTGGCCAATCTTCAACCGCTGTTTCCGTGGTCTTAGCGCGTGGTATCCCAGTGGGTGTTTCTGCCCCTCAAAGTGGAACCATGGAGGAAGCCATGCTGACCTTTACCGATTCCACTCGAGTCTTGAAATTGCATCGATTGCCATCTGGTAGCATTGTTTCGAGGGACTCCGGAACCATCGAAGGGTTCACGCTTGATCATTTCCAAGATCTCCTTGTGACTTTACGAACTCGTTCAGAAAGCCGTCGGGCGAATTTAACTTCAAAATTGAACGAACTGTATGGCTTTGAGACAGGCATGGAACACCTCAGAATCCAACGCGCTGGAGCCTCGTTCACAGAAACTGTGGCAGTGGTAAGCGGTGGTTTGGGCGGTGAAGCATCACAACCCCTTGCTGTTGACGCTGGCCTGCGCCGTCGGCTGGAAGCCGCAGACCATCGAATTGATGAACTTGAGAAAGAAAAAGCAACAGTTGAGAACAGATTGAATGAAGCGAATGCAGCAGCCACCGCTGCACAAATTGTCGCCAGAGAAGCGAAAGAAACTCGGGCGGAATCAACAACTTCGCTTGAAGAAGCTCATTCAAAGCACAACACAATGCAAGTTGAATTGGCCCAATCTAAGGCTTCTTCTGAACAAGCAGAGAACCGAGCTGAGCGTCTTGTGCGTCGAGTCAATGAACTTGAACACCAAGTTTCCCAACGTGCCGCAGAATTAGCGAAAGCACTCGGCGATGCCTCGTCGAGTGAAACATTGCGAACCGCAATTGAAGACATGTCGCTGAAAGAAGCGGCTTTGAACGCTGAACTCAACACCCACAGCCAACAACTTTCCTCCATTCGTCAACAAAGCGAGGACGACGAACGTCGACTGCAGGTGCTGCAAGAACAAGTGGCAGCAACACGAGAACGCCACGCTCGGGCCCAAGCAGAAGTCCTCCTGTTGGATGAGAAAATCAAGACCAACACCTCTGAGTTGTCCGCCATTGAATCGGAAGCCAAGGCCAGCCGACGTCGTTCAGAAGAGGATCGAAACCGACTTGCCACCGATGAGGCACGCCAAGCCCAAGTTCAGGCTGAACTTCGCGAACTAATGGACGAACGCAGGCATATTTTGCGGGAGTTAGGGGACCTTGGTGCTCGAAGAGGCCACGCAGAAGCAGAACTTGCTTCGCTCATCGAACGAGCGGAGGCGTTGTCCGAAGCCCACGAAGCTGCAGTGGCCGACATCCAGGAAGCTGAGCGCCTGCGTGCACGTTTGGCAGAAGAACCGCTTGCACAAGCCCTTCTTGACGACGCTCAAACCTTTGACGGACTTGGACCGGTGCTGGAACGCTTGGAACACGCCCGTGCGCTTGGGTACTCCGTCACCCTTCTTGACCGAGCGGTGGAACGCGGTTTGCAGGTGATTCAATCCACTGTTGATCATGTTGCAGCAACTCCACGGCATTTACTTTCAAGCGAAGTCATGACCTTACTTGAACGCCAAGTGCCTCAGACAGCAGGTGCGGTACGAGGACTCGCTCGATGGTCGGTTCAACAACGCCTTGAACACCAACTCGGTGAGACAGTAGGCCATGTGGTCTTGGACCTTGAACACTTACTGGAAGACTACGACCGATCCATCACCATGTTGCGTCGATTGAGAAATGTACTCGAGCAACTTGTTCGACTCGGCGCCCCACCTGAAGAGGTGGAGGCCCTGCTCAACAATTGCACTCGGCCAGAAGCGCTCCCAAGCATTGCCAAATCCACACGCCAATTGATTCAAGTTGCACTTGATGATATCTACTTGGAAGCTGATCAAAGGGATGCTGGGGAGGCTGTGGCTTTGGAAGACACCGCTAGGGTGCTTGAGGAATTAATCACGCAACTCGACGCTTCAGGTCTTGCCGATGGTGTGCCCCGCGGCATGCTTTGGGAATTCCAACGCGACGGCTTATTGCCATACGAAAGGGATTCAGTGCCTGCCAGTCAACGCACCCCGGTTGAAGTGAACATGATTGCAACCATGGAATCCACCCTCGCAGGGGAAGTTCCAGTGTCCCTTGACGCTGCGGTCGAGGTTGCTGTTGCCGACGAACAGGGGTGGGAGGAAATGCCCATTCCGGTGGATGCAGGCACAAATTCTGTGGATGAAACCCCCCCCGAATCACCATCGATCGAACCAACCTCGGATTTGGACGGCAGCGACGAACGGGCGGCACTGGAAGCCGAACTTGCTCAACTCGACGCATCTTGGGAGCATCGCAAGGAGCCAGCTCCAGAAGCAGCACCTGATCCTGCGCTCGCCGCACTTGAAGCCCGTCTTTCAGGACTGGACCTCTGAGGTGGTTTCATGGAAGAAAAACCCACAACATTGATGGCTCGCGAAGAATCGAAAGGCCGTACCTATCCATTGTTCATTGAACGTTTGTTGTTTCTCGGGGCCATCGTGGCCTTCTTCTTTGTACAACCGATGGTGATGGATCCCATTGAATCGACGGTTTTGTCCGCTCTGGCAGGTTGGTGTGGCTTACCGATTTTGCTGATGTTCACGACCGAATTGATCGGCCGTGTAATGCAGCGTTTGATCTCGAACTGAATCTCAAAGGTCCACGATGTCTTTCGTCATCGGGGTCGCTGCAATGGGAGTTTGACCCCGTAAGGAGTTGACAAGTCCCCAAACCCGCTCCCATGGAACAAAGAACCTGAGCAAGGCCATGATGCTCAAAAACATCAGCGCTGAAATGACCAATCCATACGTTAAGGACAGTTCAATCGATTCCGAGATTTGCCCAGCCCATTGACTTCCGGTTGAACCCTCAACAATGCCCAACAGCACGCTGTGGAAACCAAGGGCAACCATCGTAGCAATGCCTGTTAATCCCAAGAACCCGAAGGTGTGCTTGAGGTGAGTGTTCAGCACGTTGTCCATTTGGCGGACATACTCAGGGTCCCTCTTACAAGATTCTGGAAGTCTGTATGCGTACTCAAGGTAGCGGATTACCCCGTAAGATGATTCTTGGAACACCATGATGAGGACTGCGATCATGATCAAAGCAAACTGCTCCTTAGTGACCAACATTAATCCGAAAAGGCCGATGGTTGGTTCAGTAAATTGGGTTTCAACCGTCGCTAACGCTTCGCCGTAGGTTCCAAGTTGACCGTTGATGAGCGGGAATGCTAGGATTGCGTGAATCCCCAAAAACAACAATGTGAACCCGATGGACCATGCGATTGACCTCCTTGAAAGCCCCCATATTCCACGTGTGCCCATAATGACGGGAAGGAGGTAAATGAACAAAATCATCAGCGACATGATCATCAAAAGAGGCCATTCTAATGTGGCTAATTCCCCTTGATCGGGCAGGCGCAAATCAAACGATGTGAGCATGCCGAAGCCCCAAGAAACAATCAATCGTCCGACAAGGACCACGATGAGTGTGATGATGAAGCCGAGTTTGATTCGCTGTTGAGTCTTAGGGGTTTGGAAGGCCAAGAACGCCATGCTCCCGCCAAGCGACATCCCAAGGATCAACGGCACAGAAAAGCGTCCGAGTCCTGTGTTTCCTTCTCCAGTGAGGAAATCACCAATTGGAAGTTGTTGGCCAATCAGCACTTCAATTGTATCGAAAAGCATGGTGTGGTCAATGGAGCCGACAACATAGGTTGAGACGACTTCGAGGTACATGCCAACCAGGGCCACTGTTGCAATCACCTGGAGGGCAATAATTTGCCACTGCTTTCTCAGCAACTTCAGGTGAAGCGTCCTCGGGCTGTACTCACCACCAACGGTGACGTCGCGTTGGAGTCCAACATCTTCAGCCATGCTCAGTACCCCCTTACCTGCATCAACGCTTGGGACAAATCCATGTCCGGCATCCAATCGATGACTTGTGCCCCAGAGCCAGCAAGCGTGGTGAGGCGGTTTTGACGCTCGAGCTTGAGCACCTCATACGACATGCGTGGAATTCGACTGACGAGGCGTTCGAAGTCGATGCTCGAGGGTGACAACACAGTCACCTCGTGGCCGCGACCAACAAGGTCACGAACTGCGGCGGGAACCGTTCCGTCTCCTTCGCATGAAGAGATGATGAACACAGGGCTTCCTCGGCTGAACCTTCCACTCAGGGAATTGGTGACCGCTTGCAAAGGCATGGCGCCTTTTGGTGACACTCCAGCAAGAGCACTGAGGATTTTGAAGTACTGCTTGTCACCCGTATCGGGCGGCAAGTAGGACAATTTTTCATCAAAAATAGCAAGCGCAACCGAGTCACGTCGCTTAAGGAAGAAGGCTGCGAGGCTTGCAGCAGAAACCGTCCCCATCTCGAGCGGGTTCTTGAGCACCGTTCCGATTCGGGCAATATCTCGACTGTCGAGCAGCAAGTAGAGATCGGTAACAGCGTCCCGGCATTTTTCGTTGACCATGAGCTCGCCTGTCCGTGCAAACGCTTTCCAGTTGATGTTTTTGAACGGGTCTCCGGGGACATACTCCCTTAGCGAATAGAATTCAGAACCTTGGCCAGGTGTGCGCAGGGTTGTGGCCCCCGTGTACATCTTGGGTGTGCGAGAGCGGAGGAAGGCTTCCTCGACTTCCTTGATCTGTGGGAAGATGACGATGTCACTGTGGTGGTCGACGTACATTTCATCGACACCGAGGTTGAAGGTGTTGCGAGAACGCAGGGAAACTGGGCCAATCGAGTAATGCCCGCGCAATGGGCAGCGCAACACATAGCGGATTCGGGCGCTTTCACCCGGCTTTAGGTTGAGTCGCATTTGATTCAAACCGCTCCGCAATTTCATTTCGTGTGGAATGTTATCGTAGACTTCAAGCAACTGTGTGTTTCTGTTGGATCGGTTGGTCACAAGAAGTTCGACATAGAGGTCGTCCCCCTTGTACAGGTTATCGGCTGAGAGGGTTCGTTGCACTTCCACCTCTCCATGGCCTGAAATCCATGAATTGACCACGATGAAGGCAACAAAAGTAAGCCCTAAAATCATCATTTGAAGATTGGAAATCATCATCCCGATGAGAACCAGTGCAATACCACCGGTGAAGGTAAATGATGCCTTACGCGTCCACATGATCTCACCTCAGGTTCTGCCCCACGCTTTGATTCGTTTAACCACCGCAACGGTCTGTTCCAGTGAATACCTGCTTGGTTCAATGGCAAATTTAGCAAGCACGGGGTCATTGATGAGGGCGACGAGGTCCTTGGCCGGCATGGCGTGGAATTCCTCTCGTGTGAGGCCGTTTTGGTTGCGGACCTTGGATAAAAACACCTGTCGGATTTTCTCACTCTTGGCGTAGTAAGTGTACCTGTTGGCGTCCCCGAATCCGTAGTAGATGATGCTGAATACGTGGCGCCATGGTTCCGGGTCCCGCTTTTTCAGCAGCACCGCTTCGAAGGTCACGAAGAGGACCAAGAACAGCAAGAGCATAGCAAGCCCTTCACCTGTAAAGTAAACCAGAAGGAAATAGACGGTGTTGTAGGAATCGGCAAGGAGTGCATTTTGCGGATGCCGTGATTCATCGAAGATCACCATTGCGGTTTCAGAAGGTTGCCCTGCCTCAGCGGGGTCGGTTGACATCAACGCCTCGGCGACGAAATCCATAGCCCATTTGCGATTGTCGTTCTTTGGAATCGTTTTGTTGGTTGGGCCGTATTCTCCTTCGTTGAACGCTTCATAATCATACATGGCGTTGATGAGCGCAGATCCATCAGCCATGAACACAATGCGACCCCCATCATTTGGATCGCATGTACTGCGCGCACAGGCTTCGAAACTGAGATTGAATTGCCCCCATAAATCTGGGGTTTCTGAGTTTTGTTCGTTGCCAACCCATATTTCGCCGTCACCGTTGACATCGACGGTGGCTTCATTGCTGGTTACGGCCCGTACAGAAACCTCGGGTAAAGCGCCGATCGCTCCAGGAATGAGTTCGAGTGCAGTGATGTCGTTGAGGAGCATTTGGTAGGTCGCGTTGTATTGAATTTCTCCAGCAGCCCAATGCTGAGCGCACAAACCTGCGTCTTCAAGCGCCATGGTTTGACCGTCAAGGACGCTGCAAGGGTGTTCGCCTTCGCCCAAGTTTCCGCTCCAGCGGTTGTGAACGGATACCGTGGATGCATCGATTTCGGTTCCGTTCATGCCGCAGGGAGTGGCTTGGACGCACATCCAAATGAAGTTGTAATCTAAATCCGCCACATAGGTGGTGTCGTAAAGCTGGTATCCTGTGTATCGTATCCCGAAGGCTTCTGCAATGGTGCCAGCAAACCCATAATCATCGAGAACAAGCGCAGTTCCGCCTGCCTCGACAAACTCCACAATAGCGTCAATTTCAGACGGAGAGTAGCCGTCATCAGCGGCGATGGTAATGAACCCATCTTCGTCAAATTGAGGCAGCGAAAGGGTGTCGCGTTCTACACCGGCCACGATGTAAGTTGTGTTGCGAGGGTCTTCAATATCGGCGAGCAAAAGTGGACTGCTCACCAGAGAACTCGTCTTGATCCCAGCGTCCTTCAAGTCCGCTCTAAACGCTGACATGTCGTCCCAATCGTCGTCATAAGCAGACAATTGATTGGTGTTTGAAAGGTTGACAAAATTGAGTAAAACCGTGAGCAAGAGAAGCGACATCACAAACCAAAAAGCGGCTTGTAGGCCGATTCGTCGGTAGTTGAAGTTGCGGTCGCCGAACATAAAAACACCAAGTGGAGCGAGATTCCGACATGAGGACGCTCTCGCATCGGTTTAGAAGGTTGTGACTGGTTGTCAAACAAATGCTCAACAAAATCACTTGCAATCGAGGGATGGAAACCAGTCAGAGGGCTCCCAAAATCATCGTTTGAGGTGTATTTTTGCTGCGACTCGATGAATCTCATCGATCGGGATTTGGACGAAGCCATCCGACAATTCCCAAGGAAGTTTTGATGGATCAATATCCCCTTCAATGGCCACTTTTAGGGCGATGACGGTGCCTGTTGGGCTGTCGAAAACGAGGTCCTTCAGTTCACCCAGCCGCTCGAGGTGTGAATCGACAACGTCCCTTCCAATGATTTCCCGCGCAAATATTGCCATGTTCAGTCCCTCCTTCGATGGCCTAGCGAATGAGTTTCGTCACATCAATGCGTCGCTTGCAATGAGGGTCTCACATCGATTCCATGCCGAAGCTGGTGTCGCGGTTGCGCTTAATGTTGGATAAGCCACTCGTGAGACGGGTTTCCATCTTCTGATAGTAATCCAACATTTCAGGTGTAACCGTCGGGCGAACACGCTTGATTGCTTCTTCGAAGTGTGTCTTAGTGACCTTCTTTTTCTTTGCACGCATGCAAATGAGGGCTGCTTCTCGGCAAACTGCTTCAATGTCAGCACCGGTGAATCCGTCAAGACCGCCAATGATGTCCTTGATTGAGAATTTGGAGAGCGGCATGCTTTCGCTGTGAATTGCAAAGATTGTTTCACGCGCACCAATGTCCGGTGGTGGGACGTGGAGCACACGCTCGAATCGGCCGCTTCTTAACAGGGCAGGGTCAATCATTTCCGGTCGATTTGTCGCCGCAACAATGATCACACCATCGAGCGATTCGACACCGTCCATACTGGCAAGCAACTGGTTGACCACACGGTTCGAAACATCGCTTCCCGATCCGTCGGAATTTGATGACCGCATGCTTGCAATCGATTCAAACTCATCAAGGAAGATGATGGCGGGCGCGGATTGCTTGGCTTTCTTGAAAATCTCACGGATTGCACGTTCCGATTCTCCAACCCATTTTGAAATCAGTTCAGGTCCTTTGATGCTGATGAAATTGGCTTGGGCTTCGTTAGCAATCGCTTTGGCCAGAAGGGTTTTCCCTGTCCCCGGTGCACCGAATAGAACGATACCTCGTGGTGGCTTAATGCCGAAATGTTCGAACAGTTCAGGTTGAGTAAGAGGCCATTCCACAGATTCCTTCAAGCGGTCTTTGACTTCTTCTAGGCCACCGACTTCTTCCCATGTAACTTCGGGGATTTCAACATAAATCTCACGCAATGCAGACGGTTCAACATCCTTGATTGCTTCCTTGAAGTCATCCATGCGAACTTCCATCTTTTCGAGAACTTCCGGAGGTATGGTTTCCTCTTCCAGTTCGATCTCAGGCAGGTATCGTCGGAGGGCCCTCATGGCAGCCTCACGAACGAGTGCTGCAAGATCTGCGCCGACGAAACCATATGTGTTGTCAAGGACCCAACTGATGTCAAAGTCTTCCGAAATTGGCATTTGGCGGGTGTGAACGTCCATGATTTCGTTTCGTCCATCGCGGTCAGGGACTCCAATTTCGATTTCTCGGTCGAATCGGCCAGGCCTTCTCAAGGCAGGGTCGAGTGCATCCCTTCGGTTGGTTGCACCGATGACGACGACATTGTCACGTCCTTGCATACCATCCATGAGGGTGAGCATCTGGGCAACAACCCGCCGCTCAACTTCACCGCTGACGTCTTCGCGCTTGGGGCAGATTGAATCAATTTCGTCAATGAAGATAATCGCCGGTGCATTTTCTGCAGCTTCGTCGAAAATTTCACGCAATTGCTTTTCGGATTCTCCGTAGTATTTAGAAATAATTTCTGGCCCGTTAATCGACTTAAAGTGCGCTTGCACTTCAGTGGCTACAGCCTTGGCAATCATGGTTTTCCCTGTGCCCGGTGGCCCGTGGAGGAGAACGCCCTTTGGCGGGTCGATGCCCAGCCGACGGAACAACTCTGGGTGCTTCAGGGGCAGTTCGATCATTTCTCTGACCTTCTGCAACTGTTGCCCGATGCCGCCCACGTCTTCGTAGGTGATGCCTTCAGATTGACCTGCGTCTTCGTCATCGACCGTTTCGTCTTTGATGACGATGTCCGTGTCGTTGGTGACCTTGACAATGCCCTTTGGAACGGTGCTGACAACTGCGAACGGCAACGCCTCAGCAAAGAGGGTCATGCCGGGTATGAAAATACGATCGCCTTGAACAACAGGTCGCTTCGAGAGGCCTCGTCGAGCAAAACCTTCGATGCCCGGGCCGAACTTGACCTTCTGTTTGTTGGCCATGACCGGCGAGAGCACAAGTTTGGTGCATTCTTTGGCTTCAACTTTGGATACGGTCACACGGTCGCCAAGGCTGACACCCGCGTTCTTCCGAATGATGCCGTCGACTCGAATGATTTCCATTTTCGTGTCTTCGGGACGGCTTCGCCAGTAAATAGCGGCAGTGGAGCGCTTATCGCCCTTGATTTCTACAATGTCCCCAGGCTTCAAGTCGAGGTCGTTCTCACCCGAAATACGTGCACGGCCATGGCCGACATCGGATGGTATTGCTTTTGCTACTCGCAGGGACATTGTGTTTTCATCGCCAGCCATATTGTTCACTTCCAAGAGTTAGGTAGTCGAGTTCATTTAAACCTCGGTGCAACCCCTCTCCTTCTTCGGTTCAAGTCGACCCCCTTTTAACCTAATGTCGATTTTTCATGATTTTAGGTCCACGAACTTCGACCCTCTGACTCCATCACTTTGAAGAGGGGCGTTTTATTGGCCAAACCATGGTTCATGTTTTAGAAACTGGTCTTGAGTTCCTCGCCAACGAAAATCCAAATGGAAAACCGGCTGTTCGTGGCTACAACATCATCAATGGTCAACTCACCTTGGCCAGTGACGGTGCAACCTTTTCCTCGATGAATCCCGCTCTGCTCAAGGATCACCTCGGAGAATTCCCATTGTCGACCAAAGCAGATGTGAACGCAGCATTGGATGCAGCACACGAAGCCTTCCCCGGATGGGCCGCAACGCCCGCTCCAACCCGTGGCCAAATCATTGGCAACATGGGTCGATTGCTCATGGATCACAAAGATGCCATCGTCGCTTTGGAAACCCGTGAAATTGGAAAGACGCTGAAAGAAGCCGCAGGTTCAGTTCAAGAAGCCATTGACACGTGCTTGTTCTTCCAGTCTGAAGGCCGCCGTTTGTACGGTCAGACCGTCAATTCCGAACTTCCTGACAAGGAACTGTTCACCTACCGCCGCCCGCTTGGCGTTTGTGGCATCATCAACGCCTGCAACTTCCCTGCAGCCGTACCTTTCTGGAAGATGATTCCAGCCATCATGTGCGGAAACACTTGCGTTTGGAAGAGTCCACAAGACGCACCTTTGCTTTCGTTTGCCCTTGCCCGTATTATGCACGAGGCAGGCCTGCCCAACGGTGTGATTAACCTCGTCCACGGGAAAGGCAGCGGCGCTGGCCAGCACTTGGTCGACGCAGTCGATGAAGGTCGAGTCAACAAAATCTCCTTTACCGGTTCAACCGAAGTCGGCAAGATGATCGGCGAAGTCTGTGGGCGCAACTTGGTTTCATGTTCGCTTGAATTGGGCGGAAAGAACCCCCTTGTCGTCATGCCATCGGCGAACCTTGACAACGCTGTTGAGGGTGCTTATTGGGGCGGCTTTGGAACGGCTGGACAACGCTGCACTTCCCTTGGAAACCTCATTCTTCACGAAGATATTTACGACGAGTTTATGACAAAACTCATGGCGAAAGTTGAAGCCACAAGAATCGGCGATTCGTTGGTCCATGATGGCGTGCTTTACGGTCCAATGCTTTCTGAGAAATACGCCAAGGACTTCTTAGTCGCTGTCGAAATGTGCAAGGCATCTGGTGCAAACCTCATTCACGGCAAAGGCCGCATCTCCAGCGACAACAAGCCAACAAACTTCCTCAGCACTGCTGAAGATGGCGTCTACATGTGGCCACACGTTTTCACCGATGTCACCGAAGACATGGAATGCTTCCACGAAGAAGTGTTTGGACCTGCAATCACCATTTGCAAGGCACGGGATTTCGATCACGCTCTTCACTTGGCCAACGCTAGCCCATACGGTCTCTCGTCTGCGATCTACACCAACGACCGCCTTGAGGCCTACCGCTACAAGACCGGGATTAAGGCTGGTATGACCGGCATCAACAATTCAACCACTGGTGCAGAAGCTCACCTACCGTTTGGTGGTGTAAAAGGCAGTGGCAACGGAACCCGTGAATCTGGGATTTGGGTCATTGAAGCCTACTCTTACTGGCATGCAGTGAACGACGAACTCTCAGGCAAATTGCAACTGGCTCAAATGGATGTTGAGGAAGTTGAGATGGCTGAAGCTGACGTTGACTGGACTCAACTCGCTTGAGGTTTTTTTCTGTTTCTTTGACGGAAAAAAAACCACACTTCAAATATGAACATAGTTGAATCTTGATTGTTACCGGAGGTGAAGAACAGATGACATCGAGTTTCTTGTTGGTTGAAGATGGAAGTTCAACTTCCAGTGAACGTCTTGAACAGGCATACATTGATTGTGAATCCATTGCCCGTGGTGCTTCAAGTTCCTTCTTCCGCTCGTTCAGGCATTTGCCGGAACCAAAGAGAAAAGCCGTCAATGCGTTGTATGCCTTCTGCCGGCGGGTTGACGACATCGTCGACGGTGACTGGCTCCCCGAAGGAGATCTATCCAGCTTTGACGGGGCGACAGAAGAACGCCGCTCAACGCTGCTTGATCAACGAGAAGCAAATCCAATTTATGAAACGGAACAGCATCGATTGCGATTGCGTGGCTTGATGATGTTCAGGGCTCGACTTGACAGCATCGAACGTGGGGAATCAATGAACGAACCGATGTTCATCGCACTCGCAGATACCGCTCAGCGCTATCCGATTGATTTGGAACACCTGCGAGAACTCATCAACGGCATGGAAGATGATTTGTTTGAAACAAATTACGCTCGTTTTGAAGACCTACGACGTTATTGTTACCGCGTGGCATCCACCGTCGGCCTGTGCTTAATCGAAATTTATGGTTACACCGACCCAAACGCTCGGCGCCATGCCGTCGAAATGGGATTGTTTTTGCAACTCGTGAACGTGCTCAGAGATATCCAGGAAGACCTCGAGCGCAATCGCATATACTTGCCAACAGAAGAGCTTGCAAAGTTCGGACTTACACACGATGATCTAACCGACCCTACCCTCGCTACACGCCCAGCATGGCAAAACTTCATGCGCCACTACATCGACCATGTCGTTGCGAATCGAAACAATGCTCTGGGGCTTCTGCCTCTGCTGGACAAGGACGCTCGCAGATCGCCTCGCTTGATGTGCATGGCTTACAACGCCATTCTGAAAGAAGCGATACGCCGAAACGGGGATGTTTTGAGTCGAAGGCTTACCCTAAACTTTTACAGAAAGATGCAAATTGCTCTTTCAACGCTTTTTTCCCCGAGCCTCGACTAACTCAGTGGGCCGATACAGACGCTAGCGTTAGCAGCGACCCCCTGAAAGCCAATCGCATTCTCATATGATTACTAAGGGTAATCGGATAACCCCTTCGTATTTTACTCAGAAATGGGATTGAACATTGAAGGATTTCAATTAATTTTATTTGTAATATCTCCAGAAATAGCACTGTCTTGAATATTGTAAGTGATGTTTTGAACGATAGAAGTATTCTTTTCAGCTTCTGCTAGTTTGGCTTCCAACTCTTCTTTTTCTTTCTGAGCGACAGCCAACTCCTTTCTCTTTTGAGTAAGGGCGGCTTCAGACATTTGTTTTTGAGCAGCTTCACTTTGGAGTACTTGTGTTAATTGGGCTTGATTAGCCAACAGTTGGCGCAATCTTTGTGCCTCGATTTGCGCTTGTCTACTTTGATGTTCTAATTGCCTTTCACGCGATGAAGCCTGTGTCTTTGGAACAAATTGTTGCTGAACAGGAGCAAACACAGGTTGGGGCTGTGCATAGAACCCTTGTTCTTGTTTAGGACTTCGAACTCTACGCACCCCAAAGATAACTACGGCAATAATAAACATCACACCCAAGAATCCCACTGCTAATTCAGAATCGCTTCCACTCTCGGTTGCCTCAACAAAACAACCAGTAGAGTCAACGTCACTGCTCTTATCCATATTTGAAGGCGTTGGGTTATCTGATGAAGGGCATTTATCAATTCCATCATACACCCCATCATAATCTGAATCCATTGGGCATCCATTGGAGTCTGTAGTAGCTCCTAAAGGAGTATTTTCACATTCATCTTGAGTATCATAGATCCCGTCACCATCAGCGTCTGAGCACCCTAATGAGTTCACAGTAGAGCCCTGAGATGTGTTTGAACATTCATCAATTCCGTTGAATACGCCGTCAGCATCCGAATCGCTCGGACAACCCATGTAATCGACCACTGCCCCGAGAGGCGTGTTTGAGCATTGATCCTCAAAATCAGGTGTTCCATCACCATCTGTATCTTGTAAATCTTCAGATGAACACCCTCTCACATTCAACGCATTAAAATCTTCAGGAGTATATGGGCAATCATCATCAGCGTTGCTTACCCCATCATTATCATCATCCAACTGCTCATCAGAACATCCATCATTATCAACAGTCCACCAAGAATAAGTTGATGGGCACAAATCCATATCATCAGTAACTCCATCTTCGTCTCTATCGATTTGGCTTGAAGAACAGCCCCAATGCCACCAATCCTGATCTATTTCTTCACCCTCTGGAGTATTCGAGCATTCATCATCGGTGTCTGAAATACCATCGCCATCTTCATCACCAAATCCACCAATGGTAAATCTCCAAGTTGAGGCTGCATTCTTCCATGTTTCATTTCCGTCGCCATCACCGTTACCAGATACTGTAACTATAGGAGTCGTAGACCAGTTGTATTCGGCATACAATTTCCACTCACCCAACTCAGAATTCATATCGCATTCATCATCATTGAGTGCATCATTGTCTTCACATTCGATTGTGATGTTGAGAATGTTCGTGTGGTCAGGAATATCAATTGAGTAATTCCAAGAATTATTGAGCGTCATTTGGTTTTCCCAAGTTGGAGTATTGATACAATCTAAATTGTCACCATCAGCGTCGATGCATATTTTGAAAATAGGATCTGGAAGGCCTCCATTACTATCCCATTCAACGGTTTCATTTGCTGACCATGAAATGAGTTCGATGTGTAACCATGCATCATTTTCTGGCCAGTTATCTACTTCATCTTCCGCTGATACTGAGTTGGTAATCGGCAAAAGACCGATTATGAATAATGCCATCAAGAAAAAAGTTAGACATTTCTTCTTCCCGCGCATGGGCTTCGCTGGCCGTGGGAGTATAATTTAGTTAGGCCACCATACAAAGGAGGGTCCTTGCTCGAACAGGAATACGAATGTTGGAGTTGTATTCAAACAAGAACCAAGGTGTTCGTCACTTCTTCCGGGTTGAGATCCATACTGCAAAAGTAGACCAAATAAAACACGCTTGAGCCCCTTAGGGTTCTATGGGAATCAATGCTTTATTCATCAAGCAGTCGAAGGGTCCATGTGGAAGTGCTTCATTCCCAAATTCTGATAGATCTCTGGCATTTCACCGTTCTTTGAATAGAGGTAAAGTGCAGTGACAGCGACTTGTTCAGCGGCATTGGTCCAGGCAATTGCAACAGCGATTCCAACTGCACCGAATCCAACTCCGATGAACCAGAGTGGCCCTAATGCAACGGCCATTCCAAAGGTAAGTATTGCGATCACAGCGATGAAAAAGAATCCGATGATTCCAATCCCAAGACCGGAAGTGATGTTTTCTCCCCACGATTTGAAGAACATACTCTTACTGGATTTGAGACTTTCACCAAGACTTTGGTTTTCAAGAATCATATGAGGTATCATGAAGAAGGTCATCATCCACCAAACTGCTGCTCCAATGGCCGTTAGAATCATTGCAAAGACGGCTGCGCCACCTTTTTGATTTCTTGCTGCTTGATTTAGAATCTTCAACAACAGTCCAACGGTTCCAGCGATGATTCCCCAGAGGATGATAATGTGAATTTTACTCATTGCTGCAGAAACGCCATCCATGAATTTAGGGTCTCCGCCCGTAAGTCGAATATGAGAATTCGCTACAATTGCGCTGTTCCAAAAAGTGACCACAATCGAGATGGTCATATATCCTACAAAGACGAATCCCATGTATGCGCCTGTCATCTGTCCTTCAGAATCGATTGCCCATGCTTGTTCAAGGTATTGAGGCAGGCTCATTCCGATCATTGCTAAAAGGCTCAAAAATCCGCAGATAAACATGTACACAATGAGTTCAGGGTCTTTCATGACTACAGACATACTCAACTTGCTCATTTTCCATCCGCGACCTATTGTTGCAAAGAATCCCATACTTGTCGTAGGGACAAAGCCTTATTGTGGCTATCGGTAAAGTTGTTCACTTTTGAGCAGTTACTCACCAATATTCAACGCGAGGCTTCTTTATGCCGAGGTTCGTACTTTGGTAATGGAACATGTCAGCCATGAGTGTTTGGAATTCCAAATAGCAGGGATGCTTATGCAAGCCGAGCGATTTCGATTCATTTGAAAGACGGATTAAGACGAATTTTGGACGATTACCGTGCGACATTAACCACTCATGCACCACTTGGATATACGATATGCGGAGTGATTCACAAAAGGCTTCACCAACCGTTTGCGATTCAAGCGATAGCAAAGAAGGCCAATCATCAGGCACCCAATTCGAATTGAAATGCTTCCATGAAGGTTTGAAGATAGCTTCTGCGTATGACCGTTGGATCGGACGTAATTTACTTTCTAATTCTGCAACGAGGTTCTTTCGAACAAAGGCTTCGGAAAGTTTCTCGACATAATCTGGGTAGGTTGGTGGGTCGACAACAACTGAAAATCGAGCCTTGCTCGTTCCTAGATGAGGATATATTTCCCATTCACGGGTGGGGTTATCATTGAAGTCGTATTCATTTCGTTCCCACTTTTCATCATCCAATTCCGGTGGTGGCGGCGGTGGTAATTCCTCGGGGTAAATGACGACTCGCGCCCCCGAATTCGAAAGTGTATCCAATAATGTATCCGATATCTTATCGCCTCGAACAATGATCCGTCTGTTCTCGATTGGGACGTCAGAACGACGGATTTGGGAAAGGAACGTAAAGAGATTATCAATTTTCAGACTGGCTATCTGAGTCACGTCATCCGCGGAGAGAGCCCAAGAATCGATTGGAATCCCGGGTGTGTCGGAAAACATTGGGGTCGAGCGCATTGAAACCCAATTTTCGTAGGCTTGGATGTTTTCGATTTTCTCATCGCCTCGTATCCGTAGCAAATCATTTTGCCACTGAGAAGTTTGTTCCGGATTAGTGTTTTCAATCGTGAGTTCGCCGTAAGTATAACCGGTGTAGGCGCTTGTTGGTGGAGCGGTTTCAGTCGTAATTTCGAGGTCGCCATCCTGTCGAGACTCGAGGTATTCCTGTTGCCTTCTTTGCCGACTTGCCATACGCGCAATCGGGTTCAAAGATTCTTCAAGAGCGCCTCCAACTTCCTCAACTGCTTGTTCGACATCTTCCCCAGCTTCGACAATGTTGACAAAAGAGCCACCGCTTGCGCCACTTACCTGTCGGAATACATTGACTGAATCATCAGGCAATCCAAGGCCGATGATGTGAAATTCGACATCGATACCAATTTGTTGGATTGCTTGGATACAAGGTTGGAAACCATGAATTCCATTAAACGGGGGTGGAGAACTCATGTCCATTCCATCACTGATTAAGAAGAATAACCAATCGACACTGTCTTTGGCAAGTTCATGTGCTTCTTCAACTAAAAATCTCCAGAGGTAGGTCCCACCACCTGGTTTTGGAAATTGTATCTTGTACAAATCTTCATCGCTTCGGAATTCGAGCGGTGCTAGGACTCGAGAGCGTCCTCTGCTGTTAATGGTTGAAACTTTAGTTTGACGGTCTTTGAAAGTCGGGACAAGGTTCTCCCACATCGCTTTGGCGACTAAGTTTTTTTTAACACGCCCTTTGAGTCCCATACTTCGCGCTATTTTACGGAATACCGAGGCGGAATCTCCACTGAAGTCTTCATCCATTTCACCATAAATGCGTTCATTCATAGAACCCGAGGTGTCGATATAAATTGCGATTTTAACCATGTTGAATGCCCTCCGAGTGTTTTAAATTGTCACCACTGTATCATTTAACAGTACTTACACATGTCCCATATTTTAAAGAATTAAAATTGAAACAATAGTTAGATAGTTGAACACTTCCAGTCTAAGTCATGGAGGACAGTATACTTAGTCCAGATGGGAAATCGGAATGGACCGGTTCTGAATGGGTCCCAGTTGGCACGCAAACCCAACATACCTCAGGGGCAAATGTCTACACCCAACAAAAAATAGTTGACAGCGTAATTATGGGTAATTTAACATCCCAAACTATTGTACAAAACAGTCCTGAAGATATGGCGAAAGCAATGGTTTTAGCGCTTGAACAAATCGGTTTTGTGGGAAATATTCAAACATCAAATCCGTCAAATCAACAGATGTCGAATGTTAAAAACCTCTTGAAAGCGGGTGATGAACTCACATCAAGAGGCGTGAAAATACAAGGCTCAACGGATCTGAAGCTTGGAAATGCTGCGCGATTGACTGGCCGATACCAAGCGGCTATGGAATACTATCAAAGAGCACTCGATACCTTTCGGGCAGAGTCCAATCGGAGTGGAGAAGCGGATGCAATGATCAATATCGGTTATCTCGCCCTCAATCAAGGTGATGCACCGAAAGCATACTCTGTCTTTCGAGATGCTCAAGCAATGAAATTAGAATTGGGCGATAAAAACGGAGAAGCTGACGTGATTCTTGCCATGGCCAATCTCGCATTGATTGGCAATGAATATGACCAGGCTCAACATCTGTTTTCTCAAGCATTGAAAATCAAAGAAGAACACAGTGATGAAAATGGCGTGGCTATAGCGCTCATTGGAATTGGCAATATTTTGGAATCGAAGAAAGATTATCAAGCAGCCCAACTCCATTATCGTCAAGGCTTAATCATCAAACGAAAACAAAAGGATTTGGAAGGTGAAGCAATTATTCTCGCCAACCTTGCAACTGTTGCTGAACATCTGGGAGATACCAGTGACGCCCAACGTTTGACCAATGAGAGCGTGGCAATTAAGAGGCAAATTGGTGACCGGAGAGGAGAAGCATTCTCTCATATTCAACTTGCATCGCAAGCCAAAAAACGAGGCGACTTGGTTGAAGCTGAACGATTATACAAAATGGCATTAAAAATGAAAAAGAAACTTTCCGACTTACGAGGACAGTCGGATACGCTGAATCTCTTGGGTGTCTTTTTCGAAGAACAAGACCAATTTGACGAAGCGGAACGATACTTCAACGACTCCCTCGCTATTATGAAGCAACTTGGCGATCGGCAAGGAGAAGGTATTGCACAGTTTAACATTGGAAATACCCTCCTGTATAGGAATCAATTGGAAAAAGCAGGAGAGAAATTTGAATTGAGTTTGCGACTTGCTAAAACGGTTAATGACCATGAAGGGCATGCTGATGCGTTGATTCAGTTAGCGGCAATTGCTGAACAGCAACAAAACTTACCTCACCGACAAGCACTCCTCACTGAGGCTGCAGCAATCCTGCGTCGAAACAACATTCCAGTCACTGGCTGGCTTCAAGAAAACGGTTTCTAATACAGTTTTGAACAAAGCCGCCGGCTGAACCATTATGAGTTCAGTATGTTTGGAAATAATGTGTCAGAAGTCGGTACTTTATCGAAGTCTTCTGAACCGGTCGCTGCATCTTCACGTATTGAATCGCTCGATGTTCTGCGGGGTTTTGCTTTACTAGGTGTTCTTTTATTGAACATCCTTGGTTTTGGAATGGCTTCAATTGGGTATTTTCATCCATTCGTGGGATTGGGCAAAAACCCCGAACTTAATTATGCCATTTGGGGTACAGTAAACCTGTTCTTTGAAGGTTCGATGCGAGGGTTGTTTTCCATGCTTTTTGGAGCCGGAATCGTCATGTTTACAACCGGTTTTGGGAGTCATTCAGGAACTGGGAAAAGTGCTTGGCTGCATTACAAAAGAACATTCTTTTTGCTGTTGTTTGGAATCTTTGACGCCTATGTGCTGTTGTGGACGGGTGATATTCTCATCCTCTATGCCATTGCAGGAGCAATTCTCTATCCATTACGAAATACAAAACCGAAAACACTGCTGATACTTTCAGCGATTGTCTTGTTGTGCTCTTCGTTTATTTTTGCCACAGCAGGCTCACTCATGACTGAGGGCCGTGATGCCGCTGCGATAATGGATGCTGATCCGGAAGGAAATCATTCAGATGAGCTACGCGAACAGGCGGCTCTGTGGGATGAATCTGGAAGTACTTTCACGTACAACGAAACTTCAATCGAAGAAGAATTGGACATCCGGCGAGGTTCGTATTCAGAGGTCGCTAAATACAGTGCGAAAACGGTAAACGAACATTTGCTGTTCTTCACCCCGTTGTTCATGATGTGGGATGCAATGGGCATGATGTTGCTTGGTATGGCCACATATCGTCTTGGCTGGCTTTCGGCAAAGAGCGATTCGAGAACATATCTCAAACTCGCTGTTTTTGGTTTTTCATTCGGACTCTTCGTCAATGGAATAGAACTGTATCAAGCGATTGAAAGCAACTATGACGTGCTCATCATCTCGGGGTGGTTCCAAGGATCTTACCACCTCGGACGCGTCAGTATGGCATTGGGATGGTTAGGGCTCGTGATGTTGGCGTGTCAAGGTGAACTATGGCCTTCATTACGCGCTCGAATTGCTTCGGTTGGTCGAACTGCGTTGAGTAATTACTTACTGCATTCACTGCTGAGTTTGATACTTTTCACCGGTGCTGGCTTTGGATTAATTGGTACTTTTGAGCGATGGGAACTGTATGTCATCGTCGTATTGATTTGGTGCTTCCAACTCCTCCTTAGCCCGTGGTGGCTCAAGCGTTACGCCTTTGGCCCTGCTGAATGGCTTTGGCGTACCATGACCTACGGCTCGAAGCAAAAATGGCGGCTTTGAAGCCGTCGGTGTTTGATGAGTCAAGAGAACAAGGCCTGATGTACTTCTTCACGTGTAACTTTGCAAAATGCTCCAAGTTCGAGATTGTATTCTTTGAGCACCATTCGCTCGGTTGATAATCGATGGAGATTCGTAACATGGTTTCCAAGAGTAGTGAACATTCTACGAATTTGTCTTTTCTTCCCTTCATCGATAGTCAAAACTGCACATATGTCACTTTCCAATTCGATGATCGCTGGTCGTGTTTGAAACTCTTCCAGCGAACCATATTCGGTGACAGAGACATCAACGCCTTCCCGGATTGATTCGAGTTGAAGCTCAGTAATTGCATCTTGTGTCTTCACGCGATACGTTTTCTTGACCTTCTTCTGCGGGTCGGTGACCGAATGAACCAATTTGCCATCAGTGGTAACCAGTAACAAACCAGTTGTGTCTTCATCGAGGCGGCCAACGGTGACTAAAGATTCGTAGATTGAAGGCTCTACTGCATCTCGAAAGAGTTCATAGACAGAGGTTTTGTTGAGTTCAAGTTCTTGTGAATTAAG
>CAJIZC010000015.1 GCA_905181785.1 uncultured Candidatus Poseidoniales archaeon
AACCTCATGGCTCGTAAGATTGGATTGGGCCAAGACGCTGCTCGCACCCTTGCTGACCGTGCTCCACGGCTCCTTGTCATCGCTGGAGCCACAGGAACTGGCAAGTCCACCGCTTCGGTTCAACTTGCAGCGGATTCAGGTTTTGCTCGTCTTTTGTCCACTGATGCGATTCGCGAAATCATGCGAGCGTGTGATGAAGAACGCAGCGTTGCAAGCCTTCATCGTTCTTCTTTTTCCCGAGGCGAATCAGGCGAGCCAGTCATCGACTGGCTCGATACGTGCCAAGCTGTAGAGGGTGGAATCGTAGCGACCATCGACCGCGCTCGGCGTGAAGGCATTGACTTGCTGATTGAAGGCGTGCACATCAACCCGAGTGAACGCCTCTTGCGCAGTTGGCGAGAAGCCGGCGGCATCGCTGTTGGTTTGGTGATGGCGGTCAGTGAAGAAGAGCGCCACAAGACCATGCTTCGGACCCGAGATGCCCATTCGTTTCGTCGAGCCGACCGCTATCTTGCAGCGTTCCCTCGAATTCGAGCCATTCAAGGCGGCTTGATGGACCGAGCCAAGATTGCCTCTTGGCCCATTGTTGATTTGTCCATGGTCAAGAGCGATACGGACCGAATCAAGCATTTGATGGATGTCGCATGGAACGACCACCAAACACGCTGATCAGGCGTGTGTGATCGTGAAACTGATGAGAATGCTCAGCATTGCATCGCCATCCGAAACGCCCAATTCGCCCGTGACGCTCAGCGTGGTGCTGTCGACTTCTGAAATGTTGATGTCAATCATCTTGACCTCTATGCCGCGAATCTCACCATGGTGCAGCATGTCATTGTGAATGCCTTCCATAGCGGTTTGCGCTGCCACGAGCGGTTCGAGACCACCATCGATCCAGAGCTGAGTTCTCGCTTCGGTGAGTTCAGGCAAGCCATTGGTCACCTCTTGCGCCGTGATGATGACCCCATCGGCAGCGGTGTCGTGAGGCAAGGTGAGGCCTGCAACCTTAACGCCAAAAATGGCCATGGACAGCAGGGACATCAAGAGAACAACACCCGTTGCCAACAGCATCTGAGCAGCGTCTCTATCGTTGGATTGATTGAGTTTAGAGGTTCGCATCAAGCAGCACCTCCACGGGCCCAGACATCGAGGGTGACGGTCCAAGCATCGGCATTGACCACAACCAAGTGGTGAACCGTTACGGTGCCGCCAGCAGGCGTACCGGTGCGGCCGTAAGGTGTTGCTACGCCGCTGTTTTGCGCCAGCCAACAATTTGCTTCTTTGCCAACAGCGATGCTGTCTTGGAGCATGGTGCAAGCCGCATCGAGTTCACCGTTGTTGAGCACTTCTTCAAGCCTGTTCTCGCCTTGAACTTCGGCTTCGAGGCCCAGTGCATAACGCACCGCATCATCTCCTGCAATCTCAAGCGAAGCATCGTGAGCCACCGAAGGGGCATCGGGCACGTGAACTCGAATCAGGAATGTGGCCGACATAAAGAACAACCAAAACAAGGTCAACATCTCAAGGATGTGGACTTGAGCTTCTTCATCGTGCTTCATTCAACCACCGAAGTACAATCCCGAGGGCACAAACGCACCCGAAGATGGATTCAGCCCTGGAACCTCTGTGATTCCGATGAGGTTTGGAGTGAATGCGAGGAAGTTGAAGACGAAGAGGGACACGAGAATCATCATGCCTGAGTGCTTGAATCCGGTGGAGAATCGACCGGTTGACATCAAACCTGCCATGGTCCCGTTACCGACAGCCTGCATCGTAACGCCGTAGTAAAATACAGTCAGGAAAAACAGAGGATCGATGTTTCGAATGGTCATGTTTCCAATCGTTTGTCCACCGCTGTCTCCGCCGTCTTCACCGCCCGAGTTCGAGCCCGCAATAGCAGGAATAAAGACAACAGCGAGCGTGACAATCACGCCAAGGAAAACGAAGTAGGAGGTCCAAATAACCGCAATGTAAGACCCAATAGCCCGTCGCCGCTCGCCTTCTAAGAACTTCAATTCTCGAGAGTCGTTGGCTGCAGTAACGAGAATATCGGAAATCTTTCCACCTGCACGGTCCGCTTCAGCAATCAGTGCAATCGCCCGCTGGACAAGCGGTGTTCCAACACGATCAGCGAATTGCTTAATCACGTCACTGAATTTGATACCCCAGCTGAGTTGGTCTGACATTTTTTTGACTTCGTCATTCAGTGCCCCGTATTCAGAGGTTGCCAACGTCTGTACCGCTACCGTCATCGCTAGACCTCCCTTCCAGTATTCAGCAAGGTCACGAAGGAAATCTGGGAACTTCTCTTCGACTGCGTTTTGGGCGTTCTCGACCCGTTCCCAGTAGTAGGAAGCAGGGTAGAGGAAGAAGAACCATGTCATTCCAAAGAAGTTGAGGAAGATAAAGGGGTGGATATCGATTGGGCCAAGGGAAACTTCAGGGCCAATCCAGAATGATTTGTTATTCATGTTGGCGGGAATGCCGTCATAGTAGTGGACGGTCACGTCGAAGGTCACCTTGGAAAGGAACTTCCCTTCTTCGTTTGAATAGACGAGGAATTCATACCGCGTGTCAGCTGGAATATTAGCGATGGTGAGCCCGCACCCATCGTTATCGGGGTTGTTGTCGTTATCGGTTGTGCCGTTGTGGTAGTCGATGATCACTCCAGCCTGCGATCGAATAGCGATGGTGTATTCAGTTGGAATGTCCGCACTCACGCTGCAGTTTGCCCACAGGGGCTGGGGGACGCCTACACCGCCCGTTTGCGAGGAATCTATGCCGGGGACGTCGAAGTTCTTTCCACGCTTGGAAACAGAAGTCCATTCTTCATCAGTCCACGTGACAACATCTGGCTTGTCATGCAACAGGGCGCAGGATTCGTTGGCGGCATAGGACGGTTTCTGATTGGTTTGGAACTGTGCTCCCATGCTGTTGCCCATGCTGTCCTTCGCTGTGGCACCACAATAGACGTTGGTGAACATTGGTTCCCCGTTGGTGGTTGGAATGAACCCAGAGTTGGTGGACCACACGATGGCCGTGGACAACCCAAGAAGGATAGAAACAAACAAGATGGCGTAGAGTTTTGTCAAGGTCGTGTCGTCTTTGGGCAAATCCAATTCAACAACAATCTTGTTCTTCTTTTTGCGCGCCATACCTTTCACCTCCTCACATATCTTGTTCCTTGCTGCTCGTCCAAACCAGAATGGCGTAGGCGATGTGAATCATTGGGACAAAGCCCAGTACAATGCCATACAGCATGCCTTCTGACATTTGAGCGCCGCTGCCAGATACCCAGAACATGATGACCAGCATGACGATTAAAAACAGGGGCATTGCTACTGCGACGACAATGTAAGACTCCGCAAGAAGAGCGATTGATTCGAGGAACATTTGCATTCGGGTTCGGTTCTCTCGCATGTAATGCTCGGCACGGTTGAGGAAGAACAGTTTGAGCTGCCCTCCTGCAGTGAGTGTTCCGACCATGCCCTGGAAAAATTCAGTCAACCAAACTGAAGCAGCACGGTCGACGCTCATTTTCATTGCAGTGATCAAGTCGTAACCCAGCAACGTGACGTCACGATAAACGAGTGCAGCGTCATCCGCTACGTCGCCATAAATTTCTTTGTTCATGGCAAGCGATCTGAAAATCTTCGAAGGTGTTGCGTTTGCGGCGGACATTGCAGCGGTGTACGATGCAGCGTATGGAAGGTACTTCTCAATCATGGCGCCACGACGTGTAGCTTCTCGCTTTGCCCCATTTTTGTTGTACTTGAACGCACCATAGGGGATGATGAATCCACCAAATGCTATGATCATTCCCTTGGCTCCGGACGGGAACACTTGGTAGGCAAATTCGTCGCAACCGTTGCCTGGGCGAGTTGGATCGATGAGGTCTTGATTCCAATATTCCCATTCGAAGCAGTAATCGAGGGTTGCGGGATCTTGAATTGATTCCCAATAGGCAATGATCCCGATGTCGGGAATGAAAAACAGTGACACAAAGCCCCAGCACAACAAAGTGATGGCAATCGTGGTCATGATTGCAGTCGCCAAGTAAACCTCAGGCATCATTTTCATGGAGCCTTTGACGAGGTTGTCAGAGAGGGCTTTGTCGGCTCGAGCTCGCTTTTTGACAACGCGACCTAGGATTCTGTTGCAAATCCTTTGCCATGTGGTCAGGTCCATTGCTGCTCACTTCCTTGTTTCGTTTCAACGCAAACCGTCAACTCGTGCGAGAATTTCGGTTGGTCGCACGTAGTATTCAGTAACGATTTGTGACACTTGGTCGGCCTTGCGAATGTCGTTCAAAACCATCCACTCAAGAATTCGCTTGCGTGTTCGTAACTCACGGCGCATGTCGTCTTGTGAAAAGTTGATTTTGACCATGATTTTCTCGAGAACGTAGGACTTGCCGCTGAAGATGAAATCATCTGAGGTCACGTCCCAGCGGAACACTTCGTTGGTGATGATCTCCAATGAGTTCGGGTCAATTCCGACAATTTCCACAAGTTGCTTTGTTCGGCGAACACGCTTTCCATTGATACGGGTCTGAATCTGAATGAGGCATGCTTCCAATGCAGGGAGCAGAACGCGCGGGATGTCAATTGGCTTGTTTTCCAGCCGGTGAACAAGGGACGCTACCGAATCTGCGTGAACCGTTGAGTAAGCGCAGTGGCCTGTTGCCATGGCTTGGAACAACACATAGGCTTCCGCACCACGGATTTCACCGACAATAATGTATTCTGGGCGCTCACGCAACGCTGCTTTGAGCAACTCGAACTCCCCGATGACACCGTCTGTGGATTCTCCACCAAAGCCTTGTCGAGTTAGACCAGGGACCCAGTTTGGTTGAGGGATGTTGACTTCACGGGTGGACTCGATTGATACAATCTTCATCTGCCATGGGATGAAAATACACATGGCGTTGAGTGTTGTTGTCTTTCCAGAAGCAGTACCTCCGACGAAGAGCATTGGGACTTCATTTTGGAACGCAATCCAGAGGTAGGCCACCATCAGGGATGACATTGTTCTGAACGCCACGATATCGGCAGGTGAGAACGGATCGTCCTTGAACCGTCGGATACAGAATGCAGAACCCCGGGTTGAAACTTCTCTGCCGAGTTTCATGACAATTCTGGAACCGTCCATCAGCGTTGCATCCAGCAATGGGCTTGCAACTGAAATGTGCTTTCCACAACGTTGGGCGAGTTTAATCACGTAAGATTCGAGTTCGTGATCTGTTTTCCAAACACAAGTAGTTTCTACAGATTCGAACTTCCTGTGGTATGCAAAAATAGGGACGTTTGTCCCGTCGAGGGAAATATCTTCAACGTTGATGTCGTTCATCAACACGTCCATTTCACCGTAACCAATCAGGTCGCGCTTGAGGTAGTAGAAAATCTTCGACTTGGATTTTTTGTTGATCTTCATGCCGTATGCCTTGATGACCTTGTCCATGGCCGTGCGAATGTAAGCCTCCGGATTTGCATCGATTTCTTCGATGTTTGCGGTGAGGGAGCGGATAAAAATATCCAAGATTTCGTCACGCTGCTCTTGTTCTTTTTTGGTCATCGGGGGCTCGATGATTTGGTAAATGATGTTGAGCGTCTGCTTGTCACGGACAATGCGGGCGAAGGCGTGCGGTGGAAGGACGGGATACTTGTCCAATTCGTCGTACTGAGCGCGTTGTTGGGCTCGCTGTCGCTTGCCACCTCCTTTGTTGTTTTTTCTCGCCATGCGCACACCCCTTGCCGAAGCAATTTCTCACAAGTTGTGGCCGACTATAACACTTGGGTGAACAATGCCCCTAAAACCGCCGTCCTGCGTACCGAATGTGAGGTGCCATGAACATCTCCAAAACGGGGTGAAACATCGTGGAATTAAGCCTCAAAATCGAGGTACCAATTTTGACATGCCGCTCGGAAGGATTCCAAATCTTGATTGTTATCGATCAGGTGGTCGGCTTCTTTGATGATTTGATCCAAACCCCAGCCAATTTCTCGAGCATCTCGAACTTCAAATGCATCCCTGTCCCCGTCTTCGGATCGGCCTCGGTGTTGGATGCGCATGAATCGTACATCTTGTGATGCATCGACAGCAAGCGAAGCAAAAGCATCGCTCCATCGCCCGTGGAACACCGTTCGTTCTGCGGTACCACGCATGCCTTCGATGAGGACGATGGAATGTTCCACGAGCAACGCGTCGACGGCATCTGCCAGCCGAACGGCCAACACATCTTCACCGTGTTCAGCGCGAAGTTGGGCTGCGATTTCGCCGAAGATTCCTGGCGTTTCTTCCAGCGCTTGGCGCCGGACTTCAGCCCTTACCATGTCGCCCATCGATAGAACAGGGACGCCTTGTTGGGCGATGACAGCAGCGAATTCACCTTTGCCAGAACCCGGCATTCCGCAAACAGCGACGACCCGACCCATGTTGGTTCGGCGCTGCCCGACGCTCATCAAGATACCTCAACGAACGTGCGACTTACGGCTCAATTGGAGAATTCAGCCTTGCCCCAGCGTCGGTCCATGAGTTTCCACAACAAGGCCGAAGCGAACAGCAGGCCTACGGAAATTACAAGCATGCCTTTGTAACCTTGCTCGACCATTGTCTGGTCGTACATTGTTGCGGTGGCGGCAAGACCGTCTTGGCTCGCCCGCTCCCACCAATTGCCATACAAGGACACATCACCTTGTGTGAAGGAGAGCAGGAATAAACCAAGCAACGGCAGCACGGTGCCAATCCAGAACCAGATCATAATCGATGCGTCAAAGATTGCTTTGTTCGGGCGCAACCCCATCAAAAAGGCGGTGAGGGCTACAATGTAGATGGAATTGGCAAACATCACAATGATGCTGGTTGGCAACGAGGGCCATTCGTCGAGTTGCCACGCCATAAGGACGATGAAAATCAATGAAATCCATGACGTCGCCAAGAAGTAAACGATGACTTTCGCCCTGATCAATTGCGGCACTCGCAGCGGCAAGCCGTTCATGAATTCCGGTGAATCCAAGATGGTGAGCCAAGAATAGAAATTGAATCCAAAGAAGCCAAGGAACGGGGCATACGAGAGTAAATTGATTGGGATTGGGGCTTCTGCGAAATCGACAAGCCATGCCATTCCGAGCAGCACGACGAGAGGAACTGCATAAGATACGGTCATTTTCTTGATTGAACCAGACCGGAACAAATCGACAAATTCCTTTGCTACAATCAAGCGGATTTCACCGTCACCAAGGAAGCCTAACCTGTTGTAAATTGGAACAAACATTTCCTTCCTCTGAACCACAGATACATCAAAATCATCAACGATTAAAGCGCTTGCTGCAAGGCCAATGAGGATGCAGCCACCAAGGGCTGCACTCGCCACTGGAACGCTCTGATTTGATTGGACATAAAGCCCCCAAAGAACGCCATCAAGGCTCACTTGGCCCAACCCTATGATGACGCCAAAAGCAACGATCACCATCGGACCGATGATGGTGTAAGGGCGGCCCCTCATCCACAATGATGAGCCCAAAAAGGCCAGGGCAAGCCCTTGGCCAAGCGTGATGATCATCGCTAACCACGTCCATGGAAGGCTCGACCATTCAAGCGGGGTGTTGACCCCTTCTGCTGCCTCGAGCGCTATGCCGAGGGCCATGCCTGCGATCACAGGTGTCAAAATCAGCATGACATAGAAACTCAAATCTTTGATGAAGTAGGCAAAGTGGGCGACGGAGTTTGGTAAAGGCTGGAGGGCTGGTGCTGCTAAGAGGTAATTTTTGGTGCCCGAACGATGCACGATTGCATCATGGCCGATGAAGGCAAAGGTCCCCATGCCCAAGCTGAACATCAAAAGGGGGAGGTGGAGCGCAAACCTCAATTCGCCCCAACTGAATGTCTTTTGGTCAATGTCACTGACTTGAGCCGAAGAATCACCCACTAGGAATTGAAGGCCAACCGTGGTCAAAGCGGTGATCAGGGTAAGCAGCAAAGGAAACAAAATAATTTGACGCTTCTTAGCAAATTCAATGCTTTTGCGCCCTTCCTCTTTGAACATCACTCGGAAGGTGGCAGAAAAGGAATTCCACCCACGCAAAGGTTCGTGGAGCGTTTGGCCTTGAGATGAGGTGCCCATTGGGGCGTAAGCAGCGTCTTTGCCTTCGGCCACATCGTTCCAATCGCGGGAAACAATGCTCGCTCCAGGCACGTTCATTCCTCCTCAGATGCTCCATCCTTTTCTGCGTCAATGTCTTGGGCTTCAACGTCTTCAATCGAACGCCCGACGAGTCGAATGAACACATCTTCAAGCGTTTCGTTTTGGTTTTTCTTGAGTCCTTTCACGGTACCAGCGGCAAGCACCTTTCCATCGTTGATGATCGCCATTCGGTTGCACATTCGTTCTGCCATTTCAAGGACGTGAGAACAGAGGAAAATCGTTCCCCCTTCTTTGACATGATCGAGCAGCCACTGACGGCATTTACGCTGATAAATCGGGTCGAGGTTGGCGAAAGGTTCGTCTAAAAACAGGAGTTTTGGTTTGTGAATGAAGGCGGCTGCGAGCATGACCTTCTGCCGCTGCCCCTTTGACAGGTCCTTGCACATCGTGTCTCTTTTTTCATCGAGACCAAACCATTCAAGCCAGTGCTCAACCTTGCCTTCAATGTCATCGACCCTGCGCAACCTCGCCACAAATTCAAGGAATTCTGTGGGGGTAAGAAAAGAAGGCGGTGATTCAGATTCGGGGACGATCCCGATGTTTGCTTTGACTTTTTGAGGATCGGCTACAGCGTTGACGCCGAGCACCTCAATTTGTCCTTTGCTGGGCCTCAGTTGGCCTGTTAGAAGTTTGATAAACGTCGATTTACCTGCACCGTTTGGCCCAAACACGCCGAAAAATTCACCCGCGTGAACTTCGACGTTCAACGGATGAAGGGCGATGAAATCACCGTACTTTTTGGCCATGTCTTTTGCCATGACGAGGGGCGCTTGTGATTCAACCATGCACAGAGCAGGCGGTCGTGGTCTTTGTATTCTTGGTTTTCAGTTGATGAACAGTCCTGTTTCTTGGGTCGGTGGAATGATGAACCGCGGTGCCGTGCCAAGGCCATGAGCGCCCCAGGAAGCGACGTGATGTCAATCGAAGAGCACCCCATAGATTCGGAACAAGATGTTGGTTCAATCGCTCTAGTCACCATCAACCGGCCCGATAAACTCAACGCCTTGAACGCCGAAGTCATGGCGGCGATCAAGAGCATGGTGGCGTGGGTGGAATCAACGCCTCATGTACGGGTCGTTGTGATGACGGGTGCCCAACCGAACACACCGCTAGAGGGTAAGCGTGCAAAACCAAATGCCTTTGTGGCCGGAGCGGATATCACTGAATTTGTCGGCAAAAAAAGCGATGACATTCGAGTGATGTTTGCAGATAACGCCGTAGAAGCGTTGTGGAATTTGAGCAAACCTACCCTTGCCATGGTTGACGGATTTGCTTTGGGCGGCGGCTGTGAAGTTGCTTGCTCATGCGACATACGCATCGCCTCTACGCGCTCCCGTTTTGGAACGCCTGAAATCAACCTCGGTCTGATTCCGGGCTATGGTGCCACGCAACGGCTTGCCAACCTCATCGGTTATGGAAAGACAATGGAGATGATTTTCACCGGTGAAATGGTCGATGCAGCGGAAGCTCATCGCATTGGCTTGGCCAACAAGGTATGCGAGCCAGAAGATCTGCTTGAAACCACAATGTCAATGGCGCGCATGATTGGAAATAAATCATCAAACACCTTGCGCGTTGGAAAAGCAACGGTTCGGGCTGCGTTGGATGCCGGGCTCACTGAAGGCGTGGCAATCGAAGCAGAAGCTTTCGCTTCCTTGTTTGATTCGAAGGATAAGGAAATTGGAGTTGATGCGTTTTTGAATCGCACATCGCCAGAATGGATGCATGAATAATCGGGGTTATGTGTGGGGGGAACAAGGGGGCCGAAGCCCCCAAGTTCCCGGCTCCCTCTCTCGAGGTGGTTGGCGCATTGCGCCTCAGGGGTCCAACTTATCGCCAGTGGCGAGTGAAACCGTTTTTCTTTGCAAACGGTGCAAAGTGGTGCATATGCTTTCTCACAGCCTCTCGGTTTTCAAAACTCCGAGGTATGATCCGGCTCACCTTGACGCCAGTGAGTTCGTCAACGACGGTATCACAATTCACTGCTTTCAGTTGTTCGAGCAGCCAAATGTTCTTTGCGTCTCGGGCCTCTTCACAATCACAGCATGGTTCCGGCTTCTGACTGCGCTCCGCAAGCCATTCTTGGCGTGCTAAGTTCGCCAGTTCACGCCGCTTCTGCTTGCGTTCTTCATTCTTGTCAAATGCTTCACGGTCTGCTTGTGAGAGGTTTTCACGGTTGGTTTTCCCTTTTTTATTCCCATCGCTGGGTTCGTAAGCGGTACGTCTCGGAGAAACTCGTCTGCCTGTGTGGCGGTCGATCCCGTTGTGTATTCGCTTGATGCCTTTTCGTTTCTTGTTCATGTATCTTTTATCCTCCAATTGCCTTTTCTCGCTGAATGCACTTTCGGCATTCAACGCCTGAACAAAATGCCTCAAGGCATTCTGATTCGTTTTTCAGGGGCTGGTTGGGTTCATTGATACATGGCTAGGCACCGGGGATTCACACATTCGTGCATTATAATTACACATCCACAGTACTTAAATGTCCATAGGGGATGTCCCTTTAATCGAGAAATATCAGGGTTATTTGACACTCAAAAACCTATGATGAGGTGCCAAGCGATGCCAAACACAGCCACATCAGCGCAGGCGTGAGCGACCCATGCGACCCAAATACTTCGGTATTGCAGGTAAATCCATGAAAAAATAGCGCCACCTATGAACACGCCAAGCGAAGCTATGAAAGTACCAAGAGGGCTGATAAACATCATCAATGCGATGGTGTGGTGGACGGTAAACACGCCCGCAGAGAGGAATATAGCTCGCCATTTGCCGCCCAAGATTTCTTCAATTTTCGATGTGATAAACCACCTGTAGACGTATTCTTCTAGGACAGAATTCACGAAGACCCAGAAGAATATCGCACCGGCCAGTGTTGAAGCAGTGGTCAAACCAACAGGCTCGATAAGTTCGGTCATTGTCGTTTTATCGATCATCAGGTCGCCCAACAGAAGGTAGGCACCAATGATGAAGACCATCATGCCTAGACCAAGGCCCAACGATACCAACCAACCGCCTTGGGCTGGTTTCGACCACGATGCAGGTTTCCCTTCGACCTTGAGGTGCCAGAAAGCCGGGAGGCCAAAAATCCACAACTTAGTGAAAATGAACACAAAGACAGCAATCATGCCTGCCTGAAAAATAAACCCAGTAATGGTGGAAATCGAGGGTGCAATTGCGACCAAGCACAGCCCAAGCAATGCTGTTGAATGGGTCCATTTTTGGCCCGAGGTCAACGTTTGCTGTTCACCCATCAAGAAGGTCTACCCTTCACCGCTCTTGAATCTTGAGCAGGCCATTGGGCGGCTCAAGCGTTCATTTCATCCTTCAATGCCGCCAAAGCACCGCTTGCCGGTGGTAGAGGCAAAGGTGGCAGTTCTCCACCAAGCGCTGGAAGCGGTGGAAGAGGCTTACCATCTGGGTCCAGCAGCACTGGAAGGGTTGGAACTTCTTCCTTTTTGACTTGCTCAAAGCCGCTGTCAAGAGGTGTCCGCAACTTGAGAATGCGAGATTCATCAATTCTGATGAAGGTTGCACCGTAAATATGGCCTGGTTCTGGGTTTTCTGGCTCAACAAGGACACTGTGGCCGTGGCCCGGTGTTTGAAGTAGAGCTACGACGTCTTCGCCAGCGGTTTGATCTTCCCAGAGTTTAGCGGTTGAGGCTCGAATCTCTGCAAGTTGGCCCCGGCGCCGCTTTTCGATGCGCTCTCGTACGACGTCATGGTCGATCCGTCGTTGCTTAACCGTCGCTTCGATGTCGGCATCTTCGACCGATTCAGCGGAAACTTCGACCACAAATTCGCCGGCGACGTGAACATCTTCCATCTCGAGGGTCACTTCGACGAGTTCCTCTTCTGATTCTCCTTCTGTTGAAGCCATTGCGGCCAACGCTGCTGCCTTCTCGGCTTCAGCTGCTTGAATTTTAGCAAGTTTGCGTTCCCTGAGCGTTGCGCCATCCAAATTATTCTGATTGACGGCGTCGGGTATGTCGAGGCCAGAATCTTCCTGTTCCGGTTCTGCCTCTTCGATGGTTTGCATCTCCGCTGGTGGCGCTTGTCGGGTTCGCTTTGGCTTTGAAGCATCAGAAGAGCCTATGAAAATCAAGCAACCAAGAATGATTGAACCGATGAGGCTCCAAGCAACTTCATCCTTCAATGAACTTGCAAACGCAATGTAAATCGCAGTGGCGGTGAGAGCGTAAACTCCCGACATCCTCCGTAGAAATAGCATGTGCCTCACCAACTCCAATCTGCCTCAACTTATCATGCTGATGGCAACTGACGCAGTAAGTCTTCAAGCGCCCTTGAACGGTGGCTGAAGGTTTGCTTTTCCTCAAGCGAAATCCCGCCAAAGGTTGTGCCGTGGGTGCTCACCGCACCGTAAGTGCCGGCAGGGAGAGGTTGGTTGTCTTCATCCAAGTCAGATGGAACAAAAATAGGGTCAAATCCAAATCCTTCTCCTTCGGTGATTTCAGATGCGATCCAGCCCGGACAGGTTCCGTTGCCGATGAAGACCTCGCCTTTGTGCCACATTACAGCCACCGCTTGGAACGAAGCTCGACGCAGTTTAGCGGATTGAACAGGGTCTTCAGAACCTAAGTGGTCAAGCAGCCGCAAGATGCCTGAGCATCCAATTGTGTTGAGTGCGTAAGCCGCATACACGCCAGGGAATCCATCCAAAGCGTCAACAAACAGTCCGGCGTCTTCCACCATCAAAAGGTCATCAGGATGCTCTAGGAAAGGAACGGCTTGCTGAATTTTAGCCATTGCCACTTCTGTGAGTCCATCCGCTTGCGGTTCGACCACAGTCCCTTCCGGGACCATGAGTTGCTTGACATCATACCCCAACGGCTGGAGATGGTGGGCTGCTTCCTTGATTTTCCCTTGGTTGCCTGTCAGAAACCACACGGTTCGTCCCATACCCCTCCGAGGTGGTATCGGTTTTGAGATATCCCCCTCAAGTGACTGACTTCATGCGCCTCTTTCCGGCAGTTTTGTTAGCCATGGCTGAAAGCAAAGGTCATGCTTCAACAGATTCTGATCGTTGCCGTTGGTGGAGCAGTCGGTGCTGCCTTGAGGTATTTGATTGGGGAATGGGTGGCTCATGACGGATTCCCGTACGCCACCTTGGGCGTGAACCTCATCGGATCTTTGCTGCTTGGAGTTCTCACGGTCAGCGTTGCACAGCACCTCATTTCGACCAACCTCGCTCTTCTATTAGCCACCGGCGTGCTCGGTGCATTCACCACCATGTCGACTTTTTCAGTCGAAACGGTCACCTTGTTTGACCAGGGCGATTCAACGGTTGCCCTTTCTTACATCGGTTTAACGATGATTCTGTGCCCATTGCTCGCTTTAATTGGTTGGAAACTCGGTGAAGCAATCTGGCTTTGAGCTAATTTTGGCCAACAGCATGGGTTTATGTATTGCAATCTCGAAGGCTTACTGAGGGGCAGATGCAAGTGAAATGTTTCGTAACCCCTAAGAGATGATACCATGCTGCACGCTACATTAATCGCAAAACTAAACGAAGCCCTTGGATGGGAATTGAGAGCCATCAACATGTACGCTCATTATGCTGCCAACGTGCGAGGCATTCACCGTTTGCAACTCGGTCCTATGTTTGACTCAGAAGCAACAGAGTCCTTGGCCCACGCCAACATTGTGCGCCAATCGATTGTCAAGTTGCAAGGAATCCCTGTGACAGAGCGGGCGCCTCATCCAATCATTCACACTACAGAGTATTCTGAAATGCTTCAATTTTCCCTCGAAACTGAGACCCAAGCGGCAGCTGTGTACGGTGATGTGATGATTCAGTTGGAAGAAGCAGACGATCAAGACCTCAAAGACGCCATCGAACAAATCTACCTCGCCGAGTTGCGCAGTGTGGAAGAACTTCGCTTGTTGATGGAATAATCATCCATGATAACGCACTCGTGTGCGTACATTCTCAAGGCGTTTTAGCACTTCAGTGGCTGTAGGAACAGCCCCACCGGTTTGATCGATCGGTGCACCTTGTCGTTGTTCCTCTGCCTCGTACCCGTTGATCAAATGATGGATTGCATCGGTGATGTCGGGGTGTGAAGCGCCAAGGATTTCGTCGATGACATGGAGGTCGATTCCAAACCTTTCCACTTCATAATCAATAACAGCGAGTCCAAAATCGATCAATGTAGCGTTGCCCTTTTTGTCAACCAAGACGTTGTTTGTTGACAAATCTCCATGGGTGATGGCAAGTCGATGCACATTGCGAATCGCCGAGCCTGTGCTTTCAAGGGCCTTCTGAATGAATTCCTCGTCCATTGAGGCATCGCGTAGCACTTCGATCAGTGGACGCCCCGGCATCCGTTCCATGACCATGATGCCAGCCTCGACATCGAGATCAAACAACGCTGGAACCGGTAACCCTGCTCGGTGCATCCGCACCATAAGGCGCGCTTCACTCATCATTCGCCGGTGGCCCAATCGATGGTCCAAATCAGGATGACGCCACGCTCTTGGGCGCCGCTGCTTTCGAACGGCTGCACGCCCCATCCAGTCACCCGACCAGACTTCAGCCTCTGCACCGAGGTGCAAACGCTCACCCTCTTGGAAGACCATGTAGGGTGCTCAAGGCGCTGGTTTATCAAATCTTTAGATGTGGATTGATTCAATAAGGGTCACGCTTTGGGATATATGAGTCACCATGACCGTGTCCCTCCCAATGTGTTCCGTGGACTTCATGGACACCACACTCTCAACCGAAGAGCAAGCCATTGCCGACAGGATTGAAGAACTCAAGGCTCAACTTGGTGAAGATCTGCTTATTCTAGGCCATCACTATCAGCGCGACAGCATTGTTATGCACGCTGATTTCTTGGGCGATTCGTTTATGCTTAGCCAAATGGCAGCAGAATCCAAGGCGAAATACATCGTGTTTTGCGGTGTTCATTTCATGGCTGAGTCTGCCGACATTCTCACAACAGATGAGCAGCACGTCATTCTTCCAAACCTTCGAGCAGGATGCTCTATGGCGGACATGGCAACCTTGGGTGAAGTCGAAGTGGCATGGAAAAATATCCTTGAACAGTCCGGCCTGAAGGACCCTATTGACCGCCCCGATCCTGTGGCGCTTGCTGACGAAGGGGACTCTTATCTGGTTCCAGTGACCTACATGAACAGCAGCGCAGACCTCAAGGATTTCGTTGGGCGTCATGGCGGTATTGTTTGCACCTCCACCAACGCCTCCGGTGCCCTTCAATGGGCGTTTGACCGAGCAGGCGTCAACGGCTCAGTCCTGTTTTTCCCGGACCAACACCTTGGACGCAACACGGGTTCCGCTATGGGCATTGATGTATCCTTGATGCCGACTTGGACGCCTGGCATCGGCGCTATGGGTGAGGTGGAAGGCAGTCGTATCATTCTATGGCACGGGTTCTGTTCGGTGCACAAGCGCTTCACTGTTGAACAGATTGAAGCCTTCAGAGCGCGCGAACCAGAAGGCATTGTTGTGGTGCATCCTGAATGCCCAAAAGAGACCGTTGATGTAAGCGACGCAAACGGCTCCACACAATACATTCGAAACTTCGTTCAACAGCAAGAGCCAGGTGCTCGTATTGCCGTTGGAACCGAAATCAACATGGTTGCACGCTTGGCTCAAGAGCATCCGGACAAGCACATCGAATGCTTGGATGAAGAAATCTGCCCGTGTTCGACCATGTACATGATCCACCCCGCTTACCTGATGGATGTTCTCGAACGCATCGTGGATGGTGAAGTGCCCAACGCCATCAAGGTGCCCGAATCGATTCAAACGGGTTCTCTTTGGGCCCTTGAACGAATGTTGAGCATCAAAAAGTGATTCACTCTTCTTCGTTTCGAAGTTGTTCCAACGTTCGTTCTGAATGCCTCTGGTAGGCGTAAACGAAAGCCAACAGGAACGCCGACAGCAGACCAAGTTGCATGATGATGTTTGAATAGACCGTCAGTTCAGGTGTCCAACTGTGGATGCGAACGGTGACAAGCCCCATTTCATCCTCTTCGAAGTAGACCAGGTGATCGGTCAACACCTTTGGGCCAAACTGGTGAAGTTCATCCGATGTGAGCAACATGGTTTGGTTCTCAGTTAGGTTCAGGAATTGAATCTCCCCATCCATGTATTTGGCTTGAGGGTTCGTTGGATCGAGGTGATCGCGGATGGACCATGCGAGAATACCGTTGTTGAGCGAAGGGTCACTGACCGGATACTTTGCATCGCTTGCCAACCATTGTGCGTCGCTGCTTCGGTTGTAGACCACAAGGCGATCTGTAGCCGAAACGTTGACGGTCGCTGCCAAAAACTGTTCATCGAAGACCATGTTCGTGATTGTAGCGTTTGACATGTTCACGGGCGTGCCCCATTCGCTCAAAACCTCGTCTTGCTCTACAGGAGCGCTTGCGTTGATGTCCTTGATGGCGATTGAACCAAGCGAACCAATCCGGGCAAAATGCACGGTCGTCGGGGTGTCTTCATACACCAAGGCCAACTCAAGGTTTGAGACCTGTGCGTGAAGGATTGTGCGATCGGCCAGTCCGAGTTCTATGGTCGTGCCTCCGAGGCTCATCGCTTGCAATCGCCCTTCGGAGAGCATCACAATGTAATTGTTGGAGCCAGAAGAAGTCAGCAACAATCGCTCAGGTTGCTCGAGTGTTTGGCTGGAAATAATAGCATAGCCATTTTCCGCCGACGGGTTTTTGAGATCGAAAGCAATGAGGGAAGTGTCATTGGCAACCACCAAAATACCGTTGTTGACATCGAAGGGTGAATCCAATTCAACGCTTCCATTGAGCACTTCGATTGGCTCTTGCTCTAGGTTGCTCAAATCATGCACAAGCAACACTGCGCCAGTGGTTTTGTTGTCAATTGTCACCATCCAGCCATCGGCAGCAGCCACATCTTGAGGAGCTTCAACGCCGCCAGCAGGCAGACTTTGATGGCTCAGTTCCCATGTGATTACGGCGAACAACACAATGAAGATGGCCAAAACGATGGTTCCAGTTTCCCTGCTCGTTGGATCTCTAAACCGCTTGACTTGATCTCCAAACCGGTTGTAAGCGATGCCAAAGGCCTTTTTTGGATTTGTTAGAACAGTGACAATGCGAGAATTGATTGTCCGCTCATCGAAAATACTCCACCACCCATTTGAGGTGCGACCGGCTAACGTAACGGCTAGGCTTGCAATAAGCACCCCGCCGATGATGTCAATGAACCAGTGGATCCCAAGGTAAATGATGGCAAAAGCGGTAATGGCGATGTACACAAAGACGAGCCATCGGTACCGGTTCCATCTGCGGTCTTCATCAAAACGAGTCAAGCACAACCACACGGCAAAGGGAATGCCGATGTGAAGGGAAGGAAAGCCGTTGGTAAACGGGTCAATCCGCCGGAACCAGTCGGCGATTTCTGGCGTTAAATCATACGCCAATGTTTCCATGCCAGGAATGTAATCACCTGTCACTCTCACATTGAAAAACAAGTAAAACGGAATCGCTAAAATATACACCCAGGCGATTGAAAGGGTCATTCGGTCAGCAATCCAACGGTCGTCAAAGAATGCGAAGTAAAAGATTGAAACATAACAAATGAACATGAATCCTGCAACGTAGAAGTGGGTCAAGGCAACCGTTAACCAGGTCGATTTGAAAGCAACTTGCACATCATAGGCAAGGGTGCCTTCAACTGCAAAAATCCACGGCGTCATGTCAAGGCCTGTATTGGCCATGATGATCCGATCGAGTTGGTCGAGAAAGTCCTTAGAATTGTAAATCAAAAACACAATCACAATGTGAATCCAATACCGACGGAAAAAATCGATGAAGGTTGGAAGCGTGATGGTCATCCATGGTTGCTTGAACGCCGGCAACAACAGCACGCCAAGCGTCAATGCGCTCACCATCCATGTCAGGTAAATGCCGTCCAACTGTTAACCTCCAACCCCTATGGGGTTGCCTGAACCTCATCAAACCGTCGTCGGCAAACGCCAAGAAATGCAGGTTGTTGGAATCACCAAGCGCCGTGGACATAAGGCCGTCCATTGTCAGGGTCCCTGCGGTTTGCCAAATCCCAGATCCGCTCAAATCGGTAGATGCCGCTTGAACACCCTGTTGTCCACTCAAAGCCCAAAGCATAGTTTCCAACCGTCCTCACCTGAGGTTTTTCCTTAGGAAGGGCTTCCACTTGGCGTCGAAGGGTTTTACTCGTTTCGTCTTCGTTGCGCATTGGTGAGCACTTTGCACAAGGGCATGCGTGACGCAGGTCATCATAGGTCACGGTGAACTCAGCTGCACCATCGTAGGTGAGAACCACGTCAACATCCCTCCGTTCAATGCGGGCGAGGTTTGGCATTTCTTCAGTCATGAAATCACCTCAAATGATTTCCAGACCAGGTCCGTCAGAATCGACGATTTGGTCTTGAAGCGCAGCCACAACTGCTGCAAATGCGATTGCAGACGGGCCTTCAGGTTCGCTGACAATGCGATGGACACCATCATCGCCGCCTCGGACGAATCCGGGGTCGAATGGAAGAGCACCAAGGAAAGGCACACCAAACTCCTCTGCGGTGGATTTCCCTCCACCTTGTTTGAAGATATCAATGGTGATGGCAAAGTTCCCTTCGGCATCGGATGTTGTTTTGAGGGTTTTTCCTGCTGGTCCTGCGATTTGCACTTCGCTGTTGGCGGGGGCTTTTCCGTTGATGGTGTAGCCGCTCATGTTCTCAACCACACCGAGCACGGGCACCTTGAGGGATTCCGAGAACGTGATTGATTTTCTGCTGTCCAGCAAAGCAACATCTTGTGGGGTGGTGACGATGACCATGCCGTCAATATCAGGCAAAGATTGTGCCACAGTAAGCGGTTCATCAGAGGTGCCTGGTGGGAAGTCGATGATCAAATAGTCCAAATCACCCCATTCGACGTCGCCGATGAATTGTTGGATGGCACCGAGTTTAATCGGACCGCGCCACACAACAGGTGTGTCTTCGTTGTCCAACAAGAACGCCATTGAAATGACCTTGACGCCAAGGTGCCCTTGTGCCGGATGGATTCGCCCAGATTCAACGTGAAGGCGTCGTCCGTCAAGACCCATCATTTTTGGGACATTTGGGCCGGTGATGTCGATGTCTAGGATGCCAACTTTGAGGCCTTGTTGCGCTAAAGCAAGCGCAAGGCCTGTGGAAACGGTTGACTTCCCAACACCGCCCTTCCCGGACAGGACCATGACCTTGTGTTTGATTTTCCTTCCAATTTCTGCGATGGACATCTTTCGCTTCATTTGAGCGTAGGCCTGTTCCATTTGCTTCTGTTCTTGAGGGGAGGCGTCAGCCGGCGGCTCGCCAGCATCAGCGCCGTGTTTGGTGACCGGGGAATCGGACATGGCCATAGGACTGAAAGGGCCTACTTCAATCCACCTTTTCATCCATCATCCGATTTAATCTCCAAATGGCGAATCCGTGAGTGAGCGTGGCGACACCGAGAAAGGCAAGCGTCAAGCCCACATCGAAGGATTGGTTAGCGTAAGCGTAGGCCAGTCCAGCGCTTAATGGAAGACTGAAGCCATACCCAAGACGATGAGCCAGCATCTTGGATTCCAATGACCCTGCACGCCCAAGAGCGGCGATTGAGGTGCCAACAAAAAACGTTTGAACTGTGATGGTCGAAGCAACGAGGCGAAACAGAAGATCCCAATCGTTTGCCGCTGCAACGATGTGGCTTACAAACAAAAAAGCGTACATGACTGCGGCGAAAACGAGTCCATTTCGGACCGCAGTGGCATCGCTCATGACGCGGTGAGGGCGCCATGCTTTGAGAACGCTTCCTTTAGACTATGGAGGTTGCTTTAATTACCCTCGAAGTGGTGTATAATCCATGCGCCTGTTGTTTGTTTGCGTCGGAAACTCGTGCCGTTCTCAGATGGCGGAAGGATTGGCAAAAGCCATGGGCTACCAAGCCGATTCCGCTGGTACGCATCCATCTGGATCGATCGCACCTCATGCCGTGACGGTGCTCGAAAGGCGTAACATTTCAACTGAAGGCATGCAACCAAAAAACGTCAACGCTTTCAGTGCTGAAGGGTACGACATGGTGATTTCAATGGGCTGTGGCGTTCAGTGTCCAGCAATGAAAATCGATCAAGATTGGGGTCTTGAAGATCCAGTCGGTGGTCCTCTGAGCCTCTATGAGTCCACCGCAGATGAGATTCAACGGCGTTTGAATCTGCTTTAACGGCCGTCTAAGGGTGCGGTATTACGAGAAAAAGGCTTGCAGTCTATCGTTGGTGCGAGCGCCGGGACTCGAACCCGGGTTCCCACGTTGGCAACGTGGGGTGATAACCACTACACTACGCTCGCAGAGGTAACTCGTCCACTGAGCAGGGGTATAAACGGTTATCGGCCAACAAGGATGCTTACTGAAGGCCGAACATATCTTCGCCCTCTCCACGCTTTGGTCCGTTTCGAATCGAGAGGATTACGATTGCAGCCACTCCAACGCCAAACAAGGCCAAAATACCAAGCAAAACGCCTGTTGTTAGGAATTCACCATTGGGGTTGAGGATGGGTGAATCAGCTTCCGATAAGGTCACAGCAATCGAGGTGTATCCTGTGGCTTCACCGTACGAATCCGAGGATTGGACGAGCACCTCATGGGTTCCGAGGGGGATGCTTCCACGAACGCTCATTTCCACGGTGTAAACGCCATCGCCTGCGATTCGATCACCGTTGCGCCCTTCATCGTTCATGGCGACCCATACGGTTCGTGTTCCCAGTGGCGTGAAGACACCAAGGTTCGCTTGAGCGACCGCTATGCCATCGGTGTCGTAAATCTCCACTTCCAGCAGTTCAGTTGTCGCTGCGTTGCCTTTTTCGATGGCGATGGAGCTTGGAGCCACCATCGATGGCGGGGTGTTAAAGACAAGAATTGTGACTGGCCTCATCGCATCATCTGGAAGGTAATGCGGGCCATACAGTCCGACAAGGGTTGCGTTGGCGGTTGTTCCGTGCCAAGCTGTTGCGGTGTTCTTTCGACCAAGCGCGTCGGTGAGGATGAAGTTGAGGTTATGCTCGCCGGGAGCGATGGTTTCTGGTACAGAGAAGTTCCCTGCCCAAATGCCGTTTGTTGCCGTCAGGTTGACAAGAAGGCCGCCTTGATCGCGCATGTCAATTTGAACAGAATCCACGCCGTGTCCATCGTAGGCTTGTGCGTTGATGATCACGGTTGTTCCACGTGGACCTCGGTCGGGCAGCATGTCAACTGAAGTTAATCTTGGCCCTTGGTTCACCACTTCAACGGTGCCCTGTCCCTCTGTGACGGTTCCGAACCAATCGGTTGCCGTGACGTTGAGCGTGACGTTACCAACCTCCAGGCCTTTGACAATGTGGAGTGCAGTGTATCGGTCATCCCCAATCACAGCATCACCGTTCAATCCGCGATCGTTCAGCATGACGACCTCGCCACCAAGGGGGGTCAAATCAACCAAGACAGATTGGATGTTGAATTCGGCATCTGTGACGTGAGCCACCAAGGTTCCAGTGCTGCCACCTTCACCGATGATCAATCCCTCAACAAAGCCAAGTTCAACAAGAATTGGTGCCGAGTTGTTTTCTGCGGTGATGATCGAGGGCGAAAGGATGCGCTCCACCACTTGAGATTCGGAAAATAAAGCCGTATCGTTTCCTTCTCCATACGGGAACTCAAGGCTTCGAACAACGCTTGAGACAAGCCCCATCAATGGACCCTCGTCGACAATTGAACCGTTGGCAATTCCACCCGAACCGCCGTACACTCCAGTCCAGTGAACGACCGAGAGGTTAAATCCGTCTCGAGGGTCAACCCCTGTTGCAAAAGCCTCAACGGTGAGTTCCAATCCATCTTCTCCAGTGAGGTGGACCACATCGTGGGCGAGCATTGGGATCGGCATCAGGCCTGTTTCTCGAACAATCGAGATGTTGCCAAGGATCTCTTGTGCTTCGGGTTGTGTCGCGTTCGTTTCTATGGGGCTGCGCGCAGGTTTTTCATCACCGCTCGATGAGTCAGCGCCAGATTCTTCCCATACCAATCGCACAGTTCTGTTTTCCCAATCCGATTGAATCACTTGGTAATCCCATGTTTCATTGTGGGAGGCTCCAATGCCCTCACCTTCGAAAAAGTTTCCACCGTTGATTCCGGTGAGGTTGAACCAAGATTCATCATGAATCACGTTGACAAGGAACACCTGCCCTGTTGCGTTTGCTTGCTCACCTGTTTCTTCAATGGTTCGCACCATACCGAAACTGCCTTGAGCATCGCCCGTGATCACGCCGTCGACGTGCATGTCGTCGGTGAGGGTGATTCCGTCTTCGATGAGGGTGTGGAAGTCGAGGATTGTTCCGTTGATTTGGATGCTTGAATTTTCATCGGATTCACCGAATCCAAAGGTACCACTGCCAACCAATTCTTCCTTGTGGTCGATGCGAACCCCGTCGACCCATCGCTCCAAGGTTGTCAGACCATCAAGGTCGATGTCGATTCGAGTTCCATCGTCTTCCAGCACCATGTTGGCGAGCGCTTCAAACTGCGTATGATCCAATCGTCGGACGCCGTTTTCATCCCAAGTTTCGAGGTAGAGTACGCTGATTTCACCATCGATGGTCAAGAGGCCATCTTCGTCATCAGAATTGATTTCAAGTGCCCCTGAGGCTTGGAGGTTGACGCGCTCTGAGATGTTGCCGTCAATCATCGTGCGGTTGAAACGACCATCTGAAACATTGGCCAAAATCATCGTTGTGGTTCCATCATCCACAGAGGTAATCAACAAGGTGCCGGAGCCTCTTGCATCGAACACTTGAGACGTGAGGATACCGCTCATGATTGTCTCATTTTTCCAAATTGAAGCCAGTGCCAAATCAAGTGTGGTTTGGCTCTCATTGGTGACTTCGGTGGAAAGCAAACTGCCGTTTCCAAGTTCCCAGGAGTTAAGTGCGAGTCCAACCCGTTCTTGCCATCCTTGGCCTACAAAAGAGAGCACGAATGATTGTGTGCCATTTTCATCTTCGAATGTTTGGTTTAGGTTCCATGTCGTTGCCGTCATCACCTCGTGGTCAGCCATTGGTTGATTCCATGTGCCGACGGTCAGGCTTCGAGAAGCGGTGACTGGTTGGGCAAGCGTTTCGCCGTTCCAGCCAATGACGTCCACGATCAGTTCAAGTTCATCAGCCCATTGTATGGAGGTGTTGAACGTGACTTCAGCAGTGCGGCGATCATCGTTGATGCTCCACGCAATGAATCCCTCATTCTCCAAGGGTACTTCGTTGCGCACATGATTGAGTTCAACATTAATTTCGTACGCATCCTCATCGGAAAAGGTCAGGGTGTAAGCGTGGTTCACCCCGCCATTGCCATCGTCTGTCCAAGAAGTGGTGATGCTTGGAGCAACGGGTTGGCCATCGGCCTGTGCGCTTGCCACAAGTGGCAACAGCAGCATCAAGCAAAGCATGGATGCACGAAGGCGTGGTCCGCTGTTCATGAGAAAAACTTAGAGCGCACTCCCTTTCAACACTTGTGGTGTTGTGCGCTTTGCGTCATTGATCTAAAACATAGCCAAACAACAACGGCGCCACAATGCTTGCATCGCTTTCGATGACAAACTTGGGTGTGTCAGGTGAAATCTTTCCCCATGTGATTTTCTCATTCGGGGGCGCTCCGGAATAGCCGCCGTAGGAGGGGGATGATTCACTGATTTGGCCAAACCACGACCAAAGGGGAACATTTCGCTTGAGGTCTTGGTTCAGCATGGGCACAACGCATATCGGGAAATCACCGGCAATACCTCCACCGATTTGTAAAAACGCCATCGGGGTGGTTGCTGATTGATACCATTGGGCCAATTCCGTCATGTAGGCAATTCCACCTTTGAGGCATGCTTCCTCGATGAGCCCTTCAATCGAGCGCGCTGCGAAGATGTTACCCATGGTGGAATCTTCCCACCCAGGAACAAACATTGGCAGGTTGGCTTTCGCTGCAGCAAGCAGCCATGAATCTTCTGAATTTGCTTCAAATTCGGAATCAAGAACACCCGACTGCAACATGTCATAGAAGTAAGCATGAGGAAGGTGCGCTTGTTTTGCAACGCTCGCCTTCTGCCATCGCTCAAGCATGTGTTGTTCGATTTTACGAAACGCTTTGTCTTCGGGTATGCAGGTGTCAGTGACTCGGTTCATGCCGCGTTGAAGCAACGCCGCATCGTCTTTTGCTGTCAGGTTCCGCCAGTCATCAATTTTTTCATAGGACTCATGAGCAACAAGATTGAACACATCTTCCTCGAGGTTTGCGCCGGTGCACGAGATTCCTGCAATGTGGCCGGCACGGATCATTGGCGCTAAACTGCGCCCCAGTTCCGCAGTGCTCATAGCGCCAGCAAGGGTGACAAAGAGTCGGCCTCCGTTTTCAATAAATTCGGTCAATGACCGGGCTGTTGAGGCAAGGGCGCCAGCGTTGAAATGGCGATAATGTTCATCGACGAAAGCTCTGATGGTCATGGTCAGGCCCCATCATGAAAGAATCGATTCTGGACCGTACGCCGCTTGAGGGTCAGGTGGGGCATTGTCGCCTCGAGATGGCTCTGTATGAAGTCAGCAATCACCGCAGGGTCGCTGTTTCCACAGGTAAAGCAGTCAATCGCTAGCCAGCCTTTCTCCGAGTAACAATGGGCAGAAACGTGACTTTCATCGAGCAAGACCACGGCAGCAAAGCCGACGGGCGAGACTGAACCGTCAAACTGGGCGGCGTGCGCATGGACGTTTCGGGCATCGCTTTGTTCAACAGCTTGTTCGAGGACATCCAGCATCCATTCGCCATCGTTCTCGACTTGCGGTTCATAACCGGTAAAGTCAAGGAAAATATGTTTGCCATGCGCTTGCTCTTTGTTCATTGACTCCCCTCAATTGTTGCCGCATCGCTGTTTGGTGTTGAAATTATTGACTGGATGCACCGTGTTGCTGCGTGAAGTAGGTGCACGCAAGACCGCTTCGTTCCGTTTCCTTTGATCGTGATTCCTGGTGAAATCGCCCTTCATGCTTGGATTTCAAATGGCTTGCAATCACTTTTGTTGCAAGCATGGCTGCAGTGAATTCGGTAATAGGCGAATGTTCGTGAGTTGCGATTTCGTTGACATCAGCGCTGATCACGGTGGCGTTTGGGGCTGCGAACACCGCTTGAATCGTCTCAATGGCTTGCCAAAACGACAGACCGCCCGGTACAGGCGTTCCTGTGGCAGGAACCAAACTCCCATCCAAACCATCGATGTCGATGGTCAGATGCACGGGGCCTGAGAGGTTGGACAGTTCATCCAACCAGGCTTTCCATGCCTCAGCGCCTTTCGATGGCGATTGTGTGTCACGGGCGAAGAACGTCGTGATGCGATCATCGTTTGCGATCCATTCTGCTTCCTGCTTGCTGTAGGCTCGAATGCCAACCTGCAACAGTCGCCCAATGCCCATGTCGAGGCTTCGTGCAGCAGCGCAAGCATGAGAAAAGGGTTCACCGTCAAGTTCCGCCCGCAAGTCTGCATGTGCATCAATTTGTACGACGGTCAAGGCGCCTAAATCCCCTGCAATCGCTGGATGTTGCTTCAGCGCCCACATAAAGGGAGGTAAAATCCCGTGCTCCCCGCCGAGCGCCAACGGAAACACATCACCGCCACACCAAGGGGATAAGTACGTTCCAAGTTCGTCGAGTTGGGCTTTCAAATGAGGGCCTTCACCTTGCCAGGCAGGGGCCGTGAATATGGAAGCACCGGCAGGCAAATCCTCGTATAAATCGCTGTCAAACAGTTCCACTTGAGCGCTTGCTAAGATGCATGCTGCAGGGCCATCGGCCGTGCCATGGCCGTATGAGGTGGTCAGTTCGTAGGGCAGCGGGAGCACCACAACATCAACGCCATCCCCAGATTCAGGGAGGCCCAGAAAATTGCCCTCAACGTAAGAGTCGCTCACAACATGGGCTCATGGGTCGTATTCTTGAGTCTGTTGTTGAGCGATGTTTATACGAACTGGCGGTGTAACTCCTCCGCTGAAGGAACCAGACGGTTGTTTCTCGGGCGCACTTAACATGGTTAAAACGACGACTTGGTGGGAGGAATTCGACGGCTTAGGGCCGATTTCATGGAATTTCGCCGATGGGTCTATATGGGTCGGATGACAATAATATAGAGTGCCTGTGAAGGAAGTTGCGCGCCTGCGCTGCTTCCCCTCGGCGAGGTGATGACAATGACAATGACACTTGCAGAACTCACGAAGGCCATCCAACAGCACATCGATTTGGATATGGATGCAGAAGTCGCCCAAGGCATGGCAGAACACGCACTCGGCTTCTTCGGGTTCTACAACCGAATCATCGACAATGCGCTCGAGCCAACCGATCGAAACTTGTTCTACATGTTCCAAGACTACGATTTGTTGACCACCGAATCAGAGGAAACCACCCTCTGGGACGGACGAGAATGGAGGATTCACTATTGGAAGTTCAAGCCCGACTTGCGAGAGCGAGTCGAGGCCTACATGCAACGCAACCTCGAACCCGAAGACATCGATCCCTTTGCCGACATATATGGCGGCAGCAATGCCCTCAGCCCAATCGGGACCATTTGGACCCGTGAATCTGAAAAAGTGGTCAATCCAAACGCCTTCACCTCAGATTGGTGAAGCATCCAAGTGTTTTTGATTCGCAGCGACGAGGGAAGACCATGCGAGGAAAGGCAGCGCTCTTGCTTGGATTGTTCGTGCTCGCTTCTGTTGCGCCCGCAGCAACCGCTCAACAACCTGACATCGTGCAAGAGCATTGGTACCATACCTACGCCACCCTCACCGCTGACGTCAACGCCTGGGCTGATGACCATCCCGACATCGTAGATTTGACCATTGCAGGGCAAACCGAGCTCGGCAAGAACCTCTGGGTTGTCCGAATCTCTGATTGGAGCAACGACACCAAACCAGACGGCACAGCAAAAGAAGTGGTTTACATCGACGGTGGACATCACGGCAACGAACATCTTGGTACAGAACTCGCCTTTTTGACCGCTGAATTCTACATCGAAGGATGGGCGGCAGGCGAACAAGAAGCCGTTGAAGTGCTCACAAACACTGAACTTCACGTGCTCATCATGCTCAACGCTGATGGCAACGACCTCGACACGCGCTGGAACATCAACCAAGTTGACCTCAATCGAAATTACGATCACCACTGGAACGAACAAGATGAGACCCAGCCCGGTTCCGGCCCGTTCAGCGAGGCAGAGACAGCAGCAAATGCAGCTTACATGAACGAAGTCGTACCTCATGCAGACCTCTACGTCACCATGCACACCGGCGTTTGGATCATGTTGCATCCTTGGGGCTACATTCCAGACCAGCCCATTGATTGGGAACTGTACCATTTCATCCGAGACGACGTGAACGCAAACATTTCTGATATTCCTATTCGCAACGCCAACCAGGGGCTCTACCCGAATTCAGGCACCAGCCGAGATTATGGATACGGCATCATGGGCTACCCAACGTTCACCTTCGAAACCGACGATGAACAATTTTTACTCGGCACAGTTGAAGCCCTCTCCGACCGCTTGGGTGAAGAGCTCGAGGTCATGCGTTACCTGATTGATAACGTTTGGAGTTGGCGCGCCCGACTTGATGTCAGGAGCATGCAAATGAACGCCAACGGCTTGGACCTCACCGTCGATAATCCCGCACGCACATCCACAGCAAACGCCACGCTTCAGTACCACGATGCAAGTGGGATGATGGTGTGGAATTCCTCCAACTTTGGCGTCAATGCAACAAACTCAACGACCCTCACGCTCGATACAAACGGTCTCGAACTCACCGATGGAGGATCCTTCTCTCTCAATTATCAAGTCCGGGTTGTTGAATCTGCTCGCTGGGTGAACGAGGTTGTTGAAGGGGTTGAGGTCGAAATGTCGGAAGATGAAGATGCTTCTTTCCTCATCGGCTATGGGATTTTCAACCCGTTGACCATTGTGGCTTGCTTTATTGCCGTTGCAGCCGTGGCCAACGAACGAGAAAACACCCAGAAAGAGGCTTGACTCGCTCGTTCTGCCGTGATTGAGCCGCACGAGTATTGAAGTGCTTTGAGCCCTACGGACAATTAGGTGAACCCATGAAGATCAGCGTTAGCTCAGGACACAACATCAACGGAACTCTAATCATGCCCCTGTTTGAAGGAACAGAGTCAGTCCCAGACGCTCACGCAGAAGGCTTGCACACCGCCCTCAAAAGTCAAATGAACATGGTCCTGAACGATGGTGATTTCAAAGGAAAGGCAAAATCCACAATGTCACTTATGGGCACTGATGGCGGAAAAGCCATGCTCATTGGATTGGGCAAGCAAGACGATGCAGACGCTCACGCCTTCCGTAAGGCCGGGGCTGCAGTCATCGCTCAACGAAAGAAATCTCACGGCACTGACTTGACCGTTCGATTCTCCGGTGCTTCCATCGATTGCATGGCCGCCTTCGCAGAGGGGATGATGCTGCGCGATTATTCCTTTGACCGCTACAAGGCTGAAGATGAAGAAAAAGAAGACGACCTCGATGTTCGAGTCACCTGTGATGCAGGTCAAGAAACTGAACTTGGGACCCTCATCGAAACCCTCGAAGGTGTCACCTCAGGCGTCCACCTCTCTCGAGATTTGGGCAACATGCCACCTAATGACATGTACCCAGAAGCATTTGCCGACCAAGCATGGGAATGGGCAAAAGACTACGACAATGTCACCGTGACCATCATCAATTACGATCAGGCCATCAAGGCCGGAATGGGTGGTTTGGTTGCTGTTGGAATGGGTTCCTCGAGGAAACCATGCATGGTTATCTTCGAAATGAACGCAGATCAAAAAGGCCGTGGGCCAATGCTCGTTGGAAAAGGAATCACCTTTGACACAGGTGGAATCTCACTCAAGCCCGGAAACAACATGGACGAAATGAAGTACGACATGGGTGGTTCTGCAACCGTCTTTGGAACCATGGAAGCCTTGGCAGCAACTGGCTTTGGAGGCAAAGTCACCGCCATCACCTGCATGGCAGAAAACATGCCAGCCGCAAATGCACAACGTCCAGGTGACGTCATCACAACCCTTTCTGGAAAGACCATTGAGGTCTTGAACACCGATGCAGAAGGCCGCTTGGTTCTTTCAGATGGACTCTGGAAGGCTGGAGAATACGATCCAGAATACATCATTGATTTCGCAACCCTCACTGGTGCATGTGTAGTGGCGCTCGGCCACGAAGCAACCGGTCTTTGGTCGAACGACGATGACTTCCGCACCCGCATCCATGAAGCCGGAAACGCCGTTGATGAACTCGCTTGGCCCATGCCCCTCTTGCCTGCCTTTGAGAAGGAAATGACGGATTCAAAGATTGCCGACACCCGAAACTTGGGCGCCGGCCGATACGGCGGTGCGAACACCGCTGCTGCTTTCTTGAAGCAGTTCGTTCCAAACCGAAACTACGAGAAAGATGGCGAAACGATCCCTTGGGCTCACATGGACATCGCTGGAACGTACTGGGGTGCCAAGACCAACACCATGGTCGGAAATGGCGCCACTGGGGTCCACGTGCGAACCATGTATCACCTCATCACCAACGGTTGAATCAGGCCCACTGAACTTCAGCGAGCGTGAACCTCATGCAGCGACGCGCTTCGATTCCCGCTCGCATCAACATCATCGGAGAACACACCGATTACCTTGGCGGGCTTGCACTTCCATTCGCATCCAAACAGCGGTTGACGTTAACGGCGACCTCCGCTGAATCAATCCAAGGCGATGAAACAATCGTTGCCTTGTGGCAAGCAGCGGGTGGTTGGCCCGCTCATCTTGCCGTTGAAAGCAGCATTCCAATTGGTGCAGGATTGTCCTCTTCTGCTGCGTTATGCCTTGCTGTGGTGCTGTGCTCGCAGGGGGACATCGAACTCATGCAAGCGTGCAAGGAAGCCCAACGCATCGAGCACGAAGTGTTAGGCACACCGTGTGGCCTCTTGGATCAAATCGCCATGATGCATGCGGTTGAGGGCCATGCTACGTTCATCAACTTCTCCACGATGGCAGTATCTCCTTTTTTGATTCCCGAAGATTGGTGCTTCAAGTTGGTGGATTCCAAGGTTCGCCGTACCCTTGCTTCCACGCCCTTCGGTGCTTCAAAGGAAAAGCCCGCTCTGAGTCAACATGCCGACGGCGAAAATCAACGTGTTTTGGAAGCCCTGAAAGCGGACCCATACAGCTTGGGTCGTTTGCTCAACGCTTCGCATGCTTCTCTGAAATCCATAGGCGTCAGTCATCCTAAGGTTGATCGGCTTGTGGATGAATTGCAATCAACACCTGGCGTGCTCGGTGCACGGATGATGGGCGGCGGCTTCGGAGGCATGATCCTCGTTCTCGTGGAACACGAGGGCGTCTTGCCCGAAACCGAAGTTGTTGAAGCCTCAAAGGGCGGTTTTCTCGAGGAACTCTTCGAGTAAGGCAAGCCGTTCAGGCGTCCCCATATCCCAAAACGGTGTGTCGTCGAGGTAGACAGCGATCTTCCCACTCAACGCTGGATAAATCGTTTGTTCCCAACTCCAAACACCATCCACCCGATTCTTGAGCACCACTGATTTTTCTACAACGCTCGTGCCTGCTTCATAGCCATTGAATTGAGAGGATGCTTCGTCTTTATTGTAGGTTTGAAGCAAGCCATTTTCATGATGGAGGTTCATTGAGTCATGATGTTGAGTGACGGTCATGGTCAACGGGGCATCGCTTTCAGCATGCCGTTCAAGCAGCGGTTTGTATTCGATTGGATGAAGGTCATCGCCCCACAACAAGATGAAACGCTCCTCCAACAGATCCCGGGCATTCCACAACGCTCCCCCCGTTCCGAGGGGTGAAGCCTCCTTGTGGAAATGCACCGACATACCTTGGTGAGTGAACCCTTCAAACGCTTCCCCAAGGTGACCCGTGAGCACCAAAGCATTGTGACATCCTTGCTTTTGAGCCCAGTTTAGAATATGGGTCAAGATTGGTTTTCCGCTGACTTCAATCAGCGATTTTGGCACGTCTTTCGTCATCTTGCCAAGGCGCGTTCCTAGGCCGCCCGCCATGATCACCACCTGCGGGGTGCGATGTGCTTTGACAATGGCTTGATATTCCTTGCCGCTGTCCTTCAGAGTGCGTTGCTGAGTTGCAAAATTCACGTGGTACAACCCAAAGCGTTGGTCGTACCCCTCGGCCCACTCAAAGTTGTCCATCAGGCTCCAGTGGTAAAACCCTCGAACATCAAGGCCATCGGCAATGGCTTCAGCAGTAATTTGCAAGTGACGGCGAATGTGCTCAGGTCGCATGTCATCGTCATCATCTGCAACGCCATTTTCAGTGACAATGATTGGGAGGTCAAGGCCCTTCACCATCTCAAAAGCTCGCCGAAGGCCAACAGCATACATGGGGTAGCGGAAGTCGGTGCGCGCCTCCCATGGGCGAATCAACGGATCGATTTCGACCTTTGTTGGCATGAAGGGTGTCGCCAAAAGGTGGGTGTAATAATTGACCCCAATGAAATCACTGCTGCCCTTGAGGCCCTCGATGAAATGAGAACGTAACCCCGAGGGTGGTCTGAATCGTCCTGTTTTTACGCCCTTGATCCAACACCTGTTGAACATGCGATCAAGCAGGCTTGCTTGAGCCCAATGAACTGGGTTCCAACGCCGGTATGGATCAAACAGATTGATGTTCTTGACCAAACCGACTTTGCACCTTGCGCCGTTGTTCATCGCTTTGAGAGCGCGGTAGCATTGAGCATGAGCGCGCATCATGTTGAGCGCAACGGTTCGGGCTCGTTTGAAGGAACGAGCACCGGGGGGGAATTCCCCTAACACATAACCCATGGTTGTGTAGACCGCTGGTTCATTGATGGTGCACCACCATTCGACCCGATCGCTCAACAAACCAAACATTTGTGTGCAAAAATCAACCCAGTGGTGGATGTTTTCTTGACGTTCAAAGCCGCCTCGTTCTTCCCACCAAATTGGGTTGGTGAAGTGATGAAGCGTGACCATCGGTTGCACCCCTTTGGCCAGCAATTCATCGACGAGATCCGAATACCAACGAGCAGCCTCATCGTCCCATTCACCAGGGCTTGGTACCAAACGGGACCATTCGATGGAAAAGCGGTAATGAGACACGCCAAGATTGGTGATCAACTCGACATCTTCGCTTCTGCGTTCCCAATGATTGCAAGCCTCGCCGCTCAATTGTTGGCTCTTTGAACTTGGTTCAAATTGAGACCAGTTGTTTGAATTCCCTCCTTCGATTTGATGCGAAGCGGTAGCAACCCCCCACATGAAATCAACAGGAAAAGCACTGCCTTGTTTGAGGGAGGCAAAACTTTGCCCCTTCCAATCGCGGTGTTCCTCAGTCCACACGCTTCTTGCAGTGGACAGAGATTGATGAGGCTTCTCCAGTGCTTGGCGTGAAATCTGCTCTGATGAGCGTCTCAAAAGCGTTGGAATTGGAGGTGCGGATAGCGGGAGTTGAACCCACGACAAAAGGTTGGAAACCTCCTATGATACCACTTCACCATATCCGCACGATGTGGTAAACCAGCCGAGGGACCCCTCACTATTGAGGGAATCGGTCTTGCCAGTTCAGCGCTCACTTCATTCCCGGAGGTGGAGGTGGCACCCTTCCAGTACGTGGAGGGCCTCGTTGACGGGGACGGTTGTTGTATTGTTCTGCCCGTTCCAAACGCTGGCTCACCAAATCTCTGGCGCGCTCAAGGCGTTCTTCTGCAGCTTTCTGGTTGTTTGCTTTGCCACGGATGACCAACATACCCATCAAGAAGAACAAGACGATTCCACCAAGCATGGCTTGAACGATTGCGTTTTCTGCCATGGTCGATAAAATGCTGCTCTCGGCCTGATTTGTATCGTCGTTGATGATTCGTGAATCAAAAGCCTCCAATTGGATTGAAACGGTGTCCATGCCGACATCAGAACCGATTTCTTTTGCCACAAGCACGAGTTGGTGAGTGCCTGCAAAGCGGGCGGTTCCATCAAATGTTATGGTTTGAGAACCACCGCTGGTCGGGGTGAACGATACAATTTGAGTTTGGGAACTCGCTGTGACCGCTGACATTGGTTGCCATTCGACTCGAACGGTCAAGGTTTCCAATTCCGTTGTAATGGTGCATTGGAAATCAAACCATCCTCCCGCTACAATATCGATGCGATCGATTGGGGTGCAGGTCATTTCAGCTTCACCAGCGTTTCGAGAAGGATCGTTTGGCCAGTGGTCTGGCTTGTACGCTCCCGCCGTTTCGTTGTCGCCCCAGCCGTCGCCATCTTGGTCGCTCCATTGGCTTGGTTGGTTAGGGAATGCATCACCGCCGTCTCCATAGCCATCGTTGTCAGCGTCTGGGCACCCTTGGCTTGTTCCGAATTGCGAGGTTCCGTAAACCGTCGGGCAATCATCGCTCGCAGTTCCATCGGGGTTGTCTCCGAATCCGTCACCGTCTGAATCAAACCACTGTGTCGCGTCACCAAGCCAAAGATCGTTCTCGTCGCTTGCACCGTCACCATCTTCATCAGGGCATCCGAAGCGGTCGATGAATGAGGTTCCAATGACGCTCACACAAGCATCTGGGTTGGTTCCGTTGGGGTTGTCACCATAGTTGTCTCCATCCATGTCTTGCCACTGAGTGGGGTCATCTGGGAACGAGTCGTTTTCTTGAGAAGAGCCATCGTTGTCATCGTCAGGGCAGCCATAGACATCGAGGTTGGATCGGCCGTATTCGGTGGGGCATGCATCGGGAAGCAAACCAGTCATGTTGTCGCCGTAGCCATCACCGTCTTGATCCGCCCATTGCGACGGTTCAAGAGGCAGTGCATCTGCACCATTGCTTGCGTTCCAATTCACTTCGCTACCGGATGCGATGGTCGGGTCTGAATACCCGTCGCCATCTGTATCCCTGCAACCGGTTCGATCTTGAGTGGAGTTGCCTGCCACAAGCGTGCAGTTGTCCTCAAGGTCGTCGAAGCCATCGCCATCAGAATCCTGTGTTCGATTCGGGTCATTTGGAAAGGCATCGCTCATGTTCGACATGCCGTCGCCATCGTCATCGGGGCAACCAAAGCGGTCGAATGTAGAATTGCCAGCAATGCCTGGGCAAGCGTCAGGTTGTGGGCCCGTTGCGTTGTCACCGTAACCATCTCCATCTTGATCTTGCCATTGACTGGTGAGGTTAGGTAAGGCATCGATTTCATCATCCCAGCCATCGCCATCGCTGTCGAGGCAACCATATCGGTTGCCTTGCGTGGAATTTCCGGCAGTTGCCTTGCATGCATCTGGTGTGCTACCAGCGAGGTTGTCACCGTAGCCATCACCGTCTATATCGGACCACTGTGTGATGTCCTCCGGGTGAGTGTCTTGGTGATTGGCCCACCCGTCAGAATCTGAATCGAGGCAACCGAGCGTGTTGTTGTGCCAAGAAGTACCGGTGACAGTGGGGCATGCGTCTGGCAAATTACCCGTTGCGTTGTCGCCGTAGCCGTCGCCGTCTTGATCAGTGGATTGTGTCGGGTCAGTCTTGAACGCATCAGAACCATTTGCAGTGGTCCAATTTGCGTCAGTATCCGAAATACCGTCTCCATCTGTGTCTGGGCAACCGTTTCGGTCAACGCTCGAATTGCCGAAGAAGAGAGGGCAAGCGTCATCCATTTGGTCTGCAAAGCCATCGCTGTCAAAATCAGACCACCGGAGGGTATCGCTAGGGAATGCATCCGCGCCGTCGCCAGTGTCCCAACCACCGGGTGCCGCATCCGGGTTAGAGTAGGTGTCGCCATCGGTGTCAAGGCAACCGTATCGATCGGCGCTGGAATTGCCAGCAACAGTGGGGCATGAATCCGGCGCAGTACCGGCGGGGTTGTCACCGTATGTATCTCCATCCGAATCGACCCACTGGGTTGGATCGAAAGGCCAAACGTCAGCGCCGTCTGAAACGCTCCATACTGGCCCATTTGTTCCGTTCAAATCTTCATCAGAAGAGCCGTCACTGTCGGTGTCAAGACAACCGAATCGGTCGCGTGAGGAGGTGCCTGCTACAATGGGGCATTTGTCAGATTGGTTTCCTGTGGCGTTGTCGCCATAGCCGTCGTTGTCAGAATCCCGCCACTGCGTCCAATCATATCGAAAGGCGTCAGCGCCATCGCTGACCGTGTAGAGTGCAGTTGCATCCGCATAGCCGTCGCCATCTGTATCGGCACAGCCAAGTTGTCCATTTGCGGTAGAATTACCGCTGACCAACGGGCAATCGTCTGCATTGTTACCAGTTGCATTGTCACCATAGCCATCGCCGTCACCGTCGACCCATTGGGTGGCATCGTTGAGGAAGGCATCCGCTCCGTTGGCAGCAGCAGTCCATGCAAGATCTGGGTCGGAATATCCATCCCCATCAGTATCGGTGCATCCAAGCCGGTCATGGGAAGACGTGCCGGCCACTGCGGGGCAACCATCAGGCAAAGTCGCTGGCGGTGGATTGTCTCCGTAGCTGTCTCCGTCAGTGTCCACCCATTGGGTGGCGTCGCCAATAAATGCATCAGCGCCATCCGAAACCCACCATACGGGGCCGTTGGTCCCAGTTGGGTCGGGGTCGCTGTAGCCATCACCATCGTCATCAAGACAACCACCGCGGTCTTGACTCGAGGTTCCTGCTACGCTGGGGCAACCGTCAGCACCTTGACTTACCGTCCAGAGCACGTCAGCGTCGGAGTATCCATCGCTGTCTCCATCTGAGCATCCAAATCGATCAGCGGTCGATGTGCCAGCTACCGATATACAACTGTCTGGAGTGACGCCAGACGGGTTGTCTCCATAGGTGTCAAGGTCGGTGTCTGCCCATTGTGTTACTTCGCTGATGAATGCATCCGCTCCGTTTGCAACCGTCCAAGTTGCGTTTGGATCTGAATAGCCATCACCGTCTGTATCAGGACATCCGGACCTGTCTTGGGTCGAGGTTCCGGGCACAGTCTTGCAGTCATCAAAATCGTCTTCGATTCCATCGAAGTCCATATCTTCTGTCAAATTCACGAGGGCCGTGTCGATGTTCAGAGCAAGAGCAAAATGCTGCGGGCCTGTTGGGACACTCGTTCCCAAAACATGCACTTCCCAGCTACCTTGCGCTGGGGATGCAAAATCCAAGCCGCGCAAGTTATCGAGGTTATTGGAAAGATTGAACCAAGTTCCCGAAGGGTCCTTGACAGCCAAATCCAAATCATTGACGAGGTTTGTTCCTGCAGCGGGTGTGCTTGCGGGGTCTGTCCAAGACAGAGCGACGCGTAAGTCAGGGGATGCAACAGGAACGATGAAACTCCATCCGCGTTCTTCGGAGGTTTGAACGGAGTCACCATCAATCCATGTGGAATTAACCGCACTGCGGAGGTCAACCAAACCCCAGCCTTCGTGAATGTTCGGGGCAGGCTCACCGGCCCCATTTGTTGCAGATGAGTACTGGCCTTGCATGTCCCGAGCTGAGGCTGTAAAGATGGCCTTCACCAAAGAAGAATTGGGATTTGAATGCCCTTCGTTGTCGATAAGGTGTTGAGTGAGCAAGGCTGCAGCACCTGCTGTCAGTGGGCACGACATGCTTGTCCCGCCCATGAAGGTGTAATTGGAATTTCCAGAGTACGCTCCCCAACCAGTTTGGGATGTCGAACGGGATTTTGTTGAGAGAATAAAACTGCCAGGCGCTGTGATGTCAGGTTTCATCCGTCCATCGTCGGTTGGGCCACGGCTCGAAAAGGCAGCAAGACCTTCAGAGGTGTTCGAGGCTCTGTCAGTGCTGATCGGTGCTGCAGGGTAACCGAACATACCGCCCCATGTCGAGGATATTGAAGGCCTGTCGTTTTCACCTGCTGCAACAGTAACGACGTTTTTTCCAGTGGACGGAGATCCAAGAGAATCGTCGTCGATTTCTCCATCGCTGTTTGAATCGACTCCGCTGTTTCCTGCGGAGAAAAGAATCGTCATGTTCTGGAACGTTCGTGCACTTGAATCCGCTTGCATTGATCCGGAAGTGTACGCTCCCGCCACGCTTGATCCCCACGAGTTCGTATGCACCCTGCTGCCGTTATCGTACGCAGGTTCGAACATCATGGTGTAATCAGAAGGAATTCCGGTGAGGTAGTAAGCGTTGGAGTTGTCACAGTATTGCTCGGTAGCTTGCATGTAGAGGTGGGCTTTAGGTGCTGCACCTCGAATGGCTCCACCAGTATTGGTGCCATCGCCAAGCACCGAGCCAGAAACGTGTGTTCCGTGACCGCTGTCAAGGTCTTCGGCCCCGTCATCAGTGCTCGCTGCCCCACATGAAGAAGCGAATCCAGAAGACATCGGAAACGAGACAATATCGACAATATGGTCTCGCAAATCAGGATGCATATTGCTGTTGTTGACGCCGTTATCGAGGCCGGTATCTGACACAGTTACGGTGATCCCAGTGCCATCTAAACCGGTCCAACTCGAATCGATACCAGACATGATGGTTGAGTCCCATACCTGGTCGGCGCGCATCACTGAGTCTGCGACATCGTTGTGGAGGGTGTGCCATGGTCGTTCTTCAATCCACTCGATTTCGTCTTGAGCCGCAAGCCACGCAATTGCAGTTGGCTTGATGATTGCAGTTGCATATCGCTCGTTGTGGTATTCCAGTACGATGTCATCCCGGGCAAAGATGCCTTCAGGGAGTTCGGTACCAGTTAAAATCAAATTCGCAGATCCGACGCCGTTGCGGACAAAGAGGTTCTCAGCGTTCATTTCAAGTCCAGTAATTCCACGAACAAGATCTTCACGAACTTTGTCAACGCCATCCAATTGAACCAGCCCTTTGACTTCTAGAGTTTCGAGGTTTTCAACGCTGTGACCTTGGAGTTCACAATGGAATCCATTTGGAGGCAGGAACGAAAAGCAATCAACACCTGCATCTTCGAGTTCATTAAACCACTCTGAAGGGACCGGATATTCATGCGTGAGGACATACCAACCATTCAGTTTGGAACTTTGCCCCGTCCAGTCGGTCCAATCCTCGAGTGCTACAACACCCATGTCCCGGAACAGGAGGTTGATCTCCCCAGCGCCATCCTCTGGATTAAACCAGCCATTTTCGAGTTCACCGCTTGGTGAAAGCCCGACGGTGTTCAAAAGTTCCAAATCGACATCTGTTTCGATGCTGATGCCCGGTGTGGAAGTGGGGCTGGCGAAGGTGACGGGGGCGAGAACTTGAATCAACATGAGGGCTGAAAACAAGAGGGCATGACGGCTGTGGTTCTGCGGCATAAGCCGCACTGAGGGCGGCTCCCACATGAATGATTGGATGGACTTCCTCTGAGCATGAAAGGTCGCGAGGGTTCAAATGCCGTGCGAACCGCGGGGGCGTTATGGCAAGAGGGCGGAACGGCACGGCCGACTCAATGGCTCCCGAGGATATCAACGAGGGCCATCAGGTGCTCGGCCGCCAAGTGTGGCGGGTTATTCCCTACGCAAAACGATACCCTCGCCGTTTAATCGCAGGTTTTCTAGGCAATGCCTGCGCACGCGTCGTCGACCTCGTCCCCTTTGTAGCCATTGGCTGGGCCGTGGATTATTTCACATCCGACATGATGGTCGGACCGGGTATTGTACAATCCGCAGTCACCGCAATTAACAACGATCCAGCTGTTGGTTACGGGTTCTTGATTTTCCTTGGTTTTGCTCTGCTCGCCGTGTTTCAAGGAATCTCCGAGTATTCCTGGCAAACGCTTGGTTACAACATCCAGCACGACCTTCGCATGGATGCAACCCGCTCGCTCATTGCCATGGAAGCCTCGTATTACGACATGCGTCAAACTGGCCAAATTATGTCTGTGCTCTCAAGCGACGTCAATCAATTGGAAGACGTTGTTTCAGATTCCTCAACTTCGATCATTCGAATCGTTTTCACCTTCTTGACGGCGTTTGTCATCTTGGCATCGATGTCATGGAAGTTAGCTGGTGTGCTGTTTGGTCCAATTTTGTTTATCATCCCCTGCGTCTACTGGTTTTCAACCCGCGTTCAGCGAAAGTACCGCAAGCAACGAGAATCCACAGGTGACATCCACGCCGTGCTCGAGAACCTCATCAGCGGTATATCCGTCGTTCAAGCCTACAACGCACAATCTTGGGAGGCTCGTCGAGTCAGCCGAGAATCGGGTTCATATCGGGACCAAGCGATAGGTGCAAGCCGAGACCGCAACAGGTTTTTGCCAATGATTTACGTTATTGCCGGTGTTGCGTTTGGGCTTCTTGTGACCGCAGGTGGCTGGCTGGCGAGCGAAGGTGAAATCTCAACCGGTCAACTCGTGACCTTCTTATTGATCAGCACTCGAATGACAATGCCGATGTTCATCTTCGGTATTCTCATCAACCAACTGCAACGCGGGGAAGCTGCCGCACGCAGGGTGTTCGCAGCGATTGATTTGGAACCAACCATCACCGACGACCCGGACGCAGTCGAACTCGAAGAAGGCATCACTTCTGTTGAATTCCGAAACGTGCACTTCACCTATCCAAACACCACCATTAAGGTACTCAGTGGTATTTCTTTCACTGCAAATGGCGGCGATTTCCTCGGCGTAATGGGCCACACTGGGGCTGGGAAAACCACCATTCTCAAGTTGTTGATGAGGTATTACGTGCCTGACAGCGGGGATGTGCTGATCAATGGCAAGAGCATCAACGACTACACCCTTGACTCTGTGCGTGACAAAATTGGATTTGTTTCTCAAGAACCGTTCCTGTTTTACGGGACAGTTCGTGACAACGTCAAGTACAATCAAGAAGCCACTGAAGAGGAACTTCAAATCGCCTTGAAACTGGCAGGCGCCTGGGACTTCATTCAAGATTTGGAAGATAAACTCGACACCATGGTCGGCGACCGTGGCGCTAAACTCAGCGGGGGTCAACGGGCGCGAGTGTCGCTTGCACGGGCTCTTTTGAAGCAACCAAGCCTGCTCATTCTCGATGAGGCTTCGAGCGCTTTGGATGCTGAGACTGAACGCAGGATCCAAGAAAACCTCATCGCATCAGGTTCCGATCGAGCCACAATAGCGGTCGCACACCGCCTATCGACGATTCGAAACGCCAAGGAAATCTTGTCCATGGTTGATGGCGCGGTTGTTGAACGTGGAACTCACGATTCATTGGTTGCGGCAGGTGGCGTTTACGCAAGCCAGTGGACCATTCAAACGGGCGATATGGCTGGTTTGAGCGATGCAGAGGACTAAACTCGCTGTTGAATCGGGCGCAACACCGTTGTCGGTTCTTCTTCAGGTTGTTTAAACCAAGAATCGCCGAGAATAATCGCTACAGAAATGGCAAAAAACAGCGGTATGCCGATGATGAGCGACCAGATTGCAACGCTTAACCCTCCGAAAAAGAACTCTTCCAACATCTCGGAAACGAGAATGATACCTACAAACACTAAGATTCGGCTGATTGTTAGCGCTGTGCGAACAACAGCCCAAATTTCTTCTTCATCGGTTCGTGAATCAGGTTGATCCAAATCAGCGAGCCGGTCAGCGAACGTTCGACGCACCATGGCCATCCGTCGTCACCATCAACAAAGGTGTTCCCTCTGTTGAATTGGGGATTGTTTGGTTCTTGAGGGTGAATTTCACCAACGGCGAGCCTTTCATTCATACCTTGGTGGCTTGAGGAGCAGACCATTTTGGTCGTTGATCGCTAAGGAAAAAGAGGTTGGTGCTTCAATGAGAATTGATAAATCGAGTGTGTTTTGTTCGCCAAAGCCCATTTTCTCAAACACTTCAGGGGAAAAGGAAAACCCTTCTTGGCCGACGTACCTCGCGCGGGACACTCGGGTGGTGATGCGCCCATAGCCATGACGCCACAACGCCAGGGCGGTGATTGCATCTTGGCTTGTCGGGCAGCCGAAGGGCATGCTGGAAAAAGGGGCGGAACGCACAGAAGGTGGAAGCAGAGGCGTGCCGTCTTTTGGCATGCTGCCTTTCTTAGCCATGGTTCGAATAAATCGCCAGCGGATGGAACGATGGGCCCGTTCGCCGTAGGAAACTCCTTGCAAATAGCGTTCTTCAAAGGCGTAGAGGGTTGCTTTGATGTCATCCCAGACGGGCTTGGCCATGCCGTAGCCCCAGAAATGGCGGTTTGTAGCGATCACTTGGTTCACCTGGCCGGCCTGTTCCTCAGCGGTGCCTTTGCTGATGGTGTAAGCCATCACGGTGCCAATGTCGTTGTATGGTGCGGCCCAATCCATGATGTTCATGACGGTGGAAACATAACTCGGAGCGAGCACCATATCGTCCTCAAACAGAATCACTCGATCGTACTCTTTTTCATCGAATAGGGTTCTGCGTGCATCGATTAAATGCCGCCCAATGCCCCAGTTTTCTTCTCTTGCGACGACCGTGATGCCATCAAATGTAGAAGAAGCAATGCGTTCTTGCAGGGCTGTTTGGTTTGCTTTTGGCCCACCATCGAGGTAAATATGAATGTCACAGTCATGGGCCTCTGGGTTTGCCTCGAGGCTTGTCAGCGTTTGGTCAAAATAATCAACCCTGTTGAAACCGATGAGCAGCAGTGCTGTTCTCATGGTTCCTCACTGCCTCATGCGGTTCGAATACGGTCGTCAATTTGAGCGCCTTCGCCAGCTTTGCCACCGGTGCGGCGTATCTCGCGCCATGCTTTGTTGACGCCTTGACCGTAGGCCCAATGCGCCAAAAACACGAACAAGGGTGCGAAGAATACGGTGCCAATTGAACGGTGCGGTGAAGTGCCGATTGCGGCACCAAGCCAAGCCAGTGCGATGTAGAAACAGACCATTCCAAGTGGGATATGGAACGCAACACGGGAAGCGTTCCAATCGCCGGCGAGGGTGAACCAAAGATCAGATTCTGCACCGCCACTGAGGGCGCCGTACACCATAGCAAGCAGTGCTGCAACCACCAACCAAGGGAACATACCGATGGCCGTGTGGGACCAGACTGAAATTTCAGGCCAGCGCTTGTTGGCGACCATTCGTGTGTAGCCATAATTCCGCATCTGCTTCATGTAGGGCTTGAACGGGCGGCGTCGGCGGTGGGGCATCACGTTTGAAGGGTCGATGAACAGCTTGTGTCCTGCTCGTTGGATTTTGGCGTCAAGCACGACGTCCTCAGCTCCGATGCACCCAGGTTCAAAGAAATCGACTTCCCTCAAGTTGGCCATTCGGTGGGCGCAATTCACGCCAGGGTTGTGGGTGATGGGCACAAGTTCGCCCTTTGGCTGGGCGCCGTATCGGGTGCCTGCCGTCATGAATCGGGTGCAGAAAGCGACATCAGCGCACTTGGCCCCGAACGGATCTTCATCGGGGGCGAAGTTTGGACCGCCGACCGCTCCGACGTTGTCGTCTTTGAACCACCGAACTAATTTTTCAACCCAGTCAAGGGGTGGAATGGTGTCGTCATCGGTGAACAACACGAGCTCATGGTCCATTTGGCGAAGAGCGAAATTGCACGCATCAGCGCGATTTCGAGAAGGATCTTCAATCCATGTAGCCCCGTACTTTTCGCAGACCTGCTTGGTGTGGTCCTTTGATTTTGAATCGCAAATCACAATTTCGAAATCGGAGTATGTTTGCTTGGAAAGGCGCTCAAGCACGATGTCGAGTTCATCGGCGTTGTTGATGGTTGGAATCAAAACGGCAATCTTGAACGGTGTTCCATCGCCTTTCAGCAATGGGTCAACCGAGCCAGGTTCTTCGCTCATGGATTGGCGAGGGTCGCTTTCCATAAGAAGGCAAGGGCCGTTTGGCCCTCTCATTCAGCAAACGAGGTTGACTCATCAAGTGTTCTTCCTTCACGAGTGTCGGTGATGGTAACCTTGACTTCACAGGTTTCGCCTGCAGTGCAGAGGTCTTGTCCAGATTCGACGATGGTGACACCGTCACCAACGGACCAAACTTGGTCAGTGGTGGATCCGAACTCAACAA
>CAJIZC010000016.1 GCA_905181785.1 uncultured Candidatus Poseidoniales archaeon
AGATTCCAATATCCAATAAAGGACCCCATTCCTCGAGAATAGTAGGAAAGAGGAGACCCTATATCCGACATGGCAATTCGTTAAAAACAGTCTATATTAGAACTACGCCGGAAAAATTCACCAAGAACTCGTTTTGATCAATTCACGAAGTTCTTTCGAACGAGATGAAATCAGTCACGACGAACAAGAAGCGCCGCTCCTAGCAAGCAAGCGCAGTGAGAAATCTGTTCATGGCGATACCATCTGCTGTGTGAGTATAATTCTTCGCCCGATGGACAAACTCCTACCTGACGACATGAGTTTCGACTCATGAGGGTCCGAAGCTAAATCACTCATTTGGCTCTTCTTCATACTTCGAAGGGCAGGACGTTTTGATAATTTGAGCTTCCAGCACGTATTCCCCATCAATCATTCGAAGAACACCTTGAGCATAGACGGTGCGGTTGTCACCTAGGCCGTTCGAAACGGAAGCATCTGAATAATCAATGATTAACTCGTGTGTCATGCCATGAAGGATGAACACAAAGGTGGAATTGTCAATGCTTCCGTCCCTCACTTCGCCACGGACGGCGATTTCCTGATCGACATAGGTAGAGGGATCGTCCATCAATTCATCCACTGCCCGGGTGGGCTCGGGTGCCTGAAGTAAAATTACGCCAAGCAATCCGATGGTGACCACCGCTCCGAGCAGGAGGTAGCGAGTGCGGCGCGTGTACATCAAAACCACCCAATCTTAGCTCATTCATCAACCCGTGGGCTCTGCCTGTGGGAAAAGCCAACGGCTTCATCGAGTGTTGTAAATTGACTCTGTTTGAGTTTTTTATTCAGTCCGTTCACCACGGATTTGGTTAAAGAAGGGCCTTCGAAGACAAATCCACTGTACGCCTGCAATAAGCAAGCACCAGCACCAATTTTCTCCCAGGCGTCCTCAGCATTGCTGATCCCGCCAACCCCAACGATTGGCCATTCACCGTTGGTTAATTCATAGATTCGATGAATCATCGCGGTTGAACGAGCAGCCACGGGTGCGCCGCTCAGACCTCCTGCTTCAGCAAATACCGTTTGATCTCGAGCGTTGTTCGTTTCTGGCCGTTCAATGGTTGTGTTCGTGGCGACAATGCCGTCGCAGCCTGCTTCTCTGGCCGTTTTGACTACAGCCACAAGTTGGTCATCGCTCAAATCCGGTGCAATCTTGACAAGCAAGGGTTTTGCATCAACCCCCAACTGTTGAGATTGTTGTTGATTAACGGTGTTGCAAGCAGCCACGATGTTAGCGAGAGCATCATCATGCTGGAGTTCCCTCAGGTTTGGTGTGTTCGGTGATGAGACGTTAATCACAAAAACATCACAGTAAGGATAGAGTCGTTCCATGGTGGTCGCGTAGTCCGCTGGGGCTTCAGTCAGAGGCGTGATTTTGGATTTCCCGAGGTTTGCCCAAAGTGGAACTTTAGGGCGACCATACCGAGCAAAGTGGCGTTTAAGCTGAATCGCCATGTTGGCGGATCCTGGATTATTAAAGCCCATTCGATTGATGAGGGCCTTCGAACCACCAGAGCGAAACATGCGTGGCTTAGGGTTCCCAAGTTGTTCTTCGGCCGTGACACCACCAATCTCAATGAAACCAAGGCCCAAAGTCGTCCAGCCACGCAACGCTTCTGCGCGCTTGTCCATGCCTGCGGCTAATCCAAACGGATTTGGGTACTGTGCGCCAAACCTTGTCACCTTGAGCGATTGAGGACCGTAAGAGAGGTTGAGGGCTGTGCGTGTAATTGGGTTTGAACACATCAGTTTGAGACCAAGGATGGCACGAGCATGTGCCTTTTCTGAGTCTTGCAACCCAAGCATAGGACGGCTTACCAACCTGTAACCCAATCCCATGTGTGCTGGTTTGGACCGACAACCTTCAACACTTCGGCTTGTTGGGACCAAATGTGCGAATTGATGACCCGATGTGGCCAACCGTGCGGGAAGCCGCTCGACGGATTCTTCGCCTTCATGGTATGACGGCACGATGCCCTCAGCGATTCGCATCGAACCTTGATCAATTAATCCTCGAGATGGGTGACGCTCAGCCCTCCCGCCTCGAGTTCCCCACCACACTCGAACATGATTTGGAGTCGATTGATTTCAGCCTTGCAAATCCAATAGAAGGGCTTTCGGAACATGTTGTTCGTGTTGGGGGGCTTGAACCGGAAGCGAGTGCATGCTGGTTGCCGTGGAGCATCGATGTGGCATGGCCCACGGTCCTCGATGCTTGTCAAGAGCTCTTAGCGGCAGGATACCCCGGGTGCGTTGGTTGCGGTGGGCCAAACAGCGAAATGCCGTGGGATGAGAAAAAATCCAGAGAAATTTGGGCCTTGAAACATTCTAAAAATTCGAAATAGAATTTTGGCTTTTCTCTTACAGATACTAGAGTATCTGTGCTCACGGATGGACTTAGAGAGAGTTCAAGTAGCCTCGGCGATGCGCTGTTAATCGATGACGATTGTAATTCTGGCCGAGAAACCAAGCGTTGCCAACGACATCGCCAATGTGCTCGGAGTGAAAGGAAAGCACGAAACTCACTGGGAAGGCAACGGTATGGTTGTCACCTGGGCCATCGGTCATTTGCTTCAATTGAAGTACATGGATGATTACGATGCGGACTTCAAAGATTGGAGAAAAACCGTTGACCGCTTGCCTTTTGTTCCTGAAACATTTGAGTACAAACCGATCGGTGGACGAGGCAAAAAACAACTGACGGCCGTTTCTAAACTCATCAAAGACAAATCCGTTACTGAAATTGTCAACGCATGTGACGCAGCCCGAGAAGGTGAACTCATCTTCCGCACCATCGTTCAACACACCAAATCGAAAGTCAAGACATCTCGTATGTGGTTGCAATCGATGACCAAAGATGCCATCAACACAGCCTACTCCGGACGCAAAGACGGTTTGGATTACAACGCATTGATGGACGCAGCCTACGCTCGTTCCGAAGCCGATTGGATCATTGGTATGAACGGTTCTCGTATCGCAAATTCATTTTTACCACGAAAGCGAAATGAGCGAGCAGCCATTTCACTCGGAAGGGTTCAAACGGCCACCCTGGCTATGGTCGTAGACCATGAACTTGAGGTTCTTGGCCACAAACCGCTCCCTTATTGGCAACTCAATGCTGACTTTAAAGCCGGCGAAGCTTCATGGAATGCACGCTGGGAACGCACCAACCACGTCGACAACCCAGACGAACCCGACTACAAGCCACACAGGATCGTCGAACAAGCAGAACACGACCGGCTCAAAGCTATGGTTGAATCTGGTAAACAAGCTGACGTTACAGAAACAAAGCGTGATGCATCTGAAAAACCACCGCTGAGTTTTGATTTGACCAGCCTCCAGCGTGAGGCGAACAACCTCTGGTCGTGGTCCGCAAAACGAACGCTCGGCATTGCACAGAACCTCTACGCCGATCTCAAGGTAACCACCTACCCGAGAACCGATTCTCGCCACCTTCCAACCGATATGAAGGAAGAAGTATCAAAAATTATTCGACAATTAGGAGCCCAAGATGACCTCCAACCTCACAGCGCTCGATTGATCTCGGATGGATTGAAAAACACCGGTCGAAATTTCGATGATGCGAAAGTAAGCGATCACTTTGCCATCATACCAACAGGGAAAATCCCTGACGGGTTCCCCAGCAACGACCACCAGAAACTCTACGACTTGATTGCAAGAACCTTCCTCGCATCATGGCACCCACCTGCCGTATGGGATGTGCAAAAGCGAACTGCTCTAGTCGATAAGGAGCGCTTTCTCAAGGAAGTTCGAACCCTCAAAACACCTGGTTGGCGAGCCGTACGACCAAAGAAGCAAGACCTTCCAGAAGGTTGGAACACGCTACCAGAAAACCCATGCAAGGCTGACATCAGTGAATTTGAGTTCAAAGAAGAACGTTCGAAACCAAAAGGCCGGCTCAAGGAAGCCGGTTTGTTGCGCCTGATGGAGCACGCTGGAAAGCACATCGAAGACGAAGATTTGGCAGCCGTCATGAAGGAAAAAGGACTCGGAACACCGGCCACCCGTGCTGACACCATCGAGAAGTTGGTCGATCGAGGCTACATTTTGAGAGCAAGGGGCGGAAGCATCAGTGCAGCAGCCCACGGCATTCGAATCATTGACGTCCTTCGACGTATTCCTGTAGAATGGATTACATCGGCTGAACTCACTGGTGAAATGGAAGCATCTTTGCTGCGAGTGCAGCGTGGTGATGATCCAAAATCAACGTACATGAACGCTATTGTCGAGCAAACAACCACCATGGTGGAGCGAATAAAGAACCACGACCGAGCGGAATTGTACCTCAAGGAGGCACCAATCGGCGACTGCCCTGCATGTTCGGCATCCATTCAAGAGACCACCCTTTCGTACCAGTGCGAGAAGAACGAAGGTCGCGACAAGGGATGCTCCTTCGTGTTCTGGAAAGACACAAGCGGTCGCTGGTTCGACCGGGTGACTGCGGCACGCCTGCTCCAGCAACGAGAACTCACAGATCTGCACGGATTCTTTAGCCGTTCAGGCGAGGGTTATGTCGCAACTGTGAAACTCACCGATGAAGGGCGGGTTGAATTTGTTGGCGGTGGACAATCATCAACCGACGAAAACGACGAGGAATTATGCCCCTGCCCGGCATGCGACCACGGAACCATCCGAATTGGCCAAACGATGTACGCTTGTGACCATGCAGAATGTAAATTCAGAGGGCTTTCGAAAGAGATGTGCAAGCGCTTCATTACACCAGAAGAAGCAAAAGTCATCATGGAAAAGGGCAAATCGGAATTGTTGGAAGACTTCACCTCAAAACGTGGCCGTCCATTCAAGGCGTTCTTAGTGATTGAAAACACCCGCGTGAAATTTGATTTCCCACCGCGAGAAGCTGCTGCTGACGCAAAGCGATTCCCAGTTGTCGAAGGCGTAGTCGGGGTTTGCCCCACCCACAAGGTCAACATTGTGGAAACTGAAACTCATTACCAACCAGAGGAAGGATCAACGGGATGTAAATTACAAATCGCACGGGAAATCTCGAAGCGAGAAATCACCCGTGAGGAGGCCAAAGTTCTCATCGAGAAGAAGGAAATCGGACCTTTCGATAATTGGAAGGCAAAAAAGACTGGAAAGGATTTCGCGTCTTCGATTTACATTAAGAAAAACGAGAGCATTGGCTATAAATTCGCCAAAAAGTGAACCTCAATAATGAGGGTCATCTGCTCGCTTTCTAAGCGAAGATTCATGGGCACCCCTCCATTGTTCAACACATGGTGGCGACCAAGTGGGATGTAATCATCGTCGGCGCCGGTCCAACTGGTGGTCGAACCGCGACCCACCTTGCATCACTTGGCCACTCCGTTTTGATGCTTGAAGAGCACAAAGAAATTGGAAGGCCTTTCCAATGTGCTGGCCTTGTCACTCCGAAAGCCATGCACGAAGTTGGCCTGTATGACTCTGTTCTCCAAGACATCGACGGCGCCCGCATCCATGGTCCTGATGGAACCCTCGTACCTGTGGGAACCGATGGAAAATTACGAACGTATGTTGTATGCAGAAAGCAATTCGACCAAGGCGTGGTTCAACAAGCCATGCAAGCCGGGGCCACACTCAGCCTCGATTCAACCCCTGTTGACGCAACAGCAAAAGAAGATGGCGTCGATGTTCAAGTGAGGATCGGAACAGAGACCGTAGAGATGACCACCAAATTACTCATCGGTTGCGATGGAGCGCACAGCTGGACGAGGAGGCATTTCAAGATGGGGCGTCCAAATGAAATGATGATTGGATTCCAAACCGAAGTGCATGGCTATGATGGGAAACCACGCTGGTTGGAAATGTACAGCGGTTCAGCGATTGCACCCGGCTTCTTCGCCTGGGTCATTCCTTCTGGGTTTGGCAGCCATCGAATTGGAGTGTGGTCAACGCCGGACCGTCTTGATGGAAAAAGCGTCGAGCAGTGCTATGAGGATTTGCTGAATCATCCGCTATGGAAAGACCGATTCAAAAACATTACAGAAACAGCGAGGTATTGTGGCCCCATTCCTAGCGGGATGGTCAAAAAAACCGTATCCAATCGAGTGATGCTGCTCGGCGATGCTGCTGGCATGGCCAAGCCGACCACTGGGGGTGGAATCGGGCCGGGGTTCAGGCAAATCAAAGGCATTCTGAAACCCCTTTCCGCTGCGATTACCAATGATGAACTCACCGAAAAGAACCTTCACAAAATTTCTGCCAAGCACTTTGCAGCAATGAAGAAAGATCAGGACAAGGCACGAACATTGAGGAACTTGCTCGTTTCAGACACGACCGATACTGAATTGAACAAGCATTTCACCAACTTCGCTAAGGAAGAGGTTCTGGAATTAATCAATGAAATCGGCGACATCGAAAAACCAGTGCCCTTAGGTCTTGCACTCATCAAAAAAGTACCAGCCTTCAGAAGGCTCGCACTCAAGGCCGGAACGCGGTTGATGTTTCGATAGGGTGGGATTCAGTGGTTAAGATTCAAATGGAACAAAGGGTGCGATACCCCCCGTTTGAACCAGGCCGTTTTGAACCCAAGTCCTTGCCCATTGCCACACTAAAAACCACGTTGGATGTCGATGTTCATGCCGATGAACTGGTCGCAGTCCTTGAGGAAAAAACACCGAGTTTCCGACTTGGCAATGAGGACGGATGGCTTATTGAACAGCGCTACATCTACCAAGGTGAAATCTATGATGACACAAACATCCATCGCAAATCTTCATTGGTGGAAACCGGGAAAATCCCACGCATTGTGAAGCTGCATCGCCGAGGATGGTACCTCACTCCCAATCCTGTTCACAGTGCGGTTCGGAAATTTCTTTCATTTTCCGTGACTGTCCTGCTTTTGGCTCTTGGCTACCTGTTCATTGAACCGCTCTTGAGCGCTGCGGGTATTCCGGGAGTTGGGACGGGAACTGTACGTATTGGGTTGCTTGATTACCCCGCATTAACAATTATTGTTGTGCCCCTGCTGTTTGCTCCACTGATCCTACGCATGGGTGCTAATTTCCTTGATTTGAGTTCCCAGCGTTCCTTCCTTAGATCTGCACCAAAGCCGCCAATCATCGAATGCCTCGACACCCCAAGAGCAGGCCAACCACTGAGGCTCAAAGTCAGCCTTCAAGAGCAGCCTGAAGGATGGAGCAACATCGAAGTGATGTGGCGAGTTGGTGTACTAGCACCCGCAAGGGAAGAAGTATTTTCATCACTCGGTCGGTCAAAAGACGCTCAACCGCCACCTGGGCTCACCACAGCATTACCGCATCACTGGGAAGTAGGACAAGACGATGGGACTGGTGGAGGCGAAGAAGCCCCAATGGAGCATCAGCAAGTCGAAGGGGGCCTGTTCCTCCGACCGATGCGCGTGATGGAATTCGGTGGACGAGTTGACCTCACAGATCAGGAAATGATCCTTGATGCACCCCCTAACACATGGCCTGGTACTGTTTCCTCTCCGTTGATTCGAGTTCATTGGGAAATCCTCATCCGGATTGAAAGAGTCCGCGGTGGGTCTCTGATGTTCGTCAAACCGCTTGCTGTTGGACACCCATCTCGGCCCGTCAACATTGAAAAATTACCAACCAATGACGGTCGATCGGAATCAGACCACTTGTAAGCAACAACACATTCAAAGACGGCCAACACCAACAAACAACATGAATCGCCCGGTGACCACTGCTGTGTTGCTCGTCGCACTGCTCGGAATTGCAGGCTGCTTTGGTGCAGTGGACCCTGTTGAGGAAGAACAAATCAACGATCCTGTGGTTCTTGAGGCACCACTTATTGAGTGGAGTGCACCAATAGAAACCATTCAACTTGATGGGACTCCAATCGTGCTCCAAGTGCGCTATTCTGGCGAAGGTTGGGACCTTATGCCGTCTGTTCTCAATCCCGATTACGAGGCGCTAAGCGCCTATGGATGGAGTTCAAGCCCGATTGGCTATGCTTTGGAATTTATCCCATCAATGTTGGGCACTTACACCATCGCTGTGGGCATTGAAGCGGTCGATTCTTTGGCTCTAGCACCAGAAGTTGCGGACTTAACCCACGAGATTGTCGTCACCCCACCAACAGAATTAGCGCCCATTATCCAAGCACCTAGCAGAGAAATGCTTGAAGAACCAAACTTGTTATGGTTCGAAGGTGTTGTGATTCACGATGAACTTGATTCTTGTGTGCTTGAATATTCAATTTCCGATGGGTCCTCCGGAGAGATCACCTTGAAGCAAGACGGCTCGTGGAAGGTTTTACTCGATTTCACTGAAATTGAAACGAGCATGATCATCACCACGCAGGCCACCTGCGGGGTGTTTTCGACCCTAAGCGACACGGTTGAAACAACGGTTATTCTCGAAGGTGGAGGCGCTGACGCAGATGGCGACAGTGTACTCGATACCGCTGACCGTTGCCCTGAAGGGATTGGAGAATCAGAAGGTTGGAAATCAAATCCAAACTCCGATAAAGACGGTGATGGCTGCCGCGATAACGATGAGGATGACGATGATGACAACGATGGAGTCCTTGATTTGCATGACCTGTGCCCGGAATCTTTTGGATGGGTAAGCACCCCAGATGCTGATTTTGATTCAGATGGCTGCCATGACACCGACGAAGATGACGACGATGACAACGATGGCGTCTTGGACACCAATGACGCTTGCCCCAACGGCAGAGTCGGTTGGAGTTCCACCCTGTACAGCGATTGGGATGGAGATGGTTGTTTAGATCTGGATGAAGATGAAGATGATGACAATGATTTAGCCCTCGATGTCAATGACCTATGCCCGAAAGGGTTTGCTTCTTGGGTTCGAGATGTGAACACTGACTTTGATGACGATGGTTGCGCCGATGCAACCGAGGATGACGATGATGATAACGATCAGGTTCCCGATGTCAACGCAACCGGTGACCAATTGGACCGATGCCCACAAACTCCACTCAACGCAACAGATGTGGATGAACGAGGCTGTGCGGCAGTTCAACGGGACACCGACATGGATGGCGTCAGCGATGACATTGATTTGTGTGAAGGAACACCAGTAGGGCTCACGGTGAACGAAGTTGGTTGTGCTGATTTGGACGATGATGGAGTCTCAGCAAACATCGACCTGTGTCCTGATTCCCCTGCTCGATGGACCATCGATGAAGTTGGGTGCGCTGTGGTCCAGTCCCCTGTCGCATGGACGACTGCTTCGAGCATGAACGGACCAATGCAAATTGTCCCTCACTTTTCGGTACCCACGCTTGATGGCACCTTTTACTTCCAGCAAGAATGGACTGGGTTCGATGTATACTATTTCCTCTTCAAGTACACCGATTCTTCTGGCAATTCCAACGCAGGAACGTGGGGTCAAAGCCCTGGGCCATTCATCCGTGGTCTACCGGACAACGTGCATTTGTTCTTCGGATCTTTTGACACCACCTACCATACCGACGTCATCAACAGAAAAGCCGCAGTGGATAACGCCCTCAACCCGGATGAAGAAGCTCAATGGGAAGATCGCATCCACTACATCGATCAGCAGGCAGGAAGCATCTCTGGTGGCCTTGGGGATATGATCACCAGTTTCAACAACCCGAGGTACATGGGAATCGATCGCTTGCAACAGGCACGCGAAACCGGTTCATTGTACGCTTGGACTTCCCAAACCAACGATGCAATGCATTTGGTTCACGAGCCTCACCAGTGGAACGCTGAGTTCCCTGTCGAAATCCGCAGGCATGACCCTGCCGTACACGAGGTAACGGTTTGGGACTTCGACCGCCACACTGGTGGTTGGGGTGGAGGTTTTACTTCCTCCCAAACTGCTTTGTTTCCTTCTAACCTTACGGCCTACGACACACTGGAAGTCTACCACGAACATGCATGTTACGAACGAGCCAACCGCTACCAAAATTCAGACGGAAGTTACGGTGGTTGCCATGAATGGGATTATGAAGCAAACTTGCGGATTTGCGACCGTGACAACGCCTCATCCTGTGGCACTGAATTCATGCGTTGGATCACAACCTATGGTCGAGAAGGGAAGTGGCTGACCGATGTTTCACCGTACTTGTTCATGCTCGACAACGATGACAATCGAACCTTCAAGTATCGAGGTGCGAACAAAGGCGACCTCACCGTGTCCTTCCTGTTCAGCGATTGGGGATCTGGAATCAGAGGCGAAGATGCTACCTTCGCTTTCACAGGAGGCCAATTCGATGGAACCTACAACAATGAGTCAATCTACAACAGGCACCTCAACTTTACCGTTCCTTCTTGGGCATCTAAGGTTGAAATTGTTGCTACAATCACCGGCCACGGGTTTGGCAAGGATAACGCCAACTGCGCTGAGTTTTGCGACCACCAGCATCACTACTACATGAATGGACAATCAACTTACGAGTGGCACCCACTTGTCTATTCCAATGAAGGTTGTGAAAATGAAGTGCAGAACGGGGTCGTTGCCAACCAGTTTGGATCATGGCCATATGGACGTGCAGGTTGGTGCGCTGGGCAAGATGTCAAGCAGTGGACCTACGACATTACCTCTTGGAGCGACATGACCGGCGGCAACAATCACTTGTCATACAAGGGCTTGTTCAACGGTCAAGAATACGTTCCATCCGATGGAATTGGAAATGGACAACGTAACATTCACGCAGAGATATGGGTTGTGTATTACAACACAACAAACGTTGCGTGATCAAGCTTGAAGCGGGATTGGGGCGGGAACTTCGCTCTGGTTCTCGCTTAGGGCAGGCGTCTCTAACAGCACGTAATCGCTGTCCCGGCGTTGAGGGGTAAAACCTGCTCGCGTGATGACATGTTGCAACTCCATCTCACTCGCACTGAACTTGGTTGTGCCCGAGGCTGAAACGACATTCTCTTCCATCATTGTTGAACCGACGTCGTTCGCTCCGCCAAACAGAGCCATTTGAGCCGTTTTGATGCCCATGGTCGGCCAAGAAGATTGGATGCTTGGAATGGAATCCAAAAACAAACGAGAAACTGCAACGTGACGCAGGTATTCGGAGGACCCTGCTCCCAACGTCACCTTGTTCTGGCCTTTGTTTCGGCGGCCAAAACTGTTGGTCTCGAGTTGCACAGGCCAGGCAATGAAAGACGTAAACCCAATTCCGTATGTGCTGAGGGACTGGTCTTGAAGAAGGCGCAAACGACGCATGTGTTCAATTCGTTGAGCGTTCGTTTCTCCGAAACCAATCACATTGGTGGCACTTGTTGTCAAATTGAGGCTTTGTGCTTCTTCCATCACGCGGAGCCAATTTGCAGGGAGGCCTTTCTTTGGCGACACATCTTTTCGAACGTCATCGACGAGCATCTCAGCACCCCCGCCGGGGAGACCGTGCATTCCTGCTTTCTTGAGGCGGGTGAGAACTTGGAGTGTCGTTTGTTTACTTACTTCTGCAATCCCTTCAATTTCAATTGGACTGAAGCAATCAAGGGCAATCGTCGGGTGATTTGTGCGAATGTGGGTGATCAATTCTTCATACCACTCAAAGGGCAGGTCAGGATTAACGCCTCCTTGCATTAAAATTCGGGCCCCACCTATTTCTTCAAGCGCTGCGATTCGACCTGAAATCTCGTCAAAGGTTTGTGTGTACGTTTCATCGTGGCCAGGAGGGCGGTAGAATGAGCAAAATTGGCAATTTATCGTGCAGACATTGGTGTAGTTGATGTTCCGATCGACGAGGTAAGTGACTCGGCTTGGCCCATGCATAGCAATTCGGCGTTGGTGGGCGGCGGTCATCAATTCGTGGAGAGGTGCCTCATCGTACAACACGAGCGCATCTTCGACTGACATCCTAAGTGCAGTTGCTCCTTCGGGCGTCCAGAGTGACTGTTGGGCTAGGATGGATTGCCAAGACATGTGGAAGCCTCAGAAGGGTGTACCGGTGATGCTTTCAATATCCTCAATGGTTTTGGGACAGGTTGAAGTCAACACATCGGGATCGCCGGATGTGACCAGCACATCGTCTTCAATTCGAATCCCTAGATTCGCATACCTAGGAGGGCAATCCACATCGGGGCGCCATGCACCAAAGTACAGGCCAGGTTCGACGGTGAGCACCATTCCTTCTTCGAGCAACCTAGGTTCCCCGTTTGGTTTGTAGACCCCAACATCATGGACGTCGAGACCGATCCAGTGACCTGTGTTGTGCATGTACCACTTTTTCAAATCACCAGAGTCCATGTCAAGGGCTTCTTCGACTGTTTGGGTGATGACACCAAGTTTAACCAGCCCTTCCGCCAAAACTCGGCGTGCTTCATCGTGAGGTGCGTTGTAGGGAAGGCCGGGGCGACACTTGTCAATAGCAGCTAATTGCGAGTCCAAGACGAGTTGATAGATTTCTTTCTGAGCTTCGCTAAATGTTCCACTGATTGGCCAAGAGCGTGTGATGTCAGCGGCGTATCCTCTGTATTCAGCACCGGCATCGATTAAGATAACTTCACCATCTTCACAGACATCGTTGTTTTCATGATAGTGCAAAACAGTAGCGTTATCGCCACAGCCTACAATGGAGGGGTAAGCCCAGCCGGAGGTTCCAGCGTATGCGAAGAAGCCCTCAATGGTGGCTTGAAGTTGATACTCCATTCGCCCCGGTTTGGTGTTCCGCATTGCTGCGACATGGGCGATGCTACTGACTTCTGACGCAAAGCGCATTTGTTCGATTTCTGCGGCGGATTTTCTTAAGCGCAATTCGGCAATACGAGCGCTCGGATCTTCCATGGTAACGGGTCCTGTGCCAAAGTGCTGGCGTGCACGATCCCTTCGTTCCATGGCGTCAACCACAATTGCATCAATTTCAGGGCGAATGCCAGTTCGAAGCAGGACTCGCGACGAAGCTGATAGCATTGTGGACAGTTGAGAATGAAGGTCATGAGTCGAATGCGCTTCGTCGATGGCCCATCCTTTCAATGCCCCTTCAATACCGGGTCGCCGTCCTTCCCATATTTCCTTAAGTGTGTCTTTGGGCTGGACGAAAAGGGTCGTAATCCAATCGTCTTCCCCTCGATGAACGGTCAGAACAGCATCAGGCTCATCCCAGCCGACGAGGTAAAGCATGTCGCTTTGAGTGCGGTATGGATACTTGACGTCATTTGAGTGCACAGCCATTGCCGCAGCGGGGACAATGAGAAGATCACCCGGTCGAAGTTGCGAGGTTAAACGATTGACCCTTCGCCTGTATTCGTCCGTAGAAATTGGTTTGGGTTTTGCCCCAATTAATTCCAAGGCAGCGTCGTACATGCCCATACCAAGCGGCGGCCCGTCTTCAACCGTTGCCCTAAAGTGCCATACAATTTATTGCCCTTCATGGGACAAGAATACGCAGACTACTCCTTTTTCCTTTGCCATTTTGGAAGGGATTCCTTAGGAGGTGTGGTGCCCATTCGAACCACGAGAAGCAATGAGAGAACTAAAACAATCACCAGTGCGAGGGTGAAGCTGTTTGCTCCAAGCAGACCTTGTGAACCATCCATTGAATCAACTTGGGAGGTTACTGAAAATGTAACTTCGCTTGAGGCTCCGTCATCATCAGTCACAACGAGCTTCATCGATTGCGTTGCTTTTGAATTAAAGGAACCCTGCTCCATCAATCGAAGGACTTCTTCGCCCTGAAGGGAGCCCCCAGTCTGAATCACAACATTATCGAGGTACCACGTGTAGGTCAAACCCGGCTTGTCGTTTGCGGTATCTGCACTTTGGTTGGCGCTCATCAACCAAGAATCACCGGCAGGTAGCATCACAGAATCGCCGTCATTGACACGTAGACCGTCCAATGTCAGAACCGCTGTTGGTTCTAGATTCTCAACCATGATGGAAGAAGTGGAACGAACAAGGTGGCCGGCAGAATCCCTCACGAGGAGAATAATGATCCATTCACCAGCTTCATCCGGGACAAGAGAAACACTGGAGTCCGAAATATACGACGCATCAGCAAACGCTGATTGGCTTCCAGATGGAGACGTTTTCGACCACGTAAGGACCTCACTGGCACCGGCATACCCATCAGAAACCTCTGCGATGAAGAAAATTTCTGTGTGCTCTTCTGACGTCGGTACGGTCAAATCAGTCATCGCCGTTTCATTTTGACCCTGTGTGTTGGTTGAAAGAGTGTGGGAGAGCAAAACGCTGGGTGCTTGACGATCGAGGTGAATGGTAAAATTCACTTGGTTGGATGGCTTTAGCGTTCGATCTTCCATTTCAACCATGAACCGCCAAAACCCATCTGGAAGTGAAAGTTCTATTGCATCCATGGAGATTTGGATATAATCGTTGTAAGTCGCAGACAATTCAAAAGGCACTGACTCGACTAAACAAACGGAGGAAGGTGCTTCACACACCGTTGCAGAGATCATCGAACCGTTCAATGATCCATCAGGTGTAACCGCATCCAGTCGAAGATGCAGCATGCCCGTCGTGAACAGGTGCAATCCCTGCTCGGGTGGACTCAACACTGGGCGATGAGTTCCAAGATCTTGACCTAAGTACACAATGAGCGAGGCAGGCTGATCTTCTTGCAACTCATCGAGGAACACTTCAACCACACATGTGCAATCCACGTCAGCTACATCGATTGAAAGCATCCATGACCAACGGTCTTCACCAGAAGGGATCACGCTCGACAAAAAATCTCCACTTACAATGACTTCAGACTGCTCCAAGAGGCTGATGTTCACCACTTGCCACGTTACATTCTGCAGCGATGCACTCGATGTCCCATTGACCGTTAGGATTTCTTCGAAGTGGTCGCCATTTGTTTGGAAAAAGTGAAACAAGGTTTGTGGTTCATCTGGCCCTTGTGCACCTACATCCACTGATGTGACTGGCAGGAGCAGAAGCATCAGCACAACGGCGAAGAGGGTTGCTCTCGACCGAATGAGGGTGCTCATGTGTTGAACACGCCCTGAGTCAGTGATGAATCTTGGGCCGTTTTGACCTCTAGGAGGGTCAATCAATCTGTTGCGAAGGGATCGCACAATTCACCTTGTCCTGGGAAACTTGTCGGATCTCGGGGGTTTGTATCCCACTTGTATTCGCAATAATTGACGTGTCCATCACCGTCTTGATCGACCATTCGGTCAGCAGCGTCTTCGGGGTCAAACTGGAAGTGGAATTCCCAACCTGTTGCCATTCCGTCACCGTCGCCATCTTGGTAGTAGACTTCCGGTCCATCGTTCCAATCATCGCCATCAGTGTCGTTCGTGATTGGGTTGGTTCCATTTTCAAATTCTTCAAAGTTTGTGTAATTCTCAAGGTTGTCATAGAACCGCTTGCCGTCAGGGGAATCGGGATCAATGTTGCACTCTGAGTTGGTTGTATCATTGTAGCCAGGGCAGTATTTCTTAATCAGACCGGTTCTGTTCAAACCGTCGAGATCAGGGTCTTCCAGACCGTCTTCAATACCGTCAAGGTCACTGTCAGGCATGGATGGATCAAGAACACCACGTGCTCCGTATGCGCTCACGGTAGCGTTGTCGACAAGACCTGCCTCAAGCGCAAGGCCAGAGTAGTACACTTCCCAGCCGTCAGGGAGCATGTCCGAATCGGTGTCATCATCCACTGGGTTCGTGTTCCATTTGTCTGGAGCTTCCGCCCCGTTTGCAAGCGAGTCGTTATCGATGTCAAAGGTATCGTCCTTGAGTGAATCAAGCGAGGGATCCAACGCCCAACGACCGTTACAAGAACAGAAATCATTGACCGGCATTGCAAATCCTGTGAGGTTCATTTCCGCAACAGTGAACATTGGTTCAATCACAAAGCCGCCAAGGTTGTTTTGCCACACATATCCGCCTGCTTGCATCGAACAGTCATTTGTTTGCGAAGCGACGCATCCTGGTCGAGTCCATGTAGAGGTCACAACCCATAGGCTGTGTGAATTGGTGTTCTCTTCAGCAGATTTCACTTGCATTTCCCATCCATCCAGCATGCCGTCGCCATCGGTGTCGTTGATGAGTGGATTTGTTGGGTTTTGATATGGGCGAGGCACAAACAATACTTCGTTCCCATCGATCAGACTGTCGTTATCTGTGTCGGAGTTGTTTGCGTGGGTGAGGAAGTTGTCCTTTCCAGCAATTACTTCTTCACCGTCTTCCAAACCATCGTTATCTGTGTCAAACATACAAGGGCTGGTGAAGTAAGCGATTCCTTCCCATGAGAACCCAGAAAGGGCCTCTGTTTGATCGCCCAAGCCGTCTCCATCAGTGTCTGGGTTGGAGGCGTTTGAACCACCTGTGCAGACCGTGGCAAATTCGTTGTAATCGGAAAGGCCGTCTTCATCGGTATCAAACAATCCTGGATCGGAAGTGACCCATGTGCGAATAACACCGTTGTTGACAACAAGGATCTCCCAACCCATTACTTCAATCCCATCGATGAGTCCATCACCGTCGGTGTCAGGGTTGAGGGGGTCAGTCGAACGCCCGTCGATGATTCCATCTCCGTCACGATCACGTGCATTGTATTCCATCAGGTTGGTGAATTGTTCTTCCGGTTCGACAATTTCCATCCAAGTGAAAAGACGCGATTCAACAGCTTGCCCAATGGAAACGTGGATTTCATAGACATAGCCGGAAACAGGAGCAACCATCGGAATGGTTTGCTTATTACCACCAGCGAGTGTGATTTGAGCACGCGCAACTGTGGAATTGGCTTCGACCCACTGGTCTTCGATGACATCGATGCCGATGACTACAGCGGTGTATTCGAGGGTCTCGTAACGCACAGCCCCATCGCCATCTGCGTCCCATCCGTCGTGGTCAGGGTCGAGGTCGCCATTTGCACCGTCCCTTGGATGGAGTCCATTGGTGGCTTCCCATCCGTCGGGCATGCCATCCAAATCGGTGTCCATGCGCCAAGGTGAAGTGAAGTTCGTTGGACCGAAAATGTTGGCAACTTGATACTCCTCGTAGTTGTTCATTCCGTCTTCGTCCCAGTCACCGTACCCATCGGAAGCGTTCGCAGGGTTGAGCGTCTCGAGAGCGTTGTTCATTGGTTGATCAGCGACGTTGGAATAGCAGTACTCAAATCCGTCTGGCATACCATCGCCGTCGGTGTCCCAGTCTGAAGGACCGTTGAGCAATCCATCGTTATCCATGTCCATCATGAACCAAGATCGTTCTTGGTTCTGGAACGGAGCGGTGCGGGTGATCGGGTCGAGCAATGGAATGTTGCATGATTCACCAACTCCAATAAAGAGGCCAACGGAGGTGTTAGAAACTTCAACAATATCATCAATCAAGTCCATGTCGGAATCACGGGCTGTAGGATTTGTACCAAATGCTTCTTCTTCGAAGTTAGCGAGTCCGTCATCGTCGGTGTCAAGGACCATGTCACATGAATGGGCACCGATTGAATTTCCTAGATCGTCCCAATCAGCAGCGCCGCCTTCCCCGTTGTATCGGGTGGACAGTGTGTCCTCCATGGCTTGGTCGAGCAAGAGGCAATCCCAGTTGCCGTTGAGTGGGTTGAACAACGTCACATCGCCACCAGGTGTTTGAACAGTCATGGTGTAAAGCGACTCCCAACGGTCATTGAGACCGTCATTGTCTGTGTCGCTTCGTTGAGGGTCTGTACCGAGTTCTTCTTCGATTTTGTTGATGAGTCCGTCGCGGTCAGGATCGCCATTTGGTCCTTGACTTGGGTCAGGCCATGAATCAGATTCATTGGCGATATTTGCGTCGTCGGTATCTGCTTCGCCGGGGTCTTGGAGCAGGTCTTCGGATTCGCCGTTATCCAGCGGATTGAGACCATGGTCAACTTCCCAACCATCGCTCATTCCGTCTTTATCGGTGTCCGGATCTTCCGGATCGGTACCGTATTGAGTGTTTTCCAACACATCAGACAGGCCGTCGCCGTCGGTGTCTGTGGCGATACCGAGGGTGGTACCTCCACCTCGCAAATCATCATCGGCTGCGCTCTCGAATCCACCCAAGCCTTCGCTGGTTTGGAAGTAGCCGGAAAGTCCGACGAATATAGAGCCAAAAATCAAGGTTGAAACAATAGCAGCGTAGGCCATCTGGTTGTGATTGAGCGACATAAAGAACACCATGCACATCTGTGCAAGTTTCCCGAGTCCATGCAGTGGTTATAGTCCTTAACCATAGATGGGCGGATTTCGTGTGTTGCCTAGCGCTGAATCGCCTCACAGGACCTTAGTTGTAAGCAAGCCTTGAGTCCACTTCTAAGTGCCAACAATCCTCGTTGCAAACAAGTGTGAATTTGGAGGCTTTTCCGTGACCTCGTTCCCACATAGCAACAAGCCATCCAACAAGAAATGGAAACGTTGCCCCAGATCTCAAGGTAAAGCGCACACCATGCTTGGATTCTAGTGCCTCGATGCATGTTGGCTGGCCCCACCCGTTCGCTGCGAGATAATGTTGAATCAGAGCGTCCCAGCTTGCTTGACTTTCGATGTAAATGGGGCGCTCACCGTTGTTGACCAGCGAAGCCATTGAAGCAACAACCATGAGCAAGACTGACCGTTCTCCACCGTCTAAGCCTGGGGTCTGCCATGCGTCGTCTCGTTCTTGCGACACGGTATTTGCGTACGCTCTGCAGGTGTGGAACAGTCGGGTGAATGCGTCTGCTGGAAAGAGGCAAACCGCTTCTCCACCAATCTCAAGGCCCGACCCTTCATCTGTTAACTCTGCAAAAATCGGGGGCGTAGAGAATCCTACCTCCGCAGGTGCGCTCCATGCTAGGCTTGGGGGGGGTGGTGCTGTTGGTAGAACATGAGCATCGGGTTTAAGCTCGAATCGGATGATGTTTTGGCTCAATTGATGCCATTCTATTTTTTGACGGTGATCGTTTAGAATTTCATTCGTGGCCAAGGCGATGCCAGAAACCATTGGGGCAAAAACCAGTGATTGTGCGGTTTGCTTCTCGATTGAATAGCGACCCCAGCCGTATTTTTTCCAACGATGGTCAAGGTGAGCCTGTTGACGCTTGGCTTTGCGGAACCAACCCTTCGGAAGTGGATTGTCGCCTTTTAGCATGTATTCCTCTTGATCAGCGCAGGCGTTCATTAATTTTCGGCCCAGGGGGGTTTGGCATTGCCCCTCGAACGAATGCCACCATGCATAGAGATCGGTGGTGTTCCACAAAATCCATTCTCGCACTGCACCATCAACAATGGTCCCATGGGTGCTGCTAAATTCTGCACGCAACTCATTCAACGTTGTGCTTCCGTGGCCTTCGGTGCCATTAGAACGGTCCATAGAATCCACTCAAAGAGGGTAACCACTTTGGTTTTCTTCATTGAAGCAGTAGCGAATGATTTGATGGTTGGATTTCAAATCTGCAACATCGTTTTTGACTGACGAGGGATCTTCCCCGTGAATGAGAACGCGAGCATAAAGACGAGCAACTTCTTCCATCTCCCCCGGGCCCATTCCAACACGTGTAAGTTCTTGGACGCCAAGACGCAACCCGGAAGGTGTGAGTGCTTTGGTGTCACCAGGAAGCATGTTCATGTTCGTGATAATGCCAGCGTCTTCAAGCAAACGAGCCGCTTTTGCTCCCGCACCTGAATCCTTGCCTCCATGGCGAGTCAAGACTTGGTGGGAAGCGGTGTAGCCACGGCTTTCAGCCAGCACATCGAAACCTTCTGCGGCAAGAGCAGAGGCGAAATGCTTGGCATTTTGAACGATGTCTTTGGCATAGGCTTCTCCGTATTCTTCAAATTCTGCTAATGCGATGACCTTACCAGCAACATGGTGGAGATGGTAGGAAGAACAAACGCCAGGGAAAACAGCATTGTTAAGCCGCTTTTGAAAGGCAGGGTCCTCGCTGCTTGACAGCAAAAACCCTCCTTGCGGACCAGGGAATGTTTTGTGAGAAGAGCCAGTGATGACGTCAGCACCTTCTCTAAGTGGATCTTGAAACACTCCACCAGCAATCAGACCGAGCACGTGCGCACCGTCGTACATGACTTTGGCACCGACTTCATGAGCAGCATCTGCAATTTCCTTTAGCGGGGTAGGGAACAGGAACACAGATTGACCAATGAGGGCCACCTTTGGTTCAACAGAACGAATCAATTCGCATGCTCCGTCGATGTCCGGTTCCATGCGTTCTTCGTTCCAAGGGTAGGTGGACAGATTAAGATCACGCAAACCCACTGCACCCATCCTAGCGTGAGAGATGTGTCCACCATCGGCCGTTGAAACAGCCGTTATGTCATCGCCTGGTTGAGCGAGTGCTTTGAGGGCGGCAATGTTCGAAACCGTCCCGGAGGTCGATTGTATGTTAGCGAACGGAGCGTTGAAGACAGACCGAGCCAACTCAATCCCAATGCTTTCGATTGTATCAAAATCATCGCAACCTTGGTAGTAACGCTTACCGGGCATACCTTCTGCGTAGCGTCCGTGTAAATCGCTTGCTATTATGTTCTGAACCATCGGTGAGATGATGTTTTCTGAAGCGATCATACCGAGTCCATTGCGATAGAGATTGCCACTTTGTGCAGCGGCATCCATCACAGTTTGCGCCTTTGTCAATGTGGATGAATCGGGTGTCCATGCGCCACGCTTGTTGGTCATGCATCGTCCATTCATCGGTCGGTCTTTGAACTCATTGATGGCGTCACCATCCCTTGTGTTTCAACTGAAATCAACGCTATCATCGGATGTCGGCCCACCCGGGCGAACATTTGGACCGGTCGGTTTGCTTCCTACTACTACGTTCGAAGGTTTTCGAGGGGTTTGCACGCGTTCAGAGACCCGTGTGTTGGTTGGTATTTCCCTCTGATCAAGGTCCATGTTTGTCACGCGTTTTGAATTGGAACTCGTTGAAGCTGCAGGCATTTGACCTTTCTTTCCTTTCTTTTTGTTCTGTTGTTGCTGGCGACCTCTGTACGCAGCCTGACCAATGAGTCGTTCCAAAGCAGGTATTTCCGATCCCTCTTCCTTTGGACGCTTGAGCCACCATCCACCGCCGAGGGGTTGCAAACGAGGCGGCCTTGCCTTTGAAATGCTCTTGGATTGACGTTTCAACCTCGACTTGACTGCTTTATCTGTATCGCTGGGCAGCCGTTCGCTGAGCCAGCCAGGCAATCCGAGGTCGAGCACTACCCCATTGATGGTGACAAGCATACCAGAGAGAAGCATATGTGTGCCGACCGGAATATTCCCTCGTTCAGGGCTGACCTTGAACCGTTTCATGCGCCGAGCGTAAGCCACCATCGCTTTTTGGTCACGGTGACGAATAACCCTACGCTGCTGTCTTGAGAAACGTCGTGATCCAATATGCAGGAACAGCAAGGTGACAAAAACCAGAGAACCGGCCAGATTTCCTTCCTCGCCGTAAGCCAAGATGCCCAAGACGACCCATAATGGGCCAAGAACGAGGTAATTGAAACCAATGTTAAGCAATCCAAATGAAAACCTTGGAGGCATGCCACGTCGAGTCGCTTCGTGCGCTGCGATGAGAACGTTAGCGCTAATGGCTTCATCCATGCCACCTTTGACCACAAGACCCGCAACTGCATTGACGGGTGCTTCATTGATCCACTTTCGAAGCTTCTTTCCATCACCAATGGCCAGTGATACTTCCATTTCTTCTTCATCGACGGTTTGACCAAGAATCGCGGCAAGTGCAAGAACCCGCGGGTCATTTCCATCGCTGACTTTTAGTTCTGAAAGGATGGACCGAGCGCTGTGCCAGTCACCTTTGTCCACGAGGCACAAGGCCACTGCGATGCGAGGACGAACACCCAAGGGATCGCTTCGAACCAGTTGGAGCGAGAGTTCAAGCGCCTCATCATGACGGCGTTGTGCCCGCATTAGGCTGACCATGGAGAGTTGAGCGACGCGAGTGAGTCGATCGGTGTGAATGACTTGATCGGTGGGGGATGGTTGCCACCCACGCAACATTCGCATGAGGATTTGTAAATGATCGATGCATGAGTTATTTTCCCAATCCCAGAAATCATCTTCCTCAACCTTTCCTTGCCAAGGGTCAAGCCATTCACAAACAAAGGCAAGCAATTCAGGTTCGTCGTAACCTTCTGGTTGTTGGAGGCCGTGAAGAGCTTCTCTTGCTGCGTCCAAACGTCGAGAGGCCATGTGTCCAGCGGCGATGATCATTCTGCAAATGTCATCGTCACCACCTGCTTGAGCAAGTACTTTTTTGGCTTCCTCAATCGCTCGCGGCCAAAGGCCGCGCAAGGCCATTTCCCACATGTGAGCGCGGGCTTTTTCATGGCGTATCAAGGAAGGGTCACCAGTGATCGAGCGCCTTTGGAATTCAATCAAGGCGTCCAAATCTTCAGAAATTGCTGCTTCTTCGACAAGCGTCCGCATCCAGTCACCTTCAGCGAATTTTACCGCACCGTCCCTTCGCTCATCCGGGTTCAAGTCAAACCGAAGGTTTCTGAGGGCTCGGAAACGGAAAATGGAGAGCCCCCAAGTGAACATAAAGACGGCTTGACCTAAGGCAATAAACATCCACGTGGCTTCCAGCCTTGCTCGTTCATCAAATCCAAACCTGTCGGCTTCAAGCATGCTTGTGAAAGGCATGAGACTACCAAATTCCTTGTAACACACTAAAATCAATAACAACACAGTGTAGCCGGAAAAACCTGCAAAGGCGAATGTGAGTTGCCTCGACTGAGCTTCGACTTCCGTACGAATTTCCCTCGGAGAATCAAGCGTCACACCAAATAACCCACCAAATGATTGACCACCCAAAACCAGGTTTCGTGTGAGTTCAAAGATGAAGGCTAGGCCAACGATGGCGATGTTAAGCGACAAGTAAAGCGACAAAAATTGAGGAAGTTCCTTGATGAATTGCCATTCGAACAAAATTTTTGCAATCAGGTCCACGCGTTCGAACACCATGTATCCCAAAACGCCACCATAATTCAAAATCAAGAACGCCTTATCTTCAGATACATCATTGAACAGAATATGGTACACCGTGATGACTCCGTTGAGAGCGGTCAGCGGCATGGTCAACAAAAACAGAACCAGAACCAATGAGAATAAGCGATTGACGAATTTTGGTTTATCGGGGTCAATCGGATTTGGTCGTCCGTTGGCCGTGCGCCATTTATTGATCAAGATCATGTTCCAAGACGCACCCATGATGCGCCCATATGCGAAAATGGTCGGAGACATGAATGTCAACAAAGCTGCTGCAACCCAGATGGGTTGGATGAAAGCTGCACCTGTTGATTGGGTGCTGCCGTAAAACGCAACAGCAAAAGTAGCGCCAAGGAGAATGAAGAGGGTCATGAAACGGCGAACAAGTTTGACGTAGACTTTCGACTTTGAACTTCCCTTCCGAGTCCCTACAAGTTGCGCGTTGAGGGTTTCCCAAGGTGAAATGAACACGGGTATCATCACGAGAACTCCAATCAAGAAGAGATTAGGAAGATAATACACGTCAGGGTTGAACAGCAGTTCCGTAATCAGCAACAAAACCCCGGTCATGCCCATGACATACAGGCCAATACCGAACGCTGTACCACCTTCTTGGAGCAAGGCCCGAGCATCTTCGACGTCCTTGGTGATCCGGTGAACTTCGTACAAATCATCATCAATTTCGAACGCCACCTGCAGGTTTGCGAGTTGATTGGGAATAAACCAGCGCCAAACGGGTATTGCTACTGCAAAGGCTACGACAACTGGATAAAAATATTCCAACCTAAAATCCGAGACATCAGAAACCGTTGATGCTGAAGCAAGCGGCAAAAAAACAATCGAGATAATGCACCCTAGTAAGGCGAGTCGTGTCCTACCAACGAGCCCATGCATGTGCGACCCTCACGGAACTTAAACATCAATTCATCGGCGAACAGATTCGCGATGGCGGGCTAAAAAGCGGTCGATTCTGTCAAATGCTTGGTTCAATACATCAACATCCGGTAGGTAGACCAATCGGAAATGCCCGCGGCCCAGTTCAGGTGAGAAGCCGCTGCCATGCACCACTAAAACATGCTCTTCATGAAGAAGGTCGAGAACAAATTGTTTGTCATCTGCAGCCCATTTTGGGTCGGTTAATTTGACAAACATGTAAAATGCACCACCAGAGGATTGAACTTCGAGGCCCTCGATAGATTGAATGCGTTCAACGCAAACGTTCCGTTGCTCCACAACCTTCGCAGCGTAGCCTTCCATCCATGAACGATCGGATTCAAGACCAGCAAGGTAACCAAGTTGCGCAGGTGTCGAGGCGCAGAGGCGGGAACGGAGCATCCTTTCGATGCCGTCACGAACAAGAACCAATCGATCTTTTGGATCGTGAATGGCCATGTAACCAATCCTCCAGCCCGGGGCATAATAGACCTTAGAAACGCCGTTGAGAGCAATCACCGGCACGTCTTTGGAACACTTTGCTACGCTAACCTGCTCACCTGTAAAATCGAGCCCATCATAGATTTCATCTGCAACTATCATGCAGTTTGGATAGGAACGTGCGATGTCTAAGACGGCAAGAATCTCTCGTTCGGTAGCAACGCTTCCACACGGGTTGTTGGGATTAATCAAGACCAAAAGTCGAACTGAATCGTCCATTTTTGATTTAATGTCGTCAAGATCAAGCCGCCAACCGTCGTCCGGCTTGAGCCGGTATTCGACGGTCGTGGCACCGTACATCTGGGGGTAAGCCATGTAGGGCGGATAATGGGGGCCGGGAGCAAGAACTTTGTCACCATCGCAAAGCACTGAAGCAAACAGAATTTGTAACGCTTCGGTTACGCCATGGCATACATAAATGTCCTCTGAGCGAGCTGCCCACCCTTTTGATTGCTCATCGGCAGCAATTGCAGCGCGAAGGGCCGGCAAGCCATACGAGGGTGAGTAGCCATTGTGACCGTCGCGAAGGGCTTGCACATACGCTTCCACCATGTGCTCAGGGGTCGGAAGTCCAGGGTAGGCAATTGGATCTCCAATGTTTAATTTCAGAATGGTGTGGCCTTGCGCTTCGAGCTGGGTTGCAGGAACAACCACATCGCGAATGGCGTATTCGATGTTGGCAGCTCGTGGTGCAACTGGAATCTGGTCTTCCGTCATTGCCTCACCGTTTGATGCTTGAAGGGTCTGTTCATGAAGGTTGAGTTACAAATCGCTTCGGCTCAATCCACCCATGGACAAAATTGTATCGAAATCTTGGAGTTCTACTGGTTGAATCGAAAGCCGTTGTCCTCGGCGAATCAGAAGCATGTTTTCACACGCTGGATTGTCCCGTACGGCTTGAAGAGGAACTGTCGTTTTCAGGGCGCAAACTGGCTCCAAGTCCACCATGAACCAACGGGGGTTCTCAGGGGTCGATTTGGGGTCGTGATACTTGCTGCTGGAATCCCATGATGTGTGATCAGGATAACCCTCTTTGCACACTCGGGCGACACCAGCGACATGGGGGGGTTTGAAATTCGAATGGTAATACAAGACGAGGTCGCCGATTTTCATGTCGTCGCGCATCATGTTTCTTGCCTGATAATTCCTTACCCCGTCCCAATGGGTTGAACCCTCAGTTTCCAGTTGTTCGTAAGGATAAACATCTGGTTCGGATTTCATCAGCCAGTGGTTGACCATGAATCACCCAAGAGGTGACGCTTCTTTGATGTTGCTCACCAAGCGTCAATAACATCGTCGAGCAGCGCTGCATCCAAGACATCAACATCGATTGCTTTCGGTCCTCCAAGACCGAGTCGTTTGGCCATGGTTGTACGCCCACCAACTGCCCCCAAGCCTGCCTTTTCAAGGGTGACGAATATTGCGGGGAGGAGGATCAAAGCACTCGCTGCTGCTACCCAAAGCAAAATCAGAATTACGGTCACGAAGGGTTTAATTTCTGGAATTGGAATGTTATAGGCAGTAAGCATACCTAATGTCGTGACCACTGCGGCTTCAAACAGGGACATACCTGTCCCGATAGCGGCGCTCCGAATTGCATCGATGCCACCACCCAATTCGCGTATACGGTTGGAAATGTGGATGGAAAAGTCAACGCCTACACCAACCAAGATCGACCCAATCATCACCGTAACCAGTGAGAGTGGGACATCCAGTTGCCACATGACAAGCCATTGCATAGCCACTGTAGCAATGACTGGAGAGGTCGTCCATATCGAATATTGAACGTCACGGAACACGACTGCAAGCGTAATCAGCGTAAGAACGACTGCGAAGAGAAGGGAGGTCCATTGTGAACCAACAATCATCTCGTTCACTTCAATCGCTGTTGAGGCTACACCGGCAAGCGGATTTGCCTTGTCATTCATGCTGGTTCCTTCGAAACTATTTACGTATTCATCCACATCAGTAACCATCTCGCTTGTTGCTGCGACTGGTAGGTATGGCATATCGACATAGATCAGATTCCGACTGAAATCCTTGTTGATGAATATTTCACGCGTCTCATCGGTAATGGAAGCGTAGAACACATTGAGAAGGAAAATTTCGCTATCGGAGCCACCAGGCAACCCAAAGTCATCAGGTGCCATCAAAAGGTCCCAGAACGAAGCGTCTTGCGTGACAGTGCTGTCGAGTAAAATGGCTGCAGTGTCTTTGACCTCCTGTGGTATGAACGGGGCGGCTTGCACGATTTCATTGCAGCCAACGCATGCAATTGTGGGGGCAATACCAGTTGATTTCATCAAGAACACAATCGATACAGCGGTTGTATTGTCGACGGTGTTCAAAAGCCCCTCTAATTCATCAATCGCTTGTAGATTTCCAGCAGGATCATCGTTTGTTTGATCGTTGTCTTGGGTGTCTCCAGAGATGTTTGCTTCAACGAGGACCATCCCGATTTGGCCTGAACTAAATTCCCTGCTGTAGTCTTTCATCTTACGGACTGCTTCATAATCGGGATTTTCTGGATCATTTGGGTCGTCAGGAGCCATGCCCAGCAAGTCGATGTTCTCTTCGACATTGACTCGCCCAATGGTGGCTGAGAAAAGAATGAGGAGCACAAAGACCGTGATAACGCCAACATTGCGCTTAACTGGAATATCAACGAGAATTTCAAACGCCTTGAGCGGTGGATGTTTTGGTTTGCGTAAATCAAGAAGCAGTGTAAGATTAGGCACCATAAACATCGTCAACACATAGACCACAACAATCCCACCAGAAAGTGCGATGCCCACCGTTTGAATTGGTGCCATTGGAGTAAAAACCAGAGAGATGAACCCGATTACTGTTGTGACTGCTGATAAGAAAACTGCCTTTCCTGTTGAACTCAGTGATGCTTTCATTTTCTCTGCCTTTGTTCCAGCTTCCTCTGCATACCTGTTCGTAATGTGCAGTCCGTATGAGACCCCCAACGCGAGCAGGATCGGCCCCACAATGATGACTGTCATCGTTACTTCATAATTCGTCCACCCAATGATCCCAAGCGTCCAAAAAATAGCACATAACGTCGGGAGCCCAGATATGATGACCACTTTGATTCCTTGAATTGGGCGGATTCCTGTGAGCCCTGCTTGCAACAAATCAGAGTGAAAGACGAAGAGACCAATGGCTACAAGCACCACAGCCATAGGGAAGATATCCCAAAACAAGGTGAACGACAATTCGGTCACCGAATTGGTAATCGGGACAGGGCCTGTGAGGGCCATTGTTAAGTTAAGAGATTTGGTTCCGTCAACCCCTTGCCAGGTGCACATATCCAAGGTCGCTGCTGTGCCATCGGGGTTAAACTCGCATGGTCGTGGCGTGCTGGAAATTCTATCGAGGGTTTCCTTTGTGTTCTGGATGATTTCTTTTGTCGTCTTCTCTTCACTGACAGCAATGGCCATAATGGCACGATCCAGCCTTCCATCTGGTCCATCTGGCCCATCAATGTCACGGGCCAACTTGTCAAGTCCTGGTGTGGGCGTACCGTCTTCTTCATACATTTCGCCGATGATTAAATCAATGGTTGTCTGTGAAGGTATTTCATAACCCCCTTCAAAATCAGAAGTGGTGTCGTCGAGAACGCTGTTAAGTGCATCCGTCAAGGCAGCAGAAGTGCAGTCGTCCTGCTGGACACCGCATCCCAATTGACCGATTTGGTCGATGAACGCTTTACGAATACGAGGGGCGCTGGAATTGACTTCCTTCAAAACAGTCGAGATAGAAAGAATGTAAATGACATCGTCACTTGGGTCCGAAAGTTCAGGATTGAGTGTATTTTCCACATAACTGATCTCCTGGAGCAAGCGTACGTCGGTGATGTTCCGTTGTTCGCTTTCGATGTAAATGACCATGACATTTGTCGTCCAATCCTCTTCCACCTTAGCGAGGAGTTCTGCGATTTTTGATCCGTCTGGCAAATAGACTTCCAAATCTCCATTCACGTTGAGTGCGGGTTCATCCAAATTGTCATCGAAACGAGTGTTGTCAAGGAACCCGGATTGTGTGACAAAGAAGGCTGTCATCAATAAAAAAACAACAACGGTGGTCAAAGGGAATTTCGTAATCGCCCCGGTGGCTCCGGTTTTTTGCCACTCGCGTTTGAAACGATCAGGGGCATCAAGCACGGCATCCAAGGCTTCCTTGGGTTTGAATTCCTTTACTCTCGCCGTTAAATCGACTGCGCTGGTCTTCAACTGAGTTCGGCTAAAATCAGCCAGGTTCGAAACTCGTTGTGAAAAGCGGTCTGCTTGCTTATCGGGGCTTTTGGATGAATCTGCGCTCGACATGCTTCCCCCCCTCTCATTATTCGGGGGGCGAACCCCTTCAAAGCCCTACCTACGAATTGGTTCGTTCGGGCCATTCCCTCGAAGGCACCGCTTGGCGCATCAATGAGAACCCGTTGGTTTGAAAGGTGAACCCTGTCAGCGTCAAATGGACCCGCATCATTGATGTGTGTGGGGCCAGGTGAGGCACATGCCAGCCCCGACATTAAACGACAAACGATGGTCAATCGACCTAGAGAAGCGAATCCAAGAAGCTCATGCAGAAGACCCGCAGGTCTATGCGCGAAGGTACGCCTTCAATCCTGAAAGCGGCAAAGAATTCTTTGTCATCGACACACCACCACCCTATCCATCAGGAACTTGGCACATCGGAGCCGTCGCTCAATATTCCATGATCGACGTAATTGCACGCTCACAACGACTGCTTGGCAAGGAAGTGTACTTCCCATGGGGCGTTGATCGCAACGGCATCAACATTGAGTTTACCGTCGAGAAGAACACCAAGAGGAAGATGAAAACCTATGATCGAGCAGAATTCTTAGAATTGTGCAAAACCACGATTGAAACCTTCACTCAAGCCATGCGAAAAACTGCACGCAGGGTTGGCCTTTCATGCGACTTTGATCGTGAATATTTGACCGACTCACCGGAATACCGAACCATCACTCAATCAATTTTCATTGAACTGTTCAAAAATGGCTCGATTATCGAAGACCTAAGGCCAAACATCTACGACCCTGTCGAAGGAACAACCATCGCCGATGCCGAGGTTGAACGGCTCCCAAGGCGCACAAACTTAGTTGATGTCAAGTGGACATGCGATGACGGAACCACCATCGAAATCTCAACCACCCGCCCGGAACTGATCTGTGCATGTGGTGTTGTTGTTGTTCATCCTGATGACGAGCGATACACGCACCTTGTTGGGAAGCGAATCCAACTTCCTTTACCGGTCAACGGACGTGAAACCAGTGTCGAAATCATGACCCACCCCTCTGTGAAGTCCGAATTCGGTTCAGGTGTTCTAATGGTTTGTTCCTTTGGAGATCAAAACGACGTGGCTGTGTTCAGAGACCTCGGGCTTACGCCCTTCCAGGCCATCAACCTTGAAGGCAGAATGACCGACCTTGCAGGTCCCTTCGCTGGTCAAACGGTCATTGAAGCGAGGAAAAGCGCTCTGGAGCATTTGGAAAATGAAGGACTCATCATCAATAATGTTGTACGGGAGCAAGAGATTCCGGTTTCGGAACGTGGAAAGAATCCGGTTGAAATTATCCTTCTCAAGGAGTGGTATGTTCGTCAAACTCACACGCAAGATCGAATTAGAGAACACGCTGATGCAATTGACTTCCACCCACCACGCAACAAGCAATTTTTGCTGGATTGGATGGACAACATCAGCATCGATTGGCCGATCTCTCGACGACGTTGGTACCACACCGAAATTCCGATTTGGTACTGCGATGATGAAACCAAGATCATTGTTCCACCGACCGGAATGTACGTCCAACCTTGGTGTCAATCGCCTCCCGCTGGAAGCGAAGTTTTGGACAGGGAAAGCCGAAAAGTTATCGGCACCTTCGAAGATTTAAAAGCGAGCCTCGGAACCATCAGTGGAGAAGAAAAGGTGTTTGATACTTGGATGGACTCCTCCAATTCGAACCTCTTCGTAAGCGGATACCTCAACCAACCGGATGTGTTCAAAGACGCCTTCCCTACTGCACTGAGGCCTCAAGGCAAAGAAATTGTTCGAACTTGGCTGTATTACACCTTACTCAAATCAACATTGTTGCTCGACCAACCAGGGTTCAAGCACGTCTGGATTGACGGACTCGGCATGGATCCTTGGGGGCGAAAAATGAGCAAATCCCTTGGCAACGGAATCGATGCAGACTCTGTGCTCGAATGCGGTGCAGGTGGACGCACTGGATCATGGAAGGTCAAAGGACCAGACAAGACCGTTAGCCTTCGAGCAAACAAGATTGGCAGCGAATGCTTCCGTTTGTGGAAAGCGTGCGATGCTCAAGTCGGAGACGACTTTCACATCAACCCGGAAGAAATTGAAAAGAAATACTTCGGTGTGCTGACAAAACTGTTCAATGTAGCCAGATTTGCATCTCAATTTGAAGTTCCAGAAGATCTTGAGACTGCACCAGAAAACCTTGCCATTGAAGATGAGTGGATCTTGGCTGAGTTCCAAACGACCATGGACGCTGTGAAAAACGCTTGGACAAACTTGGATATCTACACTGCGACTCAAGCGCTGAAGACCTTTGGCACTGGCGTTCTTCCAAGCCATTATTTGGAGATGGTTAAATCCCGTTTGTACGATGATGATGTGGCTGCAGCCTGGACACTGCACAGGGTTGTGCGTGATTTCATGTCGGCATTCACCCCTGTGTGCCCCTTCTTCACCCACCATATTTCCTCGACCATCTATGGCGCCTCCGCAGTGGATGTGGATGCGTTTCCCAAACCAGCACATTCCAATGTCGCTTCGGGGACAGAACATGGAGATCATCTCAGAAGCCTTTCGTCCGAGATTCAAACCTTCAACGGCGACACGTGGAGCCACAAAAAGGAGCAAGGTATCTCCCTCAATCAACCGGTTACCGGCATCGCTATTCCTGAACAACTCGAAGCGTTTACAGCAATCTTAACTCGAATGCACCATCTCGAGTGATTTATTCTTCCTCAAGCAACAATTTGGCTTGTCGAGTGCTTGGCATGTCCAACTGACCAAGACGGAAACCAATCAAACGAATTGGACGGCCATGTTCGACGTTAAGGGCAAACAACCGTTCAGCAAGACGCGAAAACACGTCGATGTCATCCATTGCAACCGGAATTGAACGGCCATGCGTATGGGTCTCAAACCCTGTGTACCTAATTTTCACTTCACATAAACGACCAGAAACGCCGATTTCCTTTGCCTTCCCCATCACATGTTGAACCAAGTGCTTCAAATGTTCAAGCACCCTTTCCTGATCGTTTTGATCGTTCGAGAACGTGTTCTCCTTGCCGATGGATTTCCGGCTACGGAGGGGACTTACTTCTCGACTGGTCGTGCCGTCGACAACACGGATCAGCCATGAAGCAAACCGATCACCAGCAATTCGCCCCAATGCGATTTCACCGATCTCATAGGCTTCATCGACCGTATTGAAACCCCACTCAGCCAGTTGTGTGGCTCTTTTTGGACCAATGCCCGGTACATCACGAAGGGAACGTTCCGTAAAGAAATCCAGGGTCTCATCGGGAAGCAAACGAAAAATTCCTTTTGGCTTGTTTATTTCACTCGACATTTTGGCCAGGATGCGAGTGGGTGCAATGCCGAATGAGGCAGTCAAACCAACCTCGGATTCGATTGACTCTTGCAACGTACGACACAACGCATAGGCAGCGTCCCAATCACCGTCGACCGCTTTGGTAACATCGAGGTAGGCCTCATCGATGCCTGCTTTTTCAAAATGTTCTGCTGGCTTGCGTAAAACGGCCATAACCTTGCGTGAAGCACGGCTGTAAAGCCCACGGGTGCCGTTGATGTAGTGACCGGGGCCAAATGGTGCACCAGGGCAACGGCGCCAAGCCTCGCCAATCGGCATTGCTGAGCGTATGCCATAGGTTCGAGCTGCATAATTGCACGTGGAAACAATGCCCCGACCTCGCCCTCCTTTGGGATCTGAACCAATAATCAAGGGGCGTTCAGGGTCCAAATCGCGATGAAGGATTTCCACTGAAGCAAAAAATGCATCCAAGTCACAGTGAATCAGGATCCGCTCTTGCTCGTTTGCGGGTGGTGCTTGCTCCCCCGACATACAATCCAATTTCTGTCCACGGTGCTTCAAGTTGATGATGCTGGCAAACGACTTTCACTTTCATTTGAAGGGTCTAACAAAGGAAGGTAGGCCGACTTCACAACCTTCCGAGGTATGTCCATCCAACGAGCGGTTCAACGCTCAATCAAGACCCTCGATCTTGCCCTTATTGCACCTCAAAGAGGCGAAGTGTACCATCTACGTGGCCAGGGGTACGCCGGAAAAAGCATGAGGAAATACGCTGAATCATGGACAGCAACAGCATTGAGGGCTGGACAAAATGTTCACTGGATTGATGGGGCTTCACGAATCAACCCTGCCAGAATATTAGATCATTTTCCTCCAACCGAGCCCGCAGCGCACGAACACCTGCATCGCTTATTCATTGGACGAGGCTTTACGGTTCACCAATTGGCCTCCTTAATCGAACGTTTGGCAAGAGAAGTATCGATAACAGACGCACCGTTGGTGATTGTTGATGCACCCATTGCCATGCACCTTGACAAGCAAGTTGGCGATCATGAAGCACGATGCTTGATGCGTCGATTGATGTTTGAAGTGAAGTCGATTGCTCAAAATCAAAACGTGGCTGTGCTTCTGATCACAAGCCACCAAGCCAAATCAAAACGCCATCAACAACTTTTGACAATGGTTGAGCGCCAATCTTCCCGCCAATTGGTCGAGCGGCGTGAAAAGGGGGGCAAGAACGCCCGTCGATGGCTCACTCACAGCCCGAGTGGATTGAGTGGAACCTGGCCGAATCCATTCGGTCCGATGACCCTTACCCGCACCATTGAACGATTGGAAACGATCAACCAACAGGAGTCTTCCCCTCTTTGTGAGCTGGATGGGCAGTGCTCACGGTGAAACGGCTCAGGTTCGTTTTCCGACGGTGCGGCTGCGAAGGCATTTTTCCTCATAGGTAATTCTGCAGCGTAATTCTCCGATGACCAATCGTAATTTCTTCCTCATCCCATCCAAAAGGTGCTAAAATGGCCCAAATGGCGCGCAAAGCCAACGCTCTGTAATGTTCGACATTGGCACGCTCCGAGCGCACGGTTTTGTGGAGAAGTTCTTCCAACAGAATTACCCGTTCATGTTGAACCGTTCCGGTTGAAGCAATCACAGCAAAGCGCACCTTACCGCCCGGTGGGATGGTGACGCCATGGAGTCGCCCACGCAACAATGCAGCATGCGCTAAAGTAGCCACATCGAATTCGCTCAAATCGCGATTGATTCGGCGGGCTACAACAAGGTCCTCTAAGGGCACTTTGTGTTGCTCCAATCGGTGAATCTGTTCCTCCAAGATCATGATGATAGCGCGCTGAGCGTCTAGGCCGGGAACTCCGACTTCGTCGCAGGAATGGTTCACAAGGGCCTGAAGCGCAGAGCGCTGCAAATCAGCAACCCATTTGCAGGTGGAATGCTGCCGTTCTTCAATGCCTCGAACCTTCAAACCGTGTTGTCCAAAAGCCCAGTATTTGGTGAGTGAACCTGCACCGTGAACTCGGCTTGGAACGAAGCCAATAAAACGGTAAATGTCTTCGTACTCGAGAGGAATCCCTACATGCTCTGTGACTCGTTGAGCAAAAGCATGAGCGTCCTTGACACGTTGGTCTGGTGTTCGTTGTCGCCGATCTTGAATCCATACGCAATCGACGATGGCGTGGAGCACTTCCCACCCGTCTTCTTCGGCCATGCTGATCGTATCGAGGAGAATATCACGGGCCCATGCACAAATCGCTTCATGGGCTTCAATGCGTCCAAATCGGGCGTTCTTGTACCCTGTGTAACCAAAGCAAGTTACCAGCAACCATTTGAGTGCATTTTGTTGTTGATCAAACGCGTCTCCTTTGCGTACAATCTGGCCTTTCAATTGCCGCCGCCGTTCGATCAGTGGCGCTACAATCCGGCCGAGAAAGCCGTGCACACGGCCACATGTGTGAGAAGTTAAACCCGGCACTGGCAACGCGTGGGCTGAAGGAATGGGGAACAAACCTGCTCCGAAATGACGTCGAGCATGCCGTTCAGCGAAGACCCGTCCTGCTTCATCGGGAGGAAGGGGTACGAAGGCAGTGGATTCGGAAGTCGTTTTGGCTTGACAGCACGGGCAATTGAGCGTTTCAGTTGAGATGTTGCGTGTGGCAATGATGCTCGGAAAGAGGCTTGCAAAATCCAGTTCGATGACATGGCTGTACACGCCAGGCTGGCTGTCAAGGTACAACCCGCCACGATCTGCGTGCAGCAGCGCCCACGCAGTTTTCGTGTCTTCAGGGCGGTTTTTCTTCCACGGCACCAGCACCCCGTCTTCCATCGCAGTGCGCATTTGAATCGCACTGATGACGGAACCCGGTGAAAGCCGAGAGATGTCTTGAGGGGATTGCTGAGAATGCTTGGCCAGTTCAAACAAGCCCAAAAGCCCCCCTTCCCGGACAATGAAACTTCCATTCCGGTCGATGTGAAGGCGCCCATAAAGCGGAATGTACCCGTCCTTGTGTAGCGTTTCACCGTAAGAATGGATGGTGCGTGCTGAAGTTCTGGCCTGCAATGGACGCCCATCTCGACTCAAGGATACAGTGATGTTTGATGCTTCAGCCATACGGATAAGCGCAGGGAAATGCAGGCCGTCTCCCCCGTGGGTGATCACCACATCGGGATCTAATTCAGCCATGAGGTGTTCCAATTGATGTAAGAAAGTACGAGCGTCCTCACCCAATGGACCTTGAATGGTATGCAGCGGTGGTTGGTCGAGGTCATAGGTTCCAGCCGGCGTGCACCCTCGAAGTTGAACAGATTTGATCCGAGCTGCATCTGTGTGAAAGCCATCGTTGGTATGATAATCGACAGCCATGTGCACCACCACCAATTTGGGCGGTTCTAAACACGCAGTCGCGTCGAAAGATGACCCATTCCAGTGCACCTGTTGAAAGGGAGTCACGTTAAATTCCACTAAAAAACGCTGTGCCAAATGAGCATCTACGGAGTATAAAGTGTAGTGGTCATAGCGGCCTCGTGCTTCGATGTGAGCGGCAAGTTTACGCACGCTCCAGCTGTTGTGAACATCGATTTCCAAAACCTCATCCACTTCGGAAACATCCAGTGAAAGACGGGAGCGATGCATTCGCATCAAGCCAACACCAAACCGATCTCGGATTTCTGGCTGTTCCAACCACGCCCACAAGTGAATCAAGCGTTGCTTCGTGGCATGGACATGAAGTGAAGGCGACCATGGGATGTTGACCTTCCTTGCTCTTTGTGATTGATCAACCAGCCACACATCCATTGACGCACCGTTTTTTGCGGCTTGAACATCAAGAATCAACCCGTTCATCGCTCACCACCCCAGCGTTCTCAAGAACCTGTAGACGACGTTCCAGTTTCGAATTCTGCACCATCACTTCGATCAACATGGACAGCAACATCGGCTTCCACACATCATGCGATGGCAACATGCCTCCCGCCGTTCGACGATGGCGCACGCCTTTCGCAAGTGTGTCCAACAAGTCTTTTTCAGTCGAGGGTAAGGCTCGGCGGAACGCTTCCAACGATTTGAGTTCATCTTCAATTCGTGTGCGCCATGTTGGTACGGTTCGTCCCATGCCATAGGTTTTGAACGGCGATTGACCATCTTGCGGGAGACCCGAAGTGGTTCAAGTGAAAGTGAATCACTTCAAGAGATGAGCGTTGACGGTGGTTTCGCAAACACCGCCATTGAGCACAGTCATGATGGCATGAGCGATGTCTCGACCAACCCTTGCTTGCGCTTCCATGGTCGCTGCCCCAATGTGTGGGGTACCGTGGAAGTGTTCATGCTGAAGAAGCGACGAATCAGAAGGAACCGGCTCGATCTCAAACACATCCAAAGCCGCTGATGCGACTTGACCTGATTGGAGAGCGTCCAACAGAGCGGTTTCATCAATGATCCCACCTCGGGCGCAGTTGACAATGTGGTTGCCGCAGTTGATCCCGTCGTTTGAACGGCCAGGCATAAGGGCCATGCGTTCAGCGTTGACCAAATGGTGTGTCTCATCGTTGAGGTTGCAATGGATCGAAATATGCGTGCAGTTCGAAAACAAAGTTTCGACTTTTTTGTGCAAGGTGGTGTTCTGTGCTTTAGCCACCTTCGGCGGCAAATAAGGATCGAAGGTGTGAACGGTCATGCCGAGCGCTTGGGCAATGGCCCCGACCCCTTGTGCGATGCGTCCGAACCCGATGAGGCCGAGGTTTTTTCCGGCCAATTCAGTCCCTTTCATGATTTTCTTCTCCCACTTCCCGTTGCGTAAACCACGGTCTGCGCGGGGAATGTGGCGAAGGGAAGCAAGCAGATGACCAATGGTCAGTTCGACAACAGATTGGGTTGAGGCTCGAGGGGCGTTTACAACTGGAATCCCCGCAGTGGCTGCAGCTCCGATATCGATGTTATCCACGCCGACTCCAGCCCGACCGATGACCGCTAAACGGTCGCCTGAAGCAGCGATGGTGGCAGCGGGAAGTTTGGTTGCACTTCGAACGACAATTGCATCGAAATCCTTCAAGGCTCCGTTGGAAAGAAGTTCGGGTTCAATGAATCCCAAGACCACCTCATGACCGGCTTGTTTGAGCAATTCCACTGCATCATTAGCCATCCCGTCGGTCACTGCAATTCTTGCCATGCTCTGCATGGGTTGGACGAGGGTCATGAATCTTAGGCTTGGCACCGGATGCCTCCCAATGATTGAAACCGTTCCTCTCGTTGGGCACATTTGAGGGTAGCATGGCTGAAGTGGATGTCAATGCCCTTTTGTGGGCGCTTGGTTTGCTTTCCATCCCGCTTATCCTCGCTTTGCCAATGCGAATTGCATGGCGAGTGTTTACGGGTGCTGGCCATGAAGAATCACAGTATCGGAACACGGTACTGCAAATCATCGATGCCGGGCGTCAGGTGGCACCGTTCCGGGCTACACTCGATGATGTAGCAAGAAGCCTCCACATTCAGCCCAGCCAGCAACGCGTCATTGAAGCGGATTTATTTCATCCGTTGACATTGTCCCATTTCTTGCTGCTTCCAACCATCCTCATTTTCCCGCTTGCAGCCATCATGGCTTTGCCGGTAATTTTGCTTGGCCTACCGGTTTTGATTCTTATTGAAACATTGATGATTCGACAGCGCCTCCTCGTAAGGGGATTGACAACCATCGAGAAGATCATGCACTGGCAAATCATTCACATCCCAAAACCTCACAGAGGCGTGACCACGACAAGCACAAAACTCAACGAATTTTCGCATCACGTCATCCACTTTAATCACGTACCACAAGGTGCTTTCCTCGGTCTTTTTGCCTGGCTCATTGTTCATTGGACGTTCAACTCCGATTCTTGGGGGATTGAACTTGCCTTTTCCACTGGGTTGTACATCATTCTGCTCGGAGCATTGAGCGTGATGAACACCGCCTTTGAATCAGACTTGGTGTTTGTTGACCCCGCAAAAGGTCGACTGGTGCCGGTTGATCAATGGCTTGAAAGCATCTTAAAGCCGCTTGTTGGGATTGGATTGGTGTTCCTTATTGGGCGAAACTTACTGGACGAATCCCGTTCAGGGAACGCCGTTCTCTTTGCGACCTCTATCTTGATGATTCTCTACGGCGCTGCCGTGGTGGGTATCGCCTTCCGCTGGGGGTATTCGTTATGGCGGGGAACCCGAGTCAAGGATAATTTCGAAAAGCAAATCATCGAGGCATTGAATCCACTGTCGTACGACTTAACGAGGACCAAAGGGCGCATCGAATTCCACGTCCGCATGGAAATGAAGGAACGACTGGACAGCCTCAATGAAGCACCACCAGATCAACTCACGTTCGCCGACCTGCAAGCATTGCCGGCTTCTGAACACAAAGGGACAATCCCAGAGAACCCATTGTGAACTCAATCTTCAAGTTCAGCGTCAACAGCATCCATGCTGAGCAACATCGGTTCATCTTCACGGCTGTTGCGAACAACATAGCCGACGCCGAGTGCACAAAGCATGACGAAGAGTGCAAACAGCGTCGAAGCACCCTTGTATTGAGAAAAGACATCACCAAGCGCTCCAAAGAAGGAACTTGGTTCTTCTTCGACCATCGCTTTCGGCAAAATTTGTTCCATGAGGGCTGACTGGTTGTAGACTTCTCGAGTGAACGTCAATTGCCCCATGAAAGCGTCATCCCAAGCATCGGATTGGGTGGTTGGATCCAAATCTGAATAGAAATCTGGCCGTTGGGGGATGGTGATGTCCACTGGTGTGGCCAAATCGAGGGTGAGAACAACATCCACTGTGTAAGGGATGCTGGCCTCGAAGAACTCAGGATCTTCAAAGACACCAAGGAAGGCCATTGCTTGGCCGGTTACGTCAAAGTGTGCCCAAGCGTTCCAATGGGACGAATCAACATCAAGATCGTAAATCCAGGTGTCTGAAACGCGGGTCCCTTCACCTTGTGCATCGTTGGAACCGTCTTCACCAAGGTCAATTTCCATCTGAAGGTTTCCGACTTGCGCAGTTTCCACATCCACTTCTGTGGGTGCGAACTGTACGTTCATGTTGTAAGTTCCATTTGGAATCCAAACATAGTGAGAGTCTTCGGTGTAATAGACTGCACCGCTTGCGCCGTTGTTGAAATGGTTCCAGTCGCCTTTCCATGCGTGGCGAACTCGGTCAGTGTCAACCACAATTGACTCTTCTGTTCGCAATGCATCGTAAATTTCAAACGCGTCCCATACGTTGTATTCAGGATGGTCGATGATGCCATCGTCGTTCTGGTCTCGCATTAACTGCAAGGTGCGAGCAAGCGCCACTGCAGCGTCCACATCGGTGAGTCCGTGACCCACACGCCAGTCGTGGCAGCGCCCGGTAGCGGAGCGGTAACATTCGGTCGGAATGTCATTGCAAGCATCATCGTCGTTTCCAGCCTCGCATGAGTTTTGCATGCCTTCGTAGGTAGCGGTTAATTCGAGGATGAGTTCTATTTCATGCACTCTGGAGTAATTTGCTTCATTCCAATCATCAAATTGACCGTATGCAGCTGCACCTTCCCCACCGACCAAAGCGTCGCCCTCATCGTGATCTTCACGGTGATAGTCGGCAACGGTCAATGATGGGGCTGCGTTGAGCAACAAGCCAGCCATACCTCCAACGTGAGGTGTTGCCATGCTGGTACCAGAGATGGCCATGTAGTAGAGGTCACCTTGTAATTTCGTTGATGCATCGATGGCGGTGCCACGAGGGGCTGTGGCCCAAATGTCTCGACCAGGGGCACCAACATCTGGCCATGTGTGCATTTGATTCATGCAGCCACGGCTGGAAAAGGAAGTGACTGCAGTTCCATCGTGCGTGAGGGCAGCCACAGAAATGGCAGAGGGTGTGTTGGCGTAGACGTTGGTTTTCAGCCCACTTGCGCATTCCCCACCGTTGCCTCCTGAATTGGAAGCAGCGAAGATGACGGCAACTCCGTTTTCATAAGTCAGCATCTCTGTGAGTTGGGCTACAGCGCCGTTTGGATCGTAGTCGCCATCGGTCCCCCAGGAATTGGAAACGACTCGAATATGGTATTCATTCTGACCAGGCATGGAATGCTGATAGGTCCATTCAAGGCCCTGCTCTGCTGCGAAAATCGAGGCACCGTCACCGGTTCCAAGGGCCACCAGTTGGCCACCCTTCGCCACACCAGCACGACGGCCTGCAGAGGCATCACCGTTTCCAGCGATCGTACCGCCGACGTGGGTTCCGTGTCCTGAAGATGTGTCTGAGTTGCGGGTTTCTGTCCATACCCCGTCCCACTTGGCGGAATACAGCGTCTTATCGCCGGTCCAGGGAGCGAGGTAATCATAGTCGGGGTGACCTGCGTCAACGCCAGTGTCCAAATCCACAATGGCCGTACCGTCTCCGTCCCATTCCGTGAACGCCATATCCGTTTCAAAAGCCACGGTTCCATCGGTGTTGATGATTGCACGGTGCCATGAAGTGGTGGCGTTGACGACCTGTGTCGTTTCATGCATCATGATGCCGGGAGCGGGCTCACCGCCCCATTCAGATGGAAGGTAAAAGAATTCCAATTCTCGATTCAGTTCGAGGTATTCAGTGCGCGACCATTCACTGATGACCCGTACATCCGTCGCGGATGCCTCGATGAGTCCGCCGTCGATCAGGGGTGCATCCCCAAGGATGGACGCTCCGTGGTCTTCGAGCCAATTTCGATCTTCAACAGTGACTTCGCTGTTCAGCTGGAAGATGACAGAAAGAGTTGCATCGAATTCCGAAGCCTCGAGGGCTTCTTCAAGAAACACATCCATTTTTTCAGCATCCCCTGCAGGATTCAATGAGGACATTAGAGGGGCTGCAGAGGCCCCGACCAACAGCAATTGCAGGCTGAAAACGATGAGTAACCCGCGTGCAGAGGAGGAGCGCATGGCTGGTGGCTAACATCGCCCTTCAAAGGCATTCGCATTTCTTGCGCAGACAAATTCCGGCCTTCGAGGGTTCCATGGGCTTATTCATCAAGCCAAGGAATATGTTCCGGGATTTCAGCAAATAGGTTCGCAGGAACCGCTGTTTTAATTTTAGAAACGGAACCGAGTCCTGCACTGACTTCAATTTGCCAAGCCTCGTATTCCTCATAGGTCGACATGTTGAGCACAGGGTTGTTGCTGCGGTTCCATTCTAAGGATTGCATTTCTGTGCCTGGAGGATCATGGCCCGTGCACACGACGAGGTGCCCTTCGAGGCGATCGAGAACGTTCAGTGCTGCCCAATGGACGTGGATACGACCGCTCGGCAAATCATCTCTGCCAACACCCCCCTCACCAGTGAACAAAAAATCACCCGTCATGACATGAGTGTCGGTTTCGATCAGCATGCTGTCGTTGGTATGGCCCGGCGCATGGTGGAACCTAAATCGAACCCCATCCATTTGGATAACCTCCCCGTCATCGACGTATGTTGTAACGCCGAGGCATGCTGTGGAGTGCCACATGACGTATTCACATCCAAGCCGTTCTTTGAGGGTAAAACAGGCCGTGATGTGGTCGGCGTGGGTGTGGGTTGCCATTGCATAAGCAAGCGTTAGGCCGCGAGATTCCAAAACTTCCAGGTAGTGTTCAATAAAATCGAAAACAGGATCGATGAGGGTCGCTTTTTTCGAGCCTTCATCCCACACAAGGTACGTCTTGGCCCAACCAGCCGTGTTCAATTGAGCAAAGCCCATATCACTGCGAAAAAGTAGCACTACTTGAAGGAGCGTGAATTGATTCAACTCAGATGCCTATGCTAAAACGGATACGAGCATTCATGTGGCATGGAAGAGACCCACGCCGTATGCATCCAGTCGAAGTTGTTCATCTAGAACACGATGGCAGGGTTTTGTTGGTCGATGAAACAGGGAAAGGACCTTGCCTTCCAAAACCCGGAAGAGTCACTTTGGAAGGCACCATTCGGTTACCGACTGTTGACGAAGTGTTGGCGATGGGCATCCCTTGGGACCAAGTCGGACGAGCGCAATTCGACCTCTCTGGACAACTCGTCACCGTTCTCAAGGGGTATCCAAACATCGCTTGGCCACGGCACTGGGCGCTCAAGGACGACCTCATCAGCGATAATTCGGTTCATCCAGTTGCGAGGGAAGCCATTTACCGCTCTGTTCATCGCCTTGTGTCCAAGGTTATGATCTGCAACGATGCTAATCAAGTGCTTATGGGAAGGGTCGAACGGGGTCATTTCCGTGGATATTGGACCCTACCAGGTGGGTACATGGACCACAACGAACACCCAAAGACAGGTTGCGTGCGTGAGACCAAAGAAGAACTGGGTCTGGACATCGAACTCACCGATGACCAACCGGTGGTCACACAAAGTGTGTTCACTGAAGAAGGCATTTCCTTCGTTTCTTTCACCTATCGAGCCGTTTGGAACGGTGATTTGGATACCCTAACTGTTCAAACTGAGGAAATCGCTGAGGTCCAATGGTTTGATCTAAATGAAGCAAGGACGATTGCGGTCTCTCACTTCGACCGAGAAGCACTGCAGTCAATTTAATTTGAAATTCCAACCGAGGTGCGTGCTGCATCGAGTGCTGCATCCAAACCATCAGCGTTTGAACCACCGCCTTGGGCTAAGGTCGGGCGGCCACCGCCACCGCCGTTGATGTGGGGTGCGATTTCCCTCAAGAGCACAACTGCGTCATAGCGTTCTGAAGCAACGGTGTTTTCCGTTACAGCAATCATCAATTTGCCACCACCTTCCCTTGAGCCGAGGACGGCAAGGGTTGGTTGTTGACGGTCAAGGGTTAATTCCTTGAGCATTTTTGTCATCTTTTTCAAATTACCATGAGCTTCCATGATCACGATTCGAACGCCGTCTATTTCTTGCGAATCTGATCCGCCACCCGTGGTTCTCAAGCGAACAATCTCTGCTTCAAGTTGTTCGATGCGTTTTCTCTGTTCCTTCCATTCGTTGTAGAACCGTTCAGAAGTGCGTGGAAGATCTGCGCTTGGTATGCCATACAATTCACATGCTTCACGAAGCAATGCGTCTTGTTGCCGTGCATAATTTAGAGCCGCCTGCCCTGCAACAATGTGCAACCGTTCAACACCGTCCTGAACAGCAGCCGAACGAACGATACGAATGGAGCCAATTTGTCCAGGTTCATCGTGATGTGTACCACCGCATGCTTGAATATCATGATCTGCAATTCGCAAGATTCGGATTGAACTTCCCTTGGGCGCTCCACCTTGATACAAATCAAAACCGTACTTTTTGTCAGCATCTTTGCGATTCAATTCAGTTTTCTCCGTACGCTGCACTTGACCAAGAACCTCATTCGCCAATGCTTCGATGGCATCGAGATCGTCACGGGTCAGTCGGTGGAAATGGGTGATGTCCAATCGGGCCATATCGACTGATTTATTGGCACCTGCTTGGTAGATATGAGGCCCAAGAACACGGCGTGCTGCACCACCAACAATGTGGACAGCGGTGTGATGGTCCATCAATTGCTTCCGCCTTTTCCAGTCAAGGCTACCGTGGACAAGATCACCCTTGTCAAAGGGACCGTCGGTGAGGTGCAAGACATGAGGCCCTACCTTTCGCGTGTCTAAAACCGTGCAGTGTATGGAATCGGTCGACAACACTCCATGGTCGCCTTCCTGACCCCCACCTTCCGGGTAGAAGCAGGTTTTGTCCATGACAATGGCGTGGGTCGCACCGTCTGGCACATCTTCGCCAATAAGGGGAAGGCACGCCAAAACCGAAGCATCGAATTGCTGTTGTTGGACATCGTCGTAATACAAAGCCTGAGTTGCAGGAACCGTTAGTTGCTCTGCAACGAGTGGTTGCACTTCCACCGCTTGAGCGGCTTGTTTTGCCAGCGTAGCATGCCGTTCTGCCATCTCGGCGGCAAAGCCGGTTCGAACTGAAACTGATGACCACCCTGCGCGACGAGCAAGGCTGACCGCCATGTCTGGCGCTAATCCGTGGGAATCGTTCATGTTGAACAGGATTTCATCGGGAATACGGACTGCGTCTTTTGGAAGTGATTTTAATTGGGTGTTGATGACGTTGCCACCTTTGCGCAGCATTTCCCCATAGCGCGCTTCTTCGAGTTCTAAAATACCAAGCAACCCATCGTGTGTTTGCTTCATTGTAGCCCCACCAAGGTTGACTTCAATGTGGTGCATGGCTAATTCTGCAAGTGAAACTGTGATGTTCAGTTCGTCGCGTAAACGGAGCGTGCGGCGTGCGAGCATACGAGCAAGATAGCCGGCCTTAGCGTTTGATGGAACCAGCCCGTCACCGAGCATGTTGCAGAGGGCGTGGAGGTGATCTGGAATGGCGTAAATCTTCGCAAGCGGTTCGGTTATGGCCGAAAATTGTTCACCCGTCACATCAATACCGCGCTCCGACAACCTTCGTAGGAAGGTCGAGCGAAGTTCCTCGGCATCGACCCCGGGTTCAATGTTCATGATGCCGTTCAATCGACTCATTTCTCCAAGCAGGGCATCGAGGTCTAGCGTTGGCCATTGTGAAGAGATCGAACTGAAATTTGAGAGTTCTTTCAACCACGAGGTTGACTCAGGGTAAATCGATTCGTAAATCGTCGGGGTGCCAGCAGCTGCCCAACAGAACCGTTCCAAACCATATCCAGTGTCAATGATTTGAAGCGGCATTTCTCTGTAGCGGTCTCCTTTGAGCTCCACATCGCCATCAGGGTGTTCTTCCATGTTCATGAACACAAGCGTTGCCAATTCCAAACCGCCAACGATGACTTCCACAGCGGCCCCGGCATTGCCACCGCCGCACCAAGGGTTCTCGACGTAGGTGATTTCATCGGGATTGATTCCAAGTGCATCGGTCATGAGGTCATGGCAAAAGCGAACACACTCTTCCATCCAGTAGAACATTCGGCCTTCATCAGGACGATTGAACACGTGATGGGCCATCATCTCAAAGGTGGTCAAATGCCGCCCAGAGCGGCCCACAGCATCGACGTCTGTCAGGCGAATGCAAGGTTGTGAAATCGTCAAAGGGTTGGCGGGAGGTTCAACCTCCCCTGAGGTGACGTGAGGTTGAAAATCAGCAATCGAAGCGATGGTCAAGTGAATGTCATCCCGCCAGCGTGCAAGAACCGGGTAAGGAGCAACCCTTGTGTGGTCTTGGGCTTCGAAGAAGTTCAAAAAAGTCTCTCGCATGGCGTCTTTCAACGCTTTTCCTCGCATTGGATAGCCTTGAATCAGAGGAGCGCCAATGAATGTGTACTCATCTTCAGTCGTATCTCCGCATGTGGTTCTTGTTTGATCGGTGGTCCAGAACCAAAGGTCAGTGATGCGGCATTGCTTACGAACGAACCCGTTCTCATGGAACACAGCCAAATCAATTGGTGGCATACTCATAACAACACACCCGGAGAGGAACGAGTGTTCCTGTGACGCCTCCCCCTTGAAACCTGTGCTGTGGATTCATACAAATGACTTGAACAACGCTCAAAGGTAATTCACCCGAGGCCGGACTATGGGCGAAGATTGGCGCAATCACCTCGTTGACGAGGGTGACGGCACCATGCGCATCAAGGCCCACGGCCGTATGAAGGTCGACGCACGCCTTGTGACCGATAGGGCTCACTTGGACAAACACGCCGATGATCGTGGACCGGAGCAACTTGTCAATGCTGCTGCTTTGCCTGGTATTGTTGGCGAAGCATGGGCCATGGCAGACTGGCATTACGGCTACGGATTGCCAATAGGCGGCGTGATTGCAACCGATACTGAAGCGGGCGAACTGGGTGGAGCAATATCCCCTGGAGGCGTTGGTTTTGACATCAACTGCGGCGTGCGAATGTTGGCATTGGATGCGACTGAATCAGACATCCCTAATCTCAAGAAGTTAGCAGGGCGTCTCGCTGGACGAATTCCTGCTGGAGCGTCTGGCAAGGGCGGCCTTGATATCAACGCACAGCAATTGGATGATTTGATCAATGGTGGCGCTCATGCTGCAGCCGAACTGGGTTTTGGTTACCATGAGGACTTGCCTCACATTGAATCAAACGGTCGCCTCACAACAGAACACGCATCTATTTCTCAAAGAGCGAGGGAACGAGGGTTGAGAGCGCTTGGGACGCTTGGCAGTGGGAATCACTTCCTCGAATTGCAAACGGTTGGAAAAACAGTCGACGCAAACACCGCTGAAGCGTGGGGCCTCTACGAAGGTCAACTCGTTGCCATGATTCACTCTGGCTCAAGGGGCCTCGGCCATCAGGTCTGCAGCGACCATGTTCGTGCCCTCGAAGGCCGGTACAAATCGAGAGGTTCAACGTGGGTCGAAGAGGAATGGGGCTATACCCTCACCGATCGACAACTGGCGTCAGCCCCTTTCCACAGCAAAGAAGGACAAGCCTACTATGATGCAATGAACGCAGCCGCCAATTTTGCCTTTGCCAATCGAAGTGCGCTCGCCCATCGTCTTCGCGAAGTGTTACGGCTCGAACTTGGCGTTGATGGCGAAGCGCGTCTCCTCTACGATGTTGCTCATAACATTGCTAAAGTCGAAAATCACACGATTCATGGCGCTGATTGCACGTGTCTTGTTCACAGAAAAGGAGCAACTCGAGCCTTTGGTGGCGACCATCAAGACATCGGTAAGGCCTACAGGAGCAGTGGCCAACCAGTTTTGGTTCCGGGTGACATGGGGACAGGATCGTGGTTGATGGCAGGACCACAGGCTGGAACAAACAGAGCCTTCGGGTCTTCGTGCCATGGAGCAGGTCGGGCGCTTTCACGGACACAGGCAAAGAAAACCATTGACGGTAAAAACCTCAAGCGCATGCTCGAGTCACAAGGGATTCGTATTCACGCATCTACGCCAAATGTGTTAGCTGAAGAAGCACCTGATGCGTACAAAGACGTAGACGAAGTTATCGCATTAACAGACGCAGCTGGATTAGCAAGGCCTGTGGCTCGATTGAGCCCACTGGCCGTGATCAAAGGCTGACCTTACATGCAGTAATTATTCGCTGGTTGACCGGGAATGGTCGGTGCAGCACCGCTGTGCACACCGTCCGGTTCCTCGCAAATCACGCTTAACAACGTGTTCACGAGGTCTTTCAATTCATCTACCTGGCTCTGGAGATCTCGCACCCTTTGGCGCATCTCCGTTTTTGTTTCAAGCTCCCGCTGCATATTCAATCCCATCCAGAGAAGTTGCCTTCTCCAAGAAAACATGAGTAAAAATCGCCTTATAGCCTTTGAGGCAAACACTACGGCGACATGATGCATTTTGAGATGGTGCATGCGACGCGAAGCGGTTATATTGGTCCGGTAAGTCGCTTCGACTACTGCCACCGTGGCTTAGCGGTATAGCACCTCATTGGTAATGAGGAGGTCGCGAGTTCAATTCTCGCCGGTGGCTCCACCAATCGCACTCATGGACATGGCCATGAGCCCAATGATGAATTCACTTCTCCCAAGCACGCGTGGACCCCTTTAGCGAAAAAGCGCCGGGAGGGAGATTTGAATCCGACGTGCTTCACAATCAGCATTCTTCAGCGAAGCATTAGGCGAAAAGCTCTCCTTTCGGCCCGTTAAATTCAGTCTTCACTGATCGAAAGAGGCGCCGGGAGAGAGATTTGAATCCGACATGCTTCACAATCAGCATTCTTCAGCGAAGCATTAGGCGAAAAGCTCTCCTTTCGGCCCGTTAAATTTAGTCTTCACTGATCGAAAGAGGCGCCGAGAGAGAGATTTGAACTCCCGAATCCAAAGGAAACACGATTTCCAGTCGCGCGCAATACCAGGCTATGCGATCTCGGCTTGTAAACCGGCGACTGGCCTCCTGCGTTTAATGCTCACTGCGCAATTCCTAGGTTGTTCGGAAACTGAACGGGCAAAAGAACTCATATGGTGACCCCATGGGCGAGGCATGAGCGAGGAGGGAAGTCCTGACGCCATGATTGTGAGTTCACCGACCTCACAAGATGGCGGTCACGACGAGATGCCGTTTCGCTTAAGGGATTTTGACCCATTTTTTTCGTTTGCGAACCTTCACCCAATCGCTAAACCTCTGGACACCCTCCAGTGCGAAGTGAAATTCCAAACTCGCCTAGCGCTTCATGAATGGGAGCGTAGGCATTGGGTCACCATAGCCCTTGGAGCGGTCGCGTTTCTGCTCGGCGCCCTTTCGCCGGAAATCATGAACGGAGGCGACCCGATGGCGATTGGTACTGAAGGGATTCAGTCGGTTTCAAGCATCGTGTTCCTTCAGATGCTCGTGTCTCTGGTTCTTTGGGCCTGGTTTGCTATGCAAATTTGGAGCATGTTCCCGATCATGCGCACGCACGCTATTTCCCTCCTTGTGTTTTGGAATCTATTCGTCTTGTCGCAAGTCCTTTACCACCAAACGAACCCGGATTTCCCCCGGAATTTAGTCTTGGCAGATACCATGTTCGGTACGTTAATCGTTCTTGTTGTTCTCTTTTTCATCTACTTCTTTTGGAAAGCAGTGACCGAAACACGGGACCTCCACATAGAAGAATATCATCTTCATGAAGATGTGCGATTAATGGAAATGGAGATGGCCGAACACTCCCTTCGTGCATGGGGCTTCATGCTGGTGGCTTGGACGTCAACAACCATTTTCTCAGCATGGGCAGGCACTCATTTCATCGCCGATCGTGCAGGCACAGGCATCACCCCTCTCTTGCTCCACATTGGTTCGGGTCTGGTGTCCATACCCGTTTTCATGCTGATAATTTGGTACCCTCAACGTATGTTAGGCCAGGACACAGTGGTTCGAACCCGTGCAGCAATTGCAGCTGAAGCCGAATTGGCAGGGGACGGCGATGACCGATCACAACGTGTTGGATCGTTGTGCCCGGAATGTGAAGAAGGGGTGCCAATCACACGAAGCGCAACGGGCGCCATTGAATTGCCTTGCCAAACAGAGGGATGCTCAAAGACATCCACGGTTGGTAAAGCCTGCAAAAGTTGCAAAGCCGCTGCTCCAACCCGCTATGATTGCCCTTCGTGTGGCATCAATGCACCCATATTGGACTTTTTATCGGACGTGGAGGTGTGGTGATGGATTTACAAAAGCTTCGCAATGATTTCCCGACCCTTCGCCAAGAAGACGCTCCAGCCTATCTCGACAACGCTTGCGTTACGCTAAGACCCGACAGCGTCGTTCAAGCGATTCATGAGTATTACACAACTGGACCCGGTTGCGGTGGTCGTTCAGTTCACAGGTATGGAACCAAAATATCTCGACAATCTTCTGCTTCGAGGCACAAATTGGCCAAATTCATCAATGCGGAAAACAGCAAAGAAGTTGTTTTTACTCGAAACGCAACTCAGTCCCTCAATCAAGTGGCGCATGGGCTGTCGTGGAACAAAGGCGACATCGTGCTCACTTCTGATCGAGAACACAACTCCAATTTGATCCCATGGCTCCAATTGGAACAGGAGCAAGGCATCGACCACCGGGTTGTCGCTTCTCGACCAGACAACACGTTTGATTTGGAAGCCTTTGAGGCAGCGTGTGGTGAAGCCGGCAAGGATTTGAAACTTGTATCGATGAGCCACATCGGGAACCTCGATGGCGTTGCACTTCCGGTCAAAGAAATTGCTAAAATCACCCACGACCATGGCGCTCTCATCTGCATCGATGGCGCTCAATCTACGCCCCATATGAACGTCGATGTGCAAAATTTGGACATCGATTTTCTAGCCTTTTCCATTCACAAAATGCTTGGCCCTTCTGGGATGGGCGGGCTGTGGGGGAAGTACGAACTTCTCGATGGCCTACGCACCATACAAGCCGGTGGTCAAACCGTTCGGAATTCGAGTTATGACGCCTTTGAATGGGCCGCACCCCCGGCGCGGTTTGAAGGCGGACTCGGGCACTTTGCCGGCATGGTCGCAACTGGAGCAGCGGTCGATTACCTCTCTGCCCTTGACATGGATGCCGTCCAAGAACACGAAATCAAACTGAATCGGATCATGAGTAAAACCGTAAGTGGAATCAATGGCGTGGATATTATTGGCCCTGCTGATGCATCTCAACGAAGCGGAATTTGTTCCATCCTGATGCATGATTTACCCGCTCACGACATTGCTCTTCTGCTCGATGAAGCAGCGGGCGTCATGGTAAGAAGCGGGCAACATTGTGTCCATTCTTGGTTCAATGAAAGAGGGCATCAAAATGGTTCCCTACGCGCTTCTGCGTACTTCTACAACACTGAAGAAGAAGTCAAGCTCTTTGCCGATACATTTGAAGAAGCAGTTCAAGCCTTTAGTTGATTATTATGGATGATGGATTTACCTGGGATGACGCCGAAGCATCGGTTTTGGAACCTGTGCACTCAGAAGTACCACCCCTTCAAGGAATACCAGGAAACTCAATTCACGGGGATTCATCCACCTTCGCAGACGAGCGTAAAATTGACTCAACAAGTCAACACCTCGACCAAGACATCCAATTTGCCAAACGCATCGTAAGTTTTAGCTTGGCACTTGTGATGATTGCAAGTCTTGCTTATGTTGGTTTTGTCCTGTTTGATGGTGGTGAACTCACAGGATACCGCCCCGGTGATGCGGCATTGGAATCTCAAGAAATTTACGAAGACATGATTCAAGCCGATAAGGTAAGCCTGAGTGGAAAAGGAGTCACGGTTTGTATTGTGGATTCAGGGTTGAACGCCAACCATCAAGATTTAGAAAATTTACGCGTGACAAAATGGAAGGATTTTGTAGGCACTTCCACCAAACCATACGATGACCACGGGCACGGAACAAGCATGGCAGGAATCTTAGTCGCAGATGGGTGGATGAAAGGCATCGCCCCGGACGTCAACCTCTTGGTCGCCAAAGCCTTGGCTGAAAATGGGTCAGGTGATGATACGGTTGTTGCTGAAGCGATTGATTGGTGCGCGGAACAAGGCGCTCACATCATTTCATTGTCCCTCGGCGGCGCACCGGGAATCTTGCCGTTCAACTTCGGTGGAGGCCGTTCTTCGGCTCAAGCAGCGGAAGAAGCCGCTGAATCAGGAATTTTTGTAATTGCTGCAGCCGGCAACGATGGTGGGGAGGGTGATGACGGAGATGTTGCCACGCCCTGCAGTGAGACCGCTGTCATATGTGTCGGAGGCGTCACGCAGTCTGGAACACACTGGGAAGGCTCCTCCATAGGTGACAACAACGGAAGATTGTGGCCACTGCCAATCCTTGCTCCAAGGTCGGACCCCCACAAAAAACCTGAAATTGTTGCACCAGCACAAGGTGTTGCAGTGATCAACAAGGAGGGAACATGGTCGCTTAGCGATGGGACAAGTGCCGCTACAGTCTACGTGACTGGTGCCATTGCCTTGCTTTTGCAAAGCAACCCTGAACTCGCTGCCAACGGTTCACAAGGCAGCATCGCCAGCATTAATCAAGTCAAGGAATGGATCGAGCAAACCTCCCTCAAAAAGGCGAACCAAGACGGTCATGACAACGAATACGGGTACGGCCTGTTGCAAATTCAAGATTTGATTGAGGCCGCTAACCAAGAACCTGAATGATTCAGCGTTGAATCATAGCGACGAGGGTGCCACCAAACAATGGCATGAATCCGACATGGTGAGTTTCATTGCACGACTGAATCAATTTGATCCATTCATTAAAGCCTTCAACCAAAGCCATTCCGTGTTCATCATCCGCATCAACATCCCCAACCGGCATGTCGGGTTCCATAGTGAAGAGAACGCCACCCGGCGCTAAGAATGGCAGCATCATCTCGACGTTCTTTGCCCGTACAGCTGAAACACCGTCAACGATGATGGCATCGGCCTCGGCCTGAATCGGTGCTTCACCTACTTCTAAACCGGTTGAAGAAGCAGCCTGCCAGGCCAATGTTTCTCCGACCAGAGCATCGAGGACGCCGACTACGATTTTCGTGTAAGATTCAGCCTTGAATCGGGTCATAAGCCGGTGGATAATCACGGCGAATTTCGCACCATTCTCGATGATGTCATATCGTTCTGGGGTGAATTCATCAACTGTGAATAAATCATAAATCCAAGCGGATCGATGGCCGATGCCGCCTCCAACCTCGATGATTCGGTTCGGCTTGAGGCGGCCAAGAGCGTCCCTCAAGCGGCGGTGAGCAGAAATGGACCATGTTGATAGGCCCATGTGCTGAAGTTGTGCACCAATGTTCCCTGCAATTTCAGGTTCGTTTCTGTTTCGCAATGGGTCCGCTGTGAGCAGTTGAGCAAGGACGGCTTCCTTGTCAACCACGGGTGTCGGACCTTCGGCACTTGCCATGATTACGCCTCTCACGGCACCCCCTTGAAGCCTCGCATTCAACCAAGTGGAGGCCGGTGACTTCAAACGAGAGTGATTCCGCGCAAGGCATGGGGAAGCAACATGGATGAACCTGAAGCAATGGATGATTTTTATGAAGAAGAGGAAATCTTCTTGGAAAACGCCGTCCACTGCCCCGTTTGCGACGATTTAACCGGCCACGAGATCCTCACAGAGAAGAAAAAAGGCACCGGTATGGACTATTTGCTCAAGTGCATTGACTGCAGCAAGGTCCACACGGTACACCTTCGACCCCCACCGCTTGTGGAAATCCCGTTCATATTGACTGAAGGCCCTTCGTCAAGCACCTCGAAACTCGAACTTGATGCCGATGAAATGATTGAACTCGAAGATGTGTTCAAAGACGGAGACAAACTCTGGAAAATCAACCAAATCGAACTTAAGAATGGCAAAAAAGCAAAACGAGCAGAAGCGACTCTCATCGCACGGGCATCTGCGCTCCGCTCTGACATGGTTCGCGTCAAACTCACAATGACCCGGGGTGAGGACTCAGAAGCAGATGTGTTGGTTGTCCCTGAAGAGACCAAATACACCGCCAGTCACCTTATCGACCTCGATGGGAAAACATGGAGAATTCGAGCCATCCACACCGGCCGTGGCCGAACACTTCGAGGCACCGTTGACGCCCCTGATATCAAGCGCATGTACCTGCATGAGCCACCAAATCCAGAGCACTTTGAACCCCGAACCCCTCGGGAACGTCGCCAAGCATGGAAAGAAGGACGGTTGGGATTCAATCCAAATCCAGTTCTACCGAAAGAAATCATCAAAAAAGGCGTCAAGCCGGACAACAAGCGGAAGAAAAAGGCTCGGCGTTGATCATGGACGGTTGGTCCATGGCATGATGAAAGCCTTGGCCACTTGAGCCCCTACTGTTGGGTTTTCCTTCAAACGACGAATGCTGTATTCATACCATTTCTCGCCGTACGGAATGTACACCCGAGTCCGATGGCCTGCAGCAGCGAGTTTACGCCGAAGCGGTCCCCGCACACCGAGCAGCATTTGGAATTCATACCCCGGTCCTTTGAAGGAACGAGCGGGACCAGCGTTCGAGCGAGGATCCTCGATGCCAGGGCCCATCCCATGAGCCTCCAGCGCTGCCTTGGCGTGATTGATAACTGGAAGGTCATGGCTGGCAATGGAGCAGTAAGAACCAGCTGCGAGCATTCGATCAATGCAAGCATTGGTTGAATCCACAATGTCTTGGTAACCTGTGTAGGAAATTGCCTCTGGTTCCAAATAAATCCCTTTGCAGATTCTGTAGTCGGCAGAAGGTCCCAATTTTACTTCCAAGTCGTTGATGTCATCAAGCGTTCGGAAAAGACGGCCTTGGAGAACGGTTCCGACGTTTTCAAGCCCCTTTTTATGAAGGTCGATTACAATCTGTATGGTGTCGGTTGTGACGCGATGATCTTCCATGTCCAAACGGACAAACATGTCCTGTTCATGAGCCATTTGAACCAACTTTTCGATGTTCTTCATGGCTGCTTTTTTATCCACAAGCAACCCAAATGCAGTCGGTTTGATTGACAAGTTCGCATCGAGTTTATTCAGCGAAAGGGCCTCTACCACCCTCACATACTCATCAAAGAAGTATTGCGCTTGGTCCATTGTGGTGATCTCTTCACCCAAAACATCGACTGTGAAGCAAGCGCCTTCATCGCTCAAACGCTGCATAACTCGCACTGCATCGTCGAGGGTTGGACCAGCAACATAGCGGCGTGAAACCCAGCCGACAAACCATTTCGGCATCCGCACTGTGGCTGCGACCACGGTACGAGAAAACAGTCCAACCATGACTTCACCCAACACTCCCTCAGCAGAGGGGATTCTTAGGGCTTGTTGCTCAGAGGACTGAGTCAGGCTGAGCGTTGGACGAGATCCAGAACGCCTTGCCGCTTCAACAACGGAGCACCGAGGTCTTCAAGATGCGAGCGAATGGCTTGCCTTTGCCATCCTTTGAACGCTTTTTTATCCATCGAGAAGACAACGTTTCCGTTTGGGAATGCCAGTTGAGTGGAACGGTATGCTGCGGTGATGGATTGCTGCCAAAGCCCCGTGGCCAACTGACCGTCCTCGGGTTGCCCGTCAAACGGAAGCGCATAGGTCGCAAGCATGTGGCCAAGCCAAATCCCAGATTCGGCTGCTGTCAAGTTCCCACGTGGTGCATAATGGCCACCTCCGAGCGTAATTAAAACCGGTTCATCGGCGTTCAATGCAGCGTCCCAAGCCCCTAACCCAGCGCTTCCGTCCAAACCAAGCCCTTGATGGATGAGCTGGCCAAGAAGTTGGGCTGCGCCGAGGTGGCCCCAAGTGGCCGAGGTGGAACCGACTTCGATGAACAGGCAAGGGACTTCCAGCCAAGGGCCGTGGTGTGTCACCTCGAGTGAAATATCGAAATGTTCTCCGAGATCGGTCTCCTTGGACCTCGTTAAGAGGGAACGCCACCATGCTGCGAGGCGCGTTGATGGCGGGGGGGCATCGCCTGCTTTGCCCCCGTATGGAGGCACTTCTTCAGCACCGAGTTGCATAACACCAATCGGATGAAGCGTCAAGCATGCTCGCCCACTTTTTGCTGCGTGCCTTGATGGGAACACGACTTCCGCCACACGCTCACCTGTTGCAGAATACCATCGTTTATCGATGTCATCTTCCCATAGGACGCCGTCAGGGAAAACCCACATCCGAACATTTTGGCAAGCATAGGATGGAAAGCCTTCGACCTTCTTTATCGAATTCCAATCGGCGAGGGTGCGGACCACATCTGCCTGGTTGACAGAAGCGATGTCACCACCGCTCACGACGATGAGGATGATGCCCTTCGCTACCATGCTTGAAGGAGGTTCACTCCGCTTTTTTAGTGTGTGGCGTGGGAGGATTGACAAAGCACGCCCCTAAGGGTGCATCATGACGGTCTCACTACCGACGAAGGTTCCGTTCCACCCACTCACCATTGAACGGCACAGCCAAGGCTACTTAGCCGTAGGAATCGATGGAGAGTTTCTCCAACTCGATGAGGATTTAGAACCAATTGGTGAAGTCCGCAAACCATTCCCCATGAGCGTGCGTCAGACCTGCCTCGCAGATGGGGTTTTTGTTGGAACTTGGATTGACCATGAATTGCTGATGGCACGCATGGCAGCCTTTGATTGCACCAAACCTATGCTTGATGGTCCTGAAAAAGGGGACTTGCGAACCCGAACAACAATCGAGGCTGCTCAACATCCACAAGGCTCAATCTGGTCGCATGTGTTGGACGCCGAACCATTGGCACTGTGCGGTCACAAGGAGGGATTCGCTTTTGTGCTTTACAAGAAGGGGATTTATGCCATGGGAAACGACGCTGGAGAACATTGGAGGGTTGAACTTCCAAATTGGCCTGAATTGAAGAAATTGCCTCGCGCCAACGAAGTCATTGCTGCGAGGTTTGATCGAACGCTGCTCAAGGTGTGGTCCCGTGGAGGAGGAACCAAATCCTATGACGCCAAAAACGGTGATCTCGTATCGACTGGTGTGTTTCAATACGATGGAGTCCTTACGAATGTGTACCACGAAGCTGGCCAAGAACTGATGGTTTACGATAATGGATCGATCGTTTGGCTCTGTGATGACTTGAAGATCGCAGAAGGGATTCTTGCTGGCCCGGTCCAACATGCTCGCTGGGACGTTGAAGAGGCGGCTTGGAGAATGGCTGGATGGAGGGAAGAAATCCACCTCTCCGAAAGCGGGTTTAAGCGGGCCAAAATGGATGAAATCCCAGTGCACGTGATCTGCATGAACAACACCACTTACATTTTGCTTAACAACGGCGAATGGATGGTATCAAACTTCTGAACCAATCCCAATGACGGCTTGTCAGCGAAGAGAGCAAAACGCTCGTTTGAGCATCACTCGTTGGTCACGGTGTGGCCACAGCGGCCACATGACTTGCGATCCTTGTGAACGCCGAGGAAAACTCCAGGGCCGCATTCAGGACAGAACTCTGCGTTGCGGGTCAAGGTACCATCTTCACCGACGGTGTACTTGGACCACTTTGCACCAGATTTAGGACCGTCGCCCATCACTCGTCACCTCCTTCGGAGGATTCTTCAGCTTCTGGGGCCTTAGCGGTCCAGAATTGTTCATGTCGCTTGTGAATGTATTCAGGTTCGACGTTCATTGATTCAACATCACCGTAAATGAATGCGGTTCCCGTGGTCAGAGGCTGGCCAAAGCGAGTGTTGCAATCTTTGACAACGATGCAATCAGGATTGGATCCCGGTTCAAGGGTTCGAACAAGGTCCATGACTTCCTTTCTTGATGGTGTGGCCTTGCCGATGTGTTGCCAGCGGAAAGTGATTTCCACACGGTTGAGTAGTTTGTTTTCGATTCTGTTGGTTTTTTCCATGCTGTTCATCTCCTTATCGGTTGCTTACTTTGAGTGCGTACTTCCCGGGTTGTTCGACTTCTAATTTCTTAGCGATGTCGGAACGGTGAGGGTTGATGATGATGACGTAGCCTTGGTGATCTGTTGAAACTTGAGCCGAGGGGTGGCGAGGGCATTGTTCGATACCATCGTCCAAAACAAGGTGGCATTCTGCGCATGCAAAGGGATTCTTGACCATACTTGTTCACCTCATTCGTTGTCTTCGTCGAGCCATTCGTGGCAGCCGAGACCTGGTTGCTTGCTCGTCAAACCAATCTTGGAGCGGCGAGGGTCAGAGGTGTCTGGTGAGAGTGAAACAATTCGTGCACGCACTGAGTTTCCGACACCAATGCGTCGGCCGCTTTGACGACCTTCAATCCAGCCCATACCGACGTTGGCGTCAACGTGGTCTTCCATGATTTGTGACTTGTGAAGAAGAGCTTCCATAGGTCCGATACGAACGAATGCTCCGAATTCGTTGACTTCAGAAACTGCGCCTTCGACGACTTCGTAATCTTCCATGCAGAACAAAACTGCATCGAAACGAACTCGCTGGTAAATTGCGCCATCGCCGTGAATAATTCGTCCACGGCCGAGGGGCTCGTGGTTTGTCGTCAGCAAGATGAATCTGTTTTCTTCATCGAAGCGCCCTTCGAAGGCTGTCATTGACAAACGGTCGATGTGGTCGTTCAGCGATGCGCCTTTGCGCATGTACTCCGCGGGGATACGGATTGTGTCTTCCCTTGTTACAATTTTGTACATCGTGTTCACCTCTGCAGTCAACAACTCAGAAACGATGTGTGAAGGGGAGTGGGAAACCCATTCCGTCCTTCACCGGCATCCGCCTCTGGAGAGAAGTCGACCGTAGTCATTCTCGCCACCGACGACCTCTATTTAATGCACTCGCCTCAAGCAGGGGCCACTGGATGGTTAAGAAAGAGCAATGTGGTGCGTTTTGGGTGGTTCCGTGAACCCTTAGAATGGCATGTTTTGGAACCATACCGCCATAACCCATAACAACCCCCGGAACCTGCTTTGCAATCATGACCGGTAAAACGCAAGACAGCGGAGGCAAATCTGCCTCTGCATTGTTGCCGGTTTTGATGTTCCTTTTGGCATCCATATCCCCGATGATGGCGCACCACATTGGCGAACCACTTCTCACAGACGAACCCAACCTACAGTGGAGCGATTCAGGAGATCCATGGACTGGCTTAGAACAACCGTGGGGCCAATTTGGACGCGCACCAACCCACAACGCAACAATGCCACTCCACGGGCCGGATGGGGGTCCAGGTGAAGGCGAGGTGACCGAGGGCGCCATGCTTGGTACCATCGATAAGCCCGGTGTGAATTGGGCTGCTTTAGATGACAGCGACGGCGCCGATGCCTACGGTTCAATCATCGCTGACTTTTCCAACAGCATCACGGCACCTCCTGCAGCGCTTGAACGGTGCGCTGACGAAGATTTGTTTGCGGTGCTTGTCCACAGCGACACGACCGATACATACCTCAGCCTCGTAGCCGGTGACGATGCAAAAATAGCATGGCAGGTCAACATTGGCGAAACCAGAGATGTTCGATCGACCCCAAGCATCGTTGACGTGGACCAAGATGGGCGCCAAGAAATTGTTCTGGTGTATGACACACAGAACGCACTGAACATCGAAATCTGGTCACCTGAACTTTCCTGCAGCGAATCGGGCTGGGACAAATCCGGGCATGAAAACGAACAACTTTGGAGCTACACCGATGTTGATTATCGCATTGGTATCGCCAGCCCTCATACACCAACCGCTCAAAGCAATCATTTGTCCGTCACCCAACCTTTGATCGCTGACCTTTCGCTGGATGGCTCACCAGAATTGGTGCTTGCTGTCGTGGATGAAACCTCAAGCGACCCAACGGTTTTGGCATTCAGCCTCACCACCAGTGCACCATCACAAGCTGATTGGGAAGTGGCATTGGACCGTGGAACACACCCCTCATCTCCAGCATGGGCTGCGCTCGATGCAAGCACAACTGCCATTGTCCTGACCACGATTGATTCCAATGGAGGTTCAATGTGGATTTGGCGAATTGATGGCGCCTCTGGCTCGCTTGATTGGGAACGCGTTGCCGTTCAAGGGACCGATGTGGATGACGATGCACCACGCCTTCGCTTACCCGGTCCCGTCATTGCGCAACTCGATGATGATGAAGCTCCTGAGATGATCCTCACCGTCCCAACCGACGCCAACGGGCGCACTTCGGGCCTTGGTGCACGGTACATTGGTATGGAAATGACTTCGACGAGTGAAATTTTCAATTTCCGAGCACCTAACGGTTACGCCGATGCCGAACCACTGGTCATCGATACCACCGGCGATGGCTTGGATGACAGGTTGTGCTGGGTCACATGGTACTCGGATTCCCAATTCTCCTTCGACCGCAAAGGCATGGCCGGATGCCACGACATCAGCGATGACACACCCTTCAAAGAATGGTCACGCGATCTGCAACGTGGCAACGGAAACGACAACGACGAAATCGCAGTTGCTTCTCCAATTTGGTTGGACATCGACGGCAGCGGTGCACCAGAACTCATCGTTCCATTCGGCATGCGTTTGTGGGCGTTCGACGGTGCCACGGGCGCTTCTGCAGACATCAACAACGCATGGTCTTCAGCTCTCGCAATGCCTCACCGAGTGTGGGCGAGCCCCGCTGCGGCAGACATGGACGGGGATGGAACAATCGATCTTTTGATTGGTGATACGCTTGTGTCCCAATTGTCCACAGACTTAGCACCGCTCGCTGATGGCCGAGGCATCAGCTTCAATCCAGCCAGCCCAGACCCTGGCGTTCAGGTCACAGTCACGGGGCAATTCTCTAACATTGGAACCATGGACAATGAGGACAACGTCGATGCAGTTTTGTTGATGAACGGGAATGAGATTGCAAGGGAGCGGTTTTCCGACGTCGAACCTGTTTCCCCCAGTGGCGAAGGTGGACCACTCACTTTTAGCGCAACGTTCATCGCTGAACTTGGAGAGCACGAATTTAAAATGGTTCTGGACGTAAATAACAACCTCACTGAAGCACGGAAGGATAACAACAACGCCACCGCATCGCTCACGATTGTCAACCCCCACGTCGCTCGCATTGACCCGCCTTTGGACCCGATTCGGACCCCTCCCGGCGCAACAGAAACCGTGGCATTAAGCCTCGTAGCAACGGGGTCTCGCACCGCTGATTGGACCCTTACCATCAACGACGAATCGCTTCCTGAAGGATGGTCCTTCACCCCAATCGCCGGCACAAATCTAGGATTGTCGTTGGCACCGAATGCACCGGTAAGCCTCTCCTTCGATGTTGCCATTCCAACCAACGCTTTGGGGGATGAAAACTCCTATGTCGACCTGACCCTCAGTCTTGATGAAGATGCTGAAATTTCCTCAACATTGCGCCTTCCTTTGGAAGTGCTTCGAACACGAGGTTTGTCCGTTGTTGGACCCTCCGGCTTAGGCGAGTCATTGGGCATAGGTCGGCCGAACCATGACGCGAGCGCCTGGCTCGTGGTCGAGAACCTAGGCAATGCACAAGAAAGCACCACATCGATCGATTGGACCGCTCCCTCATGGGGTGGAACCCCTGCACTTTACACGGCTGACGGAACCGAGGTGTTCTCACTGACGCTTGGACCGAACCAAGACACAGAATTGTTCGCGACGCTCCCTGTCCCAGCAAACGCTGCCCTTGGTACCACAAGCACCAGCATGCTCACCATCTGCATTGGCAGCGGTGAAGAGACACTTTGCCAAGATCTCGAAGTCACCTTCCTGGCAAGTGAACTGCAAACCACACCATCGCATACACGCACCCTCCCAAACAGCACGCTCAGTTGGTCCTTCGATGCAAACCTCCCATCCAACGGTATTCTGTCGTGGAACATGGCAGGCGCTCAAATGGTTCACACCGACTGGGAGTGGAGCGCAACGGGGGATTTAGCAGTCAACGGTACCACCCTCGAACTTTCAGGAACACCAGACACAACAGCTTCCGGTATGCTCCACCTCAACCTGCCCGTTAATGCAGTTCCACAACGTCATGTGTTTTCGGTTGAAGAATCAACCGAGGCCAACCACCAACTCAACTTCTCGCTTCATGTGTTGCAAATCTTCCGTTCTGCAGCCACCATCCTCGAGCCGATTGCGGCAGAGCCCGGGAATGCGGTATCCCTTACAGTCAATGAAACGGAATCGATCCTCCTGCGACTTGAAAACCCGGGGAACGGTGAAGACACATTCATACTATCCGGTGTTTCAGTGAAGGGTGCGTCGATGACAATGGACCCAGAGGTGGAATTTACAATTTACAACCCAATGCGAACCCTTGGACCCTTGGCGTCGACAATTGCCACCGTTGATGTGGTGTTGGCAGAGGACACACCGGCCTTGGTGCCATTCGAACTTGTCTTCACATGGACGTCGCAGGGTACGAGCAATGTGGCATCCACAGCAACGCTCCTCGTCCGAGCTGAACCAGACCACCAATGGTCAATTGACGGTATTTTTACCCCTACGAACGAGATCTTACCGCAGGAAGAGGTCACCATTAATTTCAACATCACAAACATCGGGAATACACCCGATGTGCTCACCGTCATACCGACCTTTGATGTTGAACATGCAGGAAATGACAGTTCTGTTTGGTCCAGTGACTCGGTCACCACCCAAACCGTGGAGGTGAACGGAACGCGAAGCATCAGCATGACGTTCACCGTTCCAAATGATGCATGGTACACAACAGAGGCGGTATTGAAACTGAATCTCTATTCGGGTTCCATCTCAGTCAACAATGCAACGATTGAATTCACGGTTGGGCATGCTTCAGCATGGCGGTTCAACCTCTCTGAAACCTCCCTCACCATAGCCCCCGGCGGAGAAAACCTCACACTGAAAGTCGATCAACTTGGCAACCATCCAGAAGCTCCTTGGTTCACCAAAGCAGGCCAGGGATGGGCGATCGCACTGCCGAGCAACGGGGCTGTTGTCAATCCAAGTGAATCATCATCCGTAACGGTCTTTGTGACCCCGCCCGAATCAGCACTTGCAGGTGAAGTAGGGGTTCTGCGAATCAGAATTTCAGACGCAAATGGTGCGGGGCAAATTGTCCAAGAAATACCGGTCCGAGTCGGAGAAGAAGCCAACATTAGCGTGAATCACAGAGGCACGTGGAAAGTAAACGAGGATGGAGGCATGCCGACAGCATGGATTGAAAACCACGGTAACGATGTCGCAGTGATGCAAATCGCAGTGGCTGGTTTACCAAGCGGCTGGGTATTGAACGGGTCGAGCCAAGTGGTGGTCGCTCCGGGCCAAATGCTTGGGATTCCATGGATGTTAACGCCCGACGCTGCGTGGAACGAACAGCGATTCATGGTTACGCTCGATGTAACACACCCGACCCTCGGGCTCATTTCCCACGACATCGAGGTTGAACAAGGGACGCATACATTCCACAGCACACCGGTCCACCACGCTCGTTCGGGCTCCGTGATGACCATCGAATTTGGTCAGCCAGTCGATGGAGGGTTGACGAGCACAGATAACGTGGAATTCCTTGAACGGTCAATCGAAGTCACCATTGGCTCGGTGACCAACGAATTGCTGCTGGCATCGAACGTGGATGAAACAAACAGAATGTCGATTTATATTTCAGGCTATGACCTCCCCTCCGTCAGCGTGAACTGCGACCTCACTCCACAATCATTTGCTGCCCTTGGTCGGGTTGAATTGGACGGTAAGGTGGGCGATTGTAGTGTCATTGCATCGGATGCTGAAGAGCTTCGAGCCACCCTGGTCCTCGTCACTGATCAAGGCGAAACTGTCCAGTTGCGCAATAGCCAAATTGTACTGTCACCAGGTGCAAACGCCACCTATGAGGTGAACGTAACGGGTTGGAAACCATCGGTAGGCCAACGAACAGTTTCCGTCATGGTTGTAGACTCGTATGGAAGAATCCTCGAGGAGCACTCGATTGAAACGGTATCCCGTGCCTCAGGATGGAATGTAGGCATCTTCTCGTTCAAGGCTGATGAGGATTTGACCGTCAGTGTCCAGCGAACGGGTTGGACCGTCCTCGAAGACGTGAATTGCCACGTTTCCGTGAGAAGCGTCGACAGCGGATGGAGCACAGTGAGGGTGATTGATATCGCAGGCAGTGATTTCCCACCTGTTGTGACCATCCCAGCTCCAGACGGCATGAAGCAGGATGAGGAACTCGAAGCAACCCTTCGTTGCGATGCCCCATACGACATCGATGATGATGCAACAGACGACATAAAAACGGCCTTCTACAACGCTCCAGAACAACCATTGGTCGAAGGCAGTGAAATTATTGTCAGCCTTGGTGTGGCGTTCATTCTCTTGGTGGTGGCTTTCCTGGCAGGTGCGACACGCACAGGACCAAGCAACAAAATGTCCAAACCGGTTCAAACAAAATCTGAACCTAGACCTCAAGATGGTAAGGAGATTCAGCAAGAACCCTCGGTCGAAGAGGAAGTGGATGAGTTTTCGTTTGTCCCTGTTGACGAAGCACCAGAAATAGGCACCGAAACCGTCGACACAACGCACGCCTTAGTGGAAGCCATTGAAGTCATTGAGATGCCAGAAGAGGAAGACGCTTCACCGTCTGGCCGATTGGCATCAATGAGAGACGAACTTACAGACGATGGGCCGTCGCCCGAAGGACGACAAGATCGATTGCGTCAATTCTTCGGCGACGAGTGAAGCCTACCAACGCAAGCCCTTATGATGGACTGGTGGAAGCCGCAGGTATGGACCTCGATGGCTTGGACGGAGCAACAAGCCCATTCATCACACTCGATGCCTGCGATGGCGACTTGGTTGGGTTCTTGTTCCCCGCACTTGAGGCAAGTTATGCCGGTGATTCAAAGCCGTGGACTGACGCGTTGAAAGCGCACCCTCGGGTTGAGAAGAGGTTGCTGGAGCAAGGCATTGAAAGTCCAACAGACCGTTCAAGCATCGCATGGGACGACCCTACTCTTCTTTTCACCTCCACAGTGGCGTTGACTTCCGAAGGAAGAGCGGTCCCCCTTGGTGATGGCAAAGCGAGAGAGCGAATTGGTAGATTTCCACACGGCGACGGATCCCCGATCACCTACATGATTGAATTTATGAGACCCAATAACAGAGGTGCGGCCATCACTCACCGAATGGGGTTGGAGGAAATCTTAGCCCTCTTAACCCAACTCAACAGTGGCTTGAGTGACCAACACGTAGGCCACCACCGTTACAATCAAGGAAAGGCAGGTTTGGATATTCGAGGCTACTTGACTGCAGACCAGGTTGCATCCCTGCGTCTAGGTTTGGCAGGTCGTGGATGGAGCGTCACAGCCGATGAGCCAATTGATGGTGGAATGCGAGATGCAAGCAAGAATTTGATTGCGGTGCTTCGAGCGGCTGAGCGGAGAAACGTAGGCGTCTTCCTGCGTTCTCATTCATAGTCAGAACTTCATCGAAGTGAGTCGCTCGTACATGGAAGCGTACAAAGCAGCTGTTGAATCGATAACCGATTGAGGCAAAGCAGGAATTGCAGGATCTTCAGCACCGCTGTCTCTTGCCGCCTTGAGGTTGACTTGGTGGCCAGCCTCGATGTAATGAGTGCGGACCGATTCTTTCGACAGTTCGATGCACTCTCCGTTGGCGTATGCCTCAGCATCCCACCATCGGTCCTCGTCCAGTGTTCCAAAAGTGTCAACGAGGACAATCTTGCGACCCGGTCCGAGTGCGAATTCCTTCTTTCCATCGACGTGAATAAGACCGTTCTTGGCTGCTTCTCGCTCGATCAGTGCGTCAATGCGGAGCACAGCGTCGAAAATAGCATTGAGTTCTTCCTCAGTGATGTTGGAGATTTCAAGTGCTTCTTCGTTGGTGATGTTGCGGTCGTAGGCTTCAAATTTGGTTGTGACCTCAAGGAAGGGCTTAGCGAGTTGTGCTCCATATTCACAGTCTTCGGCAACACCGAGTTGTTCTGCGGTCAATTCACCTCGTTGGAACCTGCGCCAGGCCGATCCGGACAGGTAATGTCGACAAATGATTTCCAACGGCACGAAAACCCATTCCATGTCACGAGGAATCATGCCTGGTTCCTTGATGATTTCCACCTTGCGTACAAGGCAGCGATCAGCGCCATTGACTTCGACAAGATGAGTCCCACAAATGCCTTCTTCTTCGATCAGCTTGAACCAATGAGCAGTGGTTCGGTTGAGGGATTCACCCTTCCGAGGGATAAGGGATGGTATGATTTGATCAAACACTGAAATCTGATTGGTGAATCGGAATTCGAGGATGTCTGGGTCGTTGGTCGACCAAACTTGCTTCACTTTGCCTTGATAGAGCATCTCTGCCATGTTCCATGACCGTCAAGATAGGTCTTTGAACATTTCAGTCGAAGCGTGTGGCTCAAATGAGACCAAGAGCGTCTTCCATGCGGTTCAATTCAGGCCCTGTTGTCTCTGAGCCAGCAATGACGCCGTTGTTTGATGCACACGAGCCTGCACCCACATAAGGGGAACCAAAGGCGACAGTACCGACCATTGGTGGCACGCCGAGCACGTCTTCGATGAGGAGCACTTCTTCAGGGGTGACGTCTGGATGGAGCAAAACACCTTGATCGTTGGTAACACCGAGGCTTCCAACAACATCTGAACCTCCAATCGTCGTTGCAACGACTTGAACCCCCATCACTTCAGCCATGATTTCTAATCCTGCCTTAGGGATGCTTGGAGAAGCGACAATGCCTTGTTCATTGATGAGGAGGAGGTTGCCTGCGGTGTTGACACCGCCTTCCATGACAACGACGTCGCCGAACGCAGTCAGTGCGTCAATATCGCTCTCTGTAGCGATGTCTGCCACGGCCATACCACGGCTGTTGCCAGCAATCAGGGCACCGATTAGGTTTGATCCACCCACTGAAATTGGATGCATTTCAAGTTCCAAGCAGTACTCTATTTTTTCGAGAACATGAACCGGAAGTTCTGCAGGGTGAAGGACAACATTTCCAACTGTTGCAAGGTGAATGCCAACTTGGTCGCTGCCAAATATGTCTGCGGTATCGATTGGCATGTAGATGTCCTCTTTTGGGGTGCTGTCGGGTATGTTTTATGAGTCTATTGAACGCAAAAAAGGCCGGCACTCCAGACGGAGTGACCGGCCAAGCGCCCACCTAAGTGAGATTTGAGGATGACCCGAAGGTGAAAGAAGAGGGGCACAGTGACTTCCTTTCCCGTGGACTCTCGTACCACAGTAATGGGATAGACGCAGGCAGGCTTGACTTCTGGGTTCGGAATGAGACCAGGTAAACACTACCGCTGTGACCGTGCACCCATCTTCCTTCGAATCGGATCTGAGTGCGACGATGTACGTCGCAATGAAATATGAATTGGCATGAACTATTAGACGAAGGGCACTCATGGTGCGGATACATACGAAAAAAGATGCTCGAACGTTAGTGATGCTGGACTGAATACGTCGCCGAAGCTTCATACTTACATCCGCATTCTATTAATCTCGTCTTTTACGAGTGTTCTGAGGTGTCTCGTCTTTGGGGTGGCTTCGAGCTTAGATGCTTTCAGCTCTTATCCTTCAGGGCGTGGCTACCCAGCATTGCCTTGTCAGACAACTGGTAAACTAGTGGCCCCGAGCCCTCGTTCCTCTCGTACTAAAGGACCCCTTCCATCAAACACCTTATGCGATTCTACCACCAAGCAACAAACCTGTCTCACGACGGTCTAAACCCATCTCACGATCCCTTTTAATGGGCGAACAACCCCACCCTTGGGTCCTGCTGCAGACCCAGGATAGGAAGAGACGACATCG
>CAJIZC010000017.1 GCA_905181785.1 uncultured Candidatus Poseidoniales archaeon
TCAAAATTTCCCTGTCGATCCAAAGCCGCCTTCACCGCGGCTCGTTGTTCCAAGTTTGTCCACAGAAGTTTCAATCAGTGTCACCTTCGGCACGGGGGCGAACAGCATCTGCGCAACGCGTTCTCCTTTGGCCACTGTGAAGGATTCCCCTTCGCCAATCCATGTCGCAAGGACCATCAATTCACCGCGATAGTCGGAATCGATGGTTCCAAGACCGTTTGGCATGATCATGCCCTTCTTACCGAGGGAGGAACGGCAGCGAAGTTGCCCTTCCCAACCTGAGGGGATTGCGGTTGCAAGACCAGTGCGGATAAGTGAACTTTTGTGACGAACCACAATTGTTTCTTCCAGCGCATAGAGGTCCCAGCCTGCAGCCTCGGGCGATCCTTGTGTCGGCATCCGTGCCCCGGGGTCGAGTTTGGCAAATTCCACGGCAAGTTCAACTTGAGTCATAAAAACAGGTCGTACGCTGAGGTCTTTGACGCTTGTGGAGTTGTTTTGTGCCTGCTAAGTTTGTGAATAGGGTTTTCAACCGGCGATTGAAGGGTTGCTCATGGACGGTGATTCCAGCTTTTGGTCACGCCTTGTAAGCAACCCGCTGTTCCGTTCCGTTCTGTTGTTTTCGCTGTTTCGAGCCGTCTATGGTTTTGGGATTCTTATTGTCACTTGGTTTTTGGCCAGTGAAGCCGAAGCTCCGTTGTGGGTTTCCATCGGGTTTTTGCTGTGCTCAATGGTTTTTTCACGCCTGCTGTATCGTTTTCTCAAACGAATGGGTGGCAAACAGCCCGTTGAATCCTAGGTTCAAGTTCAAACGCTTGGTTGAAGGATCAGGTCAACAAGTTCCTTGCGCTTGATGGAGGTAAACTCTCCAGGGGCCAGCCCGTAGGCTTCGAGGGTCATGGCTTCAGTGGAAGTTCGATGCAAGTTGGTTACCGGGTTGTCCAATGCGCCGAACATACGTCGTATTTGCCGTTTCTTTCCCTCTCCAATGGTCAGCAAAGCAACCCTATCGTTTTCCAATTCGATGGCCGCAGGTTTTGTCCAATACACATCGCTTGCTTCACCATCATCCACCACGATTCTGACACCGCTTTTGATGGCGTCCATTTGATCTTCGGTGATTGGTTTGCTGGTCTCGATGCGATATGTTTTGCATACCGTGTGGTCCGGTGAGGTGATTCGATGAACCATTTTTCCATCGGTGGTGACCAGAAGGAAGCCAGTGGTGTTTTCATCCAAGCGTCCAACCGTGACCAAACGTTCGTAGGTTGTTGGTTCGACATGGTCCCTGAAGATCTCATACACTGATTCTTTACCGAGCGATGCTTCATGAGAATTGAGTCGAGAACAGATGCAGCCAAGTGGTTTGTGCAGCAGATAATGTTCTTCTTCGTCGTGCAGTTCGACGATTTTGCCTTTGTAGGTCACCTCTTTTGTGTTGACGTTGAATTGAAAATCAATCTTCTTGACAACAGAACCGTTGACGGTGACTTCGCCGTTCCAAATGGCTTGCTTGGCTTCTGATTTGGATTCAAAGACGCCTGTCTTTGAGAGAAATTGATGCAAACGAAGTTTCATGTCGGCCCTCGTTTCTCTCCTGCCGGTGGTGCACTCTTAGCGATTGCCGAGGGGGGACAGCATCAAAGGTGCTTGTCGAAAGAAAACGCTTCAGCGGAGGGGGGTCCGACCGGTCGTGCACTCTGCTCGTTTTCTTCAACCTCCAGATGAGTCGCTGTCATGGCTTCCAATTCAGACCATTCTGCCTCCCCAGTGCCATGCTTCCTGCTGTTCAAAAACACTGCCATACCGGCTACAGCGGCACAAAGAACCGCCAACCTCAGCAACACATCCACCCATGAATCAAGACTGGCGCTGTTCGGGAAGGCATCTTGTGAGTTCGCGATCCCATCGTTGTCAGAGTCGTATTTGCCTTCGGCATCAAGGGGGAAAGCATCTTCATTGTCGCCGAGCCCATCGCCGTCGCTGTCGAGCCATTCATAGGCGCTTTCTGGAAAGGCATCCTCGTTGTCGCCTACACCGTCGAAGTCTCTGTCGTAGCATTCTTTGGGGTCATCGGGCCATACGTCGCTGTTGTCACCGCACCCATCGTTGTCGCGATCGTTCCACTCGGTTGCATCAAAGGGAAAAGCATCAGCGTTGTCACCGACTGAATCCATGTCGCTGTCGTTCCATTCGTTTGGGTCTGAAGGAAACACATCTGTGTTGTCGCCGTAACTGTCGTTGTCGCGGTCAGCCCAATCTCGGGCGTCGTTTGGAAACAGGTCGGTGTTGTCGCCATAACCGTCGCCATCGGTATCGTTCCATTCATCAGCATCGTCCCTGAACGCATCGAGTGAATCGGCATAGCCATCACCGTCGGCATCGGGGCACCCAAGGGGCACAATCGAAGTACCGTATTCTAAAAAGCAAGCATCGCTGTTGTCCCCGACGCCATCTTGATCTTGATCGAACCATTCGGTTTCATCTGCGGGGAATTGGTCTTCATTATCGCCGTAGCCGTCTTCATCCGCATCGTAGCATTCGGTTGCATCGCTTGGAAACAGGTCAGTGTTGTCGCCACAACCGTCGCCGTCGCCGTCAGCCCATTCACTGGGGTCGTTGGGAAAAGGGTCGTGGCCGTCGATGACGCCATCTTGATCGGAATCACGAACCCTTGGGTTCGTTCCCGCAGCTTCTTCCTGGGCGTTTGTGAAGTCGTCACCGTCAATGTCCTCATCTTCGCTGTCGGCACAGCCGTCAAGATCCAAGTCATGTTGATGAACGCCAATCACGCCCTTTGGACAGGCGTCGGATTCGTCAGGGGTGCCATCGTTGTCATCGTCCTGATCGACATCATCGGTGCAGCCGTCGCTGTCGTGGTCCGGTGTTTGCTGGCTAAGAGGGCAAGGGTCGACGGCATCGTTGAGTCCGTCACCGTCGGTGTCCCTTTGTTCAGCAGAGCATCCCTCTTGATTCACTTCGGCACCTGCAGGTGTCAGTTCACATGCGTCTTCTCCGTTGGCTACGCCATCGTTGTCATCATCGCGTTGAGCCCAATCGCAGCCCGTAAGGTCTCGTGTTGCCATGTCTTCGGTCCAAGGGCACGCATCATAGGTATCGAGCACACCGTCCCCGTCCATGTCACCTTCACCGATGGCCTCAACGGCATAACGAGCAATGAAACGGTGCATCATCCGTGTGGGGTGAGCCTTGTCGAAAAACAAGTACTCGTCGACGTTTGGAGCAACGCTATCACCGCTGTTGCAGATCGGCAAAGGCAGCAAGGAGATTCCACCAGTGCACGCAGCATCTTGAGTGTTGGTCAACCCAAGAGCATCCTTATTCCCAAGGATGTCGTTGAACACGCTCCATGCATCAATGGTGTGAATCGTCAATCCGAGTTCAGCTGAGAGGTTGCTGGTCAGACCAGCAAGTTTCTGGTTGTAACGAACCACTTCCTGGCCGATTGCGTTTTGCGTGTTTTGGGTTCGACTTTGTATCTCGGGAGTTTTCTCTAAGGGAGGTAAATTGGGAATGATGAACTCTGTGGCCCCAGCGTTGGCCAATTGCCGCACATGCGCTTCCATGTTTGCAGCAATGGTGTCTGCGTTGGCTGTGCCGTAGAGGAAATCATTGCCGCCAGCCCATAGGGTTACAACTTCATTGCTGGGTATGTTGGTTTGCACGTTCGCCAAATAATTGGTGATCTGAGTGCCGACGTTTGGCAGCAAGAGGTAGGAATACCCACTGCCCGTTTGTGATCCACCAAAGGCACGGTTGTCGCCCACCGAAGCACCAGAGCCGATGGTTGTCGAAAGGCCGTAGGCTTCGCTCACGTATTCAATCCACACTTGGCCGTTTGAGAAGCGCCCTTGCCAATACGGTGGCACATCGGGCACGTTGAGGATGGAATTCTTCGCGTTGCCCATGTCGCTGAGGGAGTCCCCAAATGCAAGGAGGTTAGCTCGCTGTGGCATCGCGGTGTTGTGGAACACTGCAAAGGCATGGGTGTCGTGTCCGAGGGTCGTGCCTGATTGGTCCACAAGGGCGAGTGAAAATCTATAGAAAGTATCGCCGTTATAGAATTGCTTTAGATTGATTGCCACTTGTGAAACCGTGCCCGTGGCCTGGAAAGCACCGCTTCCATCCAAGATGAGTTGGCCTGCCTCACCCCTGAGTTCCCATTCATAGTGCAAAGCGGTTCCAAACGGGGCGTTCGAAATTGAGGCGGTCAATTCAACGGTTTGATTTGAGAGCCATTCTTGTGTTTCTGTAGAAAGATCGACTGATGTAGACCTTGGGGTGGTCGCAAGGGCCCCTGATGCGCCCTGCATCAGCAGAACAAACAACACCAAGTAGATTCGAACTCGCACGGTTGAGCCTACAGCGACATGGTTGATATGACTTCTTTTGTTCATGTTGGTTTGGTTTTGGAATATTTTTGAGGCATCAAGATGGTTACTGCGGGTTTGGAGGGCAGCCACGAAGCGATGTTGTTGAAGGAGAAGGCGTCATCTTCAATTAAATCGAATGACTCAACTTCTTTTCTTGAACCCTGATTTAATCATGGTTCCCATCGAACTTGGGTTTTCTGCAAAGTTTGCGGCGCCCTTCGGAGTTGCGAGTTTTTCGTACACGCCTTGGGTTGGAGCAATCCAAACTTCCCCGGTGCCAGAAAACGTCTGAAGCAATCCTTCACCAGAAACAGCCGATCCAATCAGTTTCTTACTTGAACGCTCAACCTTGAAGACGATTTCTTCGGTTCTCAACAAGGCGAAGTTTCCATCGACAAACAGTTTGCTGTCCACGAGTTGATGCTTCATGATTTCTTCCTTTGGAACCGGGCTGTATAGGACGGCTACACCGCTGCCGGTGATATGGGACTGGAACAGACCTTCTCCACCCATTAAACTGGCAGAGAGGGTGCCCTGCATTTTAGCGCTGACCTTGAGGTTGCCAGCGCCAGCGTAAAACATACCTTTGTCGCAAATGACTCCATGCCCCTGACCTTTGATGGTGTGAAGAATGAAATGACCAAAGGTAGGTTCAAGGTAAATCTCCCCGGTGCCGTGGATTTCGTTAACAAAGAAGGTTTCACCTGAGAAAAATTTCCGTTTGAGTCCTTTGAAGAAGCCTCCACCGCTTGAGACCTGCATGGCTAAATCGCCCTTCATGAAGTACAGAGCACCTGGCTCAACTCGGACTTTTGAGTCGCTAAGGGTGATTCGAACCATCTTCAACTTGGCACCAGATTGGTGAGTGTAAAACAAAGCTTCAGCCGTTCTTGCATCGCTTGAACCAAGCAAAGCAGGGTAGCCAATGACCTCGACCTTCGTGCCGTCTGCCGTGGTCACTGATTCGATCACTTCAAACCGGTCTTCGAGGTCTTCAAGTTTGGTAACAACACGCGAAGATCGTGGTCCTTTGCCCGATGGGTCGGCCGCCCAATCCTCCGTTCCTGCCTTGCGAGAGTACCATGTGGTCTTGTCTTCACTCAACCACCACTCAATCCCATTTTCCAAAATAATTCCGTCGACCATGAGTTATCCAGCGCTGATGTTGATTTAGACTTGTTCCTTGCTGTTCAGAACACAGGAAAGTGACGCTCGTGCTTTCACGCACAGGCTGTTTCAATTTTCAAGCACATCCTCTGTGGGAGAACCAGGTCGTTGAAATCACCAGAATTCCACTTGCGGCTTTTTGATGCTCAAGGCCGTGCTTTGGTAGTGGAATAAATCGTTTAGAAGGGATTGGAATTCAAGATAACATGGATGTTTATGCAATCCAAGGATTTTAGATTCAGTTGATAATCGAACCAACAAAAACTTCGGGCGAGTTCCTCGAGAGAACAACCACTCATGGACAATTTGAACATAAATCACGCGCAATGATTCACAGAATGTTCCGCCAATCGTCGCAGGATCGAAAGGAAGCATTGAAGGCCATTCATCAGGAACCCAATTCGAATTGAAGGCGTTCCATGATGGTTTGAATACGGCCTCTGCATAAGAGCGTTGAATTGACCCAAGTTTGCTTCGCAATTCCTCTACCATGCTGGTGCGCTCGAAAGCCCTTGAGATTTTTTCGACGTATTCGGGATACAGAGGTGGGTCAATGACAACGGCTGTGAGACCTTTACTTCTCCCTAAATGGGGGTAAATGTCCCAGCTGTGAGTCGGGTTATCGTTGAAGTCGTATTCGTTTCGTTCCCATTTTTCGCTGTCCAATTCGGGCGGGGGTGGGGGGGGCAATTCTTCGGGATACAGGACAACCCTTGCTCCGGAGTTCGAGAGTGTTTCAAGCAAAGAATCCGGAACATTTTCTCCACGAATAATGATTCTTCTGTTTTCGATTGGTACATCAGATTTTCGAATTTGGTCAAGGAAAGTAAAGAGGTTGTCTATTTTCATGCTCGCAATAAGCGATACATCTTCTGATGAAAGTGCCCAAGAATCGACAGGAATCCCGGGCGTGTTTGAGAACATTGGCATCGAACGCATAGAAATCCAATTTTCGTATGCTTGGATGTTTTCAATTTGTTCATCACCCCGAATTCGTAACAAGTCTGTTTGCCATTGAGTGAGTTGTTCAGGGTTGGTGTCTTCGATTGTAAGATCCCCATAGAGGTAGCCAGAATACTCTTGTGTGGACGGGGCCGTTTCGGTCGTGATGTCAAGATCGCCTTCTTGGCGTGACTCAAGATATTCTTGTTGCCTTCTTTGACGGCTTGCCATTCTTGCAATGGGGTTCAACGACTCTTCTAATGCGCCACCGACGTCTTCTACAGCCTGTTCCACGTCTTCACCTGCTTCAACAATGTTGACAAATGAACCACCGCTTGCTCCACTCACTTGGCGGAACACATTGACAGATTCTTCAGGTAGGCCAAGGCCGATGATATGAAATTCTACATCGATGCCAATTTCCTTAATCGCCTCAATGCAAGGCTGAAAACCGTCGATTCCGTTGAACGGAGGCGATGAACTCATGTCCATTCCGTCGCTGATGAGAAAGAACAACCAATCAACGCTGTCTTTGCTCAGTTCAACAGCCTCTTCAACAAGGAACTCCCAAAGATATGTGCCCCCATAGGGTCTTGGGAATTTGATATTCATTAATTGTTCATGCGTTCGTAAATCAAGCGGAGCGAGGACTTTGGAACGGTTCCTGCTGTTGATGGTAGAGATTTTGGTTTGTCGGTCTGTAAATGTAGGTACCAGGTTCCCCCACATTGCTTGTGCGATTGCACTTTTTTTGACTTTTCCTTTCAGCCCAATGGAGCTCATTATACTCCGAAACATCGATGGGCGAACGCCGGAATAATTGGGATCCATTTCCCCTTTAATTCTCTCATTCATAGAACCAGAAGTATCGACATAGATTGCTATTTTTACCAAGTTCTGCTCCCCCTCTATCCAGAGATGTCTTGGTATGTATCATTTAATTGTATCAATGGATAGCCGCAGCCCTGTTCATGTTGAGGAATCAATAGTTAGATAGTTGACGACTTTGTCATTGAAGCATGGTGGACCCCCGATTGAGCCCTGATGGGAAATTGGAATGGACGGGTTCGGAATGGATCCCTGTTGGGACACAGACCCAGCATGCATCAGGTGCGAACGTCTTCACGCAACAAAAAATTGTTGACAGCGTGATTATGGGCAATTTGACATCTCAGACCATAGTCCAAAACAGTCCAGAAGATATGGCAAAGGCAATGGTCATGGCGCTTGAGCAAATTGGTTTTGTTGGAAATATCCAGTCTTCGAACCCCTCAAATCAGCAAATGTCAAACGTCAAAAACCTCTTGAAAGCGAGCGATGAAATGGCGTCTCGAGGCATCCACATTCCAGGCCCTACCGACCTCAAGTTAGGCAATGCTGCTCGATTGACTGGGCGGCATAAAGCCGCAATGGAATACTACGAACGAGCGCTCAAAACCTTTCGCTCAGAAGCCAACAAGAGTGGAGAAGCGGATGCGTTAATCAATATCGGATATGTCTCCCTTGGCCAAGGCGAAATCGCCCAAGCGTACGCTGATTTCAACAACGCTCAAGCCATGAAGCATGAACTTGGGGAAGCCAATGGAAAAGCAGACGCAACCTTAGCAATGGCAAACCTGGCTCTAGCAGGGAATGAAATCGATCAAGCGGAACAATTGTTCACTCAAGCGCTTAGCATTAAGGAGCAACATAACGACGAGCACGGGATCGCCATCGCGCTTATTGGATTGGGTAACATAATGGAATCAAAGAAAGATTACGCTGCAGCCCAACTGCTTTATCGCCAAGGCCTTATGATTAAAAAAAGGCAGAATGATTTGGAAGGCGAAGCAATTATTTTATCCAATTTAGCAACCGTTGCCGAACATCTTGGCAATCTCAGCGATGCTCAAAGGCTTACGAATCAAAGCATTGCGATTAAAAGGGAAATTGGAGATCGCCGCGGTGAGGCTTTTTCTCATGTACAACTCGCCACACAATCCAAACAGCGAGGCGATTTTGTTGAGGCCGAACGCTTGTATAAAATGGCCCTGAAAATGAAGAGGAAACTCTCTGATTCACGGGGGGAGTCCGACACACTGAATCTGCTTGGTGTGTTTTACGAAGAGCAAGATAAATTTGCTGAGGCAGAACAGCACTTTAACGAATCTTTAGCCATTATGAAGCAACTCGGCGATCGTCAAGGCGAAGGGATTGCTTTGTTCAACATTGGCAATACCAATTTGTATCGCAACCAACTCGAACTTGCCGGTGAGCAATTCGAGCAAAGCCTCCGAATTGCCAGAACAGTACGCGACTACGAAGGCGCATCGGATGCATTGATTCAGCTTGCAGCAATTGCCGAACAACGCCAAGACATGCCTCGAAGGCAGACCTTGTTGAAGGAAGCAGCCTCAGTTCTACGTTCGAACAATTTGCCTGTAACGGGTTGGTTGGAAGAGAACGGATTTTGATGATGGACTTGTGCACGCCATTTGGATAAATGTTCAGCGCTGTTGATTCTTGCCCACACTTCGGAGTTTAGATGTGTTTCACTCTGGCCTGTACACCGTTCTTGAATCCCTGCGTCAGGGTGGTTTGAAGTCTCCTTCCTTGGTATTGGGTTCGAAGTTCGATCATAATTTCTTTGGTATTGTTGGCTTTGAGCCGTTGATTACATAGACTGGCAGGCTTTTTACGATTCATGACCCATTCTGTTTATCTGATTCAGACCACCTTGCCCGGTTCCTTGTTCGAAGCCATTGTCGGGGAATTTAAATGCAATTTGCTTCGCTCAGGCGCTGCTTGTGTCGAACATCAAACAATTTCTTCGATGTATGTTTGGAAGGGAGAGGTTCAATCTGAGCCGGAATGGAAAATCTTAGCTTCAGTCAGTGAACCGTTCCTTCCACAGGTGTTGGCTGCCATCGAAGAACTCCATCCATACGAAACGCCGCAAATTTTGCATTGGAAGGTTGGGTCGAGTTCTAAATATTCCAAATGGGCCAATACGTCTGGTTCGGCCTCGTTGGGAAAGGCGTGAAACTTTTTTGTTCGGTGGAGTGGAAACGGTCCTTAGAAAGGTGTAATTTTTACATTCCAAAACCGGCCTTTATAGTATGTGGGTGAAATGTGGATTTAATGATACACTGCGCCGCTTTTCTGCTCACCCTCTTCCCTCGCAAAACCTGCCTCTCACCACGCTTGACAAGGGGATATACTATACGCTCTATCGGAAGGCCAATAAAATCCAGCGCGTGAAATAAACGAGGGGGATATGCAAATGGTCATCGAACACAGCAATACAAACGCGAACACCGACGGATTTGACGTCGACTTGAGTCAAGAGCACCTGGAGCCGATGCTCCAAGAGAACCTCGATCGGTTCGTTCTGTTCCCAATCCAACACTCTGATATTTGGGAGATGTACAAGCAACAGATGGCCTGCTTCTGGACGGCTGAAGAGATTGATTTGGCTGAAGACCTCAAAGACTGGAAAGCACTCAACTCTGACGAGCAGCATTTCCTCAAGCACATTCTGGCGTTCTTTGCCGCAAGCGATGGTATTGTCAACGAGAACCTCGGCATCAACTTCTCGAATGAAGTCTGTTGGCCAGAAGCTCGTGCCTTCTATGGTTTCCAAATCATGATGGAAAACATTCACGCTGAAACCTATTCATTGTTAATCGATACCTACATCAAGGACGAAAAGGAAAAAGATCACTTGTTCAAGGCACTCGAAACCGTTCCATCAGTCAAGCGAAAGGGCGACTGGGCTATGCGCTGGTTGTCCCGCAAAAAGGGTTCATTCGCCGAGCGACTGGTTGCCTTTGCAGCGGTTGAAGGGATTTTCTTTTCAGGTTCGTTCTGCGCTATCTTCTGGCTGAAGAAGCGCGGCCTCATGCCAGGCCTCACTTTTTCGAATGAATTGATTTCTCGGGATGAAGGGCTTCATTGCGATTTCGCCTGCTTGTTGCACAACAAACTCATTCGTGGCGCCGGTGCTGCAAAGATCACCCGCATCATCGCAGAAGCCGTTGAAATCGAGATCGAATTCGTCACCAGCGCACTCCCTGTGTCTTTAATCGGAATGAACTCAATCCTCATGGAACAATACATTCAATTTGTTGCAGACCGACTCTTGGTCGCTCTAGGGGCAAGCAAGATTTACAACGTCGTCAATCCTTTCCCTTGGATGGAAATGATTTCGATGCAAGGCAAGACCAACTTCTTCGAAAAGCGAGTTGCAGAATATCAGAAGGCTGGTGTCATGGACACCGCATCGCTTGGAAGCGTCCAACAACGCTTCTCTGTGGACGAAGACTTTTGAACCGTACGCGATGAAGGGAAGATACTGCGCAATCACACAATTTGAGAACTGGAGGAAAAAATATGACCATGCAAGTAGTAAACAGGAAAGGAGAACGCGAAGACGTTCGATTCGACGCAATTCACGAGAAGTTGCGCACATTGACCCACGGATTGGATCCGGTTTGGATTGACCCAGGCCATGTCACCAAGCTGACCATCGAAGGATTGTACGACGGGGTTACCACCCGTGAACTCGATCAACTCGCTGCAGAGACTGCCGCTTCTCTCGCATCCCAGCACCCCGATTACAGCCGCTTGGCTGCTCGCATTTGTGTGGACGACCTTCACCGCTCCACCAAAGACACCTTCACCGATGTCATCACCGACCTTCGTGAATACATTGATCCTGAATCCAACAAGCATGCACCGCTCATCTCAGAAGAAGTGTACGCCATCATCATGGACAACGCAGAGATCCTCAACAATCACATCGATTACACGAGGGACCACAACTACGATTACTTCGGTTTCAAGACCCTTGAGCGCTCTTACTTGTTGCGCCTGAACGGAGAAATCGCAGAACGCCCACAGCACATGTTGCTGCGTGTTGCCGTTGGCATTCATCATGAAAACATCCCTAAGGCCCTCGAGACCTACGATTTGATGAGCCAAGGATACTTCACCCACGCTACCCCAACGCTGTTCAATTCAGGCACGCCTACGCCTCAGATGTCATCGTGCTTCTTGTTGACAATGCAAGACGATTCCCTCGACGGAATTTATGACACCCTCAAGCAGTGCGCTTTGATTTCCAAGTCTGCAGGTGGCATTGGCCTCTCCATTCACCACGTCCGTTCCAAGGGCTCTTACATCAAGGGCACCAACGGTGAGAGCAACGGTATTGTTCCAATGCTACGCGTCTTCAACGACACCGCACGCTACGTCGACCAAGGCGGCGGCAAGCGAAAGGGATCGATTGCAATCTACCTCGAACCATGGCACCCAGATATCTTGGCGTTCTTGGATTTGAAGAAGAACCACGGCAAGGAAGAACTTCGTGCCCGTGACTTGTTCTACGCTTTGTGGACCCCCGACTTGTTCATGGAACGCGTCGAACAAAACGCAGATTGGTCGTTCTTCTGTCCGAATGAATGCCCAGGCCTCCAAGACGCTTACGGAGAGGAATTCAAGGCTCTTTTCGAGAAGTACGAAGCAGCAGGACTCGCTCGTGAAACCTTGCCAGCCCGAACCGTTTGGGACAAGGTCGTCGAATCTCAAATCGAAACCGGCACACCGTACATGCTGTACAAAGACGCAGCAAATGAGAAATCCAACCAGAAGAACCTCGGTACGATTCGCTCATCGAACTTGTGCACGGAGATTATGGAATACACCGCCAAGGATGAAGTTGCAGTCTGCAACCTTGCATCAATCGCCCTCAACAAGTACGTCGACCTCGAGAACAACACCTTCAACCACTCGTTGCTCTATGACGTGACCTACCACGCTACGGGCAACCTCAACCGTGTGATTGATGTCAATTACTACCCGGTTCCAGAGGCTCGCAACTCCAACATGCGCCATCGCCCAATTGGCCTTGGTGTTCAAGGCTTGGCTGATACCTTTGCTTTGCTCAAGTTGCCGTTCGAAAGCCCAGAGGCTCGCAAACTCAACAAGGAAATTTTCGAGACACTTTACTTCGCTGCTTGCACTGCTTCCAAGGACGCTGCAATAGCCGAAGGTCCCTACTCGACCTTCCAAGGCTCCCCTGCCAGTCAAGGCGAACTCCAGTTCGATCTGTGGGGCATGAACGATCACAGCGGTCGCTGGGATTGGACCACCCTCAAGTCAGAGATCGTTGAACACGGCATGCGCAACTCGTTGCTCTTGGCTCCTATGCCAACAGCTTCAACCTCGCAGATCCTTGGAAACAACGAATGCTTCGAAGCGTTCACTTCCAACCTCTATGTGCGCCGAACCCTCTCTGGCGAATTCATCGTGCTCAACAAGCACCTTGTCCGTGACCTGATTGCCCTCGACCTGTGGAGCATTGGCATGAAGGACGAAATCCTTCGACACAAGGGATCCATCCAAGCCATTGAAGGAATCCCAGACCACATCAAGGAACTGTACAAAACCACCTGGGAAATCAAGCAACGCCACGTCTTGGACATGGCTGCCGACCGAGGCGCCTACGTTGACCAAAGCCAATCGATGAACATCCACATGGTGGACGCAAATCCTGCAAAGGTCACTTCGATGCACTTCTACGGATGGAAGCAGGGGCTCAAGACCGGCATGTACTACTTGCGAACCAAGGCAGCAGCTGATGCAATCCAATTCACTGTTGAAGCTAAGAAAGGCGACGATCAAACCGTTGGTGGTTTGGCCGATCGTGCTGAAGAAATCTCCAGCCTCGAAGCCATTGCTTGTTCCCTCGATACCCCTGACGACTGCTTGAGTTGCGGCTCGTGAAGCGAACCTCTCCACTGGATGTTTATATCTCCTCATCGGGTTTGGCTTCTGCCTAAGGACCACAAGTCCTGTGGGTGGGGCCTTCGGCTGCGCTTTCATTCGCAATTTCTACCCCATTCATAGGCATCCCTTTTCGATTGGATGTGGATGATCCATCTCCTTCAAATCCCTGTGCGAACCCAGAGCGGTTGTTTTTTTAGAAAACGAGGTTCTATAGGTCAAAAGCCATATTTAGCATCATGGACGTCTATGATTACTCTTTCTTCTTGTCAACAATGTGGGTGGGACCCTTTTGGTTTGGAATGCTCGTATTCCCCGATCATGAACTCACTCAGAAAGCCATGCAGGGACCGTGGTTCTTCCTCGGCCCAATCCTCATATGGTGGGCTGTGACCGTTGCAGAACCTCAAGGCCTGATCGATTTAGCCAAAGACTTCACCAATCCGGGTGGGATTCTAGAGGGCCTCGCCGCCATTATGGGATCCAAGCCAGGGGCTTCAGCTGCTTGGGCTCACATGGTGGCCGGCGACATTTTCGTAACCCATTGGATGTGGAAGCGATGCCTTGAGCATAACAGTCCACGTTGGGTTTCAGCCACAACAGTGTTCTTTGGCGTGATGCTGATGCCTGTTGGGATCGCACTTCACATGTTCTTGGTGCGCAATCAACAAGCAACAGCGGAGTAAATTTCCTGCATTGGTGCTCAGCGTTCGCCTCAAGCGAAAGAACGAGGCAACGATGCCTCGATTCATTTCACACCACTCGGTAGTGCTCAAGCGCTGTGAATCGCATGGCCCAATGTTGCCAAGACTGCTTCGTGCGTCATCTCAGTCATGGTCGGGTGTGCGTGGATGGTGCCTGCGATGTCTTCGAGCAGTGCGCCCATCTCGAGGGCAAGCGTCCATTCTCCAACAAGTTCGCTGATGTGAGTTCCAACCCCTTGAATCCCCAAGATACGGTGATCGTCTTCACGGGCACACACTCGGATGAATCCTGCGCTTTTTTCCGCTTCTTGGGTCAACGCTCGACCGTTGGCTCCAAGTGGGAACTTTCCAATGATGACTGGATGGCCTGCTGCTTCAGCCTCTTCAGGTGTTAAACCGACGGAGACGATTTCAGGTTCGGTGAACACAATGGCTGGTACGGCCACTGGATCGTAGGCTCGCTTCTTACCGGCAATAATTTCTGCAACCATCTCGCCTTGGAACGAAGCCACGTGAGCCAGCATTTCGCCGGAATCACAGACATCGCCAATTGCATAGACGCCTTTCATGTTGGTTTCACATCGGTCGTTGACCTTGACGAAACCACGCTCATCGAGGGCGACACCTGTTGGTGCAAGGGATGCGGAGTTTGGCTTGCGGCCAACGGTAACGAGCACCTTATCAACCACGATATTCTGCATTTTTTTCTCGTCTTTTTCATTCTTGTCGATAAAGTTGAGTTGGACGCGACCGTCTTTGGTCGCTTCAGTTCCTTTGGCAAACACACCCAAGTGCGTCTTGATTTTTTGCTTCTTGATGGAGATTTCGAGCGGTCGTCGAATCTCTTTGTCAAAGATGGGCAACACGCTGTCCATGGCCTCGACCACGGTGACTTCAGAGCCAAGCATGCGGAAGGTGATGCCAAGTTCGAGTCCAATGTAGCCGCCACCGACGATGGCGACGTGCTTTGGAAGGGTTTCGAGCGAGAGTGCTTCACGCGAGGAGATGACGTGCTCGTCGTAAGGCATGAACGGGAGTTCAATTGGCACTGAACCGTTGGCAAGGATCACATGATCCGCCTGGACGATGATGGCGTCTTTTCCTTCACCGATCTTGACGGTCTTTGCGTCTTGGAATTCGGCCCATCCAATGATGAGTTCTGCACCTGCGTTCTTCAAAAGGTGTTCAACGCCCTTGTTGAGCCGTGTGACGATGTTTTCCTTCCAGCCAACAAGGTCTGCCATGTTGAGCTCGGCAGGCCCAGGGATTGAGATCCCCATGTGGCCGTCTTTTTTGGCGTGCTTGGCGAGGTCGTGAAACCTGTGGGCTGCGTGAATCATCGCCTTTGATGGGATGCAGCCACGGATGAGGCATGTGCCTCCGGCTTTTTCACCTTCGACAATGATGGTTGAAAGGCCGAGTTGGCCTGCGCGGATTGCAGCAACATAGCCGCCGGGTCCGGCGCCGATAACGAGCACTTGGCATTTCTTTGTCTCCATTTGAATCAAGCCTCACATGAAGATGGTCGCTGGGTTTTCGAGGTAAGTTTTCACCAATTGCACCAAGGTTGCCCCGTCGTGCCCGTCAACCACTCTGTGGTCCCAGGATGAAGAGAGGTTCATCATTCTGCGAATCACGACAGCCCCGTTTCGAACAACGGCTCGATCCTTAGCGTTGTGAACACCAAGGATGCCGACTTCTGGTTTGTTGATGATCGGTGTTGCACCAAGGCCACCAAGGCGGCCGAGGCTGGTGATGGTGAACGTTGAACCAGTGAGGTCTTCAACGCCGGCTTTTCCATCTCGTGTTGCGCTTGTGACGCGACCCATTTCGCTGGCAGACTGCCAGATGTCCATGGCTTCAACGTGCTTGACCACAGGGACAAACAGTCCACGGTCCGTTTGGGTGGCGATGCCAAGGTTGACCGCTTCGTGACGGGTGACCACATTGGCCTCATCGTCGTACAGAGCGTTGCATTCCGGGCGTTCTGCGAGTGCCTTGACAAGCGCTTGCATGATGAACGGCAGGTAGGTGAGTTTCGGTGCGCCTTCTGGGCGGGTTGCGTTGAGGTGTTGACGGAGTTCTTCCAACGCCGTGACGTCCACTTCTTCAAAGTAAGAGAAGTGAGGGATGGTTGAATACGACGCAATCATCGAATCTGCAATCTTTCGTCGCAATCCAATGACCTTCATGGTCTCGGTGCCGTTGAGTTCGACTCGTGCACGGCCGCCAACTGGTGCGGATCGGCTTGCACCGGATGCGCCTCCTGCAATGTGAGCGTCCAAATCAGCGTGGCTGATTCGACCGGCGGGGCCGGAGCCTGCGACATGGTCGAGGCTGATGTTCGCTTCACGAGCTCGCTGACGAACAGCTGGGCTTGCAAGCGCTTTGGTGCCTGCGGCACGTGCAACCGGTGCGGCTGCAACGGGTGCGGGTGCAGGTGCAGCAACAGGTGCTGGTGTGGGGGCCGGAGCAGGTTTTGCTTCTTCCTTTGCTGGAGCAGCTTCGGTCTTGGCAGGTGCTTGTTCAGATGCGGATGCGTTTCCAGAGCCTTCGACTTCAAATTCAATGCACACAACGCCAACGGGGAGGATGTCGCCAGCCTCACCGATCACTTTGGTAACTTTTCCATCAACGGGTGAAGGGATTTCGACGGTTGCTTTGTCGGTCATCACTGAAAGAATTGGGTCGTCTTCTTTGACCACGTCACCAACGGCGACCATCCATTCAACAACTTCGCCTTCGACGACGCCTTCTCCGATATCTGGCATTTTAAATGCAAATGTTCCCATATTCATTCCTCCTGTGTTTTCTTTATTGCTGCAGCAATTCGTTCTGGACTGGGCATGTAATCCCACTCCGTGGTGTGCGGGAAGGGTGTGTCCCAACCTGTCACTCGAGTGATTGGTGCTTCGAGGTGGTAGAAGCAACGTTCTTGAATTGAAGCGCTCATTTCTGCCCCGAAACCACTGGTCTTAGGCGCTTCATGAACGATCACGCAACGCCCTGTTTTCTTGATTGAATTGACCACAGTGTCGCGGTCCCAAGGAACGAGCGTTTGCATGTCAATAAGTTCACAATCAATGCCGGAGTCTTTGATGGCTTGTTCGCACACGTGCACCATGGTCCCCCATGCGATGACGGTGCAGGCTTCACCCTCACGAACAATTCGTGCTTCCTCCATCGGAACGACATAGTGGCCTTCTGGCACTTCTGCATCAGGGTGGCCGCTCCATGTTGGAACATTGTGAGGGTCACCGTAAAACGGTCCACGGTAGCATCGTTTTGGTTCAAAGAAAATCACCGGATCGTTGCATTCAATCGCTGCGGTCAACAAGCCCTTGGCGTTGTAAGGTGTCGAGCAGTATACGACTTTGAGGCCAGGGGTGTGGGTGAATTGTGCTTCAGGCGATTGCGAATGGTGGTGGCCGCCTTTGATGCCGCCTCCTGCTGGTGTGCGGAATGTGAGCGGTGCGGTAAATTCGCCTCCAGAGCGGTGGCGTACTTTTGCAATTTCGTTGACGATTTGGTCGTAGGCTGGGAAAATGTAGTCGGCGAATTGAATTTCTGCTACGGGTCGAAGGCCGTTAAGGCCCATGCCCATGGCGATGGCTGCGATGCCACCTTCTGCAAGCGGTGAATCGAAGACTCGGTGTTCTCCAAACTTGGCTTGCAGGCCGTCAGTGACGCGGAAAACGCCACCAAAGTATCCTACATCCTCGCCAAAAATGAGAACGTTCGGGTCCTTCTCGAGTTGCACCTCGAGCGCTGAATTGAGTGCTTTGATCATGTTCATGTCTGCCATCATGGTCACCTCACTTGCCGAGTTCCTCGCGTTGTTCTTGCACGTGCCAAGGCACGGTTTCGTAGACTTCTGTAAAAATGGTTGAAGCCGGGGGGTAAGGCCCGCTTGCTAAATCGCCAAACTCACAGGCTGCTTTGTATGAAGTCATGACTTCATCATCGATTTTCTGGGCGAGCGCTTCATCTCGCTTTTCGTCCCACATGTCGTTCTTGATGAGGTGCTCTTTCAAGCGCACAATCGGGTCGCCACCAGGCCAATGCTTGAATTCTTCATTGGGACGGTAGGCGATGGGGTCATCGGAAGATGAATGTGCGCCTGCTCGGTAGGTGTAGACTTCGATGTGGGTTGCTCCAAGACCAGCAGCGCCTCGGTCCCGTGCCCATTTCGTGACGCTGTAAAGGGCAAGGAAATCGTTGCCATCCACTCGAATCGAAGGGATGTCGTAAGCCAAACCTCGCTCAGCGAAGGTTCGTCCACCGGTGGCAAGGTTGGCGTGGGTGGAAATGGCCCATTGGTTGTTGACCACGTTGAGGATCACTGGAGGCTTGAAGGTCGAGGCAAAGTTGAGGGCGTAATGGTAATCGCCTTGAGCGGAAGTTCCGTCACCAAGCCAAGAGATGCAGACTTCATCATCGCCCTTGTAAGCGCTGGCCATGGCCACGCCTACGGCTTGTGAGAATTGCGTTCCAACAGGCGATGAAATCGAGATGAAGCGGCCTTCTTTCCATGTGTAATGGACGGGCATTTGGCGGCCCTTGACGTTGTCTTCAGTGTTGCCAATGCAGTGACAAATCATGCTGACCATGTCTCGGCCTCGAACGAATTGAGCGCCAGGCTGTCGATAAGATGGGAATATCCAATCTTGGGTTTCAAGCGCCATGGTTTGTGCGATTGCGATTGCTTCTTCGCCGAAGGATCGCATGTAGAATGAGAGTTTTCCAGTTCGCTGCATCTTGATCATGCGGTCGTCAAAAATCCGAAGTCGCATCATGTATTCAAGGCCTTGAATGAGGGTTTCAGCATCGAGCTTTGGATCCCATTCTCCGCTTGCGATGCCGTTGTCGTCAAGCACTCGCACCAGACCAACGGCGTGCGCTACGGTGTCTTGAGCGCCGCATGTGAGTGGATCTGGACGGTTCAAGTCACCTGGTTGTTCCTTGAATTTGCCGCCAAAATCAGCCTCTTCACCCGGTCGGAACGGAGGCCGCCCGATGGTGTACGGCGTTGTGGTGGCTGTCACTCTCTCGGTCATTGGTTCACCTCATTCGATACCGCTCTTAAGGTGTGCCGGTTCACCGTTTGCTTGGTTTGCAACGTAAACATACGCCCCGGGCATTGATTCTGTGTTGCTTGCATCCAATGTTTTTCTCAACAAGAGGCCAGCTTTGAACGAGGAACGTACAAGAGGTCCACTGGCGATGCCTGAGAACCCAATGCGAATGGCATGCTGTGCCCACTGGTCGTACAGTTCAGGTTCAGGGAAACGATCGACGGTCAGGTGGCGATCAGAAGGTGCAAGGTATTGGCCAATGGTCACCAGATCGACGCCAGCCTCTCGAAGAAGGCTGAGTGTTTCTGTAATTTCAGCATCCGTTTCACCCACGCCAACCATCACCGAAGACTTGGTCAAAATGTCGGGCCTGATTTGCTTTGCAGCGCGCAAGATTTCAAGCGATTGGGAGAATGAGGCACGATGGTCTCGAACGGTGGCATCCAAACGAGGCACGCATTCGACGTTGTGAGCGAAAACGGAGAGTGGGCTTCCTTCAAGCAAGTGGCTAAGCGCTTCGTGATCGCCAGCGAGGTCTGAACACAGCAGCTCAAGCGTAACGTGGGGTTGACGTTCGTGAACGGCTGCGATGCACTGCTTGTAGTGGTCAGCACCGCTGTCTGCAAGGTCGTCTCGATTGACGACGGTGATCACAGCATGGCGGAGGTTCATCGATTCAACAGCGTTGGCCAAGTTTTCCGGTTCTTCGGCGTCCAAAGGCGGTGGCGTTTTGATTGTCCCAACGGCGCAGAAGCGGCAACCACGGGTGCATTCTTGGCCAGCGATCATGAACGTCGCATCGCCGCTGGCCCAGCAATCATGGATGTTCGGGCAGCGTGCTTCTTGGCAGACGGTGTGAAGGGTGTTGTCTTTGACGGCCGCTTTGGTGGCGTTGAAAACCGCCTGTTGTTCGCCTGTCGGCAAGGCGGTTTTGAACCAAGAGGGCAAGCGTTCACGCTTTGCCTTAGGTCGAGATGCAGGGGGCAGTCGTTCAGCCATTGGAAGCGGTTTACCTGTCAATGCCTCACCCCTGTTGTTTCACCCTACGGCTTGCCCATCAAAAAGGTGCGCCGTGGTGGCCCTATCACCTGTTGGTCGCCTATTTTAGGGCCAGCGCCAAGGATTTGGCCGTGAACGAGCATTGATGACCAATGAGTCTTAGCCGTGTCCATGGCGAAAGGTGTTGCTTTGGTGACGGGCGGTGGTCGAAGGATTGGCGCTGAAATTACCACCTCGCTGATCGCTGATGGATGGTACGTTCTCGTCCATGTTCGGTCCTCTCAGAAAGAGGCGTCTGTACTTCTCGAATCGAAAAAGAAACCATCTGGTGGAGCTGCTGGTGAAGTGATTGTGGCGGACCTTGCAACAGACGAAGGCTTGGCGCACCTGATCGAACAAACTCACGCTGCACTCAAGGGTCAAAACGCCGATGGTTTAGGGGTTCTCGTTCACAATGCTTCTATCTATAAATCGAAGGCCTACGAATCTGTTTCTCTTGATGAATTGCGCTTGAACACCCGGATTCATTTGGAAGTTCCATTCATGCTAACGCAAGCACTCGTGCCGGTCTTGAAGGCGGTCAACGGGTGCGTCATTGGGATGATTGACACCTCGCTGGGACGGTCTTGGGAAGGCCTGTCTCATTACACTTCGACCAAGGCTGGACTGCGGCAATTGATGATGAATCTTGCAGGGGATTTAGCCCCTGAAGTACGCGTCAACTGCATCGCACCAGGCGCCATCATGGCGGCACCTTGGGAAGCCGAACATTTTGCTTCCGTTATCGAGCGGGTCCCGCTCGGCCGTGGCGGTTCACCGCAAGATGTGGCCAAAGCCCTCATGTTTCTTGTCCAATCCGAGTACCTTTCGGGCCAAGTGATCAACGTTGATGGCGGTTGGTCTGTCGCACCTTGAATCAAATAAGACAAGGGTTTTCTTCAAGTCCAGTGGTCGATTCGCTCAGGTTGCAGGGGTGGCTGAGGTGGTCAAAGGCGCCGGGCTTAAGATCCGGTCCCGTACGGGTTCGTGGGTTCGTATCCCACCCCCTGCACTCCATTTGTGAAGCTGTTGAAACCCCCTCGTAGAGGGGGGTCTGTCCGAACAAACAATGCAAAACCGTTTAACAGTCGGGTGAGCAGGGCGGTACGGTGAACACCTTGGTGACTTCTCAATCATTCCTCAGCGGTCGGTTCTTGGCAGTCGTGCTCGCAACATTGATGCTCGGCTGTTTGGTCCCATTGAACGCAAACCCAATCGGTGATGCAAACGAGGTTGAATTCCTCGAAGAATCAACCGATCCTATGAACGCTGGTTCATCCTGCACTGCGTGCCAATCCTATGATTTATACCTCGAGGAAATGGACAGTGAAAACGGTGGCGATGGTTCAATCACCACCCTCGAGCCATCGGGCGCTCACCAAGAAATGAGTGCACTCGGCGGTGTCGAATTCCGCAGCGCTGAAATGATTTCCGACCTGCTAATCTATGGGCGGGACAACACGGACAAGGTCACGCTGAACATCTACCTGCAGTTCAAGGGAGCGACAGGCTCGACCGCAGATGTATCCTATTCTTTGAAATCGGGTGATTCTGAAATCGACTCGGTCTCAATCACGCTCGATGACCCGTGCACAGGCGGCACATTCGGTACCGGCTCCTGCGCTTGGACGATCGAAATCGTCGACTTTGAAGTGCCGTCTGATGGCTTTACCGTCGCCAACGGCAAGCAACTCCGCATGAGCGTTGACGCTCAAGCCACCTGTGAAAGCAGCGGTGGCGGTGGCATCGGTGGTGACAATTGTGAAGTCAACGTTGCGTTCGGCGATGTCGAACAAACCAGCGGCTACTCAAAACTTGAGATGAAAGCGAACGCACTTGCTAATTCCGTCGTTAAGGTTCACCGTCCAGGTGGCGGCTTCCTCGACCCGGAAGTGACCGAATGGTCGCCAAACCACCGCCCAGATTTCCGGGCCATGCAATTCTCCCTCGATGTCCGTGACGCATTCGGACGCGATGACATCCAAGGTGTCGACCTCGTGATGGGGACGCCAAACGGCGCCAGCACGGTGTTCGAAAAGTCCTTTGACGACGATGAGTTGAAGCTCGACAACAACGGCTTGGTTGGTAATTACACTTTTACTTACGACGTTGGGATCTCTGCCGGGGAATACCCAGTGCGACTTGAAATCAGCGACGTGCAGGGCCACGTCCTCGTGTTCGAACACGCAGGAATTGAATTTGTCGAGCACAACGTGTACCTTACACTGCCTCAGACTCAACCCGATGTGGTGTTGATTGCGCCAGGTCAAACATCAAGCATCGAATTCCTCATCGAACACACAGGTGCCAGTTCCTCTCAACTCGAGGTCGTGTTCGAACTTGCTCGCTCTCTCCCGTCCACATGGTCTGACCCCGTATGGGATCAGCCAGGTGGTTACACCTTGTCGGGTGGTGGCACCTTTGCTCGTCCAATTCTAAGCATTGAGGTCCCAGATGACGATTTGACTTCGGCACCAAACACCCTCGAAATCGAGGCCCGTGCCTATGCTGAGAACACCGAAGGGCAAACCGTGGAAGTCGCCGTCGAAACCATCGTGTTGGACATCGAAGAATCAGATGTGCTTTCTCCCCCTCGGATTGCGGTGTTTGAGGACGACGAACACCAAAAGCAGATTGCGGACTCAACTCGAGAGGAAGCCTATGATGAAACGCTTTCTCACTATGTTGACTCAGGCGACATCAGCGGGGATTTCTTTGTTGATGTGTTCAACTCAGGATTCGTAACCGATGGGTTCCGTTTGCGCGTCACCCAACTGCCGGACGCTTGGCAATACAAGTTCTATGACAACGAGACTGGAATGGAATTGGAAGAAGAAGGCATTCACTCACTGACCCCTGACATCGGATCACATCAGATCTTGACGGTCCGCATGGAAGTGTTCCCACCTTCGGAAAGAGAGGCTCAAGACATCGGTTTGGTTGGCTTGACCGTCTCGAGCCAAGGCGATTCAAGCCTTTTCACTGAAGTCGCCTTTACCGTCCATCGGACCTTTGGCGTGCTCGTGGAAGTCATTGCTGATTCAGACAGCGGCACCCTCGGCAACGTCGGTCCTGTCAGTCCAGGTTCCTCGCTGTGGTACAACCTTCGCATCACCGATTCAAGCGACACCCTTGGCCAAACCACATGGCGCATCATCAATCCTGAAGATTTGGATCGCAACAAGGACGCCGAAACCGATTACTCCGCTTGGGATTACACCCTCTCCAACGGCTCAGAGTCGGACATTGTTGTCGTGTATTTGGAATCGGACCAGTACGCTGATTTGAAGTTGGATCTTACCCTTGGGGACAACGTTGAAGCTGGCAACCACACGGTCTATGTTCGCGTTGTCGAAGAGGGCGTTGACGCTCAAGATGCCCGCTACTTTGACCTGCCAGTGACGGTTCAAGTTCGAGAAGATGTCCAACCTGGGCGCCTCGTCATCACCGACGCAAGCAGTTCCCTTGTACGATTTACTTCGGGAGAGTTCCAAACGGTGGAATTCATCATCGATAACGAAAACAACGTGCCGCTTGATGTCGTGATCACGCTTGAAGAGCCTGAAGGCTGGGCATCACTCATTCGTGCCTCATCCGACCAAACGGGTGGAACCTTCCTTCTGTTGACGCTTCCTGCTTATTCCAGCAAGGACTTCTCATTGGCCATCACGCCGCCTGACAACCTTAAGGACGGGGAAACGGTCGAATTCAACCTCATGGTCACGCCCATGGATGAAGAAGTTCCGTACGACAGCGAATACACCCAAAACAGCAAGCACATCTTCAGCACTGCCTGTGAAGGTCCAGCTTGCTTTGTCAACGAAATCGTCAACCCTGAACCTCAAACAATGGCGCTCGGAATTGGCCTCGCAGCTGTGTTTGTTTTCGCCGTGTACCGGCGAGGTCAACGCTCGACAAATTTCTTCGACGAAGAAGAGATGTTTGAAGAGAAAACCTACGACACAGAATCCTTCGCAAGCGATACACCTGAGCCTGTTTTGGAGGACGACGAGGACGACGATCTCGAACTTCTGGACGAACTCGACACTCTTTGACGGAAATTGCACAGAGTGATTCTGGTTTTCGCCGCACTGCGGGGCATTAACAACGAATTTCGTTGTGGCTTTAATGGCTCTAAACAAGAGCATTGTATGAACATCGCACCATTTGCCTTATGAGCCATCAAAACAGCCGAAGCCTTGTGACAACCATGCGTACGCCTTCATCCTCCTCGAAGCCGCGCCCCCAATGGCAAATTCTAGAGCACCGCAACAGCGTCAAATCCATGGCGCTTGTGGCGCTCATGGTGCTCTCAACATTTGCTTCGATTCAGTACGGTAGCTACGACGCTCTTGCCGCATCGGACCAAGACGGTGACGGATTGACATACGGTCTGGAATACCTCATGAACACCCAGCCAAACGATCCAGATTCGGACAACGATGGGTTGCCCGATGGATGGGAATGGCAATACGGGCTTGACCCGCTTTCGAGCACAGGTGCTGATGGAGCGGTTGGCGACCCCGATGGCGACGGTATGTCGAACCTGCAAGAGTACTCTTACCTCCAACCAACCAGTTGGGACATTGCAAGCACCAGCGGTGTGCTTGACAACGGTGTTTGGTGGAACGGAACCGTCCCGGTCAACAACTGGGATGAAGAAAACGCCCTCCAGTACAACCGACCAGGTTGCGGCGACAGCGGCAACGACGGTACGGGTTCGGTGATCCTCTGCGACGAAGACCCAGTGGGCAACATTTGCACCAACGGCTTCGACGACGACAAGGACGGTTTTGTTGATTCAGCAGACCCGGACAACGACGGTGACGCAGATTGTTCCTCCAACGACGACGATGGCGATGGAATCGAAGATGAGGACGTTGCAGGTTGGGACACTGACGGCGACGGAATGGATGATGGTTGGGAAGCAGCAAACGGGCTCAACGCCACAAACCCAAGCAACGCAGATGGACCAAACGGCGACCCAGACGGCGACGGGCTCAACAACCTCCTCGAATACATCAATCCAACATGGACCACAATGTGTGGGGCGTCGCCCTGTTTCCGAAACGGTCCTGACGGCTTGGTCACCGAGACCTATTCCCCGTGCGACCCCGTCACAGGTGTCGGCCCCGGTGGCTGTGCAACATTCACTGCTGAAGTGGACGGCATCACCTCGACCAACCCACAGCGCGCTGACACCGATGGTGACGGCCTCAACGATTCCTATGAAGCATTGACGCTGCTGACCGACCCAACGTCTTCTGATACCGACAGCGATGGCATCAACGATGGCGTCGAAGTCTTCGGGCAGTACGGCAATCCAGCACTCGCCTCAGACCCTCGCAACAACAACACCGACGGAGACGCATTTGATGACGGTGAGGAAGACATCAACTCAAACGGTGTCGTCGACGCAGGTGAAACAGATCCCACCCGGCGTGAAGATTCGGGTGATGAAGACAACGATGGCATTCAAAATTGGGAGGAGAACCTTTCATGCACCCTTTGGGATATTGCAGATACCGATTTCGGTGGCATTAACGACGGAGACGAGCGCAACGTTTCACACGGTACAGATCCTTGTGATTCCATTGTGAACTTTGAAACTACAATTGTCACTTGGAACAACGGAAACGGGCAACTGGAAGTCGCCAACGGCAGCGGTTTCAACCCTGCGGGAGGTGTTGGCTGGTTCAACATCTCCGGCGCGTGGACGGCCTTTGCCTATGCGACGGTTGTCAACAATGTTGTTCAGGGCGTCTCAAGCGCTCCAGGCAGCGCAACCCAAGTCTCCAACCGAAACGGTTCATTCTGCCACACCGCAGCAACCGCCGATGGAACAATCGGTTCAACCCGCTCTTACTGTGACGATGATTACACCGACAGCGATGGCGATGGTCTTGCTGATTGGCAAGAGTTGCTGGGCACCTTTGGATGGTTCTCAAACCCCACTTTGGTTGACAGCGACGGCGACGGTGCAAACGATTTCGAAGAAGTGTTTGCGAACACCGATCCTAACGAACCGTGCACGAACCTGCTTGACGACGACCTTGACGGTTTGAACAATTACTTCGAAACCAGCACGGGCTGCGATCTTGTGTACATCGGCATCACCAACGGCTCGACCGATGCGTGGGTGACCGACGACGCTCAAGTCGATACCGATTCCGGTGGCGTGAGCGACCGAGATGAGTACTTCGACGGGACCAACCCGGAAAACGATCCATCTGATGACCTCTTGCCGTCCGATTTTGATGGCGATACCATTCCCGACGCCATCGAAAACTTGACTGGGACCGATTGGACCAACCCTGACACCGATGGTGGCGGAATGATCGATGGATTGGAATGCACTCAAGAGTTCTGGGTCATCAACTGCCTTGGCTCACCCTTTGATCCGTTCGACCCCACAGACGACTTGGTCGCTTCCGAAGTCGTCTTTTGGGCCAACAACACCACTGGGGTTGTCGACCTTGACGCCACTCAACGCTGGCGCCAATACACCAATGATTTCTACACCGGCACCGCTTACGCTCACATCGCTGAAGTCCACCCGACAGAAACCGTTGTTCTTCCTTCCTCTAATTTCACTCACCTTGCAGACATGGCGTTCGCCAACGACACGGTTGAATGGCTGCTCACCTACAACAACCCACCAGTCACTGGAGGGCTGGCGCTGCCAGCCTCTTGGTCGAACATGTCGTTCTATGTTGATCCAGCAGGAGAACTTGAGCGTTCAAACGACACGCACAACGTCAACATCATTGCCGGACCGATTCAAGAGGTCTTCATTCAACAACCTGAATTCTACATTGATTGGAACACGCTCGCCTCGACAAGCGTTCCAGGTCAAGGCTTCCCTTACGAATTGCAAACGCCTGACGCCCTTACCAACATGAGCAATCCATTGTCCTCGCTGTTCAACATCACCAACGGCATCATCAGTGAAGCTGCAGCAACAAACGCTTACGACACTGCTGTTGCGCTCCAAACCTTCCTTTCCGAAGGCAACGCTACCACTGAATTCAAGCGCAATTACAACGGATCAGGCATCCCCTCGTCTGAGGATTTGAGCGTTGTCTTGATTGAAGCAACCCAAGAAGGGACTTGCAACGAATTCAACACTGCTTTCGTGACCATGGCGCGCCTTGCTGGTTTGCCAGCACGGTACGTCAGCGGATTTGCTGGTGGTACATGGAACGGCGACGGATACGCTGTTTTCCCAGAAGACCGTACTACGTGGGGCGAAGTGCGCTTGCAACAAAACAGCGCCAACGGCAACACCGACCTCGGTTGGATTGCCTTTGATGCATGCCCTCCTGCTGAAGAAATAGAAATCGTCAACCAGACCCTCTCTTCGCTTGTCTGGGACCGGGATGGCTCAGCGACCCTCAACGTTTCAGGCCAACTCCGCTTTGTAGAGAACGGAACACCAATTCCAGATTTGCCAATGGTTGGCTACCTTGTACCCCTTGCCGAAGCAGGAGGCGTACCCGGGCCTGCTGCCATTCCAAATTACGAAATGGGCGCAGTCATCACCGACGCTAACGGGACTTTCGCCCTCGCAGGAAGCCCCCTTGAACCCGGCGCCCCTGGTATTCACCGTGTGGTCATCAAACACCTTCAATCCGGCTATGTTTCGGAAGATGGCGTCATCTTTGATGGCTTCATCAACGTGACCGACGATTCAGTGATCAACCACACCGGTCCAAACGCCATCGACGCTCCGATTGTAGGCGCAGGTGCAACCACCATCATCACCGGAGTGCTCTCGCTGGAAAGCGCCCCACTCAATGTGATCTCAAGCATTGCAAGCCAAGACATTGTCCCTGAAGTTTGGCTGAGTTTTACCTCCTCTGTTTCCGGGGCAGTGAACCTCTCCTCTGCCATTGGCTTTGACGGCACATGGAGCATTGAAGTCGAATTGGATCCACTTGAAACCAAAACCAACCTCTCAGCCACCCTTGGATTCTCTGGATGGCAAGACACCTCAGAGCCTTCGATTGCACCAGTGCAGTTCCACTTGTTGCCGGTTACCAAATCCATAGCACTCGATGTGAGGGATGCGCCGACCTTGACTGCAACCCTCGAAGGGCCACTTGCAAACGGCAGCATCATCCTTGTCGACGACAACATTTGGCTCAACGGTTCTGCCGTCACTTCTGGAGCAAATCCAGTGGCCATGCTCGGAATGGTATCCTTTTCGATGCGCTCGAACGGCAGCGGCACGGATTGGATTGAAATCTTCAACTTGACTGTGAATGGAACCTTCTCGTTGCAACACCTGCTCACGACGGCAGACGCTCAAATTGCGGCTGGTGAAATTGAACTGCAAGTGCGTTTCTTCCCAGACTTAATCGAAGCAACAGACGACGCAAACATGTCGGCAGCTGCACCTTACCTGTTGCGAGGTTGGCTCCAATTTACCTCACAATCTGTCTCTCAGTTGCGTGGCACAGATGCGGTCGTGCTCGTTTCGATGACCGACCACCGTGGTGTGAATTCAGACTTGCTCGCTTCGGGCAACTTTGACTTTACATTCAACGGCACATGGGTCAACACGACGGTCGATCCCGAAAGTGAAACCATCACCCTTGGGTGGTTGCTTGACAACGACATGTACGCAGGCGATTATGTGCTGGATATATCCTTCAATGGCTCGGAACTCTACCAGCCCTCAATCGGAGTAAGTTCGGTGCGAGTTGCAGCAGAAGTTGGCTGGAACATCACCCTTGCACAAGACTGGACCCATATTGGGAACTCGACCTACATCTTTGGTGATATCTTTGATGCAGTCCACACCAATCGTCTGGTGCTTGGTGACAACATCACGATGCTTTCCCTGATCATGACCACGATCGAAGGTCAACCAATCGACTTGTCACAAGGGCTGCTCAACAACACCACAAGCGCCTACAACCTCAGTTTCACTGTACCAGTCACCAGTCCTTCCAACGCATACGAGTTCATTCTCAACATGGATTTCGACACCCAAGCCCCTGTTGGTGGCCCGTATTACCGGTTTGTTGACACCACTGTGCCACCCGCTACACCGGTTCTCCCTTCCACCTTAGTTGGGTTTGAATCCGAGTTCGTCGTAACGAACGACCGTCGTGACATGATTGTGGAAATGAACGGTACAATTGATTTCAACGCTACCGTGACCGATGTTGCTGACGATTCAAACATCAGCGATGCTTCGGTGGAGTTCATCTTTGATTATGGCAACACAAACATCTCCATCGGCACGGCCATCACTGACGCAGCAGGCTTTGCAGGCGTTGGCTGGACCGCCACCGGAATCTCTCCTGGTTACTACAACATCTTGGCAATTGTCTACGATGATGTGTCTGATCCATTGGCGGCAGGCAACACTCGGCGCACTGCCAATTCAACGCTGATGAACCTCACCGTTCAGGTGCCAAGCAGCTTTAGAATCGACAGCATTCCAAGCACCGTTACCGCCGGATTGAACTTTAACGTCCTCGGCCAAGTGCTCGATGCCGATGACACAAGCCGACCGCTGATCGCACCGGTCGAACTCAACGCATTCTGGCTCAGCAATCCCGAAGAGTTGCTTGTACCGACCTATCAGACCTCGACCAATGGTACATTCAACATGAGCATTCCAACCGATACTTCTGCAAACGGTACGTTGCGTGGAAACAAGGTGTTGGTGATTTCAGTCATCGAAGGATCATCCCCATTCTACTTGACAGCAACCACCCAAAATGGTATTCTTGTCATGGGTGTCTCAAGGTTTGAAAACCCACGACCGTTGAACCCAATTATCGTCAACCGTGGCGAGGAAGTGAACATCACCGCTCGATTGGTTGAATCTTCTAACCTGTTCCTGCCACTGGCAGCGTTCGATGTTGACATTGAGTTCCATGAAACTTGGTTGCCTGGTACTCAAACAGATGGTGAAGGCTTTGCGAACTTCTCTTACCTGATCCCAACCAGTCATCCACTGGGATTGATCACGGTCAGTTTGGTGTTCAATGGCTCGTCAGACCTCCTAGCGACAAGCGTCAATTTGTCTTCGATTACCATCCGTTCAACGACCATCTTGGTTGTTGATGCGATTGCAGCAAACCCTGTGGCTGGAACTTCGTTCGACGTGTCCGGGACCATCGTCAGTGACAATGGCTCGGGTCTTGAACAACGAGATGGAGCCCTCTTGCCAGCCAACATATTGTTTGCCGTTAACGACCAACCCGTCGGGTTCACCGTGAGCGGTGGCACTGTGGCAGCAGGTGGGGTTTGGAACGCAACCATCACCCTTGGAGCGAGTTTCCCAGCCGGTAACAACACCATTGAAGCCACCTACATTCCGAACATCAACTACTACGTTGGTTCGTCCAACAACACGACGTTCGATAGCCGTGGGTTTACCACCCTTATCTTCGTCAAACCTTCGCTTGACGGAATCGGAGCACCTTCCCTCAATGACAGAACTGAACGGGGCACAAACGTGTCGTTCCAAGTTCTCCTTCGGGACAACACCGATGCAGCTGTTGGAAACCAACAGGTCTTGATTGGACTGCCTGGATTTGCGTTGTCGACCTTTACAACGTTCGAAAACGGTACGGCCTTTGGAACGATTTCAGTGCCGGCGAACCTGACCGTGGGCCCGAGCGACCTTTATGTGGAATTCGCAGGAACACCAGGTACAACCGGATTGATCGGCTCCAACGCTACAACACAATTTGTTGTGCTCGGCCAAACCAACCTTACCATCACCGAGGCGCCTTCAATCCTCACCGCAGGTGATGCCTTTGTCGTCAATGGTTCGCTCATGGACGACCTTGGCTTGCCTTTGATGATCAATGGCGTACCGTCCCTTGCTGTGGTTCACTTGCTTGTTGATGGCGTGCCTGTTTCCAGCATTGAGACCGATGCACAAACGGGTGCATTCACCATTGGTTGGACGTTACCTGATGACACCGCTGCAGGACCGCACATGATCGAAGTTCGATTCCTTGGTGGCCGAGATTGGGTTGACCCAGTCGGCGTTGGTGACCAAATCAACCCTGAATACTACCTCCCAAGCATGGACCAAGTTGACTTTAACGTCAGCGTTCCAACCAAGATCTTGCTGCTCACTCCGGGCGGCGATGTCAACCGGGAGGCAACGATGACCATTCAAGGGCGTCTGCTTGATTTGGTGGACGCTCCGCTTCCAAACCTAACCGTGGAAGTTTGGCTTGGAGGCGAATGGATGACCAACGTCACCACAGACGCCAACGGGACCTTCACCGCCATCTATCCAGTTCCTGCTGATGCAGAACTTGGACCAATCCTGCTTGAAACTCGGTTTACAGGTACCACCTTCTACTTGCCAAGCGAAGCCTCCGGCACGTGGGTCGTCTACAGCCCTATTCAGGTCACAGTGGCCATGGAAAGCCCGGTCGCTGTCGCTGAGAACATCACCATTTCCGGTTCAGTGGTCGATAACCAACTGCTCGGAATCGGAGGACACACCGTGGACCTCACCGTTGAAGGCATCTTACTGGCCACGGTGGTCACCGATGCGAATGGAAACTTCGTCTTTGACTGGAACGTCCCTGATATCTTCTCCTTTGGCAACCACACCTTGGAAGCACGAGCAGAGGCCCAAGGTTACTACCGATCAAACGCTGGTAACACCACGTTCTTCCTGGCTCACCGCTCTGACATCACCCTGATCTTTGACGACGGCCGAGACGCAACCCGCGGCGATACTTGGGCCTTGTCGGGTCGATTGTTCGACATTGATACCGTCAACAACGATGGTCTGCCATCAATGATGGTCAGCATTCGATTGGATGACGTGGAAGTTGCTACTGCAACAACCATCGCCGATGGTTCATGGTCGACTGTGATTCCTGCAACAATGGAATTGGCACGCGGTGAGCACACCTTCACCGTGGCTTTTGCTGGTACAAACGCACACCTCGAAGCCTCAGCCAGCGCCACTGCGCTTGTTTGGTCTGATACCGTAATCACCATTGACGGTACCTCTTCCAACATTGTCGTGCGCAGCGATGACGTGTTCGCACCGATTGTCCTCACGGGGTCTGTGGCTGAAGTTGGCGGTCAAGGTGAAGTGTTCAACAACCTCACTCTTTACCTCGGAAACGGTTCTGATTGCGTTTCAAAGCGAGAAGGCGCTCGGTGCCTTGAAGACATTCAAATTGCTTGGAACAACGGTAACTTCTCCATGAATGGACAGGCTCCATCATGGTTGCAACCTGGCGGTCAATACCTCCACATCGATGCTCCACGCAACGATGTGCTTTACCTCAACGGAGCAACGGAAAGTCATCTGATTTATGTTAAGGTGAACGCAGACATCGACGTCTCAATCGACGAAGTGATCCAAGACGAGCAAGAAGACATCGGTGGCAACATCATTGTCACGGCTCAAGACACACAAGAAGGGATTTCTGGCATCAAGGTCACCGTTTACCTCTACGATGACAACGGTTCTCAACTTTCGAACCCAATTCAACCCCTCACCGATGAGAACGGTGTGGCGAGCTTTGAATTTAATTCCGACCCGCCATATGGCGATGCTGCATTCTGGGGCGAAGTGACATTGGAAATCATCATCGATGATCCTCGCCTCTCTGACCAAAGCCGCTCGGCCTTCGACGCTCGCGCTTCAGAATCACCTTGGGCTCCGAATTATCAGTACACCGAAGTGTCGGAACCTGTTCCACTTTGGGTGTATGTCATGGCTCTTCTGATGGCCGCAGGCGCAGCAGCAGGTACCGTGTTGTACCGCCGCCGCAAGTCTGAGGAACTGCTCGAGGAAGCCGCTGAAATCTTCGCCTACACTGCTGAACTGTTGGCAGCAGGCGATTCCATCCGAGAAGCCATCTTCACATGCTATCAAAACCTCTGTGGAGCCTTCCAACAACATGGATTCCTGCGCAGAGATTTCGAGACTGTTCGAGAATTCGAGATGGCTATTCGACAAGCTATGCCGCAAATTTCAGAGGATGCACTCACTGCATTGGACAACATGTTCGAGCAGGCAAGGTACAGCCGAGAAGAACTTGGGGCTCAGCATCAAGCCGCTGCACAACAAGCGCTCGAACGAATGGGCCAAGAGATCTCAACGCTCACGAAGGTCCCTGCTCGTTGAGCAAACAGTTCAATCGGCCTTGCTTCGGCAGAGCGATTCATGCTGGCGCTGAAGGTAAAAGTCGTATGATTAAAAGGCGGAATGCCAGAGTGGTGGGTGGCTTCACCAGCGAAGGTAGAGCCGGCCGTTGAGGTAGTGAGCGCTGATTTCTTTGCCTTGATTGGGGAGAGGCATCTCGCGTTCCAACGGTTCATTGTCACCATCGCTGACGACGAGCTTGAGAACGGTGATCTCATCTTGCTGCTTGGTGTATAATCCAACGTCCTCAGCGGTTACGCCCAGCAACGGAATTGTCAGCCCATCTGGATTAATTTGTCCGTGAAGGGCTTCCACCATCCACTTCAGTTGGCGGCCAGGTTCAACGTCTGCAAGGTGCGTTTCAGGCAGCATGCCTGCAGCGACGAGCACATGTTCATGCATGGATTGGACTTCACCAAGGTGGCCTGCTTGATTGTGGAATTCAGTGTGAAGGTTTTCCACGGAAGCCGACAAACCGTGGGTGTTCAAATCGGCTTCTTCACCGAGGATCGTTTGAACCATTTCGGTCCCGACTTCGAGGGGTTCCCATGACGCCATGCTCAGCGGGTTGTGTGCGGCCTCCATGAACCTTCGTCCTCCATAAGATGAATACGCTCACCCTTCATGAATGGTGTGCACTTTCGAAAAGAAGCGCCGAGCAAAGGATGCGGTGGTCAGCGGTGTGTTGGTGGCGTTCATTCTCAAATCCTTAGGATAGCATGCGGCATAGGTGCGGTCGGTGTGCCGTTGATCGAGCAAGAGGATCAATGCACGATCGCCAATGGAACGGATGGGGCGCCCCATTGCTTGCAAAATCGCATTGATGGCTGGCTGAGTGACCGTGTATCGCCATGCATTGTTCGCACCAAATCTGTCACCAGCGTAATCCTTGAGTGCGCTTGACAGGACCGAGGGTGGTGCGTTTGGGATGCCAATGCAAGCCACGGCGTCGAGAATGCCTCCATTGTAATCAATACCTTCTGACAACCTCGCACCATACACTCCACAGAGCAATATTTTTTGCCCAGCGTTTTGTTCACCACGAAGTTGTTCAACGATGCCATCAATATCGTTTTTGTTCCAGTCTCGACTCTCTATCACTTTGCGCACGCCTTTGAAATGGGTGTGTTCGACAATTTCCTGCATCATCTTGTACGACGGTGCAAACAGGGCAATGTGCCCGGGGGTGCCATCGATTAAGGCTTGAATGTGGGAGCGTATTTTGTCCGACATTGCCGGTGAGCGCTGAGTGTACTTGGTCGAAACATCACCTGCTACCAGCACCGGGCGGCGCTCGCCAGCGAATGGTGAGCCGTAGGCGGTTTTCGTTGTCTGTTCGGCAGGCAACGCTAGCATATCTGCATACATCTGAGGCGGATACAGGGTTCCTGACATCAAAATAGCACCAGCAGCGCCGGAGAATACAGGGCCTGAAACCATGCCCGGGTCGAGCAAATGCGAGGTGATTTTCCCTTCCTTCCCCTTGGCGCTAAACACCAGACACAGTGCTGTTGTTGAGCCGAACTCATTGACGCACTCAAGGATGTGTCCGAGTCGGTGCGAATCAGGCTCCATCGGATCTTCACCTTCACCAACCTCGACATCAATGTCACAACGGCCGAGGATTTCAGCCAACAGTGGCATTCGATGCGCTCGTTTGACGCCTTGGCGCTCAGCCTGCTTGGCTTGCTCTTCGGGGTCGAGGGTTTGTTGGCCGCTGATGCCTTCATATTCATCGCATGCGGAGTGAAAGAGGTCATTGAAGCGCTTCACATCCACGCGAAGTTCATTTGCATCCCCGCGTAATTCATTGTGGAGTTGCCGGAACAAATCAGCAGTTTTCCGGCGTGCAATTTTCATGACCTCCATGCCCCATGTGGCTAAATCAAGTTCAACAGCGGTCGAATCGGCACCACTTTGGCGGTAAATATTGGTTAATGTCCCAACATATTCCTCCATTTCCAAGGTCGCATTGCGGGCGATGGTTGGTGTGATGGTTTGTACCATGGTCATACGAATACGATCTGGCAAATTGTGAGCTTCGTCGACAATGATGATGATGTCCTCCAAAGGCAGCCCCATCGCTTCGAGGCTTGAACTGCGAACCCCCTCATCGAACAGGTGATTGTAATCGCCGACAAAGACATCAGCGTGATTCGCTGCCTCTCTGGCTGCTTTCCACGGGCAAGTTTGGGTGATTTCCCCATCCACCCTGTGTATTTTGGCGAGATTAACGAGTTCGTCAACGTGAAGAGGGCTGTCGAGGATTCTTTTGGTGAGTCCAGGTGCTTTGGTGATCCATGGTTTGCAGGTTTTTTCACGGCGCGCTGTGCTGCACATCATCGAAAAAAGGGCGGGTGATTCCTTGGCAAAGGGCTGAACACACATGCCTGATTGCCCGATCATGTCGACAAGGGTTACAGGATGCTTGTCAATTCGGCGTTCATTGATTCGACGAACCGTGTCGACCACAATCCGGTGTTGAGATTGGCGAGAAGTGAGGAAAAAGATGGTCTTCTTGTTGGGGGTCCCGTGAGCGATGTCGAGTGCTGCTGCGAGCGCTGCTGCAGTCTTACCGATTCCAGTTGGTGCTGCGGCCAAATGATAGCCGCCAGAGCGTAGCGCCTCCCGACTTTCACGGATCATGTCAATTTGCCCGGGCCTTGGTTTGGCGTGTGCAAGGTAGGGGAACTCCTCTTTGGAATCGAGTTCTCCCCCCGTTGTCATATTCGCTCTTCACAGTCGACCCCTCTAAAGGATTGGGGGGGAGATGACAGCCAGCGGCTGCACCGTTGAACATCATTGTGCCCAGGATCGTGGGGGACCTGGGCACGTGGGAACCACGGACTCAGCTAGCTGGTCGTGTGGAATCAAAGTCCCCCCGCCCGTCTTTCGGGGGGAGGTGTGTTGGGTTTTTTTGTCCGTTGCGCGCAAGACGGGCACGCAGACACAAAGCGGCTAATCCGTACAGGTTGGACTCTCCCTGTACAGCATTGAAGGTGGCGCCACGAGTTTCATCCGTTTCGTTTTGCCAATTCATTCCATCCCCTCCAGCACTCTCACCACTCATTCGTGGTATTCTTCGTGTCGCATCGTTGATTCCTTGGCCGAGGCCAACAAATCTTCGAGTTGTTTTTTCTGTTCTGCATTCGCTTTAACGGCGTTTGCAATGTAAAGTGAAAGCCCTTCTTGGGCTGCGATCTCGGGGGTGGTGCCCTGGAGTTCGTACAACAGTCCAAGCGATCGCTTGTCGCCGTGGCCGAGGGGGATTCGAACTGAATCCATGCCCTGAACCAACGGCTGGCCGTTGAGGAATTGTTGGATGGCTTGACGAATGACGTCCGACCGGTTGCGGGCGCCTTCCAAACCAACTCGGGCATCGAGCATCATCAAATCTTCCTCAGTGATTCTGAGTGAGACGAGGTTGCTTGGTGCGGTCATTGTAGGTGGCTCCTGTACCCCTTCGTAGGTTACCCAGCACATAAAGGTATTCTATTTGATTACGATATGTCATACAAGTGATTTCAAGAACGCCTTTCCTTTTACTGGCTCTCAGTGGGCCTTTGAGATTCGAGACAACTCATTTCGAAGGCCCTTTCGGAGGGGTTGAGCGTATACGCTGGCGGGAGCCCGTAATCCCAGGTTTCGTTTCGTTATGTCTCTAAATACCGCCGACTGTTCCAAGGAGCATGGCACTCGAACCATCCCGTGGGTTGTACCTGTATCTGCGAACCCTTAACCAAGCGCTTGGCGACAGCATTGTCACCAACGATGAAGCTCAAATCCTCAAGGTCTTGGCGAGCGCGCTTGGCGTTCAGCCCAGCGAAACCGCTGAGTGCCTTTCTGTCGCAAGGGGCGAGGCAGTCAATCCCTTCGACGAACTCGAGGAAGACTATTCAGGCCACCGAATGGGGGATGTGACAACGTACCAGACGGCGCTGATTGCGGCGCTTGACGATGAAGTCATCACTGAGGATGAATGGTCCATGCTCAATTCCTTGCGCACCTTGATTGGCATCCAGGAGGATCAACACACGATGATCGAAGAAGCGATCCGTTCCATGGAGGATGTGGATCGAACCGGCCTTCGTCGAATCGAACGGTTGAATCGATTCAACACCGTTTGCCCCTATTGACCCAGGGCGCATCCAGACCATGAGAAAACCCCACCACCGGGGCATTCGCCGAGGTAAGCCTTAGAAAGGGTCTGCATTTGGAGCGAAACAATACCCCCCTGCACGGTGATTCCATGAGCGCAACAAAAGAAATCTATGACGCAGTGGTCGCTCGCGACCCAGAACAGCCAGAATTCCATCAAGCCGTTTGGGAAGTTCTCGAATCGCTTGAGCCAGTGCTCGAACAGCATCCCGAATACCGCAGCATCGCGGAGCGTGTTGTGGAACCAGAGCGCTTGATTCATTTCCGAGTGCCTTGGGTTGATGACGCAGGTAACGTACAAGTCAATCGTGGGTTCCGAATCCAATTCAACGGTGCTATCGGCCCATACAAAGGTGGATTGCGGTTCCACCCAAGCGTCAATGCTTCGATCTTGAAGTTCCTCGCGTTTGAACAAATTTTCAAGAATTCCCTCACAGGTCTCCCAATGGGAGGCGGAAAGGGTGGAGCAGATTTCAACCCCAAGGGGAAGTCTGACGATGAAGTCATGCGATTCTGCCAATCCTTCATGATGGAATTGTGGCGACACATTGGCCACAACTGCGACGTCCCAGCTGGTGACATCGGTGTTGGCGGCAGAGAAATTGGCTACATGTTCGGCATGTACAAGAAACTCCAGAATGAATTCCAAGGTGGCGTGCTCACTGGAAAGGGTCTTTCCTATGGTGGATCCTTGATTCGACCGGAAGCAACTGGCTACGGACTTGTTTATTTCGCTCGTGAGATGCTTGCAACTCAAGGGAAATCCTTCGAGGGTGCAACCGTTTCAATCTCGGGATCTGGTAACGTCGCTCAATTCGCTTGCGAAAAGGTACTCGATCTTGGTGGCAAGCCCGTAACCATGTCCGATTCCAGCGGCTTCATTCATGACGCTGACGGTATTGACCGTGAGAAACTTGCTTGGATCATGGACCTGAAGAACGTCCGACGCGGCCGCATCTCCGAATACGCAGCCAAGTTTAGCGGCGCTACCTTCACCGCATCCGCACCGGAGCCATCCTCGAATGGACTCTGGGGCGTCAACGTCGATGTGGCACTTCCTTGCGCCACCCAGAACGAAGTCAACGGTGCAGAGGCACAAATGTTGGTTGAAAACAAAGTCATGGCCGTCGCTGAGGGCGCCAACATGCCGTGCACCCCCGAAGCGGTGGAAATCTTCCAGAAGAGCGGCGTGATGTTCGCTCCCGGAAAAGCAAGCAACGCTGGTGGTGTGGCTACTTCCGGTTTGGAAATGTCACAAAACTCTCAACGCTTTGGTTGGACCCGTGAAGAAGTTGATGCAAAACTCGACAACATCATGGTCAACATTCACAAGAATGCCGCAGAAACTGCAGCCAAGTATGGGCGCCCAGGCGACTATGTGTTCGGTGCTAACGTTGCTGGTTTCCTCAAGATCGCTGAAGCCATGATGGCACACGGCGTCGTTTGATTTTCGATGAAGTCAGCAGTACTTTTTGCATTTATTGATTGAGCAAATATTTAGATTGGTGTGTGTAGGGGTTCCCTAGCATGCCTAAACTTGTTGTTGGTGATTCCGCACCATCGATTGTCTTGCCTTCCATCGATGGAACCACGTTCGACCTTTCTGCTCTCAAAGGGAAGCGAGTCCTCCTGTCCTTTTTTCGGTTTGATTCGTGCCCGTTCTGCAACTTGCGGATTCACCGACTCGTGAAGCGCTGGAATGAATTTCCAGAAGACACCGTTATGGTTGGCGTTTTTGATTCGAACATTGCCGCCCTCAAGAAGCGCATGAAGAAGCATAAGGTCCCCTTCACGCTCGTTGCCGACGAAACTTACGAACACTTCCTCGGCAACGGTGTTGAAAAATCCCTACTGAAAGCGATGTTGACCCCCCTCAAGTCCCCGTTTAACTTCCTCGAAACGCTGTTTAGAGGCTACGTTCCAATGACCCTTTCTCCTTCAAAGTTGTCGACCCTTCCAGTCGATATCTTGATCGATGAAAACGGTAAGATCGTCAAAGCGCATTACTGCAAAGACACAGTGAGCCATCTGTCCATTGACACCATGATTGAATTCGCTCAAGGCAATTGAGTAAACCAGTGAGTGCGGCAAGTCACTCAGGTGGTGCTGCTGGACCTGGTTCTTCCATCCCCACGATTTCGTAATTTGATGGAAACAAGGCAATAGCGACGCCGAGAATCAGGCAGACGAGCCCCCATCCAAACATCTGTTGAACAAATAACATCTCGAGTGCAACAACCACCAGCAGCATTCCGCCGAGGTTGGAAATCCATACGAGGCTCTTGAATGTCGAAAGCGTGACTCCGGGTGTCCCTTCCTTTCGGTAAGGCCCGAACTCTCCTCCAAACCGTTGCGCCGTGTCTTGCTTTCCTTTCTTTGACATTACAATCTCTCCTCAGCGGTCAATCATGGTTATGGCATCGGTTGGGCAAGCCAATACACAGAGCCTGCAACCCGTGCACGCATCGCGAATGATCCGAGCTTTCCGATTTGATTCAACTCGAATCAATGGGCTTGCCATATCGACTTTGTACAAATCAATGGCGTCATCGTCGCACACAATGGTGCATTGATCGCAACCGATACAGAGGCGTTCTTCAACAAACGCCACGGCGGTTTCCCCGCCTTTTGAGGCAGCATGTTGCTCGCCTCGTTGACGGTTCAGCGAACTGCGAATGCGCAAGGCCTCGGCCTCTCTGCGCTTCTTCAGGTCATCCGAGGACGTCATACAGAAGACTCCACGGGGTCATGCCCTTCAAACTTGACGACAGCCATGTTAACCAAAAGATCACCAAAGCAGTAGAACGCACCAACCAACAGTGGGGGGTTCCAAGCCGTCAAACCAGTCCATGGCACTTCAGCAGCCCACGTCCAATTGCCAAGTTGAGTCCCGATGATCTCCATGCCGAGCGCAGCCCAAGCCATTGCAGCATAGAGCCTCGGTTGTGGTCCATATTTGGTGAACACAAACACAAGGATAAGCAAGACCACAGCGGATGTGTCTCCTCCAGTGTATGCGCCATACGCTACGACGGGGACAAACGGTACGAGGGAAGGCAGCGCCATTGATGCTTTCATTTTCTCTGCCATCATTCTGCCCAGGTCAAAGAGAAAATAATGTCCAGCAGGAACAAATAATGGCATCAAGCCACGTTGATACTCATAAATGCCCCACACTTCACTGAAAAACAACTCCATTGGGGTTGCAAATGCAACTACCGTGAGCATCTCGATGCGAATCTTGCGTGTCCCATTCGAATATATGTAGGCAAAAAGTCCCCAGCACCAGACGTTTACAGGCCATTCAGCAGCAGCACCTGAGAACAAACCGTTGGCACCTGTGGCTGAGAACCACAACCCAACCGAGATGGTGAGGATGTACACCCACGCTCTGTGCATGGTTGGCCCACTCGGCTGTGCCACTTAAGCAGGAACGCCGTTCGTAGTTTCCTCATAGGCAAGCAATTCTTTGCCCATTGCCAACATTGAGAGTTCGGCGACCAAAGCGTGCCAACCATGGGCGTGCTCGCCGTATACTTTACCAACTTCATGGATGGATTCAAATCTGGCGCTTGGCGAATTCAAATTTTCATTGTCGCCTTTCTTGGGGTTGATTCGGTAAAACCACGATGCAGCGTGGCCGTCGACGAGGTAAACGACCGGTTCGACGGGCGCCCCTTCTGAGGTGAGAAGGCTTGTTGGCACCCCTTCTTGAATGAGGAAGTTCTCGACATCTACGCCACCTTTTGCGTACATGAGTCTGTTCATTTTTCTGTTGGAAAGGGCCAAGATTTGTTCGCCTTTGGTGACGACCATGATGCCTAAGCCGTAGGTCCCACGATCGTTTTTGATGAAGGCCACTGGCTGCCTGTCGATGCCATGAGCGTCGTATTTTTCCCTTAGCCCTTGGAGGAATTCATCGATCTCCTCAGCTAAACGGACTCGGCATGCTTCTTTGTCGAGGCATTTATTTTCAGAAACAAACCACTCGGTCATCAATTGCCAAGAATCGATGCCAAGCATTTCAGCCATTTCATCGACGTAATTCTGCAACTGTTCGTAATGTTCTGATTTCCGCCTTCGATGCCATCCCATTTCCTTTGGAGGGAACACACTGTTGCCAAGCCCCGGTAGAATTCCTTCTGTCAAGTCGTTGTTGAGCAACGTCAAGCACGGCAGGCCTCCGCCGACAACCAAGCGCTCGACCCCGTCGATGACTTCCACTTCGACCGGCGTGAGTTCAACAGGTCCCGAAATTCCATCGAGCCAGCCTCGGTCGTCAAACACAGGGGAACCAACCGTACAACGATAGCCTGCCATAATCAGCAACTTCTGGATTGTAGCAATGTTTTCGACGTAGCCTTTGTTTCTCGTGTGTGCCTCTGGGTAAAGGTGAATCCAACTGCAATCCCCATAATTGCGTTCGATGTGAGTGTGCATCAAGGCTGAAACTTCTGCCATTTCTTGTTCAGCAATGTTGTTGAATCCAGCCGGAAAGTGGTTGGCGTCGACAACAGCAATTTTCCAACCAGCATCACGAACATCCACGCTTCCGTAGAATGGAATGGGGACTTCTGCGCGCTTTTCGTCCATCCACTTGGAAATCTCATCTCTTTTTGATTCAAGATGTTCGCTCAGATCGTGCAATGTTGTCATCCAATCACCTCGTCCAACAGGTCCACAGCGCTTGCTGTTGGTTTAGATGCCCCTCGGTCGAGTATATGAATGGCTTCAAATAAACCAATGCCAATCGCTAATTCAGGTTGCCCCTTGAACGCTTTCGAAAGCATCGGATACCGTTTCAACACGGCATCACCGCGTGGCTTTAATTCCTCGATGAGGGTGTTGATGAGCGTTGGTGATGTGGCCCGGCCAGCAGGTAATTTTGGCCGTCGGACGATTTCGTTTGGCAGCCTTGTCAAGTCGGCAGCAGCGCGGAGAGCAGCCTTTTCTTCGAGGGATTTAGGAAGCCGCCAGTCCATTGGAAGGGCGCTGGAGGCTTGCCTGTGCGGTTGGCCCAAAAAAGGAACACGCACTTCGAGGGAATGCGCCATTGAGTGTCGGTCGACAAGCCGCAGTTGGAAATTGCTGAGTTGTCCATGTTCCAATTCGAAGTTCAAAAATGATTCAAGCGAACCAGTGTGGGCGGAACCTGTGTGGTCGTTGGTGTACCATGCATCACCAACTGGCAGTTCACGACGTTCAATTTGCCGAGCTGCGGGGTGATCCATTGCAGCAAGACGCGAATCGATAAGGGCTGCATGTTCTGCTGGATTCCGATAGCGAGGGTAACCTGCATGAAGTTCGTCTGCCCCTTGCCCGCACAACCCGACCGTCACTTTTTGTGACATCTTTTCAAACAGGGGTTGGAAAAACAGCACCGTTACATCAAAATCTTCACCATGCCATGTCAAATCAGGAAGTTTTTGGTCGAAGGCGTCAGCTTCGAGAATATGCTTGTGGTGATCCAAATCCAGAGTGGCAGCGACGGTTTCAGCAGCGATCCAATCGGGGTTGTCCTCGCTTTCTGCAACCGTCCAGCATGCCGGAACTGGTTGGCCTGCTCGCTCCGCTGCTTCATGGGCGACAGCGGCAACAAGGGCGGAATCAAGTCCACCGGACAACACGATTCCCATCGGGACTTCGCCCATCAAGCGTTGACTTACGCTTTCCACAAATGATTCCAATAGCGTTGCGGATTGAGTTTGAGGGTCCCAGCCGGTTGTGGGGTTGAGCACTTGGCGCTCAACATCAGCGACACCGACAAGGGTTGGGGCCTCGTTGTCAAGGGTCCATACTTCGACCGTTCCCGGACGAATGTGATGCACATCCTTCAGCAAGGTTGTACCATCCAACGGGTATTCCCAGGCTAAACGAGCGACGAGAGCCAGTTCATCAAAAGCAGGGGTGTGGCCTTCATGTGCACGCAGTGCTTTCGCTTCGCTCGCAAACATCAAGCTGCCTTCAACCACCGTTCGCACCATTGGTTTGATGCCAAGCGGGTCGCGCGCTAGAATCAGTTGACCTGCTGCAGGGTCCCAGAGGCAGAAGGCGTACATGCCATCCAATTGAGCGACCCACTTTGCGTGATCTTTGGGCGTGAGGTGGTGGTGTTTGGAGTGATTTTTAGCTTGGCTATGGAGCGCCATAATGGCTTCTGAATCCACGTTGCTTGTCCATGCATAGGTGGTGTTTTGAGTGCGCAAAAGAGGGTGGTTGTAAATTTCACCGTTGGCAATGAGCACCTCACCGTTCGGTCCAAACAGAGGCTGGTCGCCTCCAGCGCGGTCAACAATGGCTAAGCGGGTGTGGCCAAGTGCAATTCGATCATCCGCCCAAGCATCTTGACCATCAGGGCCGCGGTGTATTTGGTAATGGTTCATGGCGTGGACAACATCGATGTCCGGCCTTCCAAACATACCTGCAATGCCACACATCGGAGGGACTCCTTTGCCTGACCTTCTTCAACCCATTCAGTTTTTTTCACCAAACGGGGTACTTGACCATGACCACTGCCATGAGGATCATGGCAATTGAAAACCCTACGAAGTACGTGATTTGTGGAGGTTCTGAAGTGTTTGTTTCGTCGCTCATTGAGGTCACCTGTTTGCCCCACATGGCGCCATCATTTGAACATATTGAGCCAAAGTCTTGGTCTTAAGGCAATAGCAAGAGGAACGGTTCGAGCAGCATAATCACACCAAGAGGAATCAGGGTCATGGTTGCGTTGTCGTCTATGTAACGCAAACGGGGCCATTCTGCCGCAACGCACAATGGGCCAAAGACCAACGCCAACCAAAGGGGCGTTTCGAAGAAGAACCAGCATGCAACCCAAATAGCTCCAATAAACATCGAGGAATAAATCACCACGTTTCGGGTGTCGATTCCACGGCGGCGTAATTCGCCCATAAACGGGTCGCCCAGCGAGAGTGAGAGGACGAGGGGCCATGCATAGGCTTCAGTTGGAGCCAGCAAAAACACCATGCCAACACCGAAAGCACCCCAAGCAAGAGCAGAAACTTGGTGTGCTTCATACTCACGTTGTCCAAAGATGGTAAAGCCCAATTTGAGCCGCAACCCCTCAACAAGAATTGCAAACATGATGACCATCGAGACCAACTGAGCGTTGGAAGTGCCCGCTGCGTCAGCAATTTCGCGTCCCCACTCAAAGTAAATCCAAGGAAGAGCGCTCATTGCAATGTGGATGGCGCGTCGGAAGAGGTGGCCGTTCATGCCCCCTATGGAAAGGTCAACAGGGTTGGTTAACTCTACTTGGTCAGACATGTTCATTTGCTCCAATGGAACGAATGACATCATCCAGCGTCATTGAACCTGCCGCTAATTTCTCGAGCAGAACATCAAGTTGTGGTGCTTCGAGGATTTTCCGCTCATGATGGGCAAGGAGACGTTCACGCCATCTTGCCCGTTCAGATCGACCTGAGGCATCAAGAGCGAGCAGCATCGAGGCTGCATCCTCGATTCCAGTGCCATGAAGGGCAGAGGTAAGCAATACGGGCGGTGAGGCACCAGCTCCCAATTCGTAGGATTCGCGCAATTCGCCGGCATGTTGCTCGGCGCCAGGCAAATCACATTTGTTGACGATGACGGCATCCGCTAACTCGAGGAGCCCTGCTTTCTCTGCTTGAACACCATCGCCTCGAGCAGGGCCTTCGACGACGAGGATTCGGTCTGCAATCGCCGCACATCTCACTTCTGCTTGGCCTGCGCCTACTGTTTCAATCACCACGCGGTCCCAGCCAATGGCGAGCAAAAACTGAGTCATGTCAGCGACGATGAGCGGAACGCTACCGGATGCCTTGCGGGTAGCGATGGAACGGAGGTAGATGTTTTCCTTCAGGTCTTGATCATCAACTACAGTCATCCGAACTCGATCGCCTAACAAGGCGCCCCCCGAACGGGGCGATGAAGGATCAACTGCCAAGAGAGCGACGCGCAAACCCGCCCGAGCCCAGTGGGTAAGCAACCCATCGAGCAAGCAGGATTTTCCGACACCCGGTGCGCCGGTGATGGCAAGCGATTGCCAAACGTTTTCAGCTGGTTCGACGGGTTCGATTATTTCGAAAACTTCAGCGAGTTCAATGGTGCGATTCTCCAAGGCGCTCAAGGTTCGAGCAAGAGAGCGACGATCCCCCTTTGCTGCGTCTTGAATCAAATCCCGCATGAGAGGTTCACCTCATTGACCCAGGTCCCAGTGCCAATCGCTTCCTTGTCCGATGCCAGCATCATCCATTGCGTGTGAAGTTTGAATGAATTCGAGAATTTCAGAAGTTGGCGTACCCGGTCCGAAGATGGCTCGAATTTTACAATCAAACAGCGCCTGACGGTCGTCTTCTGGAATGATGCCGCCGCCGAACACAATCACGTCGTTCAGCCCTCCTGCCCGTAACAATTCACACACCTTAGGGAACAGGTGGCCATGAGCACCAGAGAGGGAGGACAAGCCAAGGAACCTTGCGTCTTCATCGCGAACCGTGTCGACGATTTGTTGGGCGCTTCTGCGCAAACCTGTGTAAATCACTTCATGGCCTGCGTCCCGAAGGGCCCTTGCGACGACTTTCGCACCACGGTCGTGCCCGTCTAACCCGGGTTTGGCTACAACGACTCGCAGTGGTTCGCCCATGAATCGTGGATGGAACGCTTCCCTATCAACGCACCCCTCTTGTTTGCTCAGAGCCATTTCTGGGGCTTGTTTTTGCCAGCCAATGCTTTGGTTTGAGAACCCATGGTTTGACAGCCTATGAGTGACAACGCATAAGGGCGGGTTTTCTGTCCGAGGAGTTGGGAAGCCTATGTCATCGACAGAGCAACGACTCCAAGACTTGCGCAATCGAAAGGCCCGCAGTGAGGCTGGAGGTGGTCAAGCACGAGTGGATGCTCAGCACAACCGTGGCAAAATGACCGCTCGGGAACGCATGGAAATGTTGCTTGACGATGGCTCTTTCCAAGAAATCGATGCGTTGGTGGAACACCGCTGTCGTGATTTTAACATGGATACAAACGTCATCCCCGGCGATGGTGTCGTGACAGGTCATGGAACGATTAACGGTCGAGAAGTGTTCGCCTTTGCTCAAGATTTCACGGTTTATGGTGGGTCTTTGGGCGAAATGCACGGGCTGAAAATCTGCAAGGTTTTGGACATGGCGCTCAAAACAGGCCGCCCAGTCATTGGAATGAATGATTCAGGCGGCGCCCGAATCCAAGAAGGCGTTGCTTCGTTGGGCAGTTATGCTGAAATCTTCTTCCGCAACGTACGAGCTTCTGGTGTTGTTCCACAAATTTCAGTCATTATGGGACCTTGTGCAGGCGGAGCCGTGTATTCTCCTGCGATCACTGACTTTGTGATCATGGTCGATCAGACGGCTCACATGTTCATCACTGGCCCAGAGGTCATCAAAACAGTCACCAACGAAGTGGTGAGTTTCGAAGATTTGGGAGGCGCTATGACGCACGGGAGCAAATCTGGTGTGTCACACTTTACTGCTTCAGACGATGAAAGCGCCCTTGCGCTGGCTCGGGAACTGACCGATCTTTTTCCTCAAAACAACCTTGAGCGCCCACCGACCAAGAAGACATCAGACCCAATCGATCGCAAGTGCGATGCTCTTGACACGATTATCCCCGATGTTGCAACAAAGCCCTATGACGTGTTAGATGTGATTGCTGAAATCCTCGATGATGGAGCGTTCCTCGAAGTTCAAGCTGATTGGGCGCAAAACATTGTTGTTGGCTTTGGCCATTTGGGCAGCCAAACCGTTGGGGTTGTCGCCAATCAACCAAAGGTGCTCGCTGGGTGCCTCGACATCGATGCTAGCGATAAAGCGGCTCGATTTGTCAGGTTCTGTGATGCGTTTAACATTCCATTGATCACGCTCGAAGACGTACCCGGATTTTTACCCGGAACGAATCAAGAATGGGGCGGAATCATCCGCCACGGTGCCAAGTTGCTCTACGCCTACGCTGAAGCGACCGTCCCCAAACTCACGGTGATTTTGCGAAAGGCATACGGCGGTGCTTACGACGTGATGTCCTCAAAGCACATCCGCGGCGATTATAACGTGGCTTGGCCAACTGGAGAACTCGCTGTCATGGGTGCGGATGGCGCGGTTGAAATTATTCACAAGCGACGAATTGCTCACGCACGCAACGCTGAACAAGAGCGAGCACGATTGACAGAAGACTTTAATGAGAAATTTGCCAATCCATACAAAGCCGCAGCGCTTGGTTATCTTGATGATGTCATCGAACCAAGCGAAACTCGGCGCCGCCTGGCTCGTGCGCTTGATATGCTTCTGGACAAAGAAGAACTCCGGCCCGCTCGCAAGCACGGAAACATACCACTCTGAGGTGCTTCAATGTCAAAAACTGATCTTGCAACCTTGCGCATGGCTGCCCTTGCAGCCGTGTTAGCTGAAGTGATGCAACAAGGTGAAGACCCAGGTCAAGTGGCTCGGAAAACCGGCCTTGCATGGTCTCAAGATCATCGGCGCATGAACACTGGTCAATCCAGCCTCATGCATCAACGAGCAAGCCGATCCCCATGGAAGTGAACGTATGTCTGAAACCAGAAAAGTCATTGTAAACGGTGTAGAATTCGAAGTCGCCATCGAGGGTGAAGGTACCACATGGACTGCAACGGTTGAAGGGCAAACGTTCTCAATCGAGGTTCCAGATGCGGCTCCAGTTTCCAAAAAGAAACGCTCCGGTGGTGGGAAGAAAAAGAAGTCGGGCACAGTTTCGGCAAATATTCCTGGCAAAGTCGTCACAGTTGAAGTCAACGAAGGCGATGAAGTTGTTGAAGGTCAAGTGATCTTGATTCTTGAGGCAATGAAAATGCAAAACGAGATCCAAGCACCGGTCTCGGGGACTGTCGTTTCCGTTCAGTGTGAAGAAGGTCAAGCCATCGAAGCGAACATACCTCTTGTGATCATTGAACCCGTTGCCGAACCCGAGGCAGACTGAACCTTTTTCCGTGTATAATTCGTTGGTTTTGGCACGACGATGTACGACCATTAAAGAGGTGTCAGCGTTTGTCTCTACTCATGGGCGCAAGTGCGGTGTGTGATTTTCCGGGCTGTGGAGAGGAAGGGAGCATCGTTTCTCGTTTGTCGCCAGAAGGATACCTCGTGGCAACGGGGAAAAAGGCCTATTCCTTTCGAGAAGCCTACCGCCGATTTCACTACTGTACCAACCATCATGATGAGTTGATGGGCGGTGTTTGGTCGCGGGTGAGAAAGCCTGATGACAAGCAAGAAGGGCACGTGGCACCAACCGCGATTTGATGGTTGGAGAATTCCTCCCACTGATAGGCTCATAAACAACGACGCTTTGTGTTATTTATGAACAGCACAATTGTGCCCGCTCGGAAAAAAGTTTCAGCCGCTTTTTTGGCCGTTTTGATTGCATTGATGTCGGTGACTCTAACAGCCCCTATGGCTTCTGCAATCGGCCCGAATCAAAACGATCTTGGCTCTTCCATGGACCTCCCTGACAACTCGTCTTCAATCAACAGTTCTCAGGCCGTCATGAACATGAACGGGTACGCTCCTTTGGCTTCTGGTTCCTTGTATGGGGAATTGGATGTGGGAGACGATGAAGATTGGTTCGCGATGACCCTCAATGCAAACGAAGGGGTGACGCTCCAAATCGCATACAACACCACCTACACGTCTTCAAACGGTTCGACCTACACCAATGATTTCGAATTGTGGATGTATGATTCATCAATGAATACGATTGAAGTTTCAATCAATAGTAATCCTGAGGTTGTTTCAACCAATGCTTCAACCGGGCCTCATGGAGGCACGGTGTACTTCAAGATCGTTCGGTACGACGGCTATGGTTTCTACACCCTTGACTTCTGGATGTTCAGCACTTCAACAGGCAACGGAACTGGAGGCAACGGTACATCACCTCCAACCAACTGCGTTGGAAACGGAACAACAAACTCAGATATTCTTGAGCCAAATGATAGCGTAGCATTCGCAACATCGGCATCAAGCCTCCCAGTGTATTGCACTGGGTTGTCAATCGATTCGTCAACAGATGTCGATTTTTTCGAAATCGATATGATTTCAGGTGTCACATATTACGTCAATATGTCTCTGAACAACGCCAACGGTGATCTTGACCTGCAATGGGAAGACTCGTTTGGGAGTTACTTGACAGGATCGGGAAGCACTTCCAACGTCGAATCCATGAGTTATTTTTCCGTTTCCAATCAAACCACCTATGTGCGGGCGTATGGATGGCAAAGCGCCATCAACACCTATGACATTGAAATCACAACAGACTTGCCAGGTGGGGGCCAATCTTTTGAATCAGTTTATGTGATGCTGATGAACACCACCAGCGTCAATATTGAGATCGAAGGTCTTACGGCTGGAACCAATTATTCTTACAACTATTCGAGCGTCCAATACTTTAACAACGGCTCTTCGACATGGGGGTCTTCAACTGTGGTGAACTTCAACGCCACTGGAACAACGTACACGGCCAACGTCACTTCAACCACGCCAATGATGATCGAATCCGAATTTTGCACCGAATCTTACCTCATGGATGCTGCAGGTAGCGTTCTTGATCTCGATGGCGATTGTGTCTACCTCGAAATGTTGGAATTAGACACACTTTCCTCAACCACCGGTTCGCTTTCTGCTACAAACCTCACATCTGGCACGGACTACACCTTGTGGTGGTTCGTTTACGACTCGGTTGAATTCACCAATAATTTCACATTGTCGAACGACATTGACACGGCGCTTGCAGCCTCGCTTGTTCATGAGGAAACTGAAAACTTCACAAGCACAACATCATCGGAAACATGGTCTGTAAATTGGACCGGGATCACCACGATGAACCTTCATGAGATGGTTGGCTTCCTTTCCTACAACAACACAGCGGTTAATTTGAGCGCAGGTGAAGGGTACATTGGAGTCCACTTCACTGATTTCATACCTCAATTGCCTTCAATGGTGATTGATGCTTACTCAACAAGCAGCACTTCCACCACCAACAACGTTGATGTCAGAGGCTCAGACCTCGTCACAGGTGATTCATACCAATACCAAGTTCGTGTTGTTGACCAAGCAGGTGCAAGCATTGCTTCTTCCTCTATGATGAATTTCACTGCAACGGCACAAAACATGAGCATGTCGACCTTCAGTTATTCCACGCCCACCGCCTCTGGTGTGTACTGTGCAGAAGTCCTGCTATACTCAGCCGCAAGTGTCCAACTCATTGGCGACAGTGCTTGTTTCAACCTTGTCTTTGATGATGACAGCGACGGTGTGGCCAACGAATTCGATCTTTGTGCCAATTCCTCTATAGGTGCCATCGTCGACCAAGATGGCTGTGAATTGTCACAGAAGGATTCTGATGGCGATGGATACAGCGATGCAGCAGATGCCTTCCCTTACGATGCCAGTCAGTACTCTGACATGGACGGCGACGGTTATGGAGACAATGCGAACGGCAACAGCCCCGATGCTTTCCCCACAGACAGTTCACAGTGGTCGGATGTTGATGGCGACGGCTACGGCGATAACGCTGGTGGCAACGCTTCTGATGCCTTCCCTTACGACCCAACTCAATGGTCTGATGCAGATTACGATGGCTATGGTGACAACGCTGCTGGAAACAACGCCGATGAATACCCAACAGATCCAACTCAATGGGAAGATGCTGATGGCGATGGTTACGGCGACAATCCAGCTGGAACAAACGGCGACCAGTTCCCCAATGATGCTTCACAATGGGCTGACGCAGACGGTGACGGCTACGGCGATAACACCGCTGGAAACCAACCCGATGCTTTCCCATCTGACGCCACTCAGTGGGAAGATACCGATGGTGACGGCTATGGTGACAACACCGGTGGAAACAACGCGGACGCTTTCCCATACGATGCCACTCAATGGGCGGACGAAGATGGCGACGGCTTTGGCGACAATCAAGCAGGCAACGACGCTGATGCCTTCCCAATGGACGGAACCCAGTGGCTCGACACCGACGGTGACGGTTATGGTGACAACCCAACCGGAACCACCCCTGACATGTTCCCAACCGACGCAAGTCAATGGGCTGATGCCGACAATGACGGCTACGGTGACAACGCCATGGGAACCAACGGTGACCAATGCCTCAACACCCCACCAGGCCAAGCCGTTGACAGCACAGGTTGCAGTACTTCTCAGAAAGATGGAGACCTCGATGGCGTGATGGACGACCAAGACGCTTGCCCTGATACACCTGCAGGGGAACAAGTGGACATGTCCGGCTGTTCAGGATCCCAAGAAGACAGCGATAACGACGGCGTGATGGATTTGTTCGATTTGTGCGCAAGCACACCGCTTGGCTCTAGCATTGATTCAGCAGGATGTGCTGACTCCCAATTGGACAGCGATAACGACGGCATTACCAACGATCTTGATGCCTGCCCAATGAGCGCTCCAGATGTTCCAGTCAACGGCCAAGGTTGCGCTGCAGATGAGCGAGACACTGACATGGACGGCGTTTTGGATGCCGATGACTTCTGTGCTTTGACACCGACTGAAGAAGAAGCCGACGCAACAGGCTGTTCGAACTCACAGCGCGACGATGACAACGATTCCTTCACCAACGACTTGGATGAATGCCCAAACACTTCGCTTCAATCCACGCCGGATTCTGTTGGTTGCTCACCAGAGCAATACGATGACGACAACGACCTTATCGACAACACAATCGATGATTGCGCTGCAACGCCTGCAGGTGAGCAGGTGGATCCAGAAGGATGCTCAGCGACACAAAGGGACCAAGATATGGACGGCATCAAAGATGCCTACGATCTTTGCCGAGATACAGCTGCAGGTCACGGTCCAGACCTTGATGGATGCTCAGAACACCAGAAAGATGACGATGAAGACGGCGTCTTCAACGTCGCAGACAGGTGTAAAGGAACAGATGCCAACCAAACGGTCATCGACGACGAAGGTTGCGCCCTAAACCAAATCGACACTGACGGTGACGGCGTGAACGATGAAGACGACGACTTTGTCTTCGATGCCAATGAATCACTCGATTCAGATAATGACGGTGTAGCCGATCGATACGACGACGCACCATTTGACGCCACCCGAAGCGAAGCTAAGGCAGAGGAAGGCGGTGGAGGCGGGCTTCTATACCCCATCATTGCCATTCTCGTCCTTTGCGGCCTCGGCGCTCTTCTTTTCGTTCGACGCAGTGAAGAAGCTGCAGGAATGGAATCTGCATTTGCAGAAGCCAATTATGAGGACGCTGCTACGGCACAAAATATGGTTGCGGAAGTTAAAAATCTCCCCCAGATTGCTGAAACTCAGGAATGGGAAGAAGACGGTGTGCACTGGTCGAAGGCTGCTGATGGAACGCTTTCCTACTATGATGCAGGCTCTGAATCTTGGCTTGTTTACGACCAATGAATCCAACATGGTGTCTTGTCTATGGACTCAATGCATTCCAACGCAACGCAACTGATCATCGGTTTGAACCCGGGCAAAATGCGATCTTTATTGGGAGCAGTTGCCACATATTCAACGATCGCAATTCCTCTGTTTTCGATCATCGGAGGCATGATGCTTTGGACCCCATTGTGGTTGGTTGTACCTCTCTCGGTGCTTCTCACTTGTGGCCAACAATACCAATTGGATTCAGAGACCGATGAGTTTTCAAGGCGATATTTATTTTTCCTAAAGCAGTCTCCTTGGGTGGTGCTGAATAAGGCGAGCGCCATTACAAACATCGAGAGGCTCAAAGATCAGGGTGAAGATGGAGGTGAAGCATTGAACAGTCGTATTGAATTCTACTTCAATGATGGGACCAATTACACATGGTCGATGCTTTACGGCCCGTCTGAGCAATACGCTTCGCAGATCAACCTGTTCCTCCAATCGTTGGAGAAGTCCGCATACCTTGTTGGCCACGAAGCCCCACTTCCAGCCTCCCGTGATGGAGGCGTGCTTTCATCATCAGTCACCTCAGGTTCGACCGTTTGGGAACAGCCTTCATCTGCAACGAAGCAAGCGCCGGCAGCAACCTCCTCATCGCTCAACATCTGGGACAGCACACCAGCAGCGCCTGATGATCTCCAGAGCGACAGCACGTTCCTTTGGGATCATTGACCAATGGACCCTTCATTGGATACTTGGCATCTTATCCTCTACGTTGGAATTTGTTTCAGTGAGGGCTTTGATATGGCCAGTAAAGGGCGGGCCATTTGATCGAATCAGCGCATGGACTGAAGCAAGAGTCCTGCAGATTATGGAGAACCGTATCGCTTTGCTTCGGCGCACCGAAACGGTTCAGGTCCAAACTTGGAATTGATTCAAGCCTCAACACCGGTGCTCGGTTGCACGGCTGCTGCTGCTTGTGCCTTCTTTGCCTCGACTTGGCGAGCAAGGAAGGAAACAACGTCAAGGATCTCGATGTCAGCGTAGCGCTCATCGCCTTCGAACTTCAAGCACTCAAAGTGAGATACACACTTCGGGCAAGAGGTAAGCATGGTGTCAGCACCTGTGGCGCGGATTTCTTCCATGCGGGTGACACGAAGGGCACGAGCGTTTTCGTTGCAGGACATCATGCTCGAGACACCACAGCACATGGCGTCTTCGCCGCTGTGTTCCATCTCAACGATTTCAACGCCTTCGACGCCAGCAATCAGTTCACGAGGCTCTTCATAGACGCCCATTTGCCGACCGAGTCGGCAAGGGTCGTGGTATGTGACCGTTGTTTCTTCCTCTGCTTTGAGGTTCATGTCAAAGCCGTTCTCCACGAGGAATTCGGTGGTGTGCATGACCTTGACGCCTTCCAGTTCGTAGTCACGAGCGAAGGTGCGGAAGCACTCAGCGCACGAAGACACAAGCGTGTCGATGCCAGACTGTTCGATCTTCTTCTGGTTGTAGGCCTTGAGCTTGTCAAAGACTTCATCGAGGCCTTGCCACTTTTGGTCGTGGCCACAGCACTTGAGGAAGTCTCGTCCGAGGTAGTTGACATCAACGTTCATGTCGTCAAACAATGTGAACGCAGCGGTTGTTGAATCGCCAAGGTTCATTTCGCCCTCATTGACATGGGAGAAGACCATCTCTTGGTCGAGGTAGTCAACACAGCCAGGGTAGTAGCCGATGTTTGAGGTGATTGGGTAGTCTTCCACAGCGATGAAGTCGTCGTCTGCCTCTTCTTCTGCTTCGGCTGCAAGAACCGCTTGAAGAACGGTGTGCGGGATTTCCGCTTGTGGTCCACCAACAATCAGCGAACGGCGGATGTCCACATACGAGTCATAGTTGACCAGTTGTGGGCATGCATTGGTACAGGCTGTGCATGTCAGGCAGGAGTACAGCGGTACGCCGTCGTCCTCATTGTTCCATGAGTTGTAGATGATGTTGAGTTTGTCTCCACCGTTGAACAATCGTACAGGGCAAGCATCGTCGCACAAATCGCAGCCGTAGCACTTGTTCATTTCGAATTCATAACCACGTGCCATCGAGCGCAAGAGCACGAAGACCACTGCACCAAAGGTGAGGCAGGGAATGAACATGGCATAGGTCAACTTTGCATCGAGGGCCTTCGGGTTGGTGTGGTAGGTTGGGTTTTCGATCGCAGCGTAGTCCGTGCCACCAGCAGCCATTTGGCTTTCATTGGTCAAATCAACAGTACGTCCTGCCATAGCGGCGGGGGCATCTTCAGTCCAAACCAGGAGTGGCTGGAAGGTTGCAATTTGGAAGGAGGTTTCAGTCACAATGCTGTCGTTGTAGGCAAGTGCCCCTTCGACGGTGACAATGTATTCGTAGGTGTATTCTCCGACTTTGAGTTCGGTGCTTGCACCTGCACAGTCATCGATGCTGGCCATGGTCTTGCCGTTGCTGTTGCTGAGGGTGAGTGTCGAGGAAATCATTGACACGGTGTTGATGTCGTTGATTTTTCGTTCTGAAGCACGGTATTCACACATCAAATCTGTCGTCAAGGTCTCCACGCTTTCATGGTGACCATCCGGGAAATGGTTGAGGTCTTCTGTGACGGTGAAGTTACCGGTTGTGATCCAGCCTAGACCGCCGTTGAAGGTGGTCGAGTTTGCAGCAGCGTTGATGCCAAATTCAGCGTTTTGGTGGCCGTTGGAATCTGTGAAATCGGTGATGATGTAGCGAGCAGGCTGGTAGATGCTCCAATCCAACCATGCGGTTGTCGGCACGGTGCCGTCGCCGCTCCATCCACGGTCATCTGTGAACTCGTTGACCTCGTGAACATGGACGTCGGTTGGCTGGGCTCGCATGGCTTCGAGTTCCGGGTACAAATCGTGCGTCAAGCCCTTGATGGTCAACAGACCGCCTTGGTCCCAGAATCCGTCGTCATAGGTGTCCCATGTTGCAACGGTACCGGCGGTCGATATGAGCAACGAACCGATGAGAATTTGCTTGGCATGGCCAGGTGTAAATCCTGCGCCCCATGCTTTGACAAGCAAAGCGCGAGCGATGAAGTAGATGCAGATCCATGCTAAGACGCCGGTCATCATCCATGGTATGGAATTGAACGCATCTGCAAGCCACGGGGCACGAGTGCCACATAACAGATCGCCATGGCTGTCTAACTTACAGAAATCAGACCTGTTTTTGCCGTATAACTCCAAGAAGATGTTGATCGAAAACACCGAGATGAACCAAATGTGCGCTAAATACACCGCTCCAGCGGTAGCAAACCACGGATCTTCCACGGGTCGCTTCTCACGGCCGCCAAGGAACGGAGGCAAAGCGAGGATGCTGACTGGAATGCCAGTGAGTGCAGCGCCCCACCAAGCAGCGTTCCAAGGGAACACAGGTTGGCCGACGATTTCGCCGATAAACCCAGTTGGCACCGTGAATTGAGGCAGGTATTCGCCCCATCGCAGGTATCCATAGGAAAACAGCACGTACCAATCAGGGAACACGAACCCGGCTTGCGCATAGGGGTCAGCGGCTCCGTGGAGTGGTGGTGGTATCAGCCATGCGTAAAACAGCAAGACTGCGCCCATGAAGGCGAAGATGATAGAGTCGCGAAGCACCTCTTGTGGCCAGAAACCGTGACCGGTTCTGGTACGCACACGCTTCTCTCCAGCAATTTGGAGTTGTTCTTTTTCTTCCATATAGGAAGATGCAACACGGCCAAGATTCTCAATAAGTCCCATAATTCATTCCTCCAAAGATCAGTGTGGTTCCGCAATGCCTTGTACCCAGACAATGAATAAGTGAATAATGATCAATGTGGTCACAATCACTGGGAGGATAAAGACGTGAATGAAGTACATACGTGTGACGGTTCGAGGCGTAAGCGACGAGCCGCTGAACAACAGTGTTGCAATGTACTTTCCAACAAGCGGACTGGAGTTTGCGAGGTTAATGCCAATCACTGCAGCGCCGTAAGCAAGCGAATCCCACGGCAATAAGTAACCCGAGTATCCGAAGACAATGGTGAGCGCCATCAGGGCGACACCAATCAGCCAGTTGAGTTCACGAGGGTTACGGTAAGCGCCGGTAAAGTACACGCGGCACATGTGTAAGAACACGCTTGCTACCATGAAGTGAGTCGCCCAGTGGTGGACCGCTCGAATGATGTAGCCAAACGGAAGCTCGGTCATGATGAACTGCATGCTTGCGTAAGCGGGTGAAGGATCGCCTTCGCCACCGGGCACGTAATAGATGCCAAGTACGGTTCCGGTGATGACGAGGATGATGAAGGAAAGGAACGAGATACCACCAAGGCAGTACAGTGGGTACCAGTACCAAATAATGCGAAGCTTGTACTTCTCTGCGTGCGTCAATGGCATTTGGCGGTGCATGTTGTAATAAGCACCTTTGGACATGTTCCAATAGTCTTGGAGGCGGAAGCGAGTGTCCAGCCACGAGAAGATCCACAAGAACAGCCGCTCAGCGAACCCCATCTTGCCGGTTGATTCCACGGCACGGAGAATTTCGCGTCGAGGGAGGTCGTCGTTTTCCTTGCGGAGCGTGAGCGCCACGAGGACGATAACGAAAGCGATAAAGAACCACAGAATCCAAAACATTGTTGTCATTGTAAACACCTCAGTCGCAATACGTGTACCAGTCTATGTAGTCGGTGATGCCTTCGATGACATCGCCATTGAGTTCAATTGGGATGAGGGGCAGACCGACAGGGGCTGGACCGCCGGCCTTGCGAATACCTGCATAGTTGAAGGTTGCACCGTTGGAGCGGTTTCTGTTGGTGTTCATCTCTAGCGCCGTTGGGTCGAACCTTGAAGAGTGGCAGATGCAGAATAACTTGGTGCCACCATCGTCACCACCGCCGGGCGTCCACGAATCTTCGGTGAAGGAATTGGAGACAAGTTGCCATCCTGGGATGCAGCACAAGTGAGTGCAGCGGCCAAAGATCATCACGAGGTTCTCGGATGGGAAGATGCGGGGGTCGGTGTCGCTCAAGTCTTCGAAGTGGCCGATGGTTTTGCCAGTTTCATCGACGCCTTCCATGAATTGGAAGCGAGCCAATCCGCTTGATTCAGGGGTGGATTTGTTTTCTGAGTGGTTGACATAGGTGACGACAACAGGAACGCCGTTCCAAATGCCAGCAGCGCCAGCGGTGCCGGTGTTCGACTTTGCGGCTTCTTCTACGAAGTCAGTCTTGGTCATCAGTTGCAGGTGCTTTGCACCGTACCATGCTTCGTCTTCTCGACCCTTGGCCCAGAACACAACGCCAAGTTCTCCAGCGTTGCTGCCACCGGGTGGCAAAAGAATGGAAGCAAATCCGAGGACGCCGAGCGAGGCGGCCAAGACACCAGTTGCGGTGTTGAACCCGTAGCGCAAAAATTGGCGACGGTTGATGTAAGAGCCACCGGTTTCGGTGATTTCAATAGCGTCAGCAGGTGCTGGTTTGAGGTTGTATTCACGCGCCATAATGGATCACCACTTGTACTCCTTCCAATCTTTGGTGTGCTCAGGAATAAATTTGTTCTGAGCGTGCTTGACAATAATGGTGTCAGGGAGGACGAATTTGAGGTAAACCATCCCCATCATGCACAAGGTGATGAGCATAATGCCGAGGTGGTATGCGAGTTGTTGTTGATCCCATCCTTTGGCTAGGCCGTAAATCATGGAGAAGGTCCAGTAACACGACCAGAAGATGCCCCACACGAAGAACATCAACGTCAGGTACGAGCCACCTGATGGGGCAAGGGATGCGCTGACAATGGTTCCTGGTTCTGCAATGTTGAACACGCCGTGGTCGATGGCGGATACCATCTCTTCTTCGGTGAGGCTTGCGTTTTCAAGGGCCTTTCGAGCGTCTTCCACGCTGATGGTTCCTTTGGCAACGCCTCGCAGGAGGGTGGAAATTGTGTCGTCCATCACTGGTCACCTCTTCGCATCAACTTGTAACGCAAACGCAGTTGGTTGGACCGGCCTTTGTAAGATGTTGAAAAGCTGTAGCGCAGCAGCAATCCTGCAAACGCAATCACGGCAAGAACTGCGCCGAAACCAAGCAATCCGAGCCAGTGTGCTCGGAGTTTGGCACCCATGTGGTGCAGGTCGACGCCGTGGTGGGCTGGTTCAGGTGGGCTGACGTTTCCGTCGCCTGCGAACAGGGTTCGTACGCCCAAGGCGTCGGTTGTTTCGTCGCCTTCTTGGAGGGCGAACAAGAGTTGGTTCCACTTGTCTTCAACGCCAGGCAGTTGGTCGCCGTTCACGGAATTGCCTGTGATCCAGAAGTTAACCGTGCCTTCGCCTGTTGCTGGGGCTTGCCATGTGACGACCCATAGCCGCTCTGTGAATGCCGATGATGCTTCGGTGTGGGTGAGCGTGGTCGGGTCTTCTTCCCAATTTTGCACATCTTCGCCGCCCAACACGCCGGAGGAGACGCGCATTGCGAAGCCTGCGGTGTAGACGCCGGTGGCTTCGGGGCCGCCGATGATTTGGAGGTGCATGGTGTATGTCTCGCCGCCAACCCATCCGAATGGAACATCGTCGAGGATGACTTGGATGGAATTGTCAGACGCTCCGTTGTGGCACAGGCAGCCTTCCTTAGCGACGTCGTCGATGGTTTCGCCAGCGTTGCTTTGTTCGCCGCCAATACCGGTGTGGTAGGAAGTGACAAGGCCGGGCATCAGCAACAAAAGGATGAGACCGGCAACAAGTCCGGTTCGAGAAGAAATTGACTCGCGTAGCATAGTCACACCCAGTGTTTTGAGCCACCCATAAGTGCCCCTTAAACATTCCCAGCAGAAACGCTGGTTCAGTGCCTTGCAGTGGGCCGTTTTTTCCTTGAAATTTGGCTGTTTAAAAGGGGTGGCTCTCCTCTCGTTTATACCTTCGTAAAACGAAGCAGGCTGGGAACCATGCAAACTGCAGAAGGGTTCTTTGAGGAGACCCGCCGAGAAAGGGCCAGTGAGCCCATGACGACAAACTTTGATAACGTCTATGATTTGACCACTGAACAACTTGAGCAACTTGACAATGCGGAAGAAATGATGTTGCGCAATGATCTTGGCGCCGCTGAGCGTTTGCTGTTATCGATGCTAAAAGCCGATGAAGAATGCATCCCTGTGTTGTCCAACCTGGGGCATCTTTACGGGCGTCACCTGTCGGAATTTGAGACGGCCATCGAGTTTTACGATCGCGTTCTTGCACTCGAGCCAGACAACGCTTGGGCTCGAGACGCTCGCCGTCGCTACCTCCGCTACGTTTGACGGGTATGCCTGCTCTCGCCAAAGTTCATGAGGCATCGAGTGAAGGGCGCTTTATGGATGCCGACCAAATCCTCATCGCTGGCGTTGGCGGTCTTGGTTGTGCGTGGGCTAAGGGCGCCGATGCTCGATGCTCAAGCGACACTTCGGTGCTCTTAATCGATGCTGATGATGAGAGTTTTGTCGACGCTGGGTCCTCGCATGTGCTTCGTCTTGGTCACACCCTTGACTCGGTCGGATGCGCAGCATTGCCACCGCTTGCAGAACAACGAATGCGGGGGTTCTCAGCCCTTGCCTCCACAATCCTCGAACCGGTCGAACTTGTGATCCTTCTCACAGGCTTGGGTGGCGGAACGGGCACGGGTGCAGCGCATGAATTTGCCCGACAGGCTCGCCAATCCGGAGCGCTTGTCTTGGCTGTTGCCGCACTGCCCTTTGAGGTGCAAGCCACCCGCAGCGCCATCGCTCAATCAGGCCTTGAACGGCTCGAGCATGTGGCTCATGTCACCGTCCGCCTCTCGCTTGACCGCCTTGCTCGCCAAGCGCGGCAAAAGGGTCAAAATTGGCAAATGGGCGCAGAATGGATTGAAGATTTGGTTGATGGTTTGGTTTGTACCCTCATGCGAATGGGCTTAATTAATTTGGACTTGATGGACCTTCGCGCCATCGTGGATCAGGAAGGTGAAGCGACCATGCTCGTTGGCTCTGGGCGCCCAGACGACCCCGAATCAATCCTCGAATCGGCCATGTTGGCGCCACTTTCTGCCTTGGATGTTGGTGGTGCCAGCGCTTGCTTGATTCAAGTCGAAGGCGGTTTAGGGATGACCATCGGCCAGGTTGATGCGGTCACCAACATCTTCACCGAAGCCCTAGAATTGGATGCACAAGTGATTTTGGGGGCTCGAGTCAGTGAAGAATTGGAAGATACAATTCGAGTGGTAACCCTCTTGGCTGGCATTAAAGCGAGTGACTAGTCATCGATGTTGATGACGTCTTCCCACTCCACATCGGCTTGAATCCCGATGTCTTTAGGTTGCTCCCACTGTTCATCCAACTCGCCAGACCAATCTTCACCCAGAAGGCTCGTTTGGGAATCCGGAGGTGTTGATGTTGCAGCACCACTGTCGTCCTCAGCATCGGATCGTGGCTGGACTTCTCCGACAATCCGTTGGATTTCGAGGGAAGTATCGTGCCGTTGAAGCACCTTGCTCAAAACCATGCGGTGCATGTAGATGCCCGTCGAGGCTGCGATGATGTGGCCAAGGGCCATGACTTGTTGCAAATCGCCAACCACAGCGCTGATCATAGCGACGCTTCCGGCATAGGCGTACCCGAAAGCAAGACCCCATGGCAGTGCATTGTCTTGGTTTAGAAGCTTGAGTTCTGAACCTACGCCGCGTGATGTCAAGGACCAAATGCCCATGAATACCGTGAAAATCATCAATGCGATTTCCTCGATGTACACCTCAAGCGGATCGGTGCCCAAGACTGCGTGCCGGTACACGGTGAGCAAGTGCCAGGTGACAAATAGGTGAGCCAACATCGACCAGCGGAAGTGGAATCGACTGAGCGATTTGTCCGACATCGCAATGGCTCTGTTTTTCCATGTAAGGCAGTTCATCAAGACAAACATGCCGACTGAAATCGCCGTAAAAACGGCAATATTGGTCACATCGAGATGCGGAACGAAGGAAGGCTGAGCAAGGGTGCGATAAAGGGTGATGCACACGGCGCCAAAAGCCACAACAACGGTCAACAAGGTCAGTAATCCCCCATAGCCGCTTCCTTTTTTGACGGCACTCGGAGGCGTTTTCTTAGCAGCGACAGACGCTCCCCATGCGGCAAAGGAGCGTCCTTGAACCACGGCCCAAAGAACGAATAAACCACCCATGGCCATGGCTAATGCATTGGTTGCTCCTTCGTTGGTGAATGCGATCAACGCAACAGCGAACACGATAGCACAGGCGTAAGGCAAGAGCAAAATCCGAGCGCTGAGCAGAATTCGTTTCAACAGAGGTGGGCGGTTTTCTTTCCATTCTTGAAGCCGAGTCCAGCCACGAATCGCTTCGATGTTAGAGGCAAGAGCGGTGACGGCATAACCGACGGTGAGCGAAGAAAAGCCCACTGCAGCCAGTCCAGCATTTCCATCTGCAACGGCGTATAAGATGCTCGAGGTGACCGCCAATGCAATGATGTGGGGTAATGTTTTGATGGAAAGCAGCGTGAAAACCAGCGTCAAAACAGAAGCGTCTTGGGCTGCAAGTTCGCCCAAACCCTCATCAATTCCGGGTTCTATTGAAACCGGGGTTGGAGGTGTAGCTTCATCGTCCACGGCGTTCACCAACAATTCACTGGTTTTCATTTTATGGCCCCATTGACGCTCAAATCTATTGAAGGAGAAGGTTTCCCCGGTTTTCATGGCCAAGCGATTGTCAAAAGCCCTGAGGGGCAAGCGCCGTTGGGTTGGGGTTGGTTTTCCATCAGCGATTCAAGATCGCAGCGATGCGGTATCTGTGATCGAGGCCGCCTTTGCACACATACGTACAGAGAAAGGAATCCGCTTGATGGATTTCCACGAACACTCTTCTGCCCAAGGGCAAACGACGCAGCAGCATTTGGAGGCTGAAGGTTCACCAATCGAGCCCTTGTCGTACGGTGTTCTTCAGGTCCCTCACGAGATTTACTCTCAAGTCCTTGAATTGACTCGAGCGGAGGATTCGTTAAAGAACCGTTCAATCTTCAGCATTACTTCAAGCGGGAAAATCCGCTTGGTAAGGGAGCGTCTGGGTCTGGTGCGCCCCCCTCGTCGCCGGTGACCACTACGTTCATGAGACAAAAGCAGCAGGCCACATCATGGCTGGCGGTGGAACGGCTCCAAGCATGAAAATGAGCGATGTGTTCATTCTCATTGGGATGAGCATCGTCGTTGGAGGCTTCATCATGCATGCATGGGTGACGCCAATCGCCCTCGATGGAGATCAACCAACCCTCGAAAGCGGCGCATCCTTGTTGAAATCCGATACCCTTGCGTTTGATGTCGAAGCCTTGAATGAATCCAGAGTTGTGATTCAAATTTACGACGAAGACGACGCCCTCGTGTTCAATGAAGCATGGACGCTCGCAGCAGGTGACAACATCGATTATGAATTCGAAGCCAGCGATGGCGGGTTTTACACTTACATGGTGACGTTTGAAAGCGGTGAAGGTGAAGTGTTGGTGAACGTCGGTCGGGCGACCATGCTTGACTTCATCGCCTATCCGTTTGGCATCGCCTTCATCGGGTTTGGGTTGTACAAGCGGAACCTCGAAAACGAAGCCTTCAGCGAAGCAGTTCTCGATGCAGAACTCGAAGCTTAATCAACAGAAAATAGTGGCCATTTAAGGTCTTCACCGTCTGGGACCGCAACGGTTTCATGGCGATCATTTCTAAGCACCAAATTCCCTTGCGCATCAAGGTCTTCGATGAACCATTTTTCATTCCTATAGAACGGGCTCCCAAGGATTTCTTGGCTACGAATAAGTTCACCCAACAACACGGTGCGATGTTCCTCCATCGGTGCTCCTCTCACCCTCGGGTGGTGTTCAAAATACGAGGCGATTATGGCATGAAGCACACGCTCATACTGCCCAACTTCCAGCTCGGGAATTGCGCCAAATAAATGCGCGATTGGAAACGATGGCTTAGCGGATTGTGCGGAGGCGAAATTGACGCCAATGCCGACAACGATTTTACTTTGTTCACCCTTGCTTGTACCTTCCACTAAAACGCCAGCAACTTTCCCAACACCCTCTCCTGTGGCCTGAATCACGTCATTCGGCCATTTGAGCGCCATTGAGGCCTCATTGACATTCAGAATGCGATGGGTGGCGATCACGGCATGGCCCGCCAGTATTTGCATGAGGCCTGGGCTCATGTTAGGGGTGCCTAGAGCAAGCGTCCAGGTGCCGGCAAAGCACCTCCGTTCGCTCGACCAGGATCTCCCGCGCCGACCGCGCCCGGATGTTTGCCGCAGTGCGGTGAACAAATCACCAACTGAATCGCTTTGTTCAAGCGCTGATTGATTGGTCGAGGCAAGGGACTCAAATCGATGTATGGATGCAAAGGTGTATGGATTCCAGACCGCTATGACGCGTAGGCCATCACCCTCATCGAACGCATGCTTCGAAACGCACCGAGCAGCGAAGCCGTTTTTTTGCGCTTCCTGTTCAGCATGTAGACCTCTTTCATTCCCGCTCACTAAGAGCAAAATGATTCCGTTTTTAGAGAGAAGTTGGTTTTCGCTTACTTGGGTCATGAGCCTCGATACGAGCCCTTTGTCATCGGTGTCCAGCAACGCTGCTTCTTCAAGCGGGCCAAGCACCTCCTCTACAGAGGAATCATGGCTCAGGTAGGGGAGGTTCCACACCACTACATCATGAGGTTGAGTGCCCGACCATTGTTGGACTGAACCATCAGCTCTTGGTCCGGGTCCGCCTTCATGGACGTCAACATCGTGGCGGAGGTGCTTGGCATTGGCCTTGGTGGCAGCCACGGCGTAAGGATTGATGTCGCAGGCCCGAACACGATAACCGAGGCTCGCTGCGTAAAGCGAAACTGCACCCGATCCACATCCGATTTCAAGTAATTTCTGTCCTTTCCCGGGCCCTAAACCCCTCAGCGTTTGGCAGAGTAAATCTGTGTCCTCTCTGGGGGGGTAAACGGTGGGTGGAATTGTAAGGTCGAAGGCGGCTCCATCAGGGGTCATCCAGTTCGTGCGTGTTGCGGGTCGTTCGAGGCGAGAAATTTCGGCCTCGGAGTCGCCTGCACCAAAGATACCTTCCTCCATTGTTGGCCCCGATTTTGGCGAGTTCAACTTGGGCTATATTGCTAACTGATGAAGAAAAACCGTGCAACCCCGACGATATTGGCGGATTGCTTGAATCTGGGTTTGCTTGAAATACATTGACTGTGGTCGATTTTACCACGAAGCATCGCCGCCGCAACCTATATGAACAGTTGGTAAGTCGGGCAGAAAGCCCATAGTGCATTGTTGGGCCTGTAGCTCAGTCAGGTAGAGCGTCGGACTTTTAATCCGATGGTCGCGGGTTCGAACCCCGTCAGGCCCGCCTGACTGAGCTTCCGGACTGGCACTGCGGGGCTGAGCGGGGAATTTGGATGGTAGTAAAAAGCGCAACGAAGAAGCGACTCATGGAACTCGGCGTCTCCGAGGAATTTGCACACAAACTTGCAACGGACCGCAACATGACCGACATCAAGGCGATGTCTTCGGACGAAATTGCCTCCACCCTCGGTGAATCAAAGGATTCTGAACAATTCATCAGCACAATGTCCATCATCGCTGAACAGGGTTCACGCCGACGTGCAGCGAAAAAGAGCAAGAAAATCACCATTCGATCAAAGGCAATCGATGACTTCGACCGCCCTGAAATCACCCTCCGTTTCAACGCCCTCAACCACGAACTGGTCCCTCACCAGGAACTGATTGGAGCTGCAAACATCTCCGAAGAAGAACAATACAAACTCGAAAGCGAGGCCCTCGCTCCATGGAACATGGTCCAGCCTGATGAAGACACAGGCGAAGACCGACTTGCTAAGGAATGGCTCCCTAAGATTTTGATCACCGACCCGGTTGTTCAAGTCATCAAGGAACTTTCAGAAGCAGAGGACGGCAAGCAACTCGCTGCTGACCCAGACCACAAACCCCTCGCCGCCGGTTGGATCGCTGACCGTGTGTTGAAAGTCGTCCGCCAATCCCCGTCGGCGGGACGATCTGTAGCCTACCGCCTGATTGTGGAAGGTAACTGAGGAGGGATTATCATGCAAGAAATTATTCAATCATTTTTCAAAGAACGCAGCCTTGTCAACCACCAACTTGCATCGTATGACGATTGCATCCCCGCCGGTGATAACAACCTCTCCCGAATGGAGAAGATTATTCGTAACATCCGAGTCGGAACCGATGAGGAAATCGACGACGACGATGGCGGATTCATCAAGCTCGACGTCGTGGACCAAGACATTACCATTCGTCTCAAGAACATCCAACTCGGCGAACCAACCATCCGTGAAGCAAACGGTGCAGAACACCCATCCACCCCTATGGAATGCCGCTTGCGCAAGTTGACTTACATGTCTCCTGTCACCATCGACTTCCAAATCTTCCGAAACGGAGTCCGTTCTCCTAAGGAAGAAGGTGTACAAGTCGGCAGCATGCCAATCATGGTCCGTTCGAAGCGATGCAACTTGCACGCTGGGCACATTGCAGGCGACCGCCAACTCTACCCAACCACCTCGACTGAAGACTCCGCACTGTGGGACGACCTCCTACGAAAGAAGGGCGAAGACCCACTCGACCCTGGAGGCTACTTCATCATCAACGGAACCGAACGTGTTCTCATCTCCATGGAAGACCTCGCACCGAACCGCGTCACTGTTGAAATCAACAAGCGGTACGCAAAGCGAACAGAAGTCGCTAAGATTTTCTCTCAAAAAGACGGTATGCGAAAACCACTCAACGTCGAAAAGCGACGAGACGGTATGCTCATGGTTAAGATCAGCACTGCAGGAACCACAGCCATCCCCGTTGTGCTCCTCATGCGCGCCCTTGGTATCGAAAACGACCAAGAAGTGTTCCAAGCCATCGCTGGTCCTACTGAGACCTTCAAGTACATCGTTGCGAACCTAAACGAAGTCAACGACAATGAAGAGTACGCTGTTCAATCGATGACCGAAGCTCACGAATGGTTGCAGAAGAAATTCGCAGCCGGACAGCAACGTGAATACCGAGAGCAACGGGTCAACCAACTGCTTGACCGTGAACTGCTTCCTCACTTGGGCGACCAACCTGGTGCCCGTAAGAAGAAGGCTATCTTCCTTGGCCGCATCGTTCGCCAAGTGCTCGAAATGGCCCTTAACAACAAAGAGCCAAACGACAAGGACCACTACGCAAACAAGCGAGTTCGCTTGGCTGGTGACCTGGTCGAAGATTTGTTCCGAGTCTCCTCTGGGCAACTTGCACGTGACTTGAAGTACCAACTTGAGCGACACCACAACCGAAAGCGAGAACTGAAAATCACCTCTTGCCTTCGCCCCGATGTTCTCACATCCAAGATCATGCACGCATTGGCAACAGGAAACTGGGTCGGTGGCCGCTCTGGTGTCAGCCAGTTGCTCGACCGAACAACCTACCTTGCTTCGCTCTCGCACATGCGCCGTGTCACCTCACCGCTTGTTCGAAGCCAACCTCACTTCGAAGCACGTGACCTGCACCCGACGCAGTGGGGCCGCTTGTGCCCCAACGAGACCCCTGAAGGTCAGAACTGTGGCCTGGTCAAGAACGCAGCACAAATGATTGACATTTCAGAACACATCAGCGAAATTGAAGTTCGTCAACAACTCGACGAACTCGATGTCTTCGAACCGGACGACTGGACCTCGGGTGACCGCGTTCACGTCAACGGTGACATCTATGGTATTCACAAGAACGGTAAGAACTTGGTTCGCCACTTCAAATCAGCTCGCCGACGTGGAACCATCCCTGCTGAAGTTTCCATCCGCTACGACAAGGAAAACAAGGACATCTTCATCAACACCGACAAAGGCCGTATTCTGCGACCATTGTTGATCTTGTACGACGGTGCTCCTCGTTTGACCGGTGCTCACTTGCAAGCCCTTCGCGATGGTGAAATGACCTTCAAGCAACTTGTCAACGAAGGCATCGTGGAATGGGTCGACGCTGAAGAAGAAGAAGACCTTCTCATCACACCTCGTCCGTTTGTGCTGCCAGAAACCGTTACCGAAGGCCCACTTGCTGGACGCCCACTGACCAACGAAAACGTTGAGTGGACCAACCTTGGCGAGCCTGGTGCTGACGTCGCTGAACTCAAGGTGAAAGTTCGCATGCCAAACAACGCATGGGAAATTGCCGACATCAATGTTGACTTGCTTTACACCGAAGAACACACTCACTGTGAAATCGATCCACAGCTTGTGCTCGGTGTTTGTGCGTCGTTGATTCCATACCCTGAACACAACTCTACCCCCCGTGTTACTGGTGGAACTGCAATGGTCAAGCAATCTCTGGGTCTGCCAAGCGCAAACTACCGAATGCGCCCTGACACCCGTGCTCACATCCTCCACTACCCGCACCGTTCGATCACTCGAACCAACGCCATGGAGACCACGAACTTCGACGAGCGCCCCGGCGGTCAGAACTTCATCGTGGCCATCATGTCCTTGCACGGCTACAACATGCAAGACGCTGTCATCATGAACCGAGGATCAGTCAACCTCGGACTTGGTCGCTCAACCTTCAACCGTACCTACAACGCTGAACGCCGAAGATTCCCTGGCGGTCAAGTTGAAGAAATCGAAAGGCCAGGAAGCTCGCTTCAAGAAGTCAAGGGCCTCAAGCCCGAGGAAGCCTACCGCCACTTGGAAGCTGACGGTTTGCCGCTCCCTGAGAAGGAACTCATTGGCGGCGAAGTTTTGGTCGGTAAGACAAGCCCTCCGCGGTTCCTCGAAGAATCCGCTGGTGGTGCATTCTTGCTCGCCCAGGAACGCCGTGAATCATCCATGCTCGTTCGCCACGGTGAGCGAGGATGGGTCGACAACGTCTATGTCACAGAATCCCTTGACTCCGGTCGCTTGGTTCGTGTCATGGTTCGAAGCCACAAGGTCCCTGAAGTCGGTGACAAGTTCGCTTCTCGCCACGGACAAAAAGGTGTCATTGGACGCCTTGTTAATCCTGAGGACATGCCGTTCACCGCAGATGGTGTCGTGCCAGACCTCATCATCAACCCGCACGCTATCCCATCGAGAATGACCGTGGCTCACGTCTTGGAAATGATTGGTGGAAAGGTTGGAGCACTCGAAGGCCGCCGAATCGATGGAACTGCGTTCCGTGGAGAAAAGGAAGGCAGCCTACGTGACGGCTTGGTCCGCAATGGACTCGCTCACACCGGCCGTGAAACCATGATCAACGGTGAAACTGGCGAAGTCTACCCCGCCGAAATCTTCGTTGGATGCATCTACTACCAACGCCTGCACCACTTGGTGTCGTCGAAGATTCACGCCCGTTCCCGTGGCCGTGTTCAAATCCTCACCCGTCAACCGACCGAAGGTCGTGCCCGACAAGGTGGATTGCGATTCGGTGAAATGGAACGTGACTGCCTGATTGCGCACGGTGCTTCCATGGTCATCAAGGACCGTCTCTTGGACGAATCCGATGGTATTGACATGTACGTCTGCGCTCAATCTGGACACATTGCTTGGTACGATCCAAAGCGAAGAACCTACGTCAGCCCGATCCACGGCGACGGTGCGGAAGTGTACAAGGTGCAAACCTCGTACGCATTCAAGCTGCTCTTGGACGAGATGAAGAGTTTAGGTGTTGCCATGAGACTCGAACTGGAGGACCGAAGATGAGCCAAACAAACACAATGATCCCAAAGCGAATCGCACAGATTCGCTTCGGCCTGATGGACCCAATTGAAATCCGCAAGATGTCCGCTGTTGAAGTGAAGACTGCAGACACTTACAAGGACGATGGTCACGCTTACCGCCAAGGTTTGATGGACCCTCACATGGGTGTTATCGAGCCAGGTTTGGTTTGCCCGACTGACAACTGCAAGTACGACGAATCCCCTGGTCACTTCGGCCACATTCAACTTGAACTGCCGGTCATGCACATTGGTTTCGTGAACCTTATCAAGACCGCACTCAAGGCAACTTGCAGCAAGTGCAGCGAGATTTTGCTTCACAGCGAAAACGGTTCTCACCCCAACAACCCTGAACTTTCTGAGCAAGATTACTACCGAAACCGCATCCGTGATATCCAAGTGAAGCACGGTGTCGGTTCGACAGAATTTTCGAAGATCATTAAGGAAGTCGAAAAGATCACCACCGGTACAGGCCGCGGTGTCTGCATGCATTGTGGTGAAGCACAAGGTAAGATTGCACTTGACAAGCCGACGACCTTCAAGGAAAAGAAGGAAGCCAAAGGCCAAAGCGGTAAGGACGAAGGATGGCGCAAGCTCAACCCTCGAGACGTTCGCGAATGGCTCAGTGGCATCCCCTCTGAATCCTTGATTTTCATTGGAATGGACCGAAAGAACCGACCCGAGTGGATTGTTCTCAAGGTGCTCCCAGTGCCTCCAATTACCGTTCGCCCATCGATTACCCTCGACAGCGGCGATCGCTCGGAAGACGATTTGACGCACAAGCTTGTTGACGTTCTGCGCATCAACCAGCGACTTCGTGAAAACCGTGACTCTGGTGCCCCTCAACTGATTGTAGAGGACCTTTGGGAACTGCTCCAATACCACGTTACGACCTACTTCGACAACCAAACCTCAGGTATTCCTCCAGCGCGTCACCGCTCTGGTCGAACGCTCAAGACGCTCACTCAGCGTCTCAAGGGGAAGGAAGGCCGTTTCCGTAGCAACCTCTCCGGTAAGCGTGTCAACTTCTGTGCTCGGTCTGTGATCTCTCCGGATCCATACCTTGGCGTGAACGAAGTCGGTGTGCCAACCAAGATTGCTAAGGAACTCACCGTACCAATCCGTGTGACCTCTCGTAACCGAGAACAAATGCGCCAAATGATCCTCCGTGGACCTGATGTGCACCCTGGTGTAAACTACATCATTCGCGGCGATGGACGACGTGTTCGAATCAATCAGCGAAGCCGATTGATCAACGCTGGTTTCCGATGCCACAACCCGGAATGCAACGACGAGACCACCCTGCGCCTCGACCTGCACTCAGTGCTCCCTGCACCGAACTTCCTACCAGGATTGGTCATCAAGCCTGAAATCACCATTGCAACCGACGGTACTTCTGAAACTTCGTACATTGTTGACGATGAAGCGACCCTCTCAAACCTCCGCGGTGAAGACGCTGAGGGCCACCGTCTCGAAGACGATGACCCCCGTGCAAAGCTCCACTTCCGCTGGATGTGGGATTTGGCTCAAGCCGACAAGGCTCATCCAGAACCTCTGCCGGAACACCTCAAAGTGAGCTGCCCGCACTGCAACAGCCCTGCCGACGAATGGGGCGACACGACCCGAGTGGAAGACCGTCTCTCGACGATTGACCGCAACGGCAACCCAAAGCCAGGTCTGCTCGTCGAGCGTCACCTGATCGATGGTGACGTTGCCATCTTCAACCGACAACCTTCGCTCCACCGCATGTCCATGATGGTGCACGAAGTTCGTGTTATGGAAGGCAAGACCTTCCGGTTCAACTTGGCTGTTTGTACCCCGTACAACGCTGACTTTGACGGCGACGAAATGAACCTCCACGTGATTCAATCAGAAGAAGCACGAGCCGAGGCTAAAATCCTAATGCGTGTCCAAGAACACATCCTCACCCCTCGCTACGGCGGTGCGGTGATCGGTGGAATTCACGACCACATTTCCGGAGCATACTTGTTGTCGCGCCCTGGCACCCTCATCAACCGTCGACACGGTCTTGAGATGCTTGGTAGCATCAACTGGGAAGGCGAATTGCCGGAGATTGTCAAGGACGCTAACGGCAAGGAATGCTTCCGTGGCCAAGACATCATCTCGCTGATCATCCCTGACAACATCCACTTGCGATTCCGCAGCCGTTCCAACGACGAAGTTGTCGTCAAGAACGGAAAGGTCGAAGGAACCCTCGATAAGCGTGCTATTGGTGCAGAAGATGGACGATTGCTCGACGCTATTGTTCAAACCAACGGCCCTGAAGAAGGCGCTCGTTTCCTTGACGAGTTCACTCGATTGTCCATTGCAGCATGCACCTCCCTCGGATTTACCACAGGTATTGACGACGAAGATCTCAGCGCCGAAGCCCTCGATGCAATTATCAAGGCGAACGTGGATGCAGGTATCTCGGTTCAAGCAGCACTGGACAAGTTCGGTACTACCGGAAAGGGCTACGAATCCCGACCTGGACGAACCCCCCGTGAAACCCTCGAAGAAGACATCATGGTCATCCTCGATGAAGGTAAGCAAGAAGCTGGTGACGTTGCTAAGAACGAACTGGCGCAGTCTGGCTCAACCAACGCAGCTGTCAACATGGCCATCTCTGGAGCCCGTGGTTCCATGGATAACCTGAACATGATGGCTGGTTCAATTGGACAAGCAAAGGTTCGTGGAAAGCGTCTTGAGCGTGGATACAACGAACGTGTCCTGCCTCACTTCCGCCGTGGTGGACGTGCAGCAGCAGACCGTGGTTTCATCTCGAGTTCTTTCAAGCGTGGTCTTGAGCCAACGGAGTTCTTTATGCTCTCCGTTTCTGGCCGTGAATCTCTGGTCGATACCGCTGTCCGTACTGCAAAGTCCGGATACATGCAACGCCGCCTGATCAACGCTATGGACGACTTGAAGGTCTTCGACGACGAAATGTTGTCGGTCCGAAACACCGCAAACCGAATTATCCAATTCAGCTACGGTGAAGACGGCATTGACCCTTCACGTGGTGTGCACGGTTCCCCGTTCAACATTGACGTCATCGTCGATGAAGCCCTTGGAACAGAAGGCGCAAAACTGGATTCCCGTGATTCCTATGAGCCAACCACTCAGCGCATCGATGCTGATGACTTGGAACATGGTGAAACTGGAGACAACGATGGAGGTGAAGCCTGATGGTCGTAAAGAGTGCAACCAAGAAGAAGCTCATGGATTTGGGCATTGCAGAAAATTACGCTCACACCCTTGCAGATGACAAGAAGTGGGACGACGTCAAGATCCTTGGCGCTGGAGAGATCGCACAGTTGTGTGAAACCGATTCAGAAACCGCTGCTACCATCAAAGCAACCATTGACGCAGCCAGCAAAAAAGGCGGCGATTCAAACAGTGAAAACACCGGACCAACCACTGCAGTTCGCCTCAAGCGCCGTAAAGGTCGATTGAGCGCACGGGCAAAGACCGCTGCAGACATGGACACCTATGATGCTGAAGAAAAACTCCTCACTTACGTGGACGAGTTGGCGGAAGACCCTGTGTTCAAGTCCCTCGTTGCTGCTGTTGATACCAACGGCTCAACCCGCTTTACCAACCGAATTTTCCACGACCTTACCGTGGCTATTCACGCCCGTGGAATGAAGAAGTTGACCAAGCCTCAAGCAAAGAAAGTGGTCTCAGAAGCCGTTGTGGCTTTGGACAAGGCCAGCATCGATCCGTTCGAAGCAGCAGGAATTATCACCGCACAATCGATCGGTGAGCCTGGCACTCAGATGACCATGCGTACCTTCCACTATGCGGGTGTTGCAACGGTCAACGTCACTCAAGGTTTGCCTCGTATCATCGAAATTGTCGATGCACGAAAGGTTCCAAACACGCCAACCATGAAGATTTGCCTCAAGGGTGCAGACCGCGAAAATGCAGCAGCAGCACAAAAGCTGGCCGCAGCAATCGAAGTCACCACCACCGTCGGCATTGCGTCATTGGAAACCGACGTCGCACAACGACGTTTGGTCTTGAAACTCAACAAGGGTAACCTGAAGCAAAAGAACATGACTGGAATGGAAGTTAAGGACAAACTCGAGCGAGCTACTCGCTTGCTTGTTCAACCTGACAAGGATAAGAATCCAAGCACCCTGACCCTTATTCCAGGTGTGCACTCGGAAGAGGATCTTGCTGAACTTGCAGAGAACCCACCATCCTACACCATGCTGCTTCAACTTGAAGAAAAGATTCGTGACATGCGACTCAAGGGTATTCCAAACATCGAGCGAGCCAACGTGCAACTTGATGACAAAACTGGTGAGTACTACCTCTCAACCATTGGATCAAACTTGACACGTGTCAGCGAAATCGAAACCATCGATCGAGCCCGCACCTACACCAACAACATCATCGAAATCTACGATTTCCTCGGGATCGAAGCCGCTCGACAAGCCATCATTAACGAACTCCAAGCAACGCTTGACGGGGCTCGTTTGGAAGTCGACGTTCGTCACTTGTTGATGGTCGCTGATGTCATGACTTCTGAAGGTGAAGTGCGAGCCATTGGCCGCCACGGTGTCTCAGGTACAAAGCACAGTATCTTGGCTCGTGCTGCGTTCGAAGTGACCGTGAACCACCTGCTCAAAGCCGGTATTATCGGTGAGAAAGATTACCTCACTGGTGTTGCAGAAAACATCATCGTCGGTCAGCCAATTTCCTTGGGAACCGGCAGTGTTGAACTGTACTACATCCCTGAGTGATTGTCCAACCATGAGAAACAAAGTGGAGTATGGAGGAATAAAATATGGATCTAAGCCGACAACTGAAAAACGCAATTGCAACTGGAAACCTACGATTTGGCCAACGCCAAGCGCTCGACGCTTGCGCCCGCGGTGAAGCAAAACTCATCATTCTAGCAGCTAACTGTCCGACCGAATTCGCAGATGACCTGCACGCTCGTCACCCAGAAGTGACAAAGTTCCGTGCAAGCATGGTCAACCGTGAACTTGGAATCGCTTGTGGTAAGCCGTTCTCGGTTTCCACCCTCAGCATCATCGATGCCGGTGACAGCGATTTGTTGACCCTTGAAAGCAACATCGAGTGAAGCCTAGCCCTCTGTGAGGGAAGAAATGGCCACACCCAATCAATGGAAGCCTTCATGGCCTTTGGGCTCAACGAAAGGTCATGCGTACCTCTTGGCTTCGCTCCGCTGCGTGCTTGTTGACTGTATTGATGTTAGCGTCTCTGCTTTTACCGATGGCAGAACCATCTGCTCGTAACGCTGCAGAACCATCCTCGGTTCTTGAACCGCTCAACACAATTCAACGCATTCAGGCTGGCGCCAGCACGGCGAACCCAATGCTCGTTGCGGGTGGCACACCTTCAGGTGCTGAATTTGTGGAATCCTTGGAATACGCACCTGGCATGTATGCATTTGGCGGCACATGGAACACAAGCAACGCCCAATCACTGAACTTTGGTGGAAACACGCTCGCTCCAACCAGTCCATACGGCCAAGAATTCTTTATGGCAGCCGTCGACAGTTCTGGCCAATACCAATATGTGAAGGGTGCTAATCACAACATGCAAGGCAACCCTGGCGTCTCCATCTTCAGCGATATTGCTGTTGGTATGGGTGGCGAAGTTGTGGTCGCTGGTCTTTATTCGGGAGCCATTCAATTTGGTTCCGTTACCATTGCTACCGCCGCTACGGATGGATTCATCGCAATGACAGATCCAAGCGGTCAGTGGTTGTGGGCTCATTCCTTCCAAACCGTGGTCAACAACTCGCAAGAGTTCAGTCAAATTGATCACATCACCATCGACCAGATGGGCGATGTGATTGTTACTGGCGTACACCAAGGCGAAACAGATTTTGGAGGCACCTCATTCAACGTGAGCGATCAAGAGGTCTTTGTCGCTAAAATCAACGGTCAACAAGGCATTCTGACCTGGGCCACATCAGGAGGCGGTGTTGGAAATCAAATCACAGGCGGTGTTGCTGTTGACTCAATCGGGAACATTTACGTTGCTGGTGTGACCTTCACCAACATGATTTTCGGGGGCAATTCTTACGCTCCTTCTGGGACCAGTGATACATTTTTGCTGAACCTCGATTCCTCTGGTGTGGTCAAATGGTTGACCGGTATGGGCACTCCAAACCAAGACACTCAAGTGACTGCGGTTCGAATGAGCCAGAACGATGATTTGTACCTCGGCGGCCTCTATGACGGCACCCTTCAAGGGACTGGCCCATCTGGCGCTTGGTCAATCACGGCCAATCAAGGTCAGCAAGATGCCTTTGTTCTGAAAAATCCATTCAACACCCTGTCCGCCCAAACGAGTTGGGCTTCAACGGGTGGCAGTTCCTCAACTGATACGGTTCGGGACCTTGCCATCAATTCCATGAACGAAGTCTTCATTGTGAACGTCATCGATGCAACCTTCACAGGTGGCAGCCAGTCGGCCGTTGTCGCTGGGAACTTTGACGGCATGGTGGCGGGCCTTTCGGCGACTGGTGCTTGGGATTGGATGGAAACCACAGGCAGCGCTGCCTACGAAGTGCTCTACTCCATTGCCATCAATGAATCAGACATCGTAACCGTTGGTGGTGGTGTTGGTGGCGGTACCATGAACAAAGGCCCTCTCTCTGTCACTGCAGCAAGCAGTTGGGATGCCATGTTGTGGTCGCTTGATCCCAGTTCCAAGAAGGATGCTGACGTTGACGGCGTGCCTGATTATTCTGACAATTGCCCAAACACCTCCAACCCTACGCAAGCCAACACCGATGGCGACTTAGATGGGGATGCGTGTGATTCCGATGACGATAACGACGGTTTGACCGATAACTTCCCAGATTTGTGCCCCCGTGGCGGTCAATTCAATTGGACCAGCTCTCAAGACGCCTCGAACCCCTCGGCGTCAACCGATTGGGACAACGACGGTTGCAAAGATGACTCAGAAGATTCGGACGATGATAACGATCAAATTGACGACGTCGACGACAACTGCCAATGGACTTCCTACGATCCACCGCGACCCACATGGGTTTCCAATTCAGCTTCAGACATCGATGGCGACGGATGCCGAGACAGCGATGAAGACACAGATGACGATGCGGATGGCTTTGATGACGTGGGCGATGACTGCCCAACCGTTTCAGGGACTTCGCTGAATGGAACACAAGGTTGCCTTGATTCAGACGGCGATTCATGGGCAGACGATTTCGATGACTGTCCGAACCAAGCAGGTGACTCCACCCTCGGTGGTAAGAACGCTTGTCCCGATGCTGACGGTGATGGCTGGGCAGATGTTGATGACGCTTTCGACGATGATGCAACTCAGTGGGCTGATGCTGACAGCGATGGCTACGGTGACAACCCACAAGGCACCACTCCAGACGACTGTGCAAACCAAGCTGGAACCTCAACAGTGGACCGTGTTGGTTGCTTCGATGCCGATGAAGACGGCTATTCTGATTCCGATGGTTTTTGGTCGACAGAAGACGGTGCTGACGCATTTGGCAACGATCCGACTCAGTGGTCTGACTTTGATGAAGATGGATTCGGTGACAACTGGGCCAACGATTCTTGGAACGACCGAAACCCATCATGGCCAGGTGCTTTCAACCCTGATGTCACCTCTCAAGACGCATGCCCCCTCCAAGCAGGAACCTCCTGGCAGGCAGGCATGATTGGTTGCCCTGATGCAGACGGTGACGGTTGGTACGATGTGATGGACGCCTTCCCTCAAGAACCAACTCAGTACGCAGACGCAGACGGCGATGGTTTTGGTGACAATCAATCTGGGTTTGAACCGGATGCTTGCCCTCAACAAGCTGGAACTTCCACCTTTGACCGTTTTGGCTGCCTCGACAGCGATGGTGATCAACGATCGGACCCAGACATCGATTGGATGCCAACTCAAGGCGGCGATGCTTTCCCTTCAGAGCCGACTCAATGGGCTGACGCAGACCTTGATGGCTATGGGGACAATCCTACGGGTGTCACGCCTGATGATTGCCCAGCGGTTCGTGACACCTCAAGCATTGACCGCTTGGGATGCGCTGACACCGATGGCGACGGGTTCTCTGACCCCGATGCTGATTGGACCCTGGCTGATGGCGCAGACGCATGCATCAACGGCCGAGGTAATTCCTCTCAAGACCGCATTGGTTGCTTTGACAAGGATGGCGATGGTTACTCGAACCCAAGTGCAGACTGGACCGTTGCTGATGGTGCAGATGCCTACGTCGAAGATCCAACCCGGTGGGTAAAGGAAACTGTGTCTTCTTCTGATTCTCCGTCCAGTGGCTCGACGGTCGTCTATGGAATCGGTGGTTTGGTGTTGATTGGCTTGCTCGCTGGTGGGGCCTTCTTGTTGCGAGGCCGCAATGGTGATGATGAACAGAAAGCATGGGCTCAGCCTACTGCAGGTGGCATGCCGCCAATGCCCTCGATGAGCGCTCAACCAGCAGCGGTTGCCATGCCTAACTTTGCAGCACAACCTGTGGCACAACCTGCGGTGCAACCAATCGCTCAACAGGTGTACAGCGCCGCAATTCCTCAAGTGGCACAACCGGTGGCTCAAGTGGCACAACCCGCCCCTGTAGCGGATCCTGCTCGAGATTATTACAACGGTCTCTTGGCTCAAGGCTATCCAGCAGCTGACGCACTCGGCTATACCAAGCAGTACTATCCTGCCTTCCAAGGCTGATTGCTTTGGGATTAGGAATTGGATATGTAAGACATTCCATAGGGTCCATGAATCGTTCGTCATGTGATGCAATGAGGTGAGAATGTGACATTTGATTCGGCATACGAACCTTTTTTCCAACCACCTGGATGGATTGTTGGTCCTGTGTGGGCTGTGCTTTACACCTGCTTAGCGTTCAGCATTACAACCATGCTCAACGCTCGTGAAGAAGTACCACAATCGAACTTGATCGTGGCTTTGTTCTTCATTCAACTCGCCGTTAACCTCGCTTGGCCCTCTGTGTTCAATTCAGAACGCTATCTTCTTTCTTTAGTGATGATCGTCGTGATGGTGGTGTTCACTGGCATCTATTCCATTGCGATCTACAAGCCTGTTCCAACAGCTTCCATGCTGGTGTGGCCCTACATCGCTTGGGTGAGTTTTGCTGGGGCAATCAACCTCGCTTACTACCTCGAGGCGTCTTGAAAAGGGCGTCAAGACCGTGAGCCAAAATCCTCAAGATCTGGCTTAGTGACTTCGGCATTCAGTCCTGCAACCACAGCCACGACCACGTGCAAAAGGAGGCCTATCCAATCATCCGCATGCACAGGGCCCTGAATAATTCCCGCTCAACATATGGTTCCCCATGCGTTCGGGTTTGGAATGTATCGATAAAAATGTGGTTTCGATTCAACGAAGTTTCAGAATATTATGATTTATTATTCAATCGAGGGAAAAGAGCAGGAGTGCTTTCTCTATATTTTTGATATTCTGGATCCTCTCCCCACTTTTCCAAAGCTCGTTTATCGAGTATTGGAATCCCGCTGAGTTTCGTTAAGAGAAGATAAATGAATATGGGCGAGATCCAAGCAACTCTTTCTAGACCGCTAAAGCAAGACATTCCAAAGAAGGCAATTCCAGTCCATAACACAATTTCTCCTAAGTAGTTCGGATGCCTTGAGTAAGACCACAAGCCCCTGTCAATCCATTTGCCCTGATTCTCAGATTCAGTATTAAATACTGTTTTTTGGTGATCTGCTATGGCTTCAATACCAAATCCTATGATCCATATTGACAATCCTATACCGTCCCACACCCCAAATGCAGGTGCTGAATCTGCTTGACTGTTGATGACAATAACTACGACCATTGTCAGGAAAACCCACAGGCCTTGAATCGTCCATGGTACCAGAAACCGGACTGGGGAGTTTTTTAATTGATCAAAACGTCCATCTTTTCCAGTTCGATGAATACGAAAATAAAGAAAACAGGACAGGCGCAAAGACCAGATCACAACAAGTAAACTGACGATTAATTCTCTCAAACTTGGAGGTTCAGACTGAGATCCTGCCCAAAGGCTGAATCCCACTGCTGTGAGGTAGGTCAAACCACCCACCAAATCATAGAAGCGTTCAGTTTTTCCAATCGAGGCTGGTATCCATGCAATCCATTGTAACCCGATGCAAATCACTGCACAATACAGCACTGCGGAGTACCCATTCAAAACGACTGAATTATGTTCAACAGCACGAACCATCAAAAAGAGAATGATAAACACTGAAGCTACAACAATTGTTGTTAATCGCAAATCTTGACGAGTAGAATCCATTGCTATTCCTCTTATAACCATCATCCTCTTGTTAATAATTCTGCTCACATGGCTTACTCAGGCCATATTGAAACGGACCTTTGAAAGGCAGTTGTCGGATCACGTGAGAACTTCAAGCAATCGGTCTTGCTCAGCAGCCATACGCAATTCCATAGCGATTCTTCGCCCACTGCTCATTGGTTTGCGCCATGTAGCGTTTCCATAGGGGTGGCCAACGCTGACGTGGACGTTCGTGCCGCCACCTAAACGAGGCGCTACATCGTAGATGTAGTAATTCATGTCCTTGTCAATGCAGGTTTGCAAACAAAACGGTCCAATGATTCCCGGGTCGTAGTGTTCCTTGCTGGCGGTGATGAATTTCTCTCCGAGTTCAAACGCCTTTTCGAGCAAAGATTCTCGGATGGTGGCGGTGTTGTGTCCAACCACGGTCATCTCTGGGATTTGTTGGTGAGTTGGCATGGTCATTTGCTGAGGTGCTGGCAAGCGAACATGACCGTCGAGTGAAGATTCAAAGCGCCAATCAACGCCGAGCAGTTCCAACTTCTCGCCTTCTTCAGCTAGCGGGCTGTAGAAGAAATTGAGGTTGAACACTGGCCCAATGACGTAGCGCTCGATGCGTGCTCCTTCGAGGGAGGCTTGGTCGATCACGCCTTCTGCGAGCAGTGCTTTGGATTTCTCAAGGTATTCCTCATACGAGGCACAGGTGAAGAAGCCACGTTCCAGCTTTTTCTGGGCGTGGTGCAACTTAACAATAACCAGGCAATCGATGTCTTGCGGATCAGCGATGGCTTCAGGGTAGGGCAGGCCTGCCTTGTCGAGGATCCAATAGTAGTCTTGGTCTTCGGTCCGCTCTTCCATACGCAGCATGTTTCTCGAACCAAACAATGGAACCTTGAACGTGTCTTCAACATCAGCGATGGAGGAATACGAGGTGAAGGAACGGTTTGGGATGTAAACCACATTGCGCTTGCGCATTTCTGCTTGCATCTCTGGCTGCATCACGTCGTTGAAGGATGGCATCACAATTGCTTTGTCGACCATACCTCGGGTGACCCGCCCGGAACTGCTCCTGTGGGCCTTGAAGTAATTTGCATAGGTCCTGTGACGGCCTTCCTTGCAGTAGGCAACGGTTGGGAATCCTTCTTCGATTGCCCCGTCACAAATGTCCAATGCAGAGTGGGATGCGGTCATCCCAATGCGGAGTTTCATTCGGTCGTAATCATCAACGATGGCTGCAATTTCATCTTTCGATAGCATAGAGAGTCCCTCGGTATTCCTTCCTGTGGTCGGGGGGGTCTTTCATCTCATCGCTGAGCGATGTTCAGTCAAATCGCTGGAGTTGCATCAACTCGTCAGTGGAAAGCGTTTCTCCTGACATCAACTTGCTCATCAGATCTTGCACTTCAACACGGGCCGACGGACGCTGTCCTGCACCAGCACTTGCGCCGCGCATAGCACGGAGCATGTCTTGGATGGAGTGCAAGCAGCGCAAGGAAACGATGTACAAGTGGTGCGACTTGTCGGCCTCCTTCTTTGACTTGCGGAGTTCTCGGTGTGCGGATTCGGCCTTGTCGCGTTGGCGATCGACTTCCTTGTTCCATTGAAGCATCAAATCGTGAGCTTCTTGTGCGGCTTGGGCTGCTGTCGTCACTTCTTCGTGAGCCGACTCTTGCGCTTCCATTGCGGTAGCGAGCATTTCCCGTGCTGCCTTGAGTTCTGTGTTGCCGTCTTCACTGGTCTTCATCTTCTTGACCTTCGCGCTGATTTCCTTCATGCGCTTCATGACCTTGGTTTCGTTGTTTCCAGTGTGGCGCCCACGTTCGAATTCGTTTTCGAGGCGACTGAGTTCACGGCGAAGGGTGTGAATTGTTTCTGGTGGCTTTTCACGGCGTCCACGTCGTTGGCCAGGTTCGACAGGAGCAGGAGCGGCTTGTGGGCCCTTTGCTGCTTCGAGGAGTTCCTTTGCTGCACGAACTTGAGTGTTTGCTTCTTGGCGAGCGGATTTCTTTTCACGAACGATTTCGTTCATTTGTTCTCGGATTTCACGTTGTTCGCGCACTTGCACGATGAGTTCTCGAACTTCAGCATTCAAATCGTTGCGATTTCCGGTGAATGTCTTCGATTTATCGTTCCATTCGTCACGGATTGTTCGGTAACTGGTGGCTTTGCCGTCTACCAGTTTGCGTCGCTCTTCGAGTTGAGTTTTGAATTCAGTCATTCTCTATCGCACCTGTTCAATGGAAGATTCCCATCTTCTCACCGGTTTGGCGACCTTGCACCCCCATTTAATCCCTTCACTGGGAAGCGATGATGTCAATGGCCTGAAGCGACGGGTCTTTGCAGCAGGAACAGCGAGTTTTGGAGGCTCTTGATTCAGACAACCAACGCATCGAGGGAAGCGATTGATTGGTCGAAAGCAGCCCGTATCTCGCCCAAGTTCGATCCGACTTGGCACTTGAGCACCAGCACCCTTTGACCCTTCAAACGATGGGCCATCACGCAAGCATGCTCCCCTTGTAGGGTGACCCGAGATGTTTGTGCAGCGTCCAACGGACCAACAGCCTGCGCGAGTTGGTTCACCGTATCATCGTGGCGAGGAGCGGTAAAAGTCACGAAGCCATCGCGGTCGAGCAGGGCCACTTGAAGCACGCCGTTGTTGGCGATGAGCCCGTCCAACACCCGTTGTTCCACAACCTTGGGATGCTGAAGGGGCCGCTTAACCTTTCACCTTGTTTCTGTGCTACTTGGAGGTGCGGATTTGTGGGATTGGTCCCTTCATCATGAATCCTAGACCTGATTGGTAATAGTTCTCTAGGTGAGTTTTCACTTCTAAGCCCCTCACCCTATAGAATTGCTGAGCTCTTATGTTTGCCGCTTTCACTTCCAGTTGGACAAATATTTTTTGTTCCGTTCGTGCAGCAGCCATCAAGTGGTTCCAAGCCTTTGAACCCCACCCCATGCCCTGCAAATCGCTGCGGATGGCAAAAGCCGCAATCCGAACTCCATGATCCAAAAAGGGCAACGACCAAAGCAGCCCTTTGAGGGCGAGTGGATCTGGGTAGAGCTTCATGTCCACAAGGAGCATGTTGCCCTCCCATGCCGGGATGGGCAAAGATGAAACCGAAACATCAGCGTATGCTTCTCCAGTTTCTTGGAGGAACAAGTCTTGGACGGCTTCGCGCCATTCGGACGGCAATTGGCTTGGTTCGACACCCAAAATCCATTGGATGTCAACCATTAAGATCAATCCTTTTGACCTTTTTTCGACTGTGAACGTACCCCACGGTGAGCGGTTAAGCCTCTTGCGTTGGCTTTCTTTTTGCGTTCTTGACGGCGAGAGGATTTTGCCGTTGTTTTCTTTTGGGTCACCGAATTGAATCCACCGCTGTTGAGCAAGATGTCGAGGTCACTGAGCGAGAAGGTTTCACCTGAAGCAGCACGGGCTTGCACCTCTTCGGGGCGTGGTCCGTTGTTGCGAGGTTTCCAGTCCGCTGAACCCGACTTTGTTCGCTTTTTCCCGCCGCCTTTTTGACCGCGGTGATTGCCTTTGTGAGGTGAAGGGTTTGAACTGATTCGCACCCAAGCGTCCAAGCGACCTTTTTCTCTTCGCAAACGTCGCAGTTCCTGACGGCGTTGGTCGATGACCTTCATCAACTTGTGAGCCTTTTTGTCAAACTGCATTGCATCGCTGAAGTTCAAATCCAGATCCTTGAGCATTGGCTCTGCTTCAAGCAATTCTGTCTTGTGCTTTTGCTGCTCTTTTTCATTTTCTTTGAGCGATCGAACTGCTGCTTTCTGTTCCTTCAAGAGGGCGATGAAAGCCTGATGTGCATCTTGAGCCTTGGTTGCTTCTTGATGCATGGCTTGCAGTTCGAAGAACCAAGCAAATTGATCCTCTTCCCTGCGCAACGACGGCACTTGGAATAAGTCGATTTCACCTGTCAGCTGCAGGTAGACATCCGAAAGAAGTTCGTTGATTCTGTAAAGGGGTAAGCCGACTCGCTTGTTAATTTCATCGCGCTGCTTTTGCAGTTCATCCATCTTTTGGGAACGGGGTCGAAGTGTTCGTACAATGGTACGCAATTCATTGCGCAAATCTGAGGTTTCCTCAATGGTTCCTCGAAGGGCGCGAGACATCTTGATGTTGTGCTGTCGTTCTTCAGTCAACGCAGTCATGCGTTCGTCAAGCGCTTCTATGGCCGTTGTGTTTTCCTTGACAAGGGCTGCAACTTCGACGGCAGACTGGGTCCTGAGGTCTGCGAACAAATCGAATTCCTCAACGGGCAAGAAACGGTCTGGGTGTTTGGCATCAACGATGGTCCCCCAACGCTCCCCGCTCGCCATAGCCATGCACGCTTTGAACAGTTCTTCTTGAACATCCAGAGCACCAGCAGGTCGCAACACCCGGCTGAGGTCGTGATTGAGGTCGAATGGATCTTCGATAGGGAGTGAATGCAATCCCAATCGAGTTTTCTTTTCCATCAAGATTGCTTTTTCTGCCCTCGGAGTGGCGTACTTCCAGCCCTTTGATTTCCGAGTGACGAAGTCACCGGTGCGCACAGATACAACATTGTCTTTGAACGGCCATGCTGCTGCGTATTGGAAGATAAATTCAACAAATAACTCCCCTATGCTTTGATTGTTCTTTGGATCCAAAACCAGTGAGTCAACTTCGCCCATCGTCAAGTCGTAGGTCTGTCCTTCAACTTCCACCATAGTTCGCTCTTTCCCAGCCTGGAGTATAGGTGCGACTGGGGGGTTGGTTCGTTGCATGGATTGGACAGCCAACAAGGTCCAGGCGTAGGAAGAAAAGGTTCCAGAAGCGGCATCACAGACATCGCGTCGCAAAGCCCAATGCTTTACTGCGAGAATGAGGGTTCGGATGCGATCGTCGCAGGCCGAAAATCGCTTCAGGAGTTCTGTATTGTGCAACGCTAAGGTGTTGTTGATTGAGATGTCAACAGGGATTTTTGTCCGCTCGTCCTTGAACTTGATGATTGGTACCTTCGCTCTTGGCAGCATGACGATGTCCTCCATGTCATGTTGCTTGAGAAGGCGATTGACTTGGCGGAGTGTCTTTGCTGGAACATCGCCCTTGAATTGCAAGCACAAGTCCAAATCGCCCGCTTGCAAAGTGAGCCCAGATTCAGATGAGCCGAATTGCTGAAGTGTGGCGTTTTTGAACCGTCGCTCAAGCGTGCGTTTGAGGTGTTGAAACAAACCCGCTCGGGCTTTGAGTTGCTTTGATGTTGGCCCTTCCGTCTTGAGCATGGCTTCAATACCTTCACCGATGTTGAGGATGACCTCTTCGCTGATGGATTCGAGGTTGGGCAACTCCAACGTTCCCGTCAAATGCTTGTGAACATGGGGCCAGCGAGCCATTTGCTGAGGTGTGAACCCGGTTACTTTGCACTCATCGCTCACTCTTCTTCACCTCCGCTCTCTGGTGTTGGTGCTTTGGATTTCGTTGCTTTCTTGGCTTTTCTTGACGGCTTGGTGTTTTCTTTCTTGGAAGTCTTTCGGTTTCGTACCGTGCTGGAACGACCGCCTTCCCTCACCGTTTTTGCTTTTTCAAGCAATCGGTCAAGTCCACCATCAATGATTTTCTGCCAGTGCTCAATGCCGCGTTGGCTGCTGTCAAGGGCTTCGGCGAGGCGCTTGGTTCGGCCATCCGCTCGACGCCTGTGGGCTTCGTGTTCAACGTAGGTGTTGTGGAAGTATTCGTTTTCATTGGCCAGTTCAAGAATGGCATCGTGAGCCTTTTGCGCCTTTTCCAAAAGCGACTTTGCTTCCTTGAACGAAGCATCCATTTCGGCAAGCCCCTCTTGGCTTGAACTCCGTTCAGCGACCCATTCGTCATGCTGACGGATCAGGTTTTTCATTTCTTGAATGTACTTTTGTTCTGTTTTGTGGTTGCCAGCGCTTGTTTCGAGTTCCATTTCGATGCTTGCTAATTTTTCATCAAGTTTTTCTTTAGCCCATTTTGGGTTTGGGTCCTTGATGCCACCTGATGCTTGGAGTTGATCGCGTAATTCCCCGGCTCGCTTGAACAAAACCCGTGCTTTCGTTTGGGCTTCTGAGCGTTCCCGCTTGAGGCTTGCAACTTTGCCATTGATGTCGTCTCGCTTTTCTTTGGCTGCACGAGCCAAGGGTTCAGCGTTGACCAGTTCTTCTTGACGAGCATCGAGTTGTTCCGGTATGACCTCAGCAAGCCGTTCGCGTCGATGTAAAATGGACTTCGCCAGCAAGGCGGGGGTCACACCGAGCAACTCATCGGGGGTCATACAGTGTCCCCCCACCTTCCAACCTTGAATAAACACTGCGTAGCGACCCCTTTTGGCGTGAAGGTGAAGAACCCCCTTGACAAGCCGCATCTATGAGGGGGGCGAAGGGGAGCGGTTGGACGACAGCTGTTGGCCTATTCGCAATCCTTTTGTTGAGCCTTTTCGGCCCACAGGTCGCCGCTTCTGGTGGTTCAGCAACAATCGATGTCGCTTCGATTTCGCTGGGTCTAGCAGAACAGACAGATTCGAACACCGTGAATTATTCCTTTGACGTTGTGGAGCAAGGTGGGCTCAGCGCTGATGTGACCGCTCATTCCACTCTGAAAACAATTGGTGGGTCAGTTCTGGCCTCGTTGAACGAATCGAAAACCATAGGCGTAAACGGCGCAGAAACATTCTCCGTGATGTTCGATGCCCTGCCGTTTGGCTATTCCATCATTGAAACCACGCTTTCGGGGGATGTAGGTCAAGAAACCAGCACAAACGTCGTCTCCTTCAATCGAACCATCCAACGTTTGGTCCCGTTAAGCATCGCGATCGGTGCCAGCGGATCGATGAGCTTCACCAGCCTCGATGGCACGGGCAATGAAACAGGCAACATTAGCGTAAGCGACGGTGACCGTCTCGGCTTGCTTATTCCTGTCCTCAACAATGGTGATTACCCTTGGTCTGGATCGATGACGATTCAATTGAACGCAGGAGCATACAACGAATCGGTCAACATCACCGGGATTGCGGTTGATGGCATGTCAAGCACCCTCGTGCAGTGGAACTCTTCCATCGCCATGGCGGAAGGTACGACCGAATTGACTGCGACCCTGAACAACAGCGGTGATGGCGACCAATCCGATGAATCACGATCCTTCCAGCTGGCCATCGCACCGCCACCTCTGCCAGAAATGGATCTCCAACTTCTGCTTGCTACCGAAGATTATGTGGCGGGTGATGTCCTCGATTGGAACCTTTCAGTCACCAACAATGGAAGCAGTTCCTTTTCCGGTCAAATCACCTGCACCTTCGGCATAACAACCGCTCTTAACCAATCACTCGTGGTGGCAGTAAGCACCTCTTCCACGCTCCAATTTACCACTCAAGCGCGACCAGATAACTTGGTCTGCAATGCGTCGGGAATGCGCCTATCAGCCGCATCAAACAGCCCTCTAACGGTCGTTTTTGACCTCGTTTCGGCTGTGTTTGAATCCGCAGGTTCGTCGACCCCGGCTGTTCTTGACGGGCCTTGGCATGTAGGGGACAGCGCTCGCTTCTCAATGCTGGTGCGCAATCATGGCGACATCGAAGGGTCAGTGGCCCTCGAATGCATCACCACCCAATCCACCTACACAAGCCCATTGCTCACGTTAGCGGTGGACGCAGCTGGTGAGGTCGCTGTCATCGTTCCCATGATGCAAGAAGGCGACCAAATGGTCTCTTGGCGCCTCGTCTCACCAGACGGCAGCATCGACGATGGACTCAATGGTACGCTTGTGGTTCCAGTTTCTGCCAAGCAGGTGCTCTCACCTTCTGTCGGCTTGGTGACTTGGGATGCTGAAACTGGTGTCAGCATGTCCTGGTCGGTCACGCTTGGTGAAGGCGTTGACCGTTCGGTTCGATTGCGTCTTGGGTACTTTGAATCAGGTGAAACGTACCTTCTTGACTATGATGTTCTGTTGGCGCCGGGCGTGACCAATGGGACCTTTGACCTTGGTTTCATCGAAGCAGATCGAGTTACCCTTCGCGTCGATGCAATCAACTGGAGCGAAGCTTTTGGCCCGTCAAGCGATAGCAAATCTATTCCAGGCGATAGGCCGGTCTACAGCGTCACTTTCGACCCGTTGGCCTCTCCATCAAGACCCGGAGCAGGGCAATCAGCCACAGTGCAAATCCAAATTACCAACAATGGCGATGTCGCAGGAACAAACGGTGAGCTCATTTTGCTCGGCGAGGACAACACACTTTACGGGACAAAAATCACGGACCCACTCGACGCAGGTGAGTCAACCACGCTCACGTTTAATTTGGATTGGCCTCAAGGCACGAGGGTGAAGTTGCAAGCAATCTGGAGCATTGATGGCACCCAACTGCTCGCCTCGAATTCTTTTACCTCTGCCGATGTTGAAGCCGAAGAAGAAGCATTCAGCATTCCTTGGATGGGCATTCTTGGCGGCGTCGCATTGGCAGGAGTGGTGCTCGCCGCTGTTCGTATCAAGCAGGGTCAATCTCTGAGTCCGTCTTCAAAGAAAAATCGACCAACAACAACCAATTCAAAAACCACTTCCACTGCGAAGCACAGCGACATCAAAATCCAGGTCGGTTGCCCAGAGTGCGCCCGTCAACTCCGAGTTCCCGAGTCATACAGCGGATCTGTGCGATGCCCTGATTGCTCCAACCGATTTGAGGTGGAAGCAAAAGTTACCGCTTCGGAAGACTCGGAAATGAGCACAGAACAGCCAGACGAAGAAGAGGTTGAAGTGGTGGAAGAGAAAGTCGAAGTGTCTTGTCCTGAATGCGACCAATCCCTACGGGTTCCGAGCAGTTACAACGGTTCCGTGCGGTGCCCAGCTTGCGAATTTGTATTCACGGCAAAGGGTTGAATTGGGTGGACGGTGAGGGAAGAGCATGGTTGGCCACTTTAGGGAGTTTGAGGATGAATACCTCGAAACCATGTACGAGTTCTATGAGCGGGACCCAGAAGCAATGGTGCGCACAGGAGATCTTTCTGAAGCGCTCTCAGTTTCCCCTGCTTCCGCTACTGAAATGATTCAGAGACTCGCCACCAAAGGTCTTGTTGAATACACGCCTTACAAGGGGGCTACCCTGACGCCAACAGGCTTGATTCATGGGATGAAAATGAAGCGACGGCATCGTTTAGCCGAGGTTTTGCTCGACATCCTGCCGTTTGACGGAAACGCACACGCCACGGCTTGTCGACTTGAACACGCCATCGATGATGATCTGGAAGTGGCGTTATCGCTGCTCCTTGGCCGCCCTGACCTGGACCCAAGCGGTCGAGAAATACCAAAGGCTTCACCCGAGATTCTTGCCCGCATTGAAGCAGGTCACAAAGAAATCCGTGCTCTTTCCTCCATGTCCGAAGGCGAGCATGGTTCGTTGCAAGGCATGGTTGTGGCTCCAGAAAGGCTGGAGCACCTCAAAGCCATTGGCATCACCGTCGGAACGGGTATTTCACGAGACGCTGAAGGGTACTTCATGGACGATGGGCGGCGCGTTGAACTCAGCGTTGAGTTAACCGCTCAACTTCTGTTTCGTCCATCTTGACCGACATATCGATGTAAGGCTTTAGAACACAGCCCTCATGGATGAAACATGGTCGATGCTGATGGTTCCCTAAACACCAGAGAGGAATCGATTCTCTCCTCCGAACGGTTTTGGTTTGCCCTCGACCGGCAATTGGTGAGTTCAGGGCTGCGATTGCTGCTTTTGCTTCCGTCTTTTTCGTTCTTGACTGCTTTTGGCGCTTTGGCTTATGCGCAAGGTTCACCTGCTTGGTGGTCGAAAATAGAACCAACCGTCAACCTGAGTTTCGCAATGACCTTGACAGCCCTCACGTTTGTGATTCTGTTTGGCTTTATTATCACGCAAACCGTGCACCGGCATCGCACCCATTTGTCGATCGCCAGTTTCCAATCCGAAGTCGATCGTTTGAATCAAGAGCACCGTGCAGTCCAATCGCTTCACGGCTACGAAGGTCTTGCTCACCACATGACAAGTGTTCGTGCTAAACACACGCTTTCGCTGACCTATGCCGTCATTTCTACAGTCATGTTGGTCGGCATCTTTTACGTCAACATCGAATCATTAAACGGGAGAATTTTACTCCTGCTTTCGCTTTCATTCACGCTGCTCTCACTTGGTCAGCACCTTTCCACTCGCTCTCGGCCGTTCAACATGGACGAGCGAACAGGCTTGCTTGATGCCTACAACCCACCGATTCACCCCTCGACGCTGGAGATGGTCTTCAGCGACCTTGTGAAAACACACATGGACCCGTTGCTTCGCTCCGAATATGAAGTGTATTCCAAACAAATCGAATCCTCTTTCTTGACTCAAATAGACCCCCAATTTGCCCGGGAAAAAATCCTGATGACGCTGTACCGTCATTCGAAAGGCCTTGATTTTGAGACCATGGAACGAGAACTAAGAGAAGTCCTCGATGAGGAAGGGATGAACTTGGTCAAGGACCACCCCGTGTTTACGATGGAAGAATGGCTGTCCATTATTCATCACGTCGAGCGATCGTGTCCTGCTTTTTTCCGCATGATTGGACGCATCGAGGAAGACCTTGGCGCTGGGCGAGACACCACCACCAATGATATCGTGTTCGAAGTGGACATGGAGAATGTAGTTCACGAGCGAGCCAATCTCTTCACGCTGATTCACAACCTTTCAGATGAACCAAGAACCATTGTGCTCCGCGTTCAATCACCCGACTTCCGTCCTCACGATCTGGCCATGACCTACAGGCTTGATCCGGGCGAAAAGCGATGGTGGTCCGACAAGAACGTACCACTTGCCGCCGAAGGCGACAACGACGTGCTCGGTTTGATGTCTGGCTTGCTTCGCGATGGTACAATGGCTTGGCAATCATTGCTCCCTGAGCGGTTCGGGGAAGCCACCGTTTCGGTTCGCCTCGAAGAACAAAGTGGGGACCTGCTTATCGGGCGGCAAATCAACGTCAGGGTTCGTTCCAAGTACCGTGAACGCGTTCGAGCCTCGGGTTCACTCACCACAAATTTGCTCGGGGGCGTTGGTCTGCTGCTCGGCGTGTTCATCAAAATTAGAGATATATTTGATGCGATTTGAGTTTATTTTTGCTCTTCTGCCCTTCCGTAGCCTTGAAATGGGCTACGCCATGGACAAACCATGCGCGGAATCAAAGAAGATGCCGAACCAAGCCCTGATTCAGATTTGAGGGATGAATTGCAAGCCATGGAAGCTCGCGTTCGTAAGATGCGCGACTCACGCAATGGCTACAGCGACCAAGCGCGTACCGCCGCTGACAAGCGCAATGCAATCCAAGGCCAATACAAAGAACACAAGGAAAAGGTTGACCTCGTTCTGGCAGAAGTCAAAGCAATCCGCGCAGAAGTCCGGATGCACAAAGAAAAGCGCAACGCTATTCAAGCGCAACTCAAGGACATCATCAGTCAAGCCAAAGGCCATCGCAAGGAAAAGGGGACGAAGAAATCGGCAACGGCAGAATACGCCCAACTCAAGCACGATGTCGCTGGTTTAGAGAGAACCTTTGAAACCTCCTCAGTCGGTCAAAAGAAGGAAAAAGAGATGATTAAGAGCATCAAGGAAATGAAGCGAAGAATCGCTGAACTCGCTCCTGAAGTTGTTCAATTCGAGATGATTGCAGTCGATCTAAGCGACATGGACACCGCCATCAAGACCCTCAAATCCGAAGCTGATGCTTCTCACCAAGCCATGCTTGAAGCCGTCGGCCGTGCTGATGCAATGTCAAAGGAAGTTGATGAAGCGTTCACGCACCGAGATTTCCTCAAGGCAGAAGGTGACCGATTCCACAACGAATTCGTCGAAATGAGAAAGAAATCTGATCAGGTCCACGAAAAGATCACTGAACTTATGGTCAACGTCAACGAGATCCGGGACAAACTCAGCATGGCTCGAGACGAACGCAAATCATGGATGGTCGACCACAACGCATCCGTCAAATCCGAGATGCAGACCGGCGCTGAATCTGAAGATGTAGCCGATGCTCTTCTCTCCAGCCTCCAAAACCAAGGCTCAGTTACCTTTGGTGGCACCTCTAAAAGTGACGCTCAAGGCGTGGTCAAGAAGGGCGGGAAATCATCCAAGAAGAAGTCCATGCGACGCATCGACATGAACGCTTCTCGCCGTCGCTGAGGGATTCCTTTTGCACGGCGTCATCATGGCAGGTGGGCAAGGTTCCCGCCTACGGCCGTTGACTTTGACACGGCCAAAACCAATGGTCGAAGTGCTTGGGCGACCTGTGATTGATTTTGTCAAAGACGCGATGGTTGATGCTGGTGTCGATCATTTGATTGTCACGACAGGATACAGAGGCGAACAACTTTCAGCGCATGTTGAAGGGTGGGCTGCGACTCCAAACACAAGCGCTCGAATCAACCAGGAAGCCACACCGATGGGGACGGCCGGTAGCGTTCGTCTTCTTTTGGATGAATTGACTGAAACGTTTGTTGTTGGCTCGGGCGATGCAGTGGCCTCGTTTGACATTCAAAAACTCGTAAAAGCGCATCAGCAGAACGGCGCAAAGGTCACCATGGCTCTTTGGGAAGTTGAAGACCCAACTGAATTTGGAATCGTTGGACTCTCCGAGGAACATGAAGGGGAGTTGGATGGAGATCTTCGGCAAGGTTACATTCGTCAATTCAAAGAGAAACCCACAATTGAGGAAGCGTTTAGCAACGTCATCAATGCAGGGTTATACATCATCGAACCTGAGGTTTTGGCCCTCGTTCCAGAGGGTGAGAAATTTGATTTCAGCAAACAATTGTTCCCACTCGTGCTGGAGATGGGTTGGCCAATGTACGCTCAAACCATTGATGGGGTTTGGTTTGATGTCGGCCATCCAATGGAGTTGATTCGAGCTCAACATTCGCTCATCGAAGGCCGTGAGGATCTCCCCTTTCCTCATCCAGATGGGAGGTTCAGTGCTGAAGGAAGTTTCTTTGCCTCAGGTGTTGAATTGAATCCAAACGTGATCGGCTCTGTGCTTTCGATGGGCACCGAAGTTGGAAAGGGTTGCCAAATCAAAGATTCCTTGCTCATGTCAGGGTGCAACATCGCTTCGAATGTGAAGATTAGCGGTTCAGTTCTTGGTCGCAACGTCAAGGTTGGTGCTGGATCGATTCTTACCGGTGTTGTGATTGGCGATGACGTGACGGTAGAAGCCGGCCGTAGCGTGATAAATGTGCGAATCCCGGACAATTCGTGAATTTTGACGGCGTTTAATTTAAGAACCACGGGTTAGCGCCGAAATTTGAGAACCATGTCAGACAAATCGGCTGAACCATACCGGTCCTATGAACGTACATGGGATGAGATAGAGCAAATGCTTGCCAACGCTGAAGAGAAGCGCCAGGAATGGAAGGACTGGTTCAAGGATTGCCGGAAGAAGGGCGATAGAGAGGGCATGAAGGAAGCCGCTCGGAATCACAAGGCTTTGGACGGTGTGATCAAGACACTCAAGTGGACCCTTGGTGAAGAAGGCATTTCTGACCCTCTTGATTGATCCATTCCAGTAAGGCTTTCAAAATGGCCGCTGGGCTTGACGCCTCACCAGCCACGCTGGTCCATTCTGACTTCGAGGGTTTCCAATTCGTCGCCTTTCATTGGGTCACCAAGCGTCATTGCCATGGCCTCAGTCACCTTGGAAGCATCATTATAGTGAGCCGTTGCAAGCACGATTGCGTCAGCCATCGTCTTTGGATCGCTTGACTTGAAGATTCCAGAGCCGACGAAGATACCATCCATGCCGAGGCGCATCATGTGAGATGCATCTGCAGGTGTCGCAATACCCCCTGCTGAGAACGTAACCACGGGCAGTCGTCCCATGTCACGAACGTCGTTCAGGATTGATTGGATTTCATGTTCCATCACATCATCAATGGCCCCGAATGGGGTCATAGGGTGGCTGCCGGGGAGTTCAGAGGTGTTGGCGAGGACCTTGAACCGGTCCATGATCATGTGAGTTGCGGCTTGAATACCGTTCTCATCAAGGCCTTGCACTTGCTTAATTTCTTGGTCAATCAAGCGAGCGTGAGTCACAGCAGCCACGAGGTTGCCAGTCCCTGCTTCGCCCTTGGTGCGAATCATTGAGGCGCCTTCATAGATTCTCCGAACCGCTTCGCCGAGTCCCGTAGCACCGCAAACGAATGGGATTTCGTAGTCTTTCTTGTTGATGTGGAAGAATGGGTCAGCCGGGGTGAGAACTTCAGATTCATCAACCATGTCGACACCCATCGATTCGAGGATTCTTGCTTCGCCTTCGTGCCCAATTCTAGCTTTCGCCATCACCGGGATCGAAGTGCAGTCGAGGATGCCTTGAATCATGTCTGGGTGGCTCATTCGTGCGACGCCACCATCCCTTCGGATGTCTGCTGGAACCCGTTCGAGCGCCATAACCGCAACAGCACCGGAGTCTTCTGCTACCGCTGCTTGTGCCGGGTCGACGACGTCCATAATGACGCCACCTTGTTGCATTCTTGCAAACCCACGCTTGAGGAGGTCGCTGCCGTTTCGAAGGTTTGTGAAGTCAGTGTGCACCATGTGATTCAACCCTTCCTAGCATCAGACCTTCATGAACATTGGTTCGCACCCACGGCTCAGCCATGTCGAGGATTTGCCTTCAATCGGCAAGCACTGGTGAATCGCCTTCTGCGATTTCAGCGTCGACAGATTCGACAGCGTTGCGCTCAATCCAATATTCCTCTTCTTCGGGAACATCTGTGTCTGCGAAAATAGCGTCAACAGGGCATTCAGGAATGCAAGCACCGCAGTCAATGCATTCATCTGGATCGATGACGAGGTAGGTGTCTGCTTCTCGAAATGCCTCTACGGGGCAAACGACAACGCATTCTTGGTATTTGTGATCGACGCAAGTTGATGTTACTACGTGTGTCATGTGATGGTCTCCGCTCCGTGGGAGGGACCGCCGATACATGAAGGCTTTGAACCTGATATCACGCATCGCCCAGCAGTTCTATTGATCTTCTTCATGCCATTGGTGCCCATAGTGCGCCCACTGTTCCAGCGTCCAGCCGTCCGGCAGGCCTGCCTCCGGAAGGGCAAGAGGTTGAGGTCCAATGGAATCAACTGCCGTCACCCGATTTTCGATCTCTTGATGCCCAGTTGGTTGTTCTTCTCCATGATGAACGAAGCCAAGATCTCCACCCGAGAACGAAGCATCTGTCTCCAGTGGTTCATCAGGGCGTTTTTTTCTCAGCAAAGCGAGGAGAATAAACAGGAGTGCTCCCATCGATGCGAGGGATAAAGCAACGGGGAAATCCCCCTGGCTGGCCTCGCCATCTGCTTGCCCGGTTGATGGATTTGATTCTCCATCATCGCTTTGATTTGCGGTTTGATTCAATGCCGTGTTGTTTTCAGTTAAGTCAATCACAGTTTCCGTCACCTCAACTTGGTCATCGCATCCATCAGGCGTGCCGTCTTCATCCAAATCAACAGCATCATCGTAGCCTGCGCACAGATCCGCCGCATTCGCAACCCCATCGCCATCGTTGTCAAGGAGGCTATCGCATCCGTCAGGCGTGCCGTCTTGATCGACATCAAGCGCGTCATCATGGCCTTCACAAGAATCCTGTTCATCCGCCACACCATCTTCGTCGCTGTCAATCAATTCATCGCATCCATCGGGTGTGCCGTCTTGATCGATGTCGATTGCATCGTCAAAGCCAGCGCAGGTGTCGTTGGCATCTTCGACGCCATCAGAATCAGCATCAACGAATGAATCACAACCATCAGCCGTGCCATCTGCATCAACGTCGATTGCATCATCGAACCCGGGGCACGAATCATCGGGGTCGAGGATCCCATCTGCATCGCTGTCGTCGATGCAACCATCGCCGTCGCGGTCCCAAGGCAGAGCATCTGTTTCGGGGCACGCATCGTTCCATGGTTCGATGTAATCTCCTGAAATCAGCGATTGGCCGGCAAAGGCAGCGTGGTCGAGTGGAATTCGACGGGCTCGAAACACAGGATTGCCTTTGGTGTTGACTTGATTTCCGTCAGGGATTTCAGCCCCTTGTTCGACAACGCCGTCTTTTGAGACCGGGTTGATGTAGGTCCAAACGATTTCGCCATCCAGCGTTACTTCGTAGATGGTACCTTGATTTCCGTGGGTCACAAGCGTGTTTCCGTTCGGCAAGCGCTCTGCCCCAGAAATGGCTCCCGAATACATTGCGGCTCCTTGGTCCCACGTCCATGATGGGGCAGAGGGCAAGTAACGGTTTGACTCGTCCATCACGTAAGCACCGTCAACAACGCTCGGCGTGATGACATCGACTGAAGAATATGTACCGGCGCGATTGACGCCGTTGTTGAACACAATCAGGCTTCCATTGCCTGCTCGGTCAGCGCCAATCCACTGGACATCATGTTGCCCGAACAGTTGTTGGTCTTGGCCATTGCCTGCGTCATATGCTTCGGGATTGCCCCAACGGTAAAGGAAATCCCCACCCTTGCCGGAGGCCCCACCTGTGTGGCCTGATGCTTCTTCAGTAGTGGTGCTATGGTCGATAATATAGATTTCATTCATGTTCTTACACGACAGTGCAATTTGATCAAGTAGAGCGTTGTAATCAATGCCATTGCAGTGCATCCAGTCTGCCTTTCCGGCTTGCGCCCCCGCAGCATCAATGAAGTTGATATCGAGTAATTCGGGGTGGTCTGCCACCACGCCAAAGTTGTCCTGGCTGGAGTCATAATCTTGGACCAAATGATCCCATGCGTGCCAACTCCATACCACGTCGCCACCCGTTGTCCCGTTCGGCTGTATCTCGACGATTTTGTCAGGCCATACGCCATTGCTGCCACCGGGTGCGTCCGAGGCAATGGCTGGATTTCTACCAGCCTGTTCTCCTTCAGCATCCGTTTTTGCCTCCCATGCAATCATCAATATGTTGCCATTCGGGAGTGGTTCGATGTCGTGATGAGAAATGTATGTTGTTGATGAGTACTCATAGGACCACATCAGGCTGCCATCCCATGCGATGCGTTCGACTTTTCCACCGGTGCCACCACCGCTAAAATCACCAACGGCCGTTTGGGCGATGTTTGCGGTCCGCAAAAGCGAGCCGTCGTCGAGGAGGTAGGCGGAGAGTGCGGGCCGATGACCGCCAGGTGATGTCCAGTTGTGCACTTCTCGCCCGTCGCTGTCGATCAGGTAGGCAGTGGTTGTTGGCATTGGCGAAAAGAGGGTGTAACCAGCGCTAATGTTGTCGTTGCACTGGATGAGGCCGACGGTCCAATTGGCTTGCCTGTCGGCGTTGCAGACGGGCTCTTCCATGCTTCTAGCGTTGAGGTTCAGCGCTTGTGCGTGGAGCAGCGATACGGTCATCAACAGGGCCAAGAGCAATGCTTTGCTTGACTTGGCCATGCCGCAAGGTCGCTGGCAATCTCATATCAATGCCACGATGAGGTGTTCATTGTTCCGCATCAGCAAGGGCCATCGCAGCTTCAATGGTGCTCTGTGCTTCGCTCAAACCCTCTTGACCCGGGAACACTTGTACCTTGGTGTGTCCTTTGATCGTTGGGCCCTCGTCAGAAGAGGCAAGGCAAACTTCTCCGTTGATCAGGGCGTTGAAATCGAGTCGGATGTGGAGGGTGTGAGATTCGTCAAGGCGAGCCTCAACCTCGTTGAGGAGGATCTGTAGATTCTTCCGGCCGAGTCGAGCAAGGCATCGGAGTGCAGGCCTTTTGCGCGTTGTCTTGGCTTCCACAATGTGGATTTCGGAGCCGTGATAGGATGTCGTGCGTTCAATTTCAACGGCTTCCTCATCGTCCATCAGCCATGCGAGGGCATCAGCCACAACGGTTTCATCAGCAAGGCCGCTTGCTGTGGCGCGCCATGTGATGTGATGGAGGCTCATGGCCTCTCGAGGGAGCGTTGGCTCAAGAGGTTAGCGCAGACCAACTCTGGGTCGTCTCCGATTGCTTCGAGGGCGAGAACCAACCTCTACTTTCCGTTCGAACCTACCAAAACGAGAGGGCCATATCGGTTGATTCATACAGCGGCTCACAGGCCGCGTCCTCACCAGTCATTCCTTTGAATCGCCAGCAGGTCTTGCTCTTTCCAATCAATCGTTGCCGTTTTATACGCAGGCATGGGAGGATGGTTCATGGGTCGGAGCAAGCCGTTGTTGTTGATGGCTCTCTTGTTGGCTGCTTCGTTTGCTGGATGTCTTGACGCTTCATCAACCGCTTCAAGGATTGAATTGGAGGTCGAGTACGCAAGCCTCAACGGAACGGTGGTCGAAACTTATGTCGATGGCGAACGCACTTCCCTCGAATCCGTAATCGTGGACTTTGACTTTTCTCGGACCATCTCTTCAAGCGAGTTGGTGACGTTTGGCGCAGATTTGTTGGATGGAACCCCGCCAACCACCATCGACGCATCGCAACAATCGATGCTTTCGCTTTCGTTTGACGAGCATGGCATCCACAACGTCACCTTGTTTGCCATTGATGACAGCGGGGCTCGCCAAAACGAATCGGTCTCAATCCGTGCCGACCTGCGAATTGAATGGACCGAATCCAACACCAACAACCCGATCCCACTTGAGTTCAACCCAACACCCGATAACGGTGGCGTTCATCCGATTGTGATTGAAGTCAATTCAACTGTTGAAAACCCCAGCTTGATTGACGGCATTGGCGGCGGTGGGCAAACGGTGCAGTTTTCTTGGAACATTGTGGACGAACTCAATGACGTCTGCCAAAGCAAGAGTGGACAGGCTGAAGATGGCAGCGAAGACACTTGGAACACCGTTCATTTCAACACCTATCTTGTGCATGAGTTGAGGATCACGCCAGAAGACGGACAAGACTACCTCAACGTGTTCCAAACGGTTTCAGTGGTGTACAGCAGCGAATAAGAAAAGACCGCCGGATACCGATATACTCGGGTCGATCAGCCGTTTAAGGCCCTGTTTCCCTGAACGGTTTCAATCCTTTTTTGGCTTCCCGTACCTGCCTCTTAGAGGGGGTTCTTGAAATAGGGGTGGTTTGTCGCAGGCTTGCAAGTGGGGTAGCCCCCGCAATACACCCCCCTAGAGTTGATCCCATGGCAAAAAAAGTAAGTGCAAAAGCACGTGCAGCAGCACGTAAGCAGCGAGACAAGTGGAAGACAAAGCGCTGGTACACGATTCGTGCACCACGCAATCCATGGGAATTTAAGAAAATTGGAGAGACTATTGGGGAGTCCGATGAGCATATCATGGGACGAGTGTATGAAATGACGCAACAAGAATTCA